>NZ_LOYP01000042.1:0-590439 GCF_001526365.1 Burkholderia sp. MSMB1835
CGATCTGCGGCTACGCGAACCTCGTCTACGTCGGCGCGGGCGCGAACCTGCAAGGCGAAGGCACGCTGCGCAACGGGCTGATCGCGATGCTGCTGATCGTGCCGGTGTTCCTCTATCGCCACTACTGGCAGGACCGCGGCCGCTTCCCCGCGCAGATGCAGCGCGACATGGCGCTCGACGTGCCGAAGCGCGCATGGTGGCTGAATGCGATGCCGTATGCGGCGTTGATCGGAGCCGCGCTGACGATCGGCGTGTCGCACTATCTTGCGTGGGGGCTTTGAGCGTCGATTGCCCACCTGCCGAATCATCCCAGTCCGATAGGCCGACGGTGCCTTCGACGATAAGCTTGTTTTGCGCGGTACCGGATCGACGGCGCTGAGCGCGCCTCACCGGGCAACGCTCACGCGATTCCGGATCTCGCGCACCGTCCGCCTGCGACGGCTTCGATGCGGGCGCTCGATGGTGGCCGGTGGGCGCGGCCACGCTTTGAAGGGCGCTGATCTTGCTGCAACTCGATAACGCTGCCATATGCGAGCGTCGAGCGTCCGCATCGGAGCCTGTCGCGCGTACGCCCCACCGCCTTACCGATCTCGCTCGGAGTCGACATGAACTCACGACAGACGACATTGCAAGACGGCGAATACTGGGCCGCCTGCAAGGAACGCAACGATCTCGCCGCGGCCGTCAACGGCCACGGCGCCGTGTATCCGCGCGCGCGGATGACCGTGCGCGACGGCGTCGCGGTGTTCCATCGCGGCGGCGACACGCTGTGGACGTGCCGCGCGCACTACGCGTTCGCGAATTTCACGATCGACCCGGCGTAGCGCGTCGACTCGAACGGACCCGTACCGGATACGGTCGGGTGCGCCGGGTCCGCGCTGCTACGCAGCCGTCGGCTCCGGTCTCAGCAGCGGCGCAAGCGCGCGTGCCTGCGAATGCCGGCGTATCGTTCTGAGCGCCTCCGCCTCCAGCAGCCGACGCCGTGAAGTATTCCGGACCAGCTCGACGCATGCGTCGACCAGCCCGTCGTATGACGTTGCATGGAATCCGCCCGCATAGTCGTCGTCGACCGCCGTGGTCGGCGACACCTCGCCGACTACGGCCTTGCCGTTCGTCATCAGATAGAACACACGCACGATCTCGAAGATGTGGGATGCGTAGTGATGCAGGTTCAGCACGACTTTGGCACGCGCGACGTACGCGTCGCGCGCTTGGCCGTAGACTCCGCTCACGACACCCACTGTCAGACCGCGCGCCCGCAACGCGTCGAGTATCGCCGCTCGCCGCGGCCCGATCGTGCCGTAGAACAACACGTCGATGTCCTGTTCTACGTCATGCGCAACACGACGCAGCTTCGGATGGAAACCGAGTTTCAAGTAGCGTGCATGCCCGATGCCCAGGTGGCGCAGCTTCGCGATGTTCCGCTTGCTGTAGTCCCACGTCTCGTAACGAGCGGTCCAGCGGTAGATGTTCTGGTTCCACGGTTGTTCGTCGACATGGAGCTGCTCGGTATTGACGATTATCGTGTCGTTCGGGACGTGCCCGGTCGCGCCGGGATCGGCAAGATGGCAACCGATCACGATGTTGCGCGCGCCCGCCATCATGTTGTTCTCGCTGAAGCTGACGCCGTGACCGAGATCTTCCAGCCCGTAAGCGATGACTTCGGCGAGTTCCGTGAACGCGCCCGAATGCGCGTAGCCCTCGGGCCGGGCGATGCAAATGTTGTAGTGCACGACGAGACTCCCGTATCGCCCGGCAGGTAAGCGGTGAATCGCTGTGGGCCCGGCTGTGATGAACGAATGCAGCCAAAACGCGGAGATTGGCGACCAGGTCGTTCGGCACCAATCCAGTCCGCGATCACCGGCCATCGGCGACGCGCAGCGTTCGGCCGAACGACTGCCCGCAACGGCACGTCGGGCCATGCGCCCGGCATACCGTGCGGTGACGATGTCGCCGTTCGCCGCGGGGCGATCGCGACGCCATAGCCAACGCCACTTTAGGCATTCCTTCGCAGCGACTAAATCGGACCAGTCCTAATCTTCACCGGGTTGCTGTCGATCTCCCCGCGCCCGCATGCCGGGCTCCGCGCGCCCTATCGGGCCGTGTCGATCGGAGCCGTCCGGCGGCGATCGGTGCCGTGCATCGCCTTTTCGACCGTCGACGTTCGACGCCGCCAGGGCGGGCGTCAGCTGCCGCGCGACTCATATCGGCGAATGACGGCTGCAGCACGCTCACCCCGCCTGCGCGCCCACCGTACGGACGAACTCCGACACGCCCGTCAGCATGATCTGCACGCCCACGCACAGCAGCAGGAACGCCGACACGCGCATGGCGACCTTCGTCCCGTCGGCGCCGAGATATCGGGCGAGCGTCGTCGCGCGGCTATAGATCTGCCAGATCGCGAGCGCGACCAGCGCGGCTACCGCCACCGAAATCACCCCCGACATCAAATAGTCGGCCACGCCGCGCGTGCGGTTCGCGTGCAGCGCGATACCGGCCGCGATCGAACCGGGGCCGATCGTGAGCGGCACCGTCAGCGGAAAGAACGCGCGCGACATCAGGCTTTGCAGATCGCCGCCCTGCGCCGGCGCGGAGCCGCCCGGCACGTCGGGCGCATTCAGCATCGACCAGCCGGCGACCGCCACCGCGAACCCGCCGCCGATCCGCAGCGCCTCCATCGAGATACCGAAGAAGTTCAGCACCGGCGCGCCGACGAAGAAGATCACGAGCAGCGTGCCGAACACGTTGATCGCCAGCTTCTTCGTCAGTTGCGCACGCTCGGCTTCCGTCAGCGACTGCGTGCGCTCGAGAAACACGAAAGCCATGCCGATCGGATTGATGATGCCGACCAGGCCCGTGAAGCCGAACAGGATTTCAGGAATCAGTCGTTCAACCGACATCGTCACCATGGTTCTCCGTTGACGTAGCGTGACATGACGCAAAAAAACGGCCGCTCGACAGGAGCGGCCGCAATCGCAGATCGTTTCCACGAAGCGGCAGGGGCCATGCCCGGCGCCTCGTGGAACTGAAATTGTCGTGGAGACGAAGGGGAATCGGAATCAGTCGAGTCTGATTTTGCGGTGCCGGGATGCCAGCCGCGAATCGCCGCGCTCGATGGAACGGCAACGCACCGCGCGGGAAAGCGGCCCGCCTACTCGCCCCCTCGCGCGCACATCGTGCTCGTGTCGCCCTCCGCGCCGTCCCGCAACGCCGTCCGCCCCGGCGCCACTTTCGGCGGCGCCACCGTGCCCACTTCCGCCCACGGCAAATTCGGAATCTCGTCGAACATCGCCCGCTGCCGCTGCGCCCACGTCGTATTCAGCATCCCGTAATAGGGATCGTGTTCGTCGAAGGTCGCGAACTTCGTCGCGCTCAGCGTATCGCGCTCGTACACCAGCAGATCGACCGGCAAGCCGACCGACACGTTCGAACGGATCGTCGAGTTCATCGAGATCAGCGCGCACTTCGTCGCGTCCGCGAGCGACATCGCTTCGCACAGCATCCGCTCGATGATCGGCTTGCCGTACTTCGCTTCGCCGATCTGCACATACGGGCTCAGCGTCGACGCCTCGATGAAGTTGCCGGCCGCATAGATCTGGAACAGTCGCGGCGCCTCCCCGCGCACCTGCCCGCCGACGATGAAGCTGCAGTTGAAATCGACGCCGAATTCGCGCAGCGATTGCGCGTCGCGCGCGTGGACGGCCCGCACCGCGTCGCCGACGAGCCGCGCCGCATCGTGCATCGAGCGCACGCGCCAGATCGACTGCGGATCGGTCTTCGGCTGCGACGCCAGATGCTGCGTCACGGCCTGCGTGATCGCGAGATTGCCGGACGACAGCAGCACGACGACCTGCTCGTCCGGTACCTCGAACAGCACCATCTTGCGGAACGTGCTCACGTGATCGATGCCCGCGTTGGTGCGCGAATCGGACAGGAACACGAGCCCTTCGTCCACGCGCATCGCGACACAGTACGTCATTGCGCGCCTCCTGCCTGCACGTCCACCTTCACGTCGAGCGATTCTTCGCCGCCGCCGATGCGCATGCCGCGCACGGGCGCCGCCGCTTCGTAGTCGCGCCCCGTCGCGACACTGCAATACGCTTCGCCCGCGAAGCGCGCGTGCGTGACGTCGATCGACACCCAGCCGATCTCGCGCACCCATACGTCGACCCACGCATGGCTCGCGGCATGCTCGACGTCGCCCGCATCGAAATAGCCGCTTACGTAACGCGCGGGCACGCCGCCGGCGCGACAGCATGCGAGCATCAGATGCGCGTGGTCCTGGCATACGCCGTGGCGCAGCGCCAGCGCATCGGCCGCCGTGCTCGTCGCGGCCGTGACGCCCTGCCGGTACGCAACCGTGCCCGCGATCCGCTCGGCCAGCGCGACGAACGCATCGGGCCCGTCGCCCGCGCCGAGCGGCACGGCGAGTTCGCGGATCGCGTCGTCGGCCTCGGTGAGCCGCGTCGGGCACGTGTAGTGCTCGACCGGCACGGGCCCCGGATCGAGCCCGAGCCGGCCGTCGTCGAGCGGTTGCGTGTCGATCGCGCCGTGCGCGTGCAGCGCGATCTCGGTCAGCGGCCGCGTGACGACCAGCGAATGCAGCGCGTTGCCGTATGCGTCGGTCGATGCGTCGAGCGCGCCGGGCGCGGCGATCCGCCAGCCCGCGACGTACTGCGACGGCAGCGTAGGCGGCGTCATCCGGATCTGCTGGATCGAATAGGTGAGCGGCGCCGAATAGCGATAGATCGTGTCGTGTCGGATGGTCAGATACATGGAAACCTCGATTCAGCTCGCGGACATCATGAAGGCGCGCGAGACCATGTTGCCGAGCGCATAGACGCGCTCGAGCGATTCGTTCAGGAACGCGTGCAGCCCCTGCGCGCGGATCTTGCGGATATCCGCGTAGTGCAGTTCCGCGCGCAGTCGGCCGGCCTCGCGTTCGCATTCGGCCGACGCGGCGTTCTTCAGCTTGTCGAGCGTCATGCAGAAATCGTCGATCGCCGCGCGCAGCGAGCGCGGCATCGCGGGGTTCAGCAACAGCAGTTCGGCCACGCGCTCGGGTGTCACGACGTCGCGATAGACCTTGTGATAAATCTCCATGCCCGACACCGACGTGAGAATCGACGTCCAGTAATAGAACTCGTCGATCTCGTCGGGGGTGTCGGCCGTCGCCTGTTCGATGTCGAGAAAGCGCACGTCGAGCATCCGCGCGACGTTGTCCGCACGCTCGAGAAACGTGCCGAGCCGCGAGAAGTAATAGGCGTCGTCGCGCATCGCGGTGCCGATCGACACGCCGCGCGCGAGGTGCACGCGCGACTTCACCCATTCGAGGAACCCATGCGGATCGGACGCGAGCGCATCCGATCCGAGCTGCTCGACGCACTCGATCCACGTGTGGTTGATCGTCTCCCACCACTCCGTCGTCAACAGGCCGCGCACCGCGCGCGCGTTCTCCCGCGCGCTGCGCAGGCACGCGTAAATGCTCGACGGGTTGTCGCGATCGGCGACCAGAAACGCGATGACGGTTTCCGGCGCGGGTTCGCCATGTTTCGCCGCGAACGCGGGTTCGAGTTCGACCGAGCGCAGCAGCGCGCGCAGCGTGCGGCGCTGCCGTTCGGCGCCCTGCGGCAGCAGCAGCGATTTGAGATTGATGTCGACGATGCGCGCGGTGTTCTCCGCTCGCTCCAGATAGCGCGCCATCCAGTAGATATGATCCGCGGTGCGGCTCAGCATGCTGCCTCCTGTGTCTTGTGATTCCGGCCGTCGCTCCATCCGGCGGCCCTGCGCTTCGGGCTCAGCCCGCGACCCACGTGTCCTTCGTGCCGCCGCCCTGCGACGAATTCACCACCAGCGAGCCTTCTTTCAGCGCGACGCGCGTGAGCCCCCCCGCGACCATCTTCACGGTGCGGCCCGACAGCACGAACGGACGCAGGTCGATATGGCGCGGCGCGATGCCGGCTTCGACGAAGGTCGGGCAGGTGGACAGCGCAAGCGTCGGCTGCGCGATGTAGTTGTCCGGCTGCGCGACGAGCCGCGCGCGGAACGCGTCGATCTCGGCCCGGGTCGCGGCCGGGCCGACGAGCATCCCGTAGCCGCCCGCGCCGTGCACTTCCTTGACGACGAGCTCGGGCAGATGCGCAAGCGTGTACGCGAGATCGTCGGGCTTGCGGCACTGGTAGGTCGGCACGTTGTTCAGGATCGGCTGCTCGCCGAGATAGAACGCGATCATGTCGGGCACGAACGGGTAGATCGACTTGTCGTCGGCGATGCCGGTGCCGATCGCGTTCGCGATCGTCACGCGTCCCGCGCGATACGCGCCGAGCAGCCCCGGCACGCCGAGCGCCGAATCGCTGCGGAACGCGAGCGGATCGAGAAAATCGTCGTCGAGCCGGCGATAGATCACGTCGACGCGCTTCGGCCCGTGAGTCGTCCGCATGTACACGTGCCCGCCGTCAACGAACAAGTCCTTGCCCTCGACGAGCTCGACGCCCATCTGCTGCGCGAGGAACGTGTGCTCGAAATACGCGGAGTTGTACATGCCCGGCGTCATCACGACGACTGCCGGATCGTCGACGCCGTCCGGCGCACTCGCGCGCAGCGTGTCGAGCAGCAGGTCCGGATAATGCGCGACGGGCGCGATGCGGTTGCGCACGAACAGATCGGGAAAGAGCCGCATCATCATCTTGCGGTTCTCCAGCATGTACGACACGCCCGACGGCACGCGCAGGTTGTCCTCGAGCACGTAGAACGCCCCGTCGTCGCCGGCCCGCACGAGGTCGACGCCTGCGATGTGCGCGCGAATGTCGCGCGGCACCTCGACGTTCTGCATTTCGGGCCGGTACTGCGCGTTCGCGTAGATCTGCGCGGCCGGCACGATGCCCGCGCGCACGATGTCGCCGCGGTGGTAGATGTCGTGCAGGAACCGGTTCAGCGCCTCGACGCGCTGCCGCAGGCCGGCTTCGAGCGTGCGCCAAGCGTCGGCCGGCACGATGCGCGGAATCTGGTCGAACGGAATGAGCCGCTCGCCGCCCGATTCGTCGCCGTTGACGGCGAACGTGATGCCGACCCGCCGGAACATCAGATCCGCTTCCGCGCGCTTGCGGCGCATCGTGTCGTCGGTCTGCTCGCTCAGCCAATGCTGGAACGCTTCGTAGTGGCGCCGCACGGCGCCGCCTTCGAGATGCATTTCGTCGTAGAACTGCATGCGGGTCTCCGTTTATGGTTGGATGCGCCGTCGCCGGCGCACGGCGAAGCGTGCGCGGGAAATGGGCGGGGCATGCGACCGGCGGGCGGCCGGTCGTTGGAAGAAGGCGCGGGCGGCGTCAGGAGTCGGTCGGGCGCGCCGGATACATCGGGTGAAGCTCGGCCTCGCCGCGTCGCTGCGGCCGCAGGATCGGGGCCGATGCCTGCCGGCGGATGTCGATGAGCCACGACGCCAGCTCGGCATCGGTCATGCCGAGCGCCTTCGCCGTGTCGGACGACGCGTCGGGCTTGCGCGGATAGCGCGCCTTGGCGTGAGCCGCCGCCAGCGTGGCCGACTCGCGCGCTTTTCGGCTCGCTTCGTCGGAGCCGCTCGGCGCCGCACCGCCGGGTGCGGCGGCCGGACGCGCGATGAAACCGGGGTGCGGGGTATTCGCGCCGTCGTGCATCCCGATCGCGGCCGGCCGCCGCAGCTCGTGCGCGTGAGGCGCCGCGACGCACATCGACCCGAACATCGATCCCGCCATCGCCACCACGACGGCAGGGCGCCGGGCACACGGCCCGCACTGGAGCCGCACGCCTGCGAACGGATGCGCGACCCGTGTCGCCAGCCGCCCGATGATGTGTCGATAGCCCATGATGTCCATAGGAGTACGTCCTCGGCAAACCGCACCGCGCTCGTTTGAATGGAAATTCACCGATTCCAGTATCGCGTTCGGTACGCGGGCAAGTAAATCGGACTGGGCTGATTTCGCCGGCACGCGATCACGGCCGGCGATCGGATCCGCCTCATCGGCGACACGGTGATGGATAACTTTCGTCATTCGGACGACCGGAACCGCGGCGTGCCAATCGACACCTTCGGCACGCTCGTCGCAGCGTCGCTCGATCTCCTGCTCGGTCAGTTGCTCGTGTCGTGCATCGCTATCGGAAAGCCGCCGATCGCCGCCGGTTGCGCGGCCGCCGGATTCGCGGCGATACCCGTACCGAACGCGTGGCCACCAGAATCAGCCCAGTCCGATAGGCGCAGGCGCCGCCCGCCGATATGCTTTCGTGGTGCGGCATCGGCGAAGCCCTATTCATGTCGGAGTGAGTCGGTCCACATCTTCGCCGCTTGCCGCACCCTCTCCTTTGCCGTCCGGCTTCGGCGTGGGCGTTCGGTGGTGGTCGGTGGGCGCGGCCACGACAGAGATTGATGGTGTTGAAACGCAACGCTGCCATATGCGAACGCCGAGCGTCCGCTCCGAAGCCGGACCGGCGCCACAACGGATCATTCAAAGAAACGCAATTCGCGTCGATACAATTTATCGAAAACACCAATATCGTTTCATATATTCCATTCAAGTCAATCGATTCGCCGTCAATTTCAATTGATTGAACAATAAATAATCCGCCGGCGAATATTTTTCAATTTATTTTTCGACATGCTTTTCACACCGCGTTTCAAACGGCAAACGTTTGCCTGACGCGGCGAGACGCCTTAAACACCGTTCCTCAGGAGGAAAGCATGGCCGACTCTCAAACGTCCTCGAATCGCGCCGGCGAATTCTCGATTCCGCCGAATACCGATTTCCGCGCGATTTTCTTCGCGAATGCCGCCGAGCAGCAGCACATCAAGCTGTTCATCGGCGACAGCACCGAACCCGCCGCCTATCACAAGCTGACCACGCGCGACGGCCCGCGCGAAGCCACGCTGAATTCCGGCAACGGCAAGATCCGCTTCGAAATCACGGCGAACGGCAAACCGTCGGCCACCGACGCGCGGCTCGCGCCGATCACCGGCAAGAAGTCGGACGGCTCGCCGTTCACGGTGAACTTCGGGATCGTCGTGTCGGAAGACGGTCACGACAGCGACTACAACGACGGCATCGTCGTGCTGCAGTGGCCGATCGGCTGATCGACCGAACGATCGGCAGACAGTCGCGGTCGTCGGGCTGCCGCTTGCGGCGGCGGCTCGACGATTGCGCATCGAATCGCGCACGGCGACTCGATCGAAACCCGTTTCGACACCGGAGACCTTCATGCCCATTCTTTCGACTTCGATCAATAGCGCGCCCGTCCTGACGTCCGAAACGTACGTCGACATACCGGGCCTGCGCCTCGACATCGCGAAGGAAAACATTCGCGACGGCAAGCTGCTGGTCACGCTCAACGTGCCGACGCCGTACGCCACCGGCAACAACTATCCCGGCATCTATTTCGCTGTCGCGACCGACAAGGGCGTGGTCGCGGACGGCTGCTTCACCCATTCCACCAAGGCACCGGAAACGAGCGGACGCATGCCGTTCACGCTCGTCGTCGCGATCGACGTCACGAGCGACGTCACGTTCGTGAAAGCGCAGTGGAAGAGCGTGCGCGGCAGCACGATGCATATCGATTCGTTCGCCAGCCTTTCCGCGATCGGCGAAGCGTCCGCACCATCGCCATCCCAGTCCGGCGGAAACCAGGGCGCCGAAACCGGCAGCAGCGGCAGCGGCGCCGGCAACATCGGCGGCGGCGGCGAACGCGACGGCACGTTCAACCTCCCGCCGAACACCAAGTTCGGCGTGACCGCGCTCACCAATGCGGCGAACGACCAGACGATCGACGTCTACATCGACGACAACCCGCAACCGGCCGCCACGTTCAAGGGCGCCGGCGTCCAGGACCAGAATCTCGGCACGAAGGTGCTCGACTCCGGCAAGGGACGCGTGCGCGTGATCGTGACGGTGAACGGCAAGCCGTCGCGGCTCGGCTCGCGCCAGGTCGACATCTTCAAGAAGTCGTACTTCGGGATCGTCGGCTCGGAAGACGGCACCGATGACGATTACAACGACGGCATCGTGTTCCTGAACTGGCCGTTGGGCTGAGGATTGCGCGGCACCGGGGCGCATGCCCCGGCCATCGCCAGCTCTCATGGCGTGGCGATCCGGGAGCGCGACGCTCAGAAATTGAGCGTCGCCGTGACCCATGTCTGTCCAGCGTCCGGCCGTTGGCCGGCCGGTGCGCCGACCCTGAACGCATGAGACACGTCGACGCGCGCCCGGGCCTTGTACTGATACGACAGCCCCACGCCGTAGCCGCGCGCGTTCCACGTGTTGTCCGCACCGGCCAGCGAGCGCGACTTGTTGATCTGACCGCGGCCGACATCCGCGAACACGCGGGCCGAAAGGCCGGGCACCGCGGCAATCTCCTGCGTCAGATCGACCGACGCGATTGCGCCTTGATCGACGCTCGGCGCGTCGTATCCATAGGCGCGCACCGCATTCGGTCCACCCAGCGACATCTGCTCCGACGGATCGAGGTGCGTGCTCGCGAACTGCGCGCTCATTCGTGCCCGAATATTGGCGCCCGGCCACAGCATCTGCGTGAAATCGGCGGAGCCGCCCCACTTCACGAAGCGTCCCTGCGTGGACGGATCGCCCAGTCCGACATCGAGCTGTTTCACGTCGCCGGCATCGACCGTGAACGCATATTGCAGCCCGTTTGCCCGCCCTTTCCAGTCGCCGAAATGCGAGCCGTTCAGCGAGACGCTCGCCACGTTCGAGCGCCGGCGAAACGCGTAGGAAAAGAACGAGTCCTTCAGCAGCTTCCGGTTGTACGCGACACCGACACTCAGATCGTCCTTGGGCGTCGATACCAGCGGATGCCTGACATACGCGCCGATCACGTCCGCATAACCGTCGCCCAGATCCTGCAAGGGGCCACCCAACGCATATTGAACGCGAGAGTACTGAACGCCGCCGCGCGTTCCCGCGCCGCCCAGCGGGACATCGTACGAAGCGAGACCGATCCACGTCTTGCCATGCGCGCCGTCCCGATCCTGAATCGCGGACGGCGCATTGTAGGCCAGCACGCGCGCGCGATCGCCGATGCCCAGCGGGCTGTTCGCCGTCACCTGCGCGCCGACCCGGTAGCGTCCGGTACTCGGCGATCCGCCGTTGTCGGCGACCGCCGTCGCTTCGATGGCCGGTTCGGGCGCGACGTCGAGCACCACGCGCGTGCCGCCCTCGGTCTCGCCTTGCGTCAGCATCGGCGTCACGGATGCGACACCGGGCAATGTGCGCGCGATCTGCGCGGCGTGCTGCACGTCGCTCAGATCGGGGCGCGTGATCGCGAGCAGCGCAGCCCCGCGCTTGCCCGCACCCGGCACGACGCGCTCGAGCGTCGCGTCCGACACACGCGAGCGATTGTGCAGTTCGATGCTTTCGACATGCCCGCGCACGACCGTGAAACGCACGACTCCGTCGCGCGCATCCTGCTCCGGCAGGATCGCGAACACCAGCAAGCCGAGCTGCCGACGCAGCAGCGCGTTGAGCTGCATGCGCACCATCGTGATCTGCTCGAACGTCAGATCGCGGCCTGCCGCGCTCGCGAACAGCCGCGCGACGTCGCTGTCGAGCGGTTCGCCCAGGGCTTCGTTCAACTCGAAGCGCGTGACGTGCAGCGTCGTCATGCCGCTTCCGGCGGCGCGTGCGCGCTCGTCGACGACCCCATCGTCCGCGCCGTCCTGCCGGCGCACGCCGTCGACGCCGGGGGACAACAGCGACTGATTCTGCTGCAGCAACTGGCCCGCGTTCCCGGGCGGCTGCAAGGTCTGCCCGTCGGCACGAGCGGCAGCGAACAGCAGCAACGCGGAGGCAGAGATGCGCGCCGTCGCACCGTCCATGCGACGACCCATGGTTAACGTCGATTTCATGATGAGTTCCGCCAACAAATAGCCGCAAGTCAGGCGCGGACGCCTGCTGCGGCTTCCGGTCATGCGGCGCTTCGAGAGATTCAGGATGCGACGCCGCAAGCCTGCGTTGCAGCGGATGTGACGGAAATCGAGCGGCGCGAAGCCGTGCATCCGTCGGATGAAGCAATCGCGACAAGCGCCGCGACGACTACCGATGAATTCAATAGCGGGCAGGCGTAACGATCGCCTGCCCCGGAACGCGCGAAGGCGAAGGCGAACGCAAGCGTCGCGTTCGCGTTCGCCCATGCCGCACGGAAGGCATTCCGTGCGGCATGCGGCGCGGTTTATCGCGACGTGCTGATGTTGCTCATCGACAACTGGCCGGACGTGTTCAGCGGCCCGTCCTGCACGTACGTGGCGTTATCGCCCACACCCTGCACGGTCGCATCGCCGTTGATCGTCGCGCCGGTCGATGCGATCGCCACGCGCCGGCCGGCCAGCGTCACGCCGTAGTCGGGGCCGACGTTTCGCGTGCCCAGCGTGGCGCCGTTCGACAGATTCAGGTCGCCGGTGCTGGCCAGGCGGATGTTCTGCCCTGTGATCCGGCCGCGGATGTTGACGATACCGCCCTGGTCGCCGTTATCGGCATTGCGGCCGCTGATCAGCACGTCGCCCCGGCTCAGGCCGGTTGCCGACCGGCTCGCGTTCGACCGGTTGATCGCGTCGATCTGGCCGCGGTTGCGCGCCACCTCCGCATCGGCCGCGCCGGATGCGTAGGCCTGCAGGCTCGCATAACCGTTGTCGGCCGTGATCCGGCCGTCGTTCGCCACCAGTGCGCGATCGGTCGCATCCGTCACGTCGACCTGGTTCAGGCTGCCGTCCGCGTTCAGCGACATCGTTGCGCCGCCGCCTGCGGCCAGCGCGACGTTGCCGTTGCCGCTCGTGATCCGTCCGGACGCGAGGTTGCTCGCCTCGCGGCCGATCAGCGCCGCGCCGGTGCGCGACGCGATCGTCCCTTCGTTCCGGACGAACCCGCGCTTGGCCGGATCCATGTTGAAGCGCAGCGCGCGCTTCTGCATGAAGTCGTCGTCCGACGTGTCGGCGGCCGCCAGCGTCACGCCGTTCGCGTTGATCGTCGCGTCCTTGCCGACCACGATGCCGTCCGGATTCAGCACGAAGACGCGGCCGTTCGCGTTCAGCGCGCCGTCGATCGACGTGACCTTGCCGGATGCCACGCGGTTGAGCACGGCTGCATTCGCATTCGGTTGCCGGAAATTGATGGCCTCGTCGCGTGCGATGTCGAAATCCTTCCAGTTCACGACCATTCGGTCGGTCGACTGCTGCACGTCGGTGACCTTGCCGTCCTGAGCGATGGTGCCCGTGCCGGCAACGATCGAACCGCCCCGGCCCGGTTGTACCGGATCGACCGGATCGACCGGCACGACGGTCGCGCCGTGTGCCTGTCCGGGTGCGTAGTCGCCCGGCGCGTAGTAGGTCGACGAATTGGCGGAGTTCGCGACGGCATAACCCGACGGTGCATGGACCGTGCCGTTGAGCGTCACGTGACCGTTCTCGCTGGTCGTGACCCGCAAATACTGGCCCCCGCGCAAAATCCCTTTCGGTGATTGCTCGACGCCTTGATCCCCGTAAAACAGGACGTGCCGACCGTCAACCACGCCGTCGACCCGAAGCACACCACCGCCACCTTCGCTCGTCGATATGAACAATGACCCGCCACGCCCCACGTCAGGCGTCGTCACCGCACCGGCAATATTCACGTTCTTGCCCGTCAGTCCCCCGACACCGCTCACGCGAACATGTCCGTCGACATTCAGGTCGTTGCCTGCATTCAACTCGACTTGTTGAGCATCGACCGTACCCGTTCCGGTAACCGTAAGATCACCTGCCGCTCTCGCCATCAGGAAGTCGGGCGTCGTCACGTCGGCGAGTGCGATCTCGTTCGCGGAAAGATCGACGCGGCCTTTTGCGTACAGCAGTCCGCCGCTCTGAGCGATCCGATCGAATCCCGAAGCGCTCATGGCACCGTCGGTCACGACCAGATCACCCTGCTGAAGATAAGTCGCGTCCGTTCCACTTCCGGTGATTCTCAACGTGCCATCGGACATCGCGCCGTTCGACGATACGGTAACCCGATTGGCATGTACGGCCGTATCGTTTCCGCGTCGCGTGCCATCTTCGGCGCGAGTATGCAGTGTCGCGCCGTCGAGCGTCACGCCTGAACCGCTGACGAAGACATCGCGCGCGCTGATATTGCCGCCGAAACGAATATCCGCGGTCCTCGGCGTGTCGCCAGTGGCGTAGACATTGACCATGCCCACGCCCTCCTTTGCACCCAGCCCCGAAAGCGACGTCGCTTCGAGGTGGCCGGTATTGCGTACGACTTCGGCACGCAACGCATCGGTCGTATAGCCTTCGAGTCGCGCCCAGCCGTTCTGGGCCGATACCACTCCGTCGTTGGCCGCCAACGCATTCCGCGCACCTGCGCTGACGTAGACGGAATCCATGTTGCCGTCCGGACCGAGCTGGAGCATCACCTTGTCACCCGCCTCGAGCGCGACGTTGCCGTTCCGGGCCGACACGACCCCGTCCGGGCCGTTGATCACGCGCGCGCCCGCCAGCAGCGCGCCACTCTGCGTCACGATCGAGCCGTCGTTCCGCACGGTGCCTGCCGCGCCGTTGTCGTTGTGCAATGTCATTGAGCGATTCGCCATGAAGTCGCCGTCCGACACGTCGGCAGCGGACAGCACCACGCTGTTCGCATTGATCGTCGCGCCCTTGCCGACCACGATGCCGTTCGGGTTCACGACGAACACGCGCCCGTTCGCGTTCAGCGCGCCTTGAATCGACGTCAGGTCGCCCGACTGCACGCGGTTCAGGATCGCGGCATTGGCGTTCGGCTGCGCGATGTTGACCGTCTCGCCCTTGCCGATGTCGAAATTCTTCCAGTTGACGACCATATTCGACGACGCCTGGTCGATCTGCGTGTTCGGGCCGTTGTGCGCGATGCTGCCCGCGCCGGCTGCGATCGTGCCGCCTTGAACCGCATATGCGTGGCCGGCCGCAATCAGCGGAATCAACACGGCGAGCGGCTTCAGCACACACTGGCGTGTACGCCTCGTATTCAATTGCAAGGACTGCTTTTCATTCATTTTCCTGCTTCCTCATCTGGCCGATCACGGAGCGGATTCCGCACGCATCGATTTTCTCCGTTGCATCGGGCCGAAAGAGCCGATTGGATGCGGAATCCCGGCATACGACATACAGCGACCGATGCAATCGCTTGATGCTACGCAGGCACTTTCGGCGGGTCCATCGGACTGGGATGATTCGGCGCGCGGGCGCACAGTTGTTGACATTTCCGCGACGAAGATGCGGCGATGGCGGGACGATTCAGGTCATGCAATCGTCGAAGGCGCGCGGGAACGACCCGCGGCCGATGGTGCCGAGGAGAGGAAACACGGAGAACGATGGGTCTTCGATTCGGCCGACAGACCTGATGGTTCGTCGCGACCGGCGTGGATTCGGACCGGGCTGATTGGCCTGCGTCGCCCTTCGGGCTACGCTGTCGACGTGCGATTCCGGTTCGACGAGCGACTGGCGATCGGGGCTTGCAGCGCAGGCTTCGACAGACGGCCGTCCGGATACCGCGCACGGTCCGGCTGCGGCGCGGGCGTTCGATGGTGGCCGGTGGGCGCGGCCACAGGGTTCAAACGCTGTTGTGCTCCAAACGATACGCTGCCAGATGCGAGCATCGAGCGCTCGCGCCGCAGCCGGACCGCCCGCAGTCGTCCGCCGCGGCGATCGACGCGCCGGGCCTCACCACGCCCAGCGCACGCCCGCGTTCCCGGTAATCGTGCGCTGGTGCTCGCCGCCGAGGTTCGTCAGATAGCTGACCGTCGCATACACGCTGCCGCGCTTCGTCAGCTGCGCGACGAGCCCCGCGCCGATCTGCCCGGCCGTCTGCCCCACCTGCGTGCCGAGCGTCGTCGTGCCGCCGAACGTCGTCTTGTCGTCCGTGCCGAACGAGCGCAGCACGTTCAGCCGCAGATACGGCTTCCAGCTCACGCCGTTCGCCTCGAACGCATATTGCAGCCGCGCGCCGATCCGGCCGAGGAACGTGTTGCCGTTGTTCCAGGTGACGTCCGACACGCCGTCGTTGAACTTGCCCAACGACAGCCATTGCCACACCAGCTGCGCCTGCGGCTCCAGCGTCAGCCCGCCGCCCAGCGCCACCGGGAAGCCGGCTTCCACGGAACCCGTGAATGCATTGCCGTCCGTCGAACCGTTCACGTGGTCGTTCGAATGCGTGCGCACCGTGAGCGCGCTGCCCATCACGACCGCATCCGTGTACCAGCCGCCCGGGCCGATGTGCGTCCAGTAGCCGCCGAGGTTGTATGCGTTGACCTGCAGCGAACCCACGCCCATGTCCTGCTGCGCGAGCGCGAAGCCGTTCACATCGCCCACGGCACGCGAGAAACCGAGAAAAAAGCCGTAGTGATTGCGATGGCCGCTGGCGGTGGTGTCGGCATACAGGTCCTGCCCGATCTGCATCCCCCATACCGTGCCGTCGAACGACGGCGTCACGTCACCCTTCTGCTTGATGTCGCCGTGGCCGCCCCACACGCGCGCCCACGACGCAGGCACCGAACCGTTCTCGGCCAACAGCCCCTGTTCGCCCTGGCGATCGTGGAAGGTATCGATCTGCAGCAACCCGAGCTGCCGCGCGACAGCCGGCGCTTCCGCGTACAGCGGAACTTCGGGACGGTACACGGGTTCGGACGTGCCTCCGGTGCCGGCATGGTCCACAGCTTCGACGATCGATTCGGGCGTGCCTTCGGCCGGCGTGATCGGCGGTTCGGTCGGCGGCGTCGGCTGACCTGGCTGCACGACCGGTGGCTCCGGCTTTGGTGGCACCGTATTGCGCAGATACCAGCTTTCGCCGGTGCCGTTCGATGCGCCGCCCTTCGCGAGAAAATATGTATAGGCGCCTGCGCTGACCGATCCGCCCGACAGCGAGAACGCGCTCGCGCTCGTGGTCGCGCCGTTCGTCGCCTGCACGACCTGGATGCCGTCGGCCACCGTCTGCGCACCCGCACCGCCGACGTTCGTCACCTTCAGCGTGCTCGCACCGCTCGCCACGCCGCCGCTGACGATCAGCTTGTCCGACGGTGCGCCGTCGCCGGCGAGCGTCGTGTTCAGGGCGATCGTCGCGTTCTGCCCGACGTAGTTGCCGGCGACCGTCAGCGTGTTGCCCACGCCGCTGCCGCCGAGCTGCGCGAGGCCTGCGTTGGTCAGGCTGCCGTTGATCCGGAAATTGCCGGTCGCGCCGCTGGCGAGGCTCGCGAGCGCATTCCCGACCGAGAGCGTGCCGTTGTTCGTCACGTTGCCCGTCACGCTGCCGTAGCCGCCGAGCGTGGCGCCCGCTGCCACCGTCACCGGCCCGCCGCCGCCCAGCGCCGCCGATGCGCTCGTGCCGTCGCCGACGACCACGGTGCCCGCATTCACGTTCGTGCCGCCTGCGTAGCTGTTCGATCCGTTCAACGTCAGCGTGCCGCTGCCGAGCTTCGTCAGCGAACCGGCGCCCGTGACGTTCTGCGCGATCGTGGAATTGAAACCCTGCGTATCGATCGTGCCGCCGTTCGACGTGATCGACACCGCGCGGCTCGCCGCGAGATCGAACGCGCTGCCGAGTTGCAGCGTGCCGCCATTGAAGATCAGCGATCCTGACGAAGCGCCGAGCGCGTTGTCGGCCGCAACCGACAGCGTGCCCTGCGTGATCGTCGTGCCGCCCGAATACGTGTTGCCGCCGGTGGCCGAGGGCGAGACCGTCAGCGTGCCCGCGCCGGTTTTCTCCACCGCGCCGGAACCGCCGATCGTACCCGTGTACGTGCCGGCGCTGTCCTGCTGGAAGCGCACGAGCCCGTTGTCGGTGACGGACAGCGGCAGATTCGCTGCATTCGCCTGCAGCGTCGCGCCTGCGTTGACGGTCGCGACGACCGACGCCGTCGTCGTGCCGAGCGTACCCGTGAGGTTCAGCGTGCCGCTCTGCACGAGCGCGGTCGAGAACGTGCCGGTGCCGGCCCACGTCCAGTCGGCGCCGGCCATCGTCAGGCTCTGGAAATTCGTGAATGCGTTCGACGCGGTGCCCGTGCCCTGCAGCGTCACCGTGTTGGTACCGGCGCCACCGTTCGCCGTGCCGACGATCTGCGAGCCGGTCTGCAGGATCAGCGTCACGTTGCCGTTGCCGCCCTGGATCGCGGTGCCGCCGCCGCCCTGGATCAGCCCCGCGTTGGTGATCGTCGTCGCACCGTTGGTCGAGCGCACGCCGATGCCGTTGTTGCTGATGATTCTGCCGCCGGCCTGGTTCGTGATCGTCGCGGTAAACGAGCTGCCGAGCGTGTTCGACACGACCGCGTCGACGCTGCCGCCGCTCGTCGCGGTGCCGGTAGTCTGGATCGTGCCGCTGTTGACCAGCGTGTCGTTGTTGCCCTGCATGTAGACGGCCGGCGCGTCCTTGCCGTTCGACGTCAGCGTGCCGCTGTTGGTGATCGTACCGTTGCCGCCGAGCAGCGATGCCGCGCGTGCGTTGCTGCCGGATGTCGTCACGGTGCCCGTGTTGACGATCTGGTTGCCCGACGCGCCCGGGTTGCTCTGCCCCCACGCGGCCGTCATCCCGTACGCGTTGTTGCCGGTGGTCGCGATCGCGCCGTTGTTGACGAGCGTGTTGTTGTTGCCGTTCGCGGCCATCCCGTCGTTGTACGCGCCCGTCGTCGAGATCGTGCCGCTCGCGCCGTTCGTGAGCGTGTTGCCGTTGTTCACGCCGAGCAGCGCCGCGCCGCGGTTCGCGACGCCCGTGCCGTTGCCGGACATCGACACGCTGCCGTTGTTGGCGATCGCGCTCGACGTGTCGACGGAGAACGGCGTCGGCGTGGCGCTCAGCACATAGCTGCCCGTCGCGGTCGCATCGAGATTGATCGTCACGTTGGTACTGCCGGCCGTGGCCACGACCGAAGGGATGCCAGCGCCGGAACACGTGACCGTCGCGCCGCTGCCCGGCGCCGTGGCCGAACACGCCGCATGGACGCCCACCGGCATCGCGCCGGTCAGGATCGCCATCCCACCCAAACCCAGGTGCCTCGTTTTTCTTTTCATCGTTCCGCCGGCCTTTATTGATGATGTTATTGCTATCAATCGGTACGTGAAACGCGTTATAGCACCTGTCTCGAAATAATCACAAGAACCAAATGAGATATATCGACAATCAGAGGTCGATTAATTTCGTACTGGGAAACAATGAAGGAAAATTTGCTGCGTCGCAGAAAAGCGGGATATCTGCAAACTTCGCGGGCTGGCCAAACGGAAACCGGTGAAATTTACCGGGCTGCGTTGCCGCATCGAAATGCCGATCGCGTTGCAATCCGAAACGATCGGAAAATTTGACATCGTTCGTCGAACGATTCACTGCGTACGGGTCATACGCCATTCAGCGATGTTGCTTCGCATGATGTCTTGCCGTGCGAATTCGGGCGCACCGGCGAACCGACGCGCGAATGCGCGATCGCGCACGCCGCCGGCCGAGACGGACGGGCACCCACCGACGCTCAGCCTGCGCTCGGCGCGACCGTCGCCGACATCGCGACCGACTGTGACCACGCGGCCGACGCCAGTTGCGTCCGCGCGGCATGCGTCGCACGGTTGAACGCCACGCGCCGTTCTCCCTTCAGCTTCGCCGCACGGGCCGCCTGTACCAGTTCGATCGGGTCGACGAGACGGTCGTGCCGCCGCACCTCGAAATGGAGATGCGGGCCGGTCGCCGTACCCGTGCTGCCGACCGCGCCGACACGCTCGCCGCGCACGACGCGCGCGCCGACTCGCAGCGTCGGCTCGAACGCCGACAGGTGCGCGTAGTACGACGCGTAACCGTCGTCATGACGAATCACCACGTACTTGCCGAAGCCGCGCGGCTCGGTGCCGATGAACGTCACGACGCCGTGCGCCGACGCATGGACGGCACGACCTGCCGGCGCCGCGAGATCGACACCCGAATGCACGTGACGCGCACCGCTCACCGGATGCACGCGCGTGCCGAACTGCGAGCTGATCCGCGTCGCCGCGACCGGCATCGCGAAGTGTGCGCCGGCGAGCGGCATGCCGTCGAAGTCGTAATAGGCGCCCGACGCGTGTGCCCCTGTTGCGAACCACACACCTGAAACCCGCTGGCCGCGGAAACGGACGTCGAACGCCGTCGCGCGCACGCGGCCCGGCGCCGCCGCACCGTCGTCGGGTTCGTATGCCACGCGGAAGGTGTCGCCGACCGCGCCGCGTTGCTTCGCATCGATACGGCCGGCCAACGCGCGCAGGACCTGCGCGGCAACGCCGTCGGGCAGCTCGGCGAGTGCAAGCGACGCCTGCAGCGTGCCATCGATCGCACCGGCTCGCGCGCCGCGATCGGGCTGCGCGAGCACGAACGGTTCGGCGGAAGTCAAATCGACGGGACGCCGCTCGAATGCCGCCGACGATCCCAGCACGCGCAGCGGCGACGCAAGCCCGTAATCGAACCGGGTCGCGTACGCGCGTTCGACCGCACCGCGCGCCGTATCGCACAGCACGCGGTACGCCACGCATGCGCCGAAGCGCGCGACAGGGTCGTCGCTATCGCCGCTCGACGAGAAGTTCGATGCATGCGGCGCGTACGCGACGTCGAGCGGCGCTGCCGATACACGCAGGCCACCCCACGTCGTGCGCGCGGAATTGAAGAAAGGCACGTCGCCAAGGTCGGTGGTTTCCGCCATCGCGAATGCGAAGGGGGCGACATCGTGAGCGCCCTGAGCTGGCGCGCTCTGGGCGCCGGCCACGCAGGCTGCCGCGATGACGCCGCGCAACAGCGCGCGGTACATCGGGAAACGCGCGACGCCGCATCGGGCGGATCGACCTTGTTCGCGTGCGAGACGGGAACGCAGGTCGAACCGCATGACGTCGTCACTCGCTATCAATGGAAATTCGGGAAAACCGGGTATCGCGGAGGAACAGGCGTCGCGATCCGGCAATATGAAATCGAGTGTATCGGGCGGCTTGAAACGGGCAAATAGGACCAATCCTATTTTCCTTGAACAACGTTTAGTACTGGAACGAAATCCGGATGTACCGTTCATCCGGCACGACAACGACTCCGCCTCCACTCACGCGTGCGAACCATCGCGCGCCGTGCATGGTCGAACGCTGCCTGCGCACGCTCATGCGCGCCGCGCATCGTTTCATTCAACCGGAATCCCGTCATGTTTCTCGATCAACTTCATCCGGAACGCTGGACGTTCCTGTGGAACGCGTTGTCCACGCTTTCCATCAAACTCTGCGCCGCAGTGGCGCTGCTCGTCGCCGGCTGGTGGCTGTCGAAACGCATCGGCAACTGGCTGAACCGGCTGCTCTCGAACAAGGAACGCGTCGACGACACGCTGCGGCCGATCCTCTGCGACGTCGCCGTATGGGGCATCCGCATCGTCGCGATCGTCGGCGCGCTGTCGCAGCTCGGCATCGAAACCGCGAGCATCGTCGCGGTGCTCGGCGCGGCCGGCCTGGCCATCGGGCTCGCGCTGCAGGGCACGATGCAGAACATCGCGGCCGGCATCATGCTTCTGCTGCTGCGGCCGTTCAAGGTCGGCGACTACATCGACGGCGGCACGGGCGTCGCGGGCACCGTCGAAGAGGTCGGGCTCTTCATGACGCGCCTCACGAAGCCGGACGGCATCTGCGAATACGTGCCGAACAGCGCACTGTGGGGCAGCGCGATCCGCAACTACACGCGCAACCCGACGCGCCGCCTCGATCTCGAAGTGGAAGTGTCCGTGCACGACGATATCGATCGCGCGCTCGAGGCGCTGCACGCACTGGCCGTGGCCGATCCCGACGTGCTGCAGGACCCGGCGCCGGACGTGATGGTGATGCGCTTCGACGACAGCACGGCCGTCGCGAACATGCGCGTGTGGACGCATACCGACAAGTTCTGGGCGATGCGCTGGCGCCTCGCGCGCCAGGTGCGCAAGACGCTCGCCGATGCGGAGTGCGCGCTGCCGATCCGCACGCGGGAGCTGCACATCGTGCACGACGCGGAGCGTCGCACGGACAGCACGCGCGTCCGACGCGTGTAATCGCCGCGGCGGCGGGCGCGCCCGGAGCGCCCCACCGCCATCACGACCACGGCGCCGATTGCCGCGTCGCGGTACGCAACCGCCCCGGGTCGAGTTTCCGCCCGATCCGCCTTCGAATCGGACCCGTCCGATTCACTGCGCGACATCGTCTCGCGACAATGGCCGTGCTGGACGAAACGGTCATCTCGTCCGGCACGCAGTAGCGAACTGTCCTTACCTTGCCGCCCTTCGCGGGCGGCGTCTTTTTGTCCGCCGTTCGACGCGGGCATGAAATCAGGAAACCGAAATGAAAGAACGCGCCACCGTCCTTTGTCGACGCGGCGACCGGATCCTTCTGGTCGCCCGGTTGAATGCCCGCTGGGCGCTGCCCGGCGGCAAGCCGCACGACGGCGAATCGCTGCGCGACGCCGCGCGGCGCGAATTGCAGGAGGAAACCGGGCTCGCGTGCGGCAACGCGCGCTACTTGTTCCGGATCGCGGGCACGCACAAGCTGCATCACGTGTTTCTCGCCGAGATCGATCCGGCTGCGATCGCGCGTCCCGCGCAGGAGATCGCACACTGCGCGTGGATCGACCGCGAATCGCTCAGGTCGCTACATTGCAGCCGGCCGACGCCGACGATCGTCGAGCTCGCGTTCGAGTGGTTGCGGCAGCCGCGCCTCGTGCCCGGTGTAGTCGACCGCGACGTGTTCGCCGATATCGCGGCCTGAGGTCTTCGCCTGCGGCTGGCACGCGATACCGGCCTCCCCGCATTGCATTCTGCCGCTGGCGGGCAGCGCCTTCCTGCCGCTCTTGTACGTGAACACCGGGATCGCGCCGTGAGCCATCGCACGGCGCAGCCGATCAACCTCGCCGGCGAAGCATTGACGTCGGCCGCCCGACGCCCCTGCGCTTCCCGCGAAATCTCGCTTTCCCGCCTCGCCATTCCGGAAACCCGGACGCACGAAAAACCCCACAAAAACAGGGATATTCAGCGTCTGCGACACGTTGTCCGAGTTCGGTTATATTACGCGCCCCTTGCCGTCCCGCCCTGGCAAAACGCGTCGCACGCGGCCGCTTTCGACGCGGCCCGAAGCGCCGTCCGCTCGGGCTTGCCGCCACGGCCCGGACGCGTGACGCACCGTCGCGGCGCAGGCGCTCGCCGGTTCGCGGGAAGCCGATCCGAAGGTGTCCTTCCGAATGGCTTCGCGTGCGCAAATGCAACGGCGAGCAGCGTCGATCCGGAGTTCCGGATTCGCGGTCCGGATCTCCGGACCCGTGTTTCGGCGTAACGAAACCGCGGGAACCGCGCGCCGGGCGGCATGGCAAACCGATGCATCCAAGTTGAAAAAGGGATCTGCTGTGATCAAAACGTTACGGGTAATACTGTCGGCGCTCGCGCTGTGCGTCGCGACATCGTCCGCGCACGCCGCCGACACGAAGAAGGTCGACGTCCTGCTGGTGGGCGGCGGCATCATGAGCTCGACGCTCGGCGTCTGGCTGCACGAACTCCAGCCCGACTGGTCGATGACGATGGTCGAGCGCCTCGACGGCGTCGCGCTGGAAAGCTCGAACGGCTGGAACAACGCCGGCACCGGCCACTCGGCGCTCGCGGAGCTGAACTACACGCCGGAGAAGGCGGACGGCAAGATCGACATCTCGAAGGCGATCGAGATCAACGAGTCGTTCCAGATCTCGCGCCAGTTCTGGGCGTGGCAGGTGAAACAGGGCGTGCTGAAGAACCCGCATTCGTTCATCAACTCGACGCCGCACATGAGCTTCGTCTGGGGCGACGACAACGTCCGCTTCCTGAAGAAGCGCTACGAAGCGCTGCAGGTCAGCCCGCTGTTCCGCGGGATGCAGTATTCGGAAGACTACGACCAGATCAAGCAGTGGGTGCCGCTGATGATGGAAGGCCGCGATCGCAACCAGAAGGTGGCCGCGACGTGGACGCCGATCGGCACCGACGTGAACTTCGGCGAGATCACGCGCCAGTTCGTCGGCTATCTGAAGACGCAGCCGAACTTCACGCTGTCGTTGTCGAGCGAAGTACGCGAGATCTCGCGCAACGCCGACGGCACGTGGCACGTGTCGTGGGTCAAGCTGCACTCGGATGAACCGCCGCAAGCGGTCGACGCGAAATTCGTGTTCATCGGCGCGGGCGGCGGTGCGCTGCACCTGCTGCAGGCGTCGGGCATCCCCGAAGCGAAGGACTACGGCGCGTTCCCGGTCGGCGGCTCGTTCCTCGTGACCGACAACCCCGAGGTCGTGAAGCAGCATCTCGCGAAGGCATACGGCAAGGCGTCGGTCGGCTCGCCGCCGATGTCGGTGCCGCACCTCGACACGCGGATCATCGACGGCAAGAAGATCATCCTGTTCGGGCCGTTCGCGACGTTCTCGACCAAGTTCCTGAAGAACGGTTCGTACTTCGACCTCGCGAAGAGCACCAACCTGCACAACGTCGCGCCGATGATGCGCGTGGGCGTCGACGAATTCCCGCTGGTGCAGTACCTCGCCGGCCAGTTGATGCTGTCCGACGACGACCGCTTCAACGCGCTGAAGGAATACTTCCCGAACGCGAAGAAGGAAGACTGGCGCCTGTGGCAGGCCGGCCAGCGCGTGCAGATCATCAAGCGCGACCCGGTCAAGGGCGGCGTGCTGAAGCTCGGCACCGAGATCGTCAGCTCGAAGGACGGCAGCATCGCGGGCCTGCTCGGCGCGTCGCCGGGCGCATCGACCGCCGCGCCGATCATGCTGAACCTGATGCAGAAGGTGTTCAAGGACAAGGTCGCGACGCCCGAGTGGCAGCAGAAGATCCGCCAGATCGTGCCGAGCTACGGCACGAAGCTGAACGACAGCCCGGCAAAGGTCGTCGAGGAATGGACCTACACGAGCGACGTGCTGCAACTCGCGCCGCCGCCGAAGATCGACCTGGGCGCGCCGGCTCCGTCCGGCGCAAGCGCCGCGCCGGCCCGCCCGGCGAAGGCGTCCGCCGACATGGCGCTGTAACGCGCCGAACCGCGACACGCCACGCGAATCCGACGGGCGACCGTTGCCCGTTCCGGCCTGTTTCGCCGGAAGGGTGGACACCCCCCTCGCTCCGGAGAGCGGAGCGGCAGGCGGCAATCTGCGGCCATCCGGGAGGATGGCCGTTTTTGCGTCGGCGCCCGGCGGCCGGCGGCCGGTGCGCACCACCGGCCGCACGGTCGCGACACCCCGGGCGAAATCGCCCGATTGCGCCGGTTCCGCCGCATCCGGCCCGGTGTGGCGCGCGGTATCCGCTAGAATTGCGGCACGCGCGATCCCGAATCGCCCTCCCGATCCATCATCCGCAGCGTCGCACCCTTACGCCTCCGTCCGCACCGCCCCGCGCCCGCGGGTGCACGCGAGCGCCGCGGCCGTGCGACGCCCGCGCCCGCCCACAAAGGGCGCACAACCGAATTCAGCTGGAGAAAGACCGTGTTTACCTGCCGAAACCAGAGCTGCGGCACGCAGTGGGAGCAGTCCGACGTCGTCATCAAGGACGAGGGCCAGGGGCTGCTGTTCCGCTGCCCGCTGTGCGGCGCCCGCAACTATCTCGAACGCTTCGAGGACGACGAAGGCAACGTCGTCTACGAGCAGATGGAAGGCCGCCCCTACCTCGGAGACCTGTCTTGACCCAACCGACCGCCACGCCGTTCAGCGCGCTGCCGCTGACGCCCGCCACGCTCGCGAACCTCGCGCAGCTCGGCTATGTCGACATGACGCCGATCCAGGCGGCCAGCCTGCCGGTCGCGCTGGCCGGCCAGGACCTGATCGCGCAGGCGAAGACGGGCAGCGGCAAGACCGCCGCGTTCTCGCTCGCGCTGCTCGCGCGCCTCGATGCGCGCCGTTTCGACGTGCAGGCGATGATCCTGTGCCCGACGCGCGAGCTCGCCGACCAGGTCGCGCAGGAAGTGCGCCGCCTCGCGCGCGCCGAGGAAAACGTGAAGGTGCTGACGCTGTGCGGCGGCACGCCGATGCGTCCGCAGGCGCAGAGCCTCGAGCACGGTGCGCATATCGTCGTCGGCACGCCGGGCCGCATCATGGATCACCTCGATCGCGGCAACCTGAAGCTCGACGCGCTGACTACGCTGGTGCTCGACGAAGCCGACCGGATGCTCGACATGGGCTTCTTCGACGACATCGCGAAGGTCGCGCGGATGTGCCCGACGACGCGCCAGACGCTGCTGTTCTCCGCGACCTATCCGGACGGCATCGCGAAGCTGAGCCAACAGTTCCTGCGCAATCCGAAGGAAATCAAGCTCGCGGAACGCCACGACGACAGCAAGATCCGCCAGCGCTTCTATGAAGTGACCGAGGACGAGCGGCTGCATGCGGTCGGCCAGTTGCTGAACCACTATCGGCCGGTGAGCACGATCGCGTTCTGCAACACCAAGCAGCAGTGCCGCGATCTGCTCGCCGTGCTGCACGCGCAAGGCTTTCACGCGCTCGCGCTGCACGGCGAGCTCGATCAGCGCGAGCGCGACCAGGTGCTGATCCAGTTCGCGAACCGCAGCTGCTCGGTGCTGGTCGCGACCGACGTCGCCGCGCGCGGGCTCGACATCGCGCAGCTCGAAGCGGTGATCAACGTCGACGTGACGCCCGACCCCGAAGTGCACGTGCACCGCATCGGTCGCACGGGCCGCGCGGATCAGGACGGCTGGGCGCTGAGCCTCGCGAGCATGGACGAGATGGGCCGCGTCGGCGCGATCGAACAGGCGCAGAAGCGCGATGTCGAATGGCATCCGCTCGCCGAACTGACGCCGGCGGACGACAGCGTGCTGCTGCCGCCGATGGAAACGCTGCAGATTCTCGGCGGCCGCAAGGACAAGATTCGTCCGGGCGACGTGCTCGGCGCACTGACCGGCGACGCCGGGTTCGACGGCAAGCAGATCGGCAAGATCAACGTGACCGAGTTCTCGACCTATGTCGCGATCGAGCGCGGCGTCGCGCGCGACGCGCTGCGCAAGCTCAATGCCGGGAAGATCAAGGGCAAGCGGGTCAAGGTCCGGTTGATGGACGAGGAGTAAGCGGGCCGCGGGGCGGACGGCCGCGGCGGCGCCGCGCCCCGTGCGTCACGCGAGTTCGGGATAGCCGTGCGCGACGGCTTCCCGCTCGAACCGCGCAATCGCGTCGTAGTCGGCCGGCGACAGCCGGTCGAATCCCTTCAGCCTCAGCACGCGCGCGCGCTCCGCATCGGCCGCGACCGCGCGATCGAGCGCATCCTGCAACGCACCGACCTGCGTGTCCGCCAGCGCCCGCGACGCGATGAACGGCAATCCCGGCGCGGATGCCGTCGTGCCGACGATCCGGATATCCGTCAGCAGACCGGGCAGCGCGTCGCGGACGTACGCGAACGTCACGCAGTCGATCGCCGCGCAATCGGCCTCTCCCGACGCCAGCGCACGCAGCACGTTCAGGTGCGAACCGAACGGCGTGACCGAGCCGAAAAACCGGCCGTCGCGCGCATGCGGTGCGATCGCGTGCCGGAATGCATTCATCCCGCTGTGTGAATCCTCGCCGTTGAAGGCAGCTCGCAATCCGCGGCATGCGGCGAGCGTCGTCGCGCCGCCCGCATGCGCGCGCGCCGACACGACCAGCACGCTGCTGTAGCGCGCGCCGTCGCAACCGTGCGCGTCGAACGCCGGGGTCGCGACCAATCGCACGGCATCACACAGGCCCAGCATCCGGTACGGATAGCCGCAGGTCTGCGACAGCAGCAGATCGTCGCGCCGCCACAGTGCATGCAGGTCGTCGAACGGCGCGTCGGGCAGCGCGACGCCGGCGGGCCCGCCCGCGTTCGCGAACCCATCGAGCGCGTCGCGCAGCAGCGCGCGCCACAGGGTCGTGTGGCGCGGCGTCACGTTGTACATCGGCAAGACTGCGATCCAGGGCTTCATGCGGACATTCTACGCATCGGCGGCGGCCCCGATGCTTATCGGCGCCGGCACGATAAGCAAATGCGAATCGATTGGTTGGCGTTGCCGCGCCGCCCCGGTACCGTTCGAATGCCTGTCGGCGCCGCCACCGCGCGCGACGCCGTGCAGGTCGACCGTGATCCGCGAGACACCAGCGCACCCGGGCCGAGCGCCCCGGTTCCCTCGCTCGTTCCCCGCACTGCCCGATCCACCCCGCCTCAACGCCATGGCCGAATATTTCGACGTCGACCACGCGCGCGCGATCGCCGCGCTCGACGCCCGCTTCACCGCCCGCACCGAGTGGCCGACCTGGCTGCTGGTCGTCGTCATCTACGGCGGCTGGCTCGCCGTGCTGCTGCTCGTGCGCGACGGGCGCCTGTCGCTCGCCGCCGCGACGCCGCCGCTGATCCTGCTCGGCGCGTGGCATCTGTCGCTGCAGCACGAACTGCTGCACGGCCACCCGACGCGTTCCGCGTTCGTGAACAAGCTGCTCGGCTATCCGCCGCTGACCGTCTGGTATCCGTACACGCTGTATCGCGACACGCACCTCGACCATCACCGCGACGAAGACCTGACCGTGCCGGGCGTCGATCCCGAAACGAACTACGTGACGCGCGCACGCTGGGCGCGGCTGCCACGCTGGCGCCGGGCGCTGACGGTCGCGCGCAAGACTTTCGCCGGACGAATCGTCGTCGGGCCGCCGCTGGCCATCGCCGCGACGTTCGGCGAGGCGTTCGCCGCGTTCCGGCGCGGCGACTTCCGTTATCTGCCGATGTGGGCGACGCATGCTGCGTGCGTGGCGGCGCTGCTCGCGTGGCTGCACTGCGCGATCGGCGTGCCGTGGTGGTACTACCTGCTGCTCGTGACATGGCCCGCGCTGTCGCTCGCGATGATCCGCTCGCTGTACGAGCATCGCGCCGCACCGCATCCGAAGGCGCGCATCGCGATCAACGAAGCCGGGTTCGCGATGCGGCTGCTGTACCTGAACAACAACTATCACCTCGTCCATCACGACCTGCCGAAGCTGCCGTGGTACGACCTGCCGCGCGCGTACCGGATGCGACGCGACGCCTACGCGCGTAAATGCGGGGGCTTCGTGATCCGCGGCGGCTATCGCGAACTGCTCGCACGCCATGCGTGGACGCCGACCGATCCGCCCGTGCATCCGTTCGGCGAGGGCACGGCGTCGCTGTCGACGGGCAGCGGGATCAAAGTGGCGGTGGTCGACGAGGTGTTGCAGATCAGCACGTGACGTCGCCCGGCACGCGCTGTCGACCCTCCGGGCTTGCGCGCCAATTCTTACGAAATGCCGACAATGCCGCTCGGCCGCGCCCGAATTGCCAATTGCGTCGGCAATGTCCAGAATGGCGGCTCATCCGGGCTTCCAACCATCATTCGCCCCGGCTCCGCCGCCCGGCCGCGCGCCGCATTCCCCGACGACGATGCAACCGAACACCCCACCCGGCGCGATCCGCACGCTCGGCCACGACTGGTCCGTTTCCGCGATCACCGCGGGTTTTCTTGCGGTCCTGATTTCCTATGCAGGCCCGCTCGCGATCTTCTTCCAGGCGTCGCAGGCCGCGCACGCGTCCAACGACATGGTGTCGTCATGGGTCTGGGCGATCTCGATCGGCGCGGGCGTGTCGGGCCTCGTCGCCAGCTGGAAGCTGAAGGTGCCGGTCGTCACCGCGTGGTCGGCGCCCGGCACCGCGCTGCTCGTCGGCCTGTTTCCGCAACTGACGCTCAATCAGGCCGTCGGCGCGTACATCACGGCTGCGCTGATCATCCTGGCGATCGGCGTCTCCGGCTATTTCGACCGGCTGGTGCGCCACATCCCGCGCGGCATCGCCTGCGGGATGATGGCCGGCATCCTGCTGCCGTTCGGCATGCATGCGTTCTCGGCCGCGTCCGCGCAGCCCGCGCTCGCGTTCGGGATGATCGCGGCCTACGTGATCTTCAGGCGCCTGCTGCCGCGCTACAGCATCGTGCTCGTGCTGCTGACGGGCGCCGCGCTCGCGACGCTGCTCGGGATGACGCATCTCGGCAACGTGTCGCCGAGCCTCGCGCGGCCGATCTTCATCGCCCCCGAGTGGACGCTCGGCACGACGCTCAGCCTGGCGCTGCCGCTCGTCGTCGTCAGCCTCACCGGCCAGTTCCTGCCGGGGATGACGATTTTGCGCGTGTCCGGCTATCGCACGCCGGCGCGCCCGATCATTACGGCGACCAGCGTGATGTCGCTGGTCGTCGCGTGCTTCGGCGGGATCACGATCGTCGTCGCGGCGATTACCGCGGCGCTGTGCACCGGCAAGGACGCGCACGAGGACGCGGAACGACGGTACGTCGCCGGGCTCGCGAACGGCGCGTTCTACCTGATCGGCGGCCTCTTCGCCGGCACGATCGTCACGGTGTTCTTCGCACTGCCGAAGGCGTTCGTCGCGATTCTGGCGGGGCTCGCGCTGATCGGCGCGATCGGCGCGAACGTGCACGGGATCTTCGAGGACGAGAACCATCGCGAAGCGTCGGTGATCACGTTCCTCGCGACCGCGTCGGGAATGACGTGGCTCGGGCTCGGGTCCGCGTTCTGGGGGATCGTGATCGGATCCCTGTCGTATGCGGTGTTGAACAGGGTGCGACGGCCTGCGTGACACGCCGCGCGCCGACGCTTCGCTCAACGCGCATGCCGGCGCACCAGTTGCGCGAGGGCCTCCTCCAGCGGCGTCGTACCGTACACCCGCTCCGACACGTCGGCCTCGACGTCGATCCGCCCCGCGTTGTGCACGTCGTACAAATCGACGATCAGCTGCGCATGGCGTTCGCCGAGCCCGGCGCGCAGCAGCGTCGCGCTCCACGTGTCGCGCGGCAGTTCGTGCGCGACGATCGCACGGCCCGCGGCCGCGCCCAACGTATCCGCGATCGCCGTCACGCTCACCCGCCGCGGCCCTTCGACGCTGACGATACGCGGCCCGCCACGGCCTTCCGGCGCATCGAGCAGCAGCCGCGCCGCGACGACGCCCACGTCGGGCGCCCAGACCGTCGGAAACACCTTGTCGACCGGATGGTGGAAGCTCGGCAGCACGCCGGTGCCCAGCGCGACCGGCAGCACGCGCGCCCAGTTCTGCACATGCTCGGCCGAGCGCAGCAGCGTCAACTGCGTCGGAATCGTCTTCAGTCGCTCCTCGAAGTCATGGAACAAGCGCGTGATACCCGTATTGCCTTCAAGCTCCGCACCGTAGTCCGACAACGCGAGCAGCGCCGGCGGCGGATTCGCTGCGAGCGCGGCGGTCGCCGCGTCGATCGTCCGCGTCATCGTCGCGGCCGGATCGGGATCGGCAACCGGCACCGGACACAGCATCTGCACGGCCTGCGCGCCGTCGATCGCCGCGGCGATCGCGTGCGCGTCCGTCAGGTCCGCGATCGCGACATCGCAGCCGAGTTGCACGAAGCGTTCACGATGGCGTGCGTCGCGCAGCACCGCGCGCACGGAATGGCCTGCGTTGCGCAAGGTCGTCACGGTCGACTGGCCGACGTTGCCGGATGCGCCGAAGATCACGAACACGATTCGCTCCTTGGGGGATGGAAGTGCTGCGATTGTCGGCATGCGCGGCCCGGGTGGCGCGCACGGACGGATGAATCGAGCAGGAAAGGATGGCGGGATGAACAGCCGTGGCCATGCGCTGCTCGATGCGACACCGATCGCGTCGCGTCGGGCGATCTGCCGATCACGAGGCACAACCCACCTGAAACGAACCGCCGCTCACATCCGACGCGTCGCGCTTCGACAGCGCTCGTGGGCGCCGGAGAAGCGAACGCGGCAATTGTCCGACACCCTGTCGGACAATTGCCGTCGGATCGAACGAAACGCCCGTGCATCGCTGTTCCGTTATGCGTCCCTGCCTCCATCCTCGCCGTCATAGGCCAGCCGCAACCCGCCCCGCGCGCCCGACCGCGCAATCTCCGTCGGCGTCGCGCCGAGCACGCGGTTCATCCAGTTCGCCATGTGACTCTGATGCGCGAACCCGGCTTCCAGCGCGATCTGGCTGATGCTGAGCCTCCCTTCGAGCAGCAGCGCCTTCGCGCGCTCCACCCGCCGCCGCACGACGTATTGATGCACGGGCATCCCGAGCGTTTCGCGGAACAGTACCTTGAAATGCGGCACGCTGATCGACACGAGCGCCGCGAGCTCGGCCAGTGTCATGCGCCGATCGAGATTCGCTTCGACATAGTCGATCACGCGCGCAGCGGCCTTCGGCGCGAGCGTGCGCCGGCGTTCGCGAAACGCGGGCTGGCCGTCGACCAGCCGCGCGACGAGCGCCGTGCACAGGCTTTCCGCATAGAGCGGATCCGATGCGTCTTCCGCTTCGAGTTCGGCGGCCATCGCCCATGCGATGTGCTGCAGCCGCGGGTCGCGCACCTGCAGCCGCCGGCGAATCTGCGCGTGCAACGGCTTCAGTTCGAGCTGCTCGACCGTGCGCCGCACGAAGGTGTCGCTGAGCGCGATGTGCAGAATCCGGCAGTCGGCGCTGTCGGTCCACTGGCCGGGCAGGCCGGCCGGAATCACGTCGACGTCGCCGTGCGCCTGGATACGCGACACGCGCTCGCCGTCGCATACGCAATCCGCCCGCACCGGCGCGCCGATGTGCACGCCGATCCGGTGATGCTCGGCTGCCGGAATCCGGTACGTGCCCGCGCGGATCTCCAGCAGCGACGCGCCGAAGCCCTGCCAGCCGAGCCCGCGGCTGGAGCGCAGGCTGACCGGGACGCCGTTGTCCGTCGGCGCGGCAAGAATCGGATCGCTCATCGAGGGTCTCCACCAGATCGGGTGACGAATGCGCATTGTGACGCGTTTCGCGCCGGCGTGCCGGCCGTGCCCGGCCGTCTGCGCATCGAGCACAAAAAGATCATCCGTTTCTGCTCGGGACGATCCTTGCGTGCGCGCCGACGGGCGCCGCCCCGCTTACGATCGGCTCATCCGACACCTACGGAGCCCGTCATGCCCCATTACTGCCCGCAACGCGCGGCGTTCGTCGCGCGCTCGCCCTGCGCCGCCCGCCCTTCAGCCGGCCCCCACCCACGCCACGGCCGCCCGGCCATCGCCGCGTGGTGCCTGCGCATCGTCGGCTGGTACCGGCTCGAACGGCTGCTCGCGTCGATTCCCGACAGCAACGACGATTTCGGGCTCGTCTGACCGACCGGTCGACACCCCGCCTACTTGCGTCACCTACTTGCGGCCGCCTACTTGCGCCGCCGCTCGTGCGGCGCCACCGTCGCGCCGTCGATCACCGGCGCACCCTGCTTGATCAGGAAATCGCGAAACAACCCCGTCACCTGCGAGATGCGCCGGTCGGCGAGGGTCACCACATACCATTCGCGCTCGATCGGGTTGCCCGGAAACGGCAGTTGCCCAAGCAGCCCCGTGCGCAGTTCGAGCGCACACGCGTGCAACGACAGGAACGCGACGCCGAGCCCGGCTTCGGCCATCTGCTTGATCGCCTCGTTGCTCGACAGTTCGGAGCCCACATGAAAGCGGTGGCCCGCGTTCTTGAACAGGCTCTCGACGGTCGAGCGCGTGCCGGCGCCGCGTTCGCGCACGAGCAGGTGCGCGGATTCGAGATCCTTCAGCGCGACGCGCTTGCGCCGCATCAGCGGATGGTCGGGCGCCGCGACGAACACCATCGGATGCTTCGCGAACTCGACCGCATGCGTACGCAATTCCTTCGGTGCGCTGCCCATCACCGCGAGATCGATTTCATGCGTCGCGAGCATGCGGATGATGTCGTCGCGATTACCGACCTTGAAATACGTCTTCACGTGCGGACGCGTGGCAGTGAATTTGACGAGCAGCGGTGGGATCAGGTATTCGGCCGTCGTGATCGCGCCGATCCGCAACGTGCCGCCGAGATCGCCCGTCAGCGCGGCCACTTCGTCGCCGGCCTCGCTCCACAGATGCAGGATCTCGCGCGCGTAGCGCGCCACGATCTCGCCGGCCGCGGTCAGTTGCACGCCGCGCCCCACTCGCTGCAGCAACGCGGCGCCCACGGCCTCCTCGAGCAGCCGAACCTGCAGCGACACGGCCGGCTGCGTCAGGTTCAGTTCCTCGGCCGCGCGCGACACGCTGCCGAGCCGCGCAATCATGTCCAGCGCCTTCAACTGCCGGAACGTCGCGGTCTTTCCTATAAGTGAATACATATGAGTTGCTTATAAACATTAAATTGTTCGAGTGGGTTCGAAACTATATCGTCGGTTCCTGAGCAATGTCATCCGAATCGTCATTCAGCGGGAGCCGAACATGGACTACACCACGCCCAACCTTGCAACGGACCGCGCACCGCGCCTGCCGCGCATCGTGATCGTCGGCGGCGGCGCCGGCGGCCTGCAGCTCGCGACGCGTCTCGGCGATACGGTCGGACGCCGCGGGCAGGCCGAGGTCGTGCTCGTCGACCGCTATCCGACGCATTTCTGGAAGCCGCTGCTGCACGAAGCCGCATCGGGCCATCGCGATCCGGCTTCCCACACGATCGAATACGCGGCGCAGGCGAAGCGCCACGGCTTTCGCTTCGTGCAGGGGGCGCTGCAGCGGGTCGATCGCGCGGCGCGCACGGCGACGATCGCGGCCGTGCAGGATGCGGACGGCACGGAAATCCTGCCGCAACGCGTGCTCGACTACGACGATCTCGTGCTGGCGGTCGGCAGCGTGACGAACTACTTCAACGTGCCGGGCGCCGCGCATCATGCGCTGCCGCTCGAAAACCTCGACCAGGCCGAGGATTTCCGCCGAAAGTTCCTTGCTGCCTGCACGAAGGCGAATCACCTGGCCGAGCAGCAGCCGGCACGGCGCGGCGCGCCGATCTGCATCAACGTGATCGGTGCGGGCGCAACGGGCGTCGAGCTGGCCGCCGCGCTGCGGCATGCGGTCCAGCAACTGACGACGTATCGCTTCAAGGCGCTGGTGTCCGCGCGCGACGTGCATATCCGGCTGATCGAAGGCGGCCCGCGCATCCTGCCGGCGCTCGACGAACGGCTGTCCGGCAAGATGCACGCGCAGCTTCGCGCGCTGAACGTGGACGTGCTGACCGATACGCGCGTGGCGGAAGTCGGCGCGGATGCCGTGACGACCGCAACCGGCGAACGCCTCGCGAGCGACATCACGATCTGGGCAGCCGGCGTCGCCGGCCCCGCGATGCTGCGGGACATCGGCGACATCGCGCTCAACCGGTCGAACCAGGTGATCGTGACCGACACGCTGCAGACGCCCGACGATCCGCACGTGTACGCGTTCGGCGACTGCGCCGCGTGCCCGTCGACCGGTGCAGGCGGGTTCCTGCCGCCGCGTGCGCAGGTCGCGTACCAGCAGGCCGTGTATCTGGTCGACGCATTCGCACGCCGCGTCGCCGGCAAGCCGGTGCCCGGCTTCACGTTCCGCGATGCGGGCACCGTCGTGTCGCTCGGGCATGCGGGCGCCGTGTATCAGGCGGATATCGGCATGCGCTCGCGCTCGCTGATCGTCGACGGGCTGGCGGCGATCGGGCTGTACAAGTTCCTGTATCGCAAGCACCTGTTCAGCGTGGTCGGCATCAAGCGCGCGCTGTTCCAGTCGCTGAGCCACTGGCTGCAAAGCCGCAACCAGCCGTCGATCAAGCTGCATTGATCGTCGCCGTTCGCACGCAGCCTCGCAGCGCGGCATATCGGGCGCGCATCGTCCGATATGCCGTTTTTCCATATGGATATGCGCGATGCAGCCCGAATGTGCGCCACGCCGGTGCATCGCATCGAAGCCGTCGATGCGATGCAATTCGTGCGTGAAATGCCGTGCGACGCGGATCCCGCGCCCGCTCTGGCCCGCCACCCCATTCATAAGTCGAATCGTATGAGTCGGCTATAAATATTGATTGGTCGCGTTTTCCGCATCGACGCTAAGGTGTGTGGCATTCCCGTCGGCGAACGGATCATCACGTTTCTGAAAAGGAATCACCGTGGTCATCGAAGCCATCGTCACCCGTCTCGACGCAGCATTCGCGCAGATCGAAGCAACGCCGGATTCGCGCGAGTCGCGCCATCAACGCGACGCGATCCTCCGTTGGCTGGACCGGGCATCGGAAGAAGGATATCGGCTCGGCCTCGTCACGACGCTGCCGGCCGCGCGGCTCAACGACATGTTCGAAGGCCAGTTCGGCCGCGCGAACCTCGACCGCTTCTCGGTCGTCGTCACGGACACCGATCAACAGGACTCCCGATCGAATCGGCATCCGTTCGATGTCGCGCTGCAGGCGCTCGGCGTGCCGCGGGAGCGCGCGGTCGGCGTCGCGAGCAGCGAACCGGAACGCCGCGAAGCCGAGCATTTCGGGTTGTCGCGCTGTGTGAACATCACCGACACGGTGCGCTCGATCGCATCGGCCGGGCTGCACTGAACGCCAGCGCCCGGGCCGGCTCGAGCCGGCCATCGTCGTCGATCCGGCGGCAATCCGACGATTGCCCGACCGCATCCTGACATTCTGCTGTCAAAGTCGCTTGCAACACTGCGGGGCTCGACCACTTTCCCCCGGCGACGGGACGACGCGCATGCGCATCGTCCCGTCCGTTGCCCGCCACGATGACACGCCCGATCCGCACCGCCGCCGCTCTCACGATTGCCTGCCTGTTGCTCGCCGCTTGCGGCGGGGATGACTCGACGCCGCCTGCCACGTCGGCCGACAACAACGGCACGGCGCCCGCGCCGCAGCCCATGCCTGAGCCCGCGCCGGCCCCGGCACCCGCGACCTACTACCAGACGAAGACGCCGTACCGCCCGCAGCAGGACGCCGCAACGTACGAAGCGCCGCCGGCCGGCTACGCGCCGGTCTATACCGAACTCGTCGCACGTCACGGCTCGCGCGGGCTGTCGGGCTTCAAGTACGACGGTGCGATCTACGCGATGCTGGCCAAGGCCGAGGCCGACGGCGCGCTGACCACGCTCGGCGCGCAGCTCAAGGCCGACACGTACGCGATGATGAAGGCCAATGCGCTGCTCGGCTACGGCGTGCAGGGCATCTCGACACCCGGTTACGGCAACCTGACTCAAACCGGCATCCGCGAACATCAGCAACTCGCCGCGCGTCTCGCGCAGCGGCTGCCCGCGCTGTTCGCGACGGGCAACCGGCAGGTGGTCGTCGTCAACTCGGGCCAGGATCGCGCGGTCGACAGTTCGACGTATTTCTCGGCGGCGCTCGTCGCCGCGCAGCCGGCACTGGCGCCGGCCATCACGCTGCCGGCCGCGCCGGCCGGCTATCCGGCGAGCGCACCGGTCGCGCAGCCGGCCGGCACCAACCGTTTCCTGCTGTATTTCCACTCGCTGAAGCCGGCCACTGATCTCGTGACCGACACGAGCGATCCGTACTACGCGACCTATCAGGCGAGCCAGGCGTACCAGGCCTATGCAAACGACGCGACGGTGGCCGCGAAGCTGAAGGCGATCAAGGCCGCGCCGCAGGCGGCCGACGTCGCGCAGACGGTGCTGTCCGCACTCGTGTCGCCGGCCTTCATCGCGAAGCTCGGCTCCGACGGCTACACGTTCGCGAACACCGGCACCTATGCGTTCACGTCGTCGGACGGCAAATTCACCAACACGCTGAAGGGCGACGGCAAGACGAAGATCGCGACGGCCGTCGACGCGGTGAACGTGCTGTACAACCTGTTGCAGGTTGCGCCCGCCATGACCGCGGAAACCGGCGGCGTCACGATGGAGAAGTACATCGGCGCCGAGCAGGCGCAGTATCTCGCGTATCTGCAGGATGCCGAGGACTACTATCAGAAAGGGCCCGGCATCCAGGAAGCGAACCCGGTGACGTACCGGATGGCGAAGGTGCTGCAGGACGACTTCTTCGGCGAAGTCGACGCAATCGCGCGCGGGGACCTGACGCACGCCGCGAAGCTGCGCTTCACGCATGCGGAGATCGTGATTCCGTTCGCGTCGATCATGAATCTGAAGAACGTGTTCGTGCCGACACCACAGGCACAGACGTACACGTATGCGAACAACCCGTGGCGCGGCGACCAGGTGTCGCCGATGGCCGCGAACATGCAGTGGGACGTCTATCGCAACGGGTCGCGGATCATCGTGAAGATGCTGTACAACGAGCGCGAGACGGATTTCCAGGCCGCGTGCGACGGCGCGAAGATCGCACCGGGCAGCCACTTCTACGACTACGCGGGGCTGAAGCAGTGTTACGGGTATCAGTGAAGTGAAGTGAAGCGCAGCGCCGCAGCCTGCAGCGGTGCGGCCGGCCGGCATCTCGCGCCAACGAACTCGCGGCGGCTCGGTCGGTCGAACGAGCATCGTCGGAGGACTCTCATGAAACGCGTCGCGCTTGCCGCCGTCCTGACCCTGTTTGCCACCATCGGCGTGCCGGCTATCGCCGGCGCGCCATCCGGCGCCGCCTCGGCGGCCCCGACTCAGGCATACGCAAAGAATTGCGTGCCGTCGCGGGATGCGTCGCAAGGCGCCCGCTCCCCCTCCAGCGCGCCGCCGATCCGCGTCTGCGTCGGCGATTCCGACACGCAACTGAACCTGCCGTGGTTCCTGACCGATGTCCTCACCGCCGTGGACACGCACCAGTCGCCCAGCGGCCTGCTCCACAAGATGCGCAACGATTTCTGAATCGCCGTCGGCACCGCATCGTTCATGATGCGTCGGGGCGGTTCAGCACCTGGATGAACGCGCCGACGATGCCGGCCCACATCCCGGGGTCGGCAATGCGTTCCAGCAGCACCCGCAATTCCTGCCGTTCTTCGTTCGACAGCACGCCATGCGCGCCGCGGATGCTGTCGTAACGCGGCGTACCGCGCGACGCGAGCGCGCGATCGAGCGAATAGTCGCGAGCAGCTCCGTCCACCGAGATCCGAATCCACAGTGAACCACCGTCCGCCGCGGCGGCGCCGTCGGTCACGATGACCGGGGGCGGCATTTTCTCCATCGCAACGCTCCGGTTTTGACACGCCGGCGGCAGTCGGCCGACAACGGCACCACATGAAAATGTTTCTTTTTGAGACACAATCGCGAAATCTCATCAATATTTAGACAACAATATTTCGCGATGGCGCGCCGCATCTTATACTTGCCGCGCACCATCCTCGTGCCAAGAGACGGTGTCTTTCGTCCCGGCTGCACACACTGTGCGGCCGGGGCTTTTTTCGGTACGCTGCGTCCATATACATGCTCGATGCGAGCATGTTATTACGGAATGCTGCCGGATAGATGGCCGATCGCGACAGGCTCGTGCCGATGCCCGTCGCAACGGCCGACTCGACCGGCGTCCCGAAACCGGCGCGCGAGCCGCATGGCCCGAATCAGGCATGCGGCATGCGCGCCGTTTGCACATCGACCGGTTCGATTTGCCGCGCCATGCGTACAACACCAAAGGCGACCGCAGGACCGTGGGCACGCCCCCGCGGCTCGAAACCCGTTTTCCAGCGCAGCGGCGCGTGGCCTCGCGTCGTGTTTCTCGCCGCCGCGATCATCTGCGTGCTCGTCCCCGCGTTTGCAATCGTGCTGGCCGACCGCTACGCGCGCGATGCCGTCACCGCGCACGAGCGCGTCGTGGCAAACGACATCGTGACCTCCGTGGACCGCATCCTGGACGGCGTTCGCCTTCGGCACGCGGACGAGCTGACCGCACTCGTCGGGCGGCCCTGTGCGACGGTGTTCCGGACGCTGGCCGAAGTGGGCACTCGCCTGCGTTATTTGCGTGCGGTCGCGCTGGTGAACGACGGGCGCGTCATGTGCTCGTCTGCGCTCGGTTCGATCGACCTGCCGCTCGCCGCCTATGCACGCGAACCCGAACCGGGATCGACGGTCGTCACGCTGCTGCGCCAGACGCCGTTCCAGCACGACATTCCGGTGCTGTCCGCGTTTCGCGCCACCGCGCGCGGCGCGGGCGTCCTGTACCTGATCGAAGGCGACTACGTGGCCGACGCGCTCGCCCACGGCACCGGCAATGAACCGGCGACGGCCGTGCTGTCGATCGCCGGTTCGGGCCGTCTCGATCAGCACGGGAAGTTCACGCCGGAAACGGACGCAGGCCCCGCGGGCGGCAGCACGATTGCTTCGCAGCACTGGCCGTTCACGGTGTCGGTCGTCGCCTCGGCGCACTACGCGTCACAGGTCCAGCGCCACTACCGGCTGATCTGCGCGACGATCGTGCTGCTGGCCGACAGCCTCGTGATGGCCGCGTACCTGCTCGCGATGGCGCCGCGGCGGCTGTTGCTGAAGGCCGTGCGCCACGCGCTCCGGCGCAACGAATTCCATGTCGTGTACCAGCCGATCGTCGACGTGCAGACGCGCAGGACGGTCGGCGTCGAAGCGTTGCTGCGCTGGCACCATCCGAAGTGGGGGGCCATCAGCCCGGCCGTGTTCATCCCGCAGGTGGAGTCGAGCACCGTGCTGCCGAAGGTCACCGAATTCGTGCTGCGCACCGCCGTGTCGGAGCTGACCGCGCTGACGCCGTCCGCGCCGCTGCGCATCGCCGTGAACGTTGCGCCGCAGGACCTCGAGCGCGGGCGCTTCGTGGCCGTCGTCGAGGAAGCGATCCGCGCGCTGCCGCCCGGCTTCACGCTGGTGCTCGAAGTCACCGAGCGCATCCTGCTCGAGAAGAACGCGCGCACCACCGAGATCTTCCAGGCGCTGCGGTCGAAAGGCGCGAAGTTCGCGATCGACGATTTCGGCACGCATCACAGCAATCTCGACATGCTGTCGCGCTTTCCGTTCGACTACGTGAAGATCGACCGACAGTTCGTCTCGCAACTGGACCACGGCAGCGCGAGGCTGATCGAGGGGATCGCCGCCGTCGCGCATCACTATGGCCTGAAGATCATCGCGGAAGGCGTGGAGACGGAAGCGCAGCATCGCGCGCTGCATGCGGTGGGGATCCAGTACGCGCAGGGCTATCTGTATCAGCGACCCATGCGCGCGGCGCACCTGACGCGGGATTTCGCGTCGGCGACGGTGTAGCGGCGCCGCCGACGGCGACTACTGCGCGCCGTATTGACCGTCGAGGTGCACGCGGCCCTGCTCGATCCATCCTTCGACGTCGTCGCCGGTCTTGCCGTTCACGTACATGACGTTGTACCAGCGCCCGTGCGACTTGTAGACGGTCACCGAATCGCCAGGGACGATGAAGGTCCGCTTCGTGACGCACTGCGCGTCGGGCGCCGAGTAGAAATACGCACGCCCCGCCCCGACGACCGTGCCGGACGTCGGCGGTCGGAAGTTGTCGTCCGGGCCGCTCGCGACTGCGTCGAGCTTCCCGCAATCGACCGAGCTCTTCGCGTGCGCGCCGTGCACGTCCAGGCTCGCGCCGAGCACCAGCATCGCGATGCCCATGCGCAGCGCCATTGTCGTCTTCGTCATTCGCCCTCTACGCCGTATCGTTTTCTCGGTTTGCCGGTTCGCAACCGACGCGCGCTTGATCCTGTGCGACCGTGGTCGCTACGACCCCCACCGCTTCCGGATGATACGACGACCATCGAAACTCACAAAAACGGACCATCGTTCCGAATCCTGTCCTATAGTCAGTCAGCAGACATCATTCGACAACGGGACGCATCGACGTCCACGGAGGAGACGTGAAGCTGAAACAGGCCATCGACCGCATTCCGGGCGGACTCATGCTGGTCCCGATGCTGCTGGGCGCGTGCGTGCACACGTTCGCGCCGAACGCCGGGAAGTACTTCGGCTCGTTCACCAACGGCCTGATCGCCGGCACGGTGCCGATTCTCGCCGTCTGGTTCTTCTGCATGGGCGCGACGATCGACCTGCGCGCGACGGGCGTCGTGCTGCGCAAATCGGGCACGCTGCTCGCGACGAAAATCGCGGCCGCATGGCTCGCGACGGTGATCGCCGCGCGCTTCATCCCCGATGACGGCATCCGCACGGGCCTGTTCGCGGGCCTGTCGCTGCTCGCGATCACGACGTCGATGGACATGACCAATGGCGGCCTCTATGCGGCCGTGATGCAGCAGTACGGCACCCGGGAAGAAGCCGGCGCGTTCGTGCTGATGTCGATCGAATCGGGGCCGCTCGTCAGCATGCTGATTCTCGGCGCGGCCGGCGTCGCGGTGTTCGAGACGCGGCTCTTCGTCGGCGCGGTGCTGCCGTTCCTGATCGGCTTCACGCTCGGCAACCTCGATGTGGAGCTGCGCGAATTGTTCGGACGCTGCGTGCATCCGCTGATTCCGTTCTTCGGCTTCGCGCTCGGCAACGGCATCGATCTGAACGTGATCGCGAAGAGCGGGCTGCCGGGCATCGCGCTCGGGCTCGCGGTGATCGTCGTGACGGGCGTGCCGTTGATGCTCGCCGACAAGGTCCTGGGCGGCGGCAATGGAACGGCCGGGCTTGCCGCGTCGTCGACGGCGGGCGCCGCGGTCGCGAACCCGGCGATCATCGGCGAGATGATTCCGAAGTTCAAGCCGATGGTGCCGGCGGCCACCGCGATCGTCGCGACCGCGTGCCTCGTGACCGCGATACTCGTGCCGATTTTGACGGCGATGTGGGCAAAGCGGGCGGCGCGGGCAAGCGGTGCGCCGCTGCCGTCGCTGGCCGCACGGCCCGCGCATGGCAGCCCGATCGAGCATGAAGGGCATGTTTGAGCAGTGCCGGTTCGAGTCGGGCCTCAGGCGCCCGCTTCAAGTCGGTCAATGCTCGGCAGCATGAAAGCCGCGGGAAATCGATGAATTTCCCGCGGTTTTCATTCGTCGGTGTCGGCGCGCATCTTGTCGCACGCCGACGAAACCGGACACTGCCGCGCTGCGCTTCAGTCGAACGTACGCACGATGGCGGACGCCTTGGTCGAGATCAGCCAGTCGCCCTCCACCTTATGCATGACGAAGTGATCGTTGAACAGCCGGTTGCCGATCCGCACCCGCACCGTGGCCGTTGAAAGGCTGTCGGAGACGTGCTCCATCGAGAGGATCGCCTCGTCTCTCGGCGCGCCGGTCGATCGAGGACTGGGCCTCCCGTGAATGAGCGCCGCGTACTCCGACGACGACAGCGTGCGCAACTGGCCTTCATCCAGCCACTGAACGAAGCAGTTCGGATGGAAAATCTTGTCGAAGTCACGGCTCTGCGGCTCATAAGCGAGGTTGAAATAATCGTCGATCAAAGCGACGACGGCTTGGGTCTGGGTCATTGTCGGCTTTCCTCGGTAGTGAACGGCTCGTATAGTGAGCGATCCTTCCCGCCCGCGGCTACGGCGCGCCGGTTATCGCTGCCATTACAGGAACACATGGATGATGGAAGACCTCGATGGAGGACTGGTCAGCGGCTTGCTCGTCCTGGCAGCCCTGGCCGAATCCGGCAGTTTCGGCCGTGCGGCATCGCGTCTGGGCAAGACTCAGCCGGCGGTCAGTCGCGCCATCCAGCGACTGGAGGACCGCTTGCGCGCAAAGCTCGTGCATCGCACCAGCCGGCACGTCGAAGTGACGGACGCCGGCCATGCGTTGTTGTCGAAGGTGCTGCCGTTACTCCAGGGAATCGAAGAGGCGGCCGTCGACGCCTCCGATCAGACCTCGGTCGTCAACGGAACGCTCCGTGTCGCATGCGATGCCGTGTTCGCACGCCTCGTGCTGGCCCCGGAGCTGACCCGGTTCATGAAGGATCACCCCGCGCTTCACCTGAAGCTCGAAACCCGGAGCGATCTCTCGGACCTGGTCAGCGAGGGATTCGATCTCGCCATCCGATTTGGACCGCCGTCCATTTCGACCTTGGTCTGCCGCAGGCTATACAGTCCGCGGGTACTGACTCTGGCCGCGCCGTCCTACCTGGAGCAGCGCGGTCGGCCGAGGTCGCCGCAGGATCTCGTCGACGGCGGCCATGAATGCATCCTCGCGATCGACCCGGCCACCGGCAGACCCTTCGACTGGGAGTTCTGGCGCGACGACGAGAAAGTGAAAGTGGCCGTCAGCGGCACCCTGACCGTCACGGATGCGGGAACCAAAATCGGCGCCTGCCTCGCCGGCTTCGGGATCGCCCAGGTGATCGACCTCGGAATCGACACGCACCTGCGTGCGGGCACGCTGGAGCCGGTTCTGACGGACTGGTGCGACGAGACGTTTCCTCTTTACGTCTACTATCCCAGTCGAAACCACGTCCCGGCCAAGGTAAGGGCGTTCATCGACTTCGTGGTCGGCATGATGCCCAGGCTACAGTCGAACGGTTATGGCGCCGGCCAGCGGTCGCCCTCAACCGTGCTCGAAGCGCTGCGTCGCGAATAGCGTCCGTTGTCCGTCGGGTGCCTGGCCGTCTACCTCGGCCGTCATCGCCATGCCGTCGCTTCCGTTGCGCCGCATCCGCATCGCTCGACGGCTTCCTGCCGCCTGTTGCCAAGCGCCCGCAGCGGCACGACAGCCGTTCAAGCGCTAAAATCCGCCGCCTGGGCATCCACGACGAGCAAGCGTTTTGACGGCGTTCGAGCAGGGTTTCATCCTTACCCGCCACTGGCGGGACACCGCATCCGGTATCGAGATCGAGTTCTGGCTGGCGACCGAACACGGTCCGCGCCGCGTGCGGTTGCGCCCGCAGGAAGCCGTCGCGTTCATTCCGGCCGAACAGCAGGCGCTCGCCGAACGCACGCTGGCCGGCGAACGCGACGCGGAACTGCGCCCGCTCGCGCTGCGCGATTTCAGCCGGCGCCCGGTCGTCGGCCTCTATTGCCGGCGCTATCGCCATCTGTCCGGGCTGCAGAAGCGCCTCGCGGCGGCCGGCGTCGACGTCTACGAAGCCGACGTGCAGCCGCCCGATCGCTATGCGATGGAGCGCTTCATCACCGCATGCGTCGAGTTTCGCGGCCAGCCCGGCCGCGACGGCACGCTGACCGGCGCCGAGCTGAAGCCCGCGACCGGCTACCGCCCGGCGCTGCGCTGCGTGTCGCTCGACATCGAAACCAGCGTCCACGGCGAGCTGTATTCGATCGCGCTCGAAGGCTGCGGACAACGGCAGGTCTACATGCTCGGACCGCCGAATAGCGATGCCGACGCGAGCGCCGTCGACTTCCGCCTCGACTACTGCGACACCCGGGCCGCGATGCTCGCGCGCCTGAACGACTGGTTCGACGAACACGATCCCGATGCGGTGATCGGCTGGAACCTCGTGCAGTTCGACCTGCGCATCCTGCATGCGCACGCGGAGCAATACGGCGTGCCGCTCAAGCTCGGGCGCGGCGGCAGCGTGCTCGACTGGCGCGCGCACGGCCAGCAGCCCGACCACTTCTTCGCAGGCGCGGCCGGCCGGCTGATCCTCGACGGCATCGACATGCTGAAATCGGCGACGTGGACGTTCCCGTCGTTCAGCCTCGAATACGTGTCGCAAGCGTTGCTCGGCGAAGGCAAGTCGATCGACAATCCGTACCAGCGCATGGACGAGATCCAGCGCCGCTTCGATCACGACAAGCCCGCGCTCGCGCGCTACAACCTGAAGGACTGCGAACTCGTCACGCGCATCTTCGACAAGGCCGACCTGCTGTCCTTCTCGCTGGAACGGGCGAGCGTCACGGGGCTCGCGGCCGACCGCACCGGCGGGTCGGTGGCAGCCTTCACGCACCTGTACCTGCCGCGCATGCACCGGCTCGGCTATGTCGCGCCGAACCTCGGCGACGTGACGGGGCAGAACAGCCCCGGTGGCTTCGTGATGGATTCGCGCCCCGGGCTGTACGACTCGGTGCTCGTGTTCGACTACAAGAGCCTCTATCCGTCGATCATCCGTACGTTCCTGATCGATCCCGTCGGGTTGATCCAAGGGCTCGCGAATCCCGGCGACGACGCATCGGTGCCCGGCTTTCTCGGCGCGCGCTTCTCGCGCACCGCGCACTGCCTGCCCGACATCGTGCGCCGCGTGTGGGAGGGCCGCGACGACGCGAAGCGGCAGCGCAACGCGCCGCTGTCGCAGGCGCTGAAGATCATCATGAATTCGTTTTACGGCGTGCTCGGCTCGACCGGCTGCCGCTTCTTCGACCCGCGCCTCGCGTCGTCGATCACGATGCGCGGACACGAGATCATGCATCGCACGCGCAAGCTGATCGAAGCGCAGGGGTACGAAGTGATTTACGGCGATACCGATTCGACCTTCGTGTGGCTCGGCCGCGCGCACGACGACGACGAAGCCGGCGCCAAGGGCCGCGCGCTCGTCGAGCACGTGAATCGCTGGTGGCATGCGCACCTGCGCGACCAATTCGGCCTCGACAGCGCGCTGGAGCTGCAGTACGAACGGCATTACCGCCGGTTCCTGATGCCGACCGTGCGCGGTGCGGAAGAAGGCAGCAAGAAGCGCTACGCGGGCCTCGCGGCGACGGCCGACGGTAGCGAGGATCTCGTGTTCAAGGGGCTCGAGACAGTGCGCACGGACTGGACGCCGCTCGCGCAGCAGTTCCAGCGCGAGCTGTACCGGCGCGTGTTCAGGCGCGAGCCGTACCGGGATTTCATTCGCGATTACGTGCGGCGCACGCTCGCCGGCCAATTCGACGACCAGCTCGTCTACCGCAAGCGCGTGCGCCGGCCGCTGCGCGAGTACGAACGCAACGTGCCGCCGCACGTGCGCGCAGCGCGCATCGCCGACGAGTTCAACCTCGCGCAGGGCCGGCCGCTGCAGTATCAGCGCGGCGGCTGGATCAGCTACGTGATGACGACGGCCGGCCCCGAGCCGCTGGAGACAATGCGTTCGCCGATCGACTATGCGTTCTATCTGAGCCGTCAGCTTCAGCCTGTCGCCGATGCGATCCTGCCGTTCCTGCGCGACGATTTCGAACGCGTGATCTCCGGGCAGGGGCAGTTGTTCGGCGACTGACGGAACGATGACGCGCCGGAACACGCGTCAGCGCAGTCGTCGCATCGCGCTTTCACATGACGTCGATCTCCATCGCGTTCCGTCAGCATCGCGCACTCTCACTCATTCTGGAACACAGTTCGCCTGGAATCGCCATTTATCAGGCCGGTCAAGGTTCCTAAACTTTCCTCGTCGGTTCAGCAAACCGCAACGAAATCGTCCGAGGAAACCGTGAAATCCATCATCGCCGCCATCGCCACTGTCACCGCTACCGCCCTTCTCACCGCACCGGCCGCGTCGTACGCACAATCGTCGCACTCGACGCTCACGCGCGCGCAAGTGCGCCAGGAACTGCTCGATCTCGAGTCGGTCGGCTACGAGCCGGTCGCCGGTGACGGCGACAACTATCCGGGCGACATCGTCGCCGCGCAGGAACGCCTCGCCGCCAAGCGCCTCGCGGAACGCAAAAGCGCGGAAGCCGCCTACGGGGCGAACGGCGCACCGGGCATGGACTCGGGCGCGCCGGCGGCTGCGACGATGAAGCGCTAACGCGCCGCGAGCCGTTTCGGGGGCGCACCCATCCGGCTAAAATACCGGCCTGCCGCGCCTCCCGCCGCGGCCGGAGGACATCGATCATGACCGGACGTCGCGGTGCCGCGGTCGCCATCGCGCCCAGCCACGAGACAGCCAGCCTGTCGAAAGCCCAGAAGACGTTCAATACGCTCGTCGAGCAAATCGAAAAGCGGCGCGAACGTCTCGGTGCGTGGGAAGCCGTCATGCCGGCGTTCCAGAAGAAGTTCGTCGACGCTCTATTGCCGCTCGAACAGGAGGCAACGGCGCTGCGCATCCGGCTGATCCATCTGCTCGACGACGCGTTCCTGCAGAAGGGATTGAGCAAGGCCGAGCAGCGCACGCTGTCCGACCTGATCGTCGACATGGCGCGCGATTTGCTGCACACCAGCGACGACGCGGCGTTGAAGGTGATTTACCACCGGCATGCCGGATCCGACCACGTCGGCAACGCAACGGCCGCTCCCGAGTCGACGAAACCGAAACGGGAACCCGAATCGCAGTCGCCATCGCCCGAGGATCTCGACTCGCTGTCCCCCGACGAACTCGCCGAGCGGATGCAGGCCGAACTCGACGCCCAGTTCGAGCGCGACATGGCCGCTCACGCGGCCCGCGAGGCGCAGCGTGCGAAGCGCAAGAAAGCACCGAAGCAATCGGCCGCGCAGGCGCGGATCGAGGCCGAACAGGCCGAATCGAACAAATCGATCCGCGAAATCTATCGCAAGCTGGCCAGCGCGCTGCACCCCGATCGCGAATCCGATCCGAACGAACAGACACGCAAGACCGCGCTGATGCAGCGCGTCAATCACGCTTACGACAAGGGCAACCTGCTGCAGTTGCTGGAATTGCAGCTGGAAATCGAACAGATCGACCGGCGCGCGATCGACGGCCTCGGCGAAGCGCGGCTGACGCGCTACAACGGCATCCTCGAGGAACAGTTGCGCGAGCTCGATCGGGAGATCGTGCACGTCGAGAACGATTTCAGGGGCACGTACGGGATCGCGTCGTCCACCAAGGTCGCGCCCGATACCGTGCTGCGCATGCTGACGCGCGACATTGCCGGCATGCAGCGGAGCAACCAGGACCTGGCCGTCGCGCTGCGCGAATTCGAGGATCCGGACAACGTCAGGCGCTGGCTGAAGGACATGAAGCGCCGGCCGGCGGCGTCTCGCTTCGACGACGATTCATACTAACGATACGGCGGCACGCATCCGCGCGCCGCCGCTATCCCCGTTCATCCGCCCCGCGTGAACACCCGGCGTCCCGGGATCGCCCCGTTTCGTCCGGTCAAATCGAACACGCCGTCGATCCACGCGAGGAACGTCGAAAACGTGAAGTCGGACCGCAGTTGCGTGCGGAACGCTTGCGTGAGCGGCGTATCGGACGCCGGCCATCACCCGGCCGGGTCTTCGACATAGCCCTTGCGCAGTTTCTCCGCCACCAGCTTGTCCATCTCGCGCTGTGCACGCTCGACGGTTTCGAATTGCTTGAGGTTGGCTTGTCCTGCCGATCCGATCCGACCGTACGTCACGTTCAGCTCCGTGCCCCGCAGGCTGGCGCGCCAGAACTTGCTGGAAGTGCCTTGCTCGAATCGCAGCGATCTCACGCGTTCCGTCGGCACGCCAGTCGCCGCTGCAGTCTCGCCCTGCACAGTTTCCGCCTCCTGCGCGGGCGTCTGAACAACCGGCGGCGGCAGCTCGATTTCCTGATCGAGTGCTCGATCTTCACCGTCAGCAAGCATTGCCTCGATGCGCGCCAGCACCGCGGCCGGGTCATCAAGCCAATCTTTCCCGGGGATGTCCAGCACACGCCAGCCGAAGCCGCGCAGGATGCCGGGCCGGAATACATAGCGCTCCGCCGTATCGGTCACGACATGGGCTGGGTTGTCGAGCAGGATCGCAAGCGCGTAGTCCCGCTTCGACGAATCGACGATCGCCAGGTCGCAGCGGAATTGCGAACGGCCGACGTCGATATCGACCTGGTGACCGCGTGCGCGCAGTGCTTCGGCCAACGCATCGCGAATGGCGTCAGGCGATGTCCGCCGCGTGAACGCATCGCGCGCACCCTGATTCAGCGCACCGAGCACCGCCTGTGCACGGTCGAACTGGCCTGTGGCGCTCGCCTGCGCAAATTGCAGGAATGCCCGCAGCGCGGCCGCGCCGTCGTTGTGCACGTTCGTGATCGCATCGGCTTGAATCGTGGAAACCACCGCCATCCGGTGCCTTGCGCGGCTGAAGATGACGTTCAGACGCTTTTCGCCGCCACGCTGGTTGATCGGCCCGAAATTCATCAGCATTCTGCCGTCCGGGCCCGGTGCGTAGCAGATGCTGAGAATGATCACATCGCGTTCGTCGCCCTGAACGTTTTCCAGGTTCTTCACGAACAGGCCGTTGAACTGGTCGTCGTCCTCGCGCACGTACTCGCGCTCGAGCCGCGTGGCGAAGTCGGCGTCTTCGGCCGCCAGTGCCTCCAGCGCCGCTTCGATCGCGTTCTGCTGCGCCTCGGAAAACGCGACGATGCCGAGGCTCAGGCCCGTCTCCCGGCGCAGCATCTCGCGTACGAGCGACGCGATATAGCGCGCTTCGGGCACGTTGCCCCGCTCGACGTACACGCCGTCGTCGAGCCGATGGAAGCTGATCGGCCGCGCGAGCAACGCATCGGCGCCCACGATGCCGGCATCGTCCTGGCTCGACCGCACCGACCACCCGTCCTCGTCGGCGCGCTCGAGCACGCGGTCCGGAATCGTAACGAGACGACCGTCGTAGAACGCCGCATTGGAGAAGCTGATCAATGCTTCGTGCCGGCTGCGGTAGTGCCACGCCAGCAGCGTCGCGGGCAGATTGCGCGCCGCCTGATTCAACAAGCTGTCGGAGTCGAGATTGATGGCGATGCGCTCGCCCTCTTCCTCGATCACGATCTCGTCGTCGCCATCCGCGCCCGCTGCCGTGAAAAAGCTCGTCGGCGGCAACTGCATCTCGTCGCCGACCACCACGACCTGACGGGCACGGCTGAGCGCAGGCACGGCTTCCTCGGTGGGAATCTGACTGGCCTCATCGAAAATCACCACGTCGAACAGATCGGGCGACAGCGGCAGCGTATCGGATACGGATAGCGGGCTCATCAGCCAGATCGGCTTCAGGTCGTTGACGACCATGCCCGTTTCGTCATCGGCGAGATCGCGGATCGAACGGTGGCGCATGCTTTTGCCGAACTCGTGTTCGAGCTCGCGCCGGCCGGTTGCGTAGCGCTTCTTGAAGGTCTTGCCGTCGGCATCGAGTTGCGTCGCCGATAACGACGACTGGCGCACGTGGTCGGCAAACTGCCGATGCAACGTCGCGCTCACGACCTGGGCATTCACGGTCAGCAATTCGCGCTGGATCCGGGCCGCGGCACGCGCGGCCTGTGCGAGCGCCACGCCGCCGAATCGCGCGAGCACCGGATTCTCGCGCTCCAGGCGGCGCAACGCCTCGTCGGCAATCAGCGCCTCCAGCTCCGCGGGCGCGAGGTCGACGGACTGCAGCGTCGCCGCATAGGCGGGGTCGGCCGCGTGGACCGCACGCAACAGCGGCAGCAAATCAGGCAGGTCGTCCAGTCCCTCCCGAAGATCGCGCAGCGCCTCGGCGATTTCGGCCAGCGACACGTCATCGTCCATGACCAGGTTGTCGCGGATGCGACGCTCGAGCTTGTCGAGGGCCTCGCGTGCGCCGGCATCGATACGCGCGGCAGCAAGCGGATCGACCGCCTGACGCAGATTCGCGATCCGTTCGCGCAGATCGCCGTCCGACGCCAGCCGCGCCTCCAGCTCGGCCAGCGCGCGCAGAAACGCCGCCATTTCGCTCACGCCATAGCGCTTGCGGCACTCGACATCGGCTGCGTCGAGTGCCGCAGCCGCGGCCTGCTCGGCGGCAAGCTGCTCCAGCACCTTGACGTAGCCGGGATGCACCGCATGCTGCGCGAAGTCGTAGCGACGCCGAAGCTCGCCGCGCAACCGCCACCATGCCGGCTGCAGCCATCGCATCGCCGACGCCTCGAGCCGGCGCGCGAGTGCGAGCGCCGACACGGTATCGCCCGGCGACAGCTTGTCTCGCCAGTGCACGGTGGCAGCCTGCGCGGCCGTGAGCGCGTCTGCGTGCGCGGACAACGCATCGCGGGCTTCTCGCAATACCGTCTGCGCGGACGACGCCGGATCGAGCACGTCGAGATGCGCGGCGAGGCCGGTATCGATCAGCCACTGGCAATCGGCTGCGATCGCGCATGCGCGCGACAGCGCCGTGGCGTGTCCGATCGACGCCACCGTGCTGTCGAGCACCGGATCGAGCGCGTCGAACAGCGCGTCGGCGTCCTGGCACAGTTGCTCGACCCGCCCGAATGCCCGCTCGTCGGCCAGCAGCGCCGCAGACAGCCGTGCGAAAGGTTGCGAGGCCAGACTGTTCGCGCCGAACCGTTCGCGCATCGCACGATGCACGCGCCGGGTCAGCTCGCCATGCCGGTCCCAAACGGCCAGCGCCGGCAAGCGCTCGCGCAAAGCAAAGCCGACATCCGGTACCGCCGGCAGCGCGACCAGCCGCCGCAGCAAGGTGCGCACGCTGCCACCCAGCGCGTCGGGCGCAGCCGCCATCGCCGCTTCGAATGCATCGATGCGTCGCTGCTGTACGTCGAGCGCATCGATCAACGCCGCTCGTCGTGCGTGCAGCGCTTCGCTGTCGTGCGGTTGGGCGATCCATCGCTCGTAGCAGCTCTTCAGATCGGCGACGAACGCCTTCTTGTCCGACTGCGAATCGTGGATGAGGCAACACAGCGCGTCCAGCCCGCTCTGCTTGAGCCGGTGGAACACCACGTCCAGCGCCGCACGCTTTTCGCATACGAACAGCACACGCTTGCCACGCCCCGCGTAATCGGCGATGAGGTTGGTAATGGTTTGCGACTTGCCGGTGCCCGGCGGCCCTTGGATGATGAAGCTGCGCTGGCTGCGCGCCAGGCTCACCGACGCATTCTGGGTCGCATCGGAAGCCACCACGTTCCATTGCTCTCCTGCCGGCAGCGGCGCGGCCGCCGACGCTTCGACCTCGCGCGGCTCGATCGAGAACACCCGGTCGAAGGCGGGATTCGCGGTGGTCTCGTCGAGCAGTTGCGCGTAGTCACGCACCAGCGACATCTTCCTGTAGTTGAAATTGGCCAGCGTGACCTGCGTCAGATCGAAATCCCACGCATAGCGATGCCCGTCGGATTCCTGCAGCACGTAACCCTGCCGCTCGTCGACGGCCTCTGCCGCTGCGCCCGCCATCTGCGGCCGACGCAGGCTGGCGCCCGGCGTGGCGCCGGCCTCGAAACGCTGCGGCAGTTCGCTCGGCCGCACCCATTCCTCGAACAACGCGCGGCCGAGCGGTCGGTAATCGTCTTGCGCATAGCTGAAAGAGGGCAGCCGACCGCCGTGCGAACCGCCTGCACGTGCCGCGGGCTTCCGCCGTCGGTATTGCTGCATGCGCTGTTGTGCCTTCTGGCGCACCAGCCGTACGGACGCCTTGTCGACGAGCCGAAGCTCGACCGAGGGTTCCGACCTCCGGATCTGCGTCAGGATATCCGCATGAATCTCAGCCAGCGTGATCTTGCCCAGGTCGACCGTCTCGGGTAACCGGATGTCGTAGAGCTGACTGAGATGGTGCCGCAGCGCCGGATTGAATTCGGCGTCGCCGCCAGCGCACTGGATCACGTACTGATCGCGCACGCCCTTGCGCTTGACGAGTTCGACCGGCAACCAGAGCAGCGGCGAGACGATACGCTCGTCGGGGGCGTCCTTCAGGTTGTGCCAGCGCAGGAACGCGATCACGAGACGCAGGTTGCTGAAGCCGAATTCGGCCCGTTCGCGGCGAGTATCGGCGATCAGCCGGTCCAGCGACGCGGGCAGGTACGGTTGATCGTCGAACCGCAGCCATTGCTGTAACGCCACCGCCTTGCCGGCCACGAGGTCGGCGGCGAACGGTCCGCCCCACGTGCAGATGTGCTCCGGGCGCACGCTTTCGATATGCAGCATCAGCGGCACGCTGGCCACGGTCAGGTTGACGGTCGCCGCGGTCGGCCGGAAATGCAGCAGCCGGTTGCGACGCGACAGATCGAACAAGCGGTCGCGCAGGTGCGTCAGCACTGCACCGCGGCGCGACGCCGCCCCTGTCGCCCCGGCCAATGCACGCTCGACGTCCAGGCCGAGCGGCTGCTCGCGCCAGGTGCGCAGGCGCATCGCAAGCGCGGCCACGTCGGTCGCGCGATCATGGCGGTTTACTTCCGTCATTTCGACGATCGCCGCCGCAACGATCGGATGCAGCCGTTCATGAAGCACGAACAGATTGCGTCGATGCTCGACGAACGCGCGCAGGTCGCTTTCGGTTTCGAAGTTCAGCCCGCATGCGAGGCTGGCCAGCACCATCCCCAGCATGAACACGTCGGTGATCTCGTCGTGATGCCCGATGGATCGCTCCCAGCTCGCGTACCCTGGCAAATAGACGGGCCGCACAACCGGAGCCGCTGCGTCAAGCTGCAATGCAAGATCGGTCTGGCTGTGATGGCCATCGGGCGTGTGCTCCAGTTGCAGCGCACCGACGATGTTCAGGCCCGACGCAGGGTGCGGCTGGACGCGATGCACGGCGCCGACGTCCATCTGCGGCGCTTCGCCGTCGGGGCGTCGCAGCGCCAGGCCGCCCCCTTCGTCGATCACGATGCTGTCCGCGTCCAGCGACGCCACCTTGCCCTGCGCGTGAAGTTCCGCCACCTGCGCGAACAACGGCAGCACCAGCACGAGCACGTCGTCGGTCGACAATGCCGCGCCGGCCTGCGCGGCAATCAGCGTACGCAGCGTGCGCGGCGCACCGTCGGCGATCCTGTCGTTCATGCGTCCTTCTCCTCGGCCAGTTGCCGCTTGTAGCGTTCGAGTTCGCGCTTGCCGAGGCCCGCGTCGCGCCGGAGGTTGAGCTGCAATGCGTCGAGACTGCCGAGCGACCGGGCAACCTGCCCGGCGCGCAACAACGCCACGTCGCGCTGATCGGGGTCCGCCAGCGCGAGATCCATCATCAGGGCGTTCAGGTAGCTGCGCACGCTGTCGTCGACACCTGCCGCGTCGAATGCATCCGGGCCGGCGACGGGCTCATCGTCGCGCCAGTCCGGGAACAGCATGCGCACCTGGGCCAGTACGGCATCGCTGGCCAGCGACGCGCCATCGAGGTAATGCGCGAGGAATCCGCGCGTCAGCGCCTGCAGGCGCGCCTGGCCCGGCAGGTCGAGCCGCTCCAGCGAAAGCGGGCCGTGCAGGCGCGTGTCGATCCAGTTGTCGAGGCTTGCCTCGCCGTCCCACCACAACGCAAGCGCACGGGCCCGGATAAAGGTCTCGGGATGGCTCAATGCCGCGCTGGCGCCCGATTCGTTCGATTCGATCTCGGCGGCCTGACGCAGATAAGCCGCGGCATCCACCGTGCTGATGCCCGTCTGCACCTTCACGAGCGTCGAAACGGCGGGCGCCACCGCATCCGCAGCCAATGCGCCCCCGCGATCGGCAAAGAGTTCGGTGTGCAACGCATAACGCCGAAACGTCTCGCGATGGCTGTCGGCTCCGCCGGGAGCGGCCACCGCATCGTTAAGGATCCGGTCCGTGGTCAGGAACCGGCCGCCGTCGAGCGACCACAGCACATAGTGTGCGAGCTCGTGCCCGAGGATCGCCAGCAGCTCCTCCGGTGCCAGCCGCTCCAGAACGGGGCCCTGCAACAGGATGTGGATCTCGCCCGGTACGAATACGAGCGACGCATTCATCTGGGTGCCTGGCGACTGATAGAGCGTGGCCGGCACGTCGACGATCCCGAGCCGCTCCATCGCCAGCGCCAGGGCGGCATGGACGTTGCCGTGCGCATCGGCGTCGATCCGGTAGGTTTCCCGCAGCAACGAAGCGCGCAGCGATTCGAGCTGTTCGGCATGCGTCTGGCGCTCGCCGGTCCAGCGCCAGACGTCCGGCTCGTGCCGGCGCAAATAGTCGGCTACGGTTTCGTGGTACGCGAGCGGCGCCAGCGCGTGGCGATTCGGGGCGTGAGAGTCCATGCGAGGCACTCCGGTAGGGAAGTACCGATTCTACCGACGGATGACGTCGCCGCAACTGTCGAAAAACGCCTTATCGAGGGCCACCGCTCAGGACGGTGCGCGCGGCCGATCGCGTCGACGGCGACGACCGCATGCACGGCGTTTCCTCACCGCCCCTCCCCCATCCCGCCCATCAGCGTCATCAACTGCTCGCGCAGCCACCGGCTGCCCTGATCCTGATCGGCACTGCGATGCCAGTAGCAGAAGTAGTCGAGCCCCGGCATCTCGAACGGCAGTTCGAGAATCCGCGCCGGATAGCGCCGCAGCAGCCGCAGCGGCGCCGTCAGCGCGAGATCGCCGCGCATCGCGATCAGCGGCGCGACCATGTAGTGCTGCACGCGCATCTGGATGTTGCGGCGCAGCCCGAGCCGCGTCAGTTCCGCGTCGACGTGCCCGCTGCCCTTGCGCCGGCTCGATACGTGGATGTGGCCCATCGACAGGTAGTCGTCCATGGTCAGCGTATCGCCCTTGAACGGGTGATCGTCGCGGATCATGCACGCGTAGCGGTCCTGCACGAGCAGCGCCTGGTGCAGGTGCGGGTCGCCGATCAGCGGCGCGTCGATCGCGAGGTCGACCGACCCGTTCGCGAGCGCGGTCGCGACTTCGCGTCGATCCATCGTGTAGCTGCGCACGTGCATGCCGGGCGCATGCGTCTGCAGCAACTCGCCGAGCGCCGGCAGCAGCAGCGCTTCGGTCAGGTCGCTCATGCTGAGCCGGAATACGCGCTCGGACGAAGCCGGATCGAACACGTCGCCTTCGTGCGCGCTCGAATCGAGCAGTTGCAACGCCTCGCGCACGCGGCCGACGATGTTCTCGGCCATCGGCGTCGGCATCATCCCGGCCGGCGTGCTGACGAACAGCGGATCGTTCAGCGTCTTGCGCAGCCGCGCCAGCGCGTTGCTGACGGCCGGCTGCGTGAGATTCAGCACCTCGGCCGCACGCGTCAGGTTGCGCTTGTTGTAGATCGCCTCGAATACGACGAACAGGTTCAGATCAATCTTCGAAAGGCGCATCGCCGGATCTCCTTGCCGAGATCTTACGGCGGGCGCCGTTCGTTCGTCCACGTCGCCCCGCTCAGCCGCGCGGCGGCGGCGTCAGGTACGGCGCCGTCGCACCGGGCTCGCCGTCCTTGATCTCCATCCGCGCGATCGCCTGCAGGTGCACCTCGTCCGGGCCGTCGGCGAAGCGCAGCGCGCGGCCCCAGGTCCACAGGTCGGCCAGCGGCGTATCCGGGCTCAAGCCCGCTGCGCCGAATACCTGCATCGCGCGGTCGCACACGTTCGTGTAGACGGTCGGCACGAGCGCCTTTATCATCGAGATCTCCTTGCGCGCGGCCTTCGCGCCGACCTTGTCGATCATCCACGCGGCCTTCAGCACCAGCAGGCGCGCCTGGTCGATCTCGATGCGCGAGCGCGCGATCCACTCGCCGACGGTGCCGTGCCGGTTCAGCGGCTTGCCGAACGCGACGCGCGACTGCGCGCGGTCGATCATCAGTTCCAGCGCCAGCTCGGCCGCGCCGATCGAACGCATGCAGTGGTGGATGCGGCCCGGCCCGAGGCGCGCCTGCGCGAGCGCGAAGCCGCTGCCTTCCTCGCCGAGCAGGTTGCGCGCCGGCACGCGCACGTCGTCGAACGTGATCTCGCAGTGCCCTTCCGGCGCGAGGTGATTGACCACCGTGATGTTGCGCACGACCGTCACGCCCGGCGTGTCGCGCGGCACGAGGATCATGCTTTGCTGCCGGTGCGATTCGGCATCGGGATCGGTCTTGCCCATCACGATGAAGATCTGGCAGTTCGGATGCGCGGCGTTCGTGATGAACCATTTGCGGCCGTTGATCACGTACTCGTCGCCCACGCGCTCGATACGCGTCGTGATGTTGGTCGCATCCGACGACGCGACGTCGGGCTCGGTCATCGCGAACGCCGAACGGATTTCGCCGCGCAGCAGCGGCAGCAGCCACTGTTCGCGCTGCTCGGGCGTCGCGAACATGTGCAGCAGCTCCATGTTGCCGGTGTCCGGCGCGTTGCAGTTGAATACTTCCGACGCCCAGCTCACGCGCCCCATGATCTCGGCGAGCGGCGCGTATTCGAGGTTCGTCAGGCCCGTGCCTGGCTCGTCGTCCTTCAGGTGCGGCAGGAACAGGTTCCACAGGCCTTCCGCTCTCGCGCGCTCCTTCAGTTCCTCCATGAACGACACCGGATACCGGCCCGCGTGCACTTCGTCGTTCCACTGACGGATGCGCGGCACGACGTGCGCGTCCATGAACGCGCGCACGCGTTCGCGCAGCGCTTCCACTTTCGGGGTGTAGCCAAAGTCCATGATCGACTCCTCGAGATTGTCGTGTTCCGTTCGTTCGGTTCAGAAGGCCGAGACACCGCCGTCGACGGCGACGGCCTGCCCGGTCAGATAGGTGTTTTCCTTCGCGCACAGCATCAGCATCGCCGCGACGACTTCGTCGGGCCGGCCGAGCCGCTTCATCGGCGAGCCCTTTGCGAGAAAATCCTGGCGCTCGCCGATATCGCCGTCGGTGACCATCGGCGTCGTGCTGTAGAACGGGCACACCGCATTCACGCGGATGCCATGGCGCGCGTATTCGAGCGCGGCCGTCTTCGTGAGCCCGACCACCGCATGTTTCGACGCCGCATACGCGGCCAGCTTCGGCGCGCCGCCGAGCCCGGCCATCGACGCGACGTTCAGGATCACGCCTTCGCGCTGCGCGAGCATCTGGCGGATCTGATGCTTCATCCCGAAGAACACGCCTTTCGCGTTCACCGCGAAGCTCAGGTCGAGATCGGCTTCGTCGGTGTCGATCAGCGCCTTCATCGGCGGTGCGATGCCCGCGTTGTTGATGCCGACGTCGAGCCGCCCGAAACGCGCGACGGCGTCATGCACCAGCGCCGCCACGTCCGTTTCGACGCGCACGTCGCAGCGCCGCGCGATCACGTCGGTGCCGGCCGCGCGCAGCGGCGCGGCCACGCGCTCGAGCGCCTCGCCGTTCAGGTCGCCGAGCGCGAGCCGCGCGCCCATCGCGGCGAGTTCGCTCGCGAGCAGCGCGCCGAAGCCGCTCGCGGCGCCGGTGATCATCACGGCCTGCCCGGCGTAGCTGTCGAGTTTCATCGCGCGCTCAGATCGTCAGGCCGCCGTCGACGACGATGCATTCGCCGTTCGTGTAGCTCGCCGCATCCGACACGAGATACAGCACGGTGCCGGCCATTTCGCGCGGCTCCGCGTGGCGGCGCAGCGGGATCTTCGCCTTCCACGTCTCGTAGATGTCCTTGTCGGCGAACAGCGCACCCGCGAACTTGGTCTTCGTGAGGCCCGGCAGCAGCGCGTTCACGCGGATGCCGAGCGGCCCGCATTCCTTCGCGAACGCCTTCGTCATGTTGACGACGGCCGCCTTCGTGATCGAGTAGATGCCTTGCCGGTCGCCCGGCTGCAGCGCGTTCACCGACGCCGTGTTGACGATCGCGCCGCCGCCGTGCGTCTTCATCAGCTTGCCGGCCTCGACCGACATGAAGAAGTAGCCGCGGATGTTCACGTCGACGGTCTTCTCGTACGCGGCGAGATCGGTATCGAGGATGTGCCCGAAATACGGGTTCGCGGCCGCGTTGTTCACGAGGATGTCGAGGCGGCCGTGCTTGCCGCGGATATGCTCGAACGTCGCGGCGATGTCCTCCAGACGCCCGACGTGGCACGCCAGCGCCTCGGCGCGGCCGCCCGCCGCGACGATCGCATCGGCCACGGCCCGGCAGTCGTCGAGCTTGCGGCTGGATACGATCACGTGCGCGCCCTGCTCCGCGAGCAGCTTCGCGATTTCCTCGCCGATGCCGCGGCTCGCGCCCGTCACCAGTGCGATCTTGCCCGTCAGGTCGAACAGGTTCGTTGCCATGTTGCTGTGCTCCTCCATTGATTGGGATGTCGTGTCGCCGTGCGGCGCTTCGCGGCAATGCGTAGCGCTTCGCGGCGCCGTCAGCGATGCGCGTCGATCACGCCGACGGCCATTTCGGCCAGCCGGCCGGCCATTTCGCCGACGCGCAGCGCCTGCTCGCTCGATGCGTTGCCCTGCAGCGCGCGCGCCTTCACGCCCTGCGCGATCGCCGCGAGCCGGAAGAAACTGAATGCGAGGTAGAAATGCCAGTCGCGGATCGGCGCGATGCCGCGCAGCTCGCAGTAGCGCGCGACGATCGCCGCTTCGTCAGGAATGCCGAGCGCCGCGCGATCCTGGCCCGCCAGCCCGCGCACCTGCCCGCCGGACGGCAGCCGCAGGCACATGCAGAAATACGCGAGGTCGGCGAGCGGGTTGCCGAGCGTCGACAGTTCCCAGTCGAGCACGGCCTGCACGCGATAGCCGTCACGCGCGAACATCAGGTTGTCGATCCGGAAATCGCCGTGCACCAGCGCCGGCCGGCCCGTGTCCTCGGGGCACGCTTTGGGCAGCCAGTCGATCAGCGTCTCCATCGCGTCGAGGCGTCCGGTTTCGGCCGCGCGATACTGCTTCGTCCACACGCCGATCTGGCGTTCGAAGTAGTTGCCCGGGCGGCCGTAGTCGGCGAGGCCCACCGCGTCGACATCGACGTCGTGCAGCGCGGCCATCGTCTGCAGCAGCGCGTCGTAGCAGGTCGCGCGCTCGGCCTTCGGCAGTTCCGGCAGCGCGGGATCCCAGAAGATCCGGCCATCCTCGAAACTCATCACGTAGAACAGGCTGCCGATCACGTCGCGGTCTTCGCAGAGGTGATACGGATGCGCGACCGGCACCGCGGTGCCCGACAGCGCGCGCAGCACGCGGAATTCGCGGTCGACCGCGTGCGCGGATTTCAGCAGTTCGCCCGGCGGCTGGCGGCGCAGCACGTAGCGGCCGCTCTTCGCGTTCAGCAGGAAAGTCGGATTCGACTGGCCGCCGGCAAACTTCTCCATGTCGACCGGGCCTTCGAAGCCCGGCACGTGCGTTTCCAGATAACGCGTGAGGCGGACTACGTCGAGTTGCGGGGAAGGGTTCGTCATCGTCGCGATCGTTCGTGGGTCAGCCGTAGGTCCGCAGCGCGTGTCGTTCGGGATCCTCCAGATGCGGGATGCCGTTGAACGACGCGAGATGGAACGCGTCGGCGTTGAAGAAAAACTGCGAAAGACTGCTGTTGCGGATCTGCAGGTTCAGCGCGATCGCGCTCGACGGCGGCGCCGCGAGCACCTGCTGCACGGTGACCGCGATCGGGCCGCCGGAACTCACCGCCAGCACGCGCTGGCCGCCGCCGTGGCGGATCGCGGCGCGCGCGTCGGCCACGCGCTGCTGGAAATCGGCCCAGGTTTCAGGGGCCGCATCGCCGAGCTTGTCCTCGGTCCACAGGTGCAGTACCTGCCGCAGCGCGCGGAAGTGTTCCTTCATCGAGCCGGCCGCGAGCCGCGCGATCTCCGGATAGTCGCTGGCGGCTGCCGCGAACAGCCCGTGGAAATCGTATTCGTTCAGGCCCGGATGGCGGTCGACCGCGACGCCTTCGCGGCCCATTCCGCGCAGGATCGCGGCGACCGTCTGCGCATGGCGGTTCATCGTGCCGCAGATCACGCGGTCGAACGTCAGGCCCTGCCGCGCGAAGTATTCGCCGAGCCAGACGCCCTGCTGGTCGCCCGCCGCGGACAGCCGGTCGTAGTCGTCGGTGCCGAACGACGCCTGCCCGTGCCGTACCAGAAAGAGTTCAGCCATTGCGCTCGCCTGAGGGAAACCGAAGGCCCAGCATAGCGACCAGGCGTGCATTTTTGAAATTTATTTTCTGAATCGATCGGTATTCATCGCATGAATTCTCGGGATTCGAACAATGCGCTTGCGCCAGCTTTCACCCGCGCCCGCGTCGCGGCACGCGAATTGCGCCGGCGCACACCGTGTCGAATAAATTCAGGAGGGATGCGATGCTCGGTACGATCCTCATCATCGTTCTGATTCTGCTGCTCATCGGAGCATTTCCTTCATGGCCGCATAGCCGAAGCTGGGGTTATTGGCCGTCGGGGACCGTCGGGCTGATCGTCGTCATTGTCGTGATACTGGTGCTGCTCGGTCGCATCTGAGTCCGGACGCGCGTGCCGCTGCATGGGCACGCGCGTTCCGTTCCAGCGGGCCGATCCGGCCGCCGTGTCTTCTTTACACGCGAAAGTAAGCCGCAACGGAAAGCCCGGCCGCGCGGCCCGTTCGCCCCCCGCTTATTCGCGCGTCCATCCGTTCTCGTAAAGCTGGCCCGCCAGCACGCCGAGGCGCGACGCGAGGATGTAGTTCTCGCCATCCTCGATCAAGGCCGAACGCACGTCGCGGAACAGCTTCTCGATCGGGAATTCGCGCGTGGTGCCGTTGCCGCCGAACAGTTGAAACGCCTCGTGCGTGATCTTCATCGCCTCCTCGGTCACGCTCACCTTCGCCTGCGCGGTCGCATACGGATGACTCTGGGGCGACATCCGCGAGAACGCGAGGCTGCGGCGCGCGATCGCGCGCGCCATTTCGAGCCGGCGCAGCATCTCGCCGATGCGCAGGTGCGTCATCTGGTGATCCATCAGCAGCGCGCCGCCCTGCTTGCGCTCGTGGCAATACGCGAGCGCCAGTTCGAACGCGGCCCGCGCCGCGCCGACGAACACCTGGCACATGTGCGTGCCCGCATACGACCACGTCGATGCGAGATTGCCGAGATAGTCGTCCTTCAGCGCGACCGCGAAGCGCTTCGGCACCTTCACGTTGTCGAAATAGATCTCACCCTGCGGCAGCGCGCGCTGGCCGATCTTGTCGAGCGGCTTGCCGCGCGACACGCCGGGCAAATCGAGCGGCAGGATCATCGCGATGCCGTTCGTGAACGCGCTGCGCTCGCCTTCGCCGTAGAAGCCGTCGCCGTAGTCGGCCGCCATGTACGCGAGCGCGACCTGCGCGACCGAGCCGTTCGAGATCCACGCCGAGCTTTGCCCGTTGATCACGATCTCGTCGGCGCCGACCTTCGCGGTCACGTTGCCGACCGGCTGCCGGCCGTTCCCGGCGAGCTCCTGCCGATACAGGATCGCCGCATCCGACCCGCGATCGGGCTGCGTATTCATCCAGCAGCCGACCTTGCCCGCGCACATCTCGATCAGTTCGGCGTTGCCGACCGTGTGCGCCATCATCAGCGGCATCGTGGCCGCACCGATCGACACGGCGAGGCCCGAATCGCCCCAGCCGAGCTCCTCGCCGATCAACGACTCGATGCGCACGGCCGTCTCCGGCGGAAACTGCGCGATCAGCTGCGGATCGAGCCCGAGCTTCGCGCTCTCGACGATCGCGGCCCAGTACGGCGAGCCGGGGGCGATCACGTCCTCCGCCGTCATCCGGTCGAGCTCGCGGCCGATCGGCCGCAGCACATCGCGCGCAAAACGATGAACCGTGTGCTGGATTGCGCTTTCCTCTTCGCTCAGCGGCGTCTCGAAGCCGGTCATGCCGACCGCGGGCAGCGCCGCGGACTTGTTCAGACGAATCATCTCCGTTCTCCTCCTGGACTCGAATCATGTCGGCCCGGCAGCGGACGCGCCAGGCCATCCCACATCTAGTAATACATACCAAACATAGGTCATCATGACAAACACAGGAAGCAAAAAAAAGACAGGGTATTCCCCTGTCCCGGTTCGCTTGGCCGCTGCAGGCGCGTGCGGTTACTTGCCGGCCGGACCCGTCAGCGTGCCGTAGGCGATCGCGCGCGACGTCGCGAGGAAATACGCATCGAGCGCCTGCGTCAGCCGCCCGGTGCCGTACTGCATTGCGAGGCCGTCGGCCAGCGCGATCAGCATCGTCGCCGCATGCCGGCTGTCGGCCGCGCTGAACGCCGGATTGACGGCGCGCAGCAGTTGCGCGAGGTCGCGCGTCAGCGTCGTGTACCACTCGTCGTAGAGCTTGAAACATTCGGCATCGGTAGCCGCAAACGACAGCAAATGCCGGAACAGTGCGTTGTACTTGGCATCCTTCGCATCGGCGATCGAGCGCTGCATGATCTCTTCGAACACGTCGCGCGGGGACGCTTCGCTGCTCATCGCGCGCTTCATGTCGTCGAGATAGGTGTCGATGACCGGTTCGATGACGGCCCGCAACACGGCGATGCGGGTCGGGAAGTAGTACTGCAGATTGCTGACGCTGATGCCCGCCGCCGCGGCAACCGCGCGCTGCGAGAATTCCAGCGGGCCGCCGTCGAGCAGCAGCTTGCGTGCGACGCGAATGATCGTGTTGCGGGTGCGCAGGCCCTGCGCCCGCAAGCCGTCGGTGTTGCCGGCTGCGGCGGCGGGAGTCGAGGTGCGTCGCTTTTTCGTGCTGCGCGGCTCGTTGGACACTGTCATCGTGTTCGTCGTGAAGAGGGCGTTTCGGCTTCGTCGAATGGGCGCTCCGTCCCTTACGGAGCGCCAACGACTATACCCGATGCGAGCTGCATTTTCCATCGAGCCGCCCCTTCCGTCGGGTGGCCCGGCCGGATGCGCGTTTTCGCGTCGCGACGACCGCATGCGCCGCTACATCGGCCGCACCTTGCGATTCACGCGTTCGTCGAGCAGGTTCGCGACGCCGAGCATCGCGGTCATCGCACACCATCGCAGCGGCTCGGGCGGCACCGAAGGCGTCTTGTGCGTCAACGCGTCGAGCAGCGGCGATCGCCCGTCGTGAATGCGCTCGGCCAGCACGCGGCCGATCAGCGATTGCGTGCCGACGCCGTGCCCCGAGCACCCGGCCGTGTAGAACACGTTGCCGTGCGCGCCGGCCGCGCCGACCACCGGCAACGCATCGCCCGCGAACGAGATGTAGCCGCTCCAGCAAGCACGCACCGGCACGTCGCCGAGTTGCGGAAAGCGCGCGTGCAGCGTCTTCAGAAGCGCGCGATACGTGTCGCCGTCCGGCACGTTCGGCGTCTGCGAGCCGTAGACGTAATGCAGCCGCTTGGTCGTCAGCAACAGCGTGTTGCGCGCGGTCAGGCGGTGGCTTTCCATCGTCAGATGCGGCGTGACGATGCCCTCGCGATTCGGCCAGCCGAGCGCCGCGAGCTGCGCGTCGGACAGCGGCTCGGTCTCGAGCGCCGATACGCGCAGCGGCATCACCTTGTCGCCGAGCAGGCCGAGTTGCGGCGTGTACGCATTGGTCGCGAGCACCAGCACCGGCGCGCTCGCGCTGCCGCGCGCGGTGCGCACGCGCACCGTCTCGCCCGCGTCGAATTCGAGCAGCGCGGTGTTCTCGTAAAGTCTCACGCCGGCCGCGAGCGCAGCCCGCCGCAAGCCCGTCACGTACTTGCCGGGATCGAGCGTGCCGCCGCCCGGCACGTATGCGCCGAACAGGAACGCCGGCGGAATCCCGCGCTCGCGCATCGCCGCGCCATCGAGAAACTGCGCAGGCGAGCCGAGTTCGATCCCGGTGGCCATGCTCTCGCGCAGGCGCTTTTCCTGCGACGGATGCACGCCCGCGCGAATGATGCCCGATGCGCGGTAGTCGCAGTCGATCGCGTATTCGGCGAGCTTGCGTTCGACGTACGCGACGCCTTCGTCGTAGAAGCCGACGATCCGCTTCGCCTGTTCGTGGCCGACCCGCTTGAGAAACAGCTCGTATTCGAGCCCCTGGCCGCCGGCGAGATAGCCGGCGTTGCGCCCGCTCGCGCCGAAGCCCGCGAACTCGCGTTCGAGCACGACGACGCTCGCGCCGCGCGCGGCCAGCTCCAGCGCGGTCGACAGGCCGGCAAAGCCGGCGCCGACGACGATCGCGTCCGCCTGCACGTCGCCTTCGAGCGCCGGTTGCGCGCGCTCGGGCGGTTCGATCCAGCCGCCGGCGGGACGATATTTCCGTAACGCGGCGTCGGCGCGCATTTCCTCGCCCCAGCGCACGAGCGCCCCGTCCGCGTCGGTGCCCGCCGCCTGCATCGCCGCTGCCGCACCGACCCCGCCCGACGCCGGTCGCGTCGTCCGCCCTGTCTGCGCCACTTGCCCGAGCGCCATTGCGCCGTGTGCGTCGCCCATGTCCGTCTCCGTCAATCCCTGCTGAGAATGTGAATCGCCAGTGCCGCCTCTTCGACGCCCTGCAAGCCGCCGCCGTTCTCCTGGATCGCATGGCGGGCGCCGTCCACCTGCCGTGCGCCCGCTTCGCCGCGCAACTGCGTGACCAGTTCGTATAACTGACCGATGCCGGTCGCGCCGAGCGGATGCCCCTTCGATTCGAGGCCGCCCGACGTGTTGATCGGGATGCGCCCGCCGAGCGTGAACTCGCCGCGCTCGGCGGCCGGCCCGCCTTCGCCGAGCGGCACGAAGCCGAGGTTCTCCGCCTGGATGATTTCGCCCATCGCCGACGCGTCGTGCACTTCGGCCACGTCCATGTCCTCCGGCCCCACGCCGGCCTGCTCGTACGCCTGGAATGCGGCGAGCCGGCCGATGTGCTTGTGCGGCTCGTCGATGCGCCGCCGCGTGAAGCTGCGGATCACGCTCGCGGCGATCCGGATGCAGCGGCTGCGATCGGCGCCGATGCGCTTCAGCCCTTCTTCCGTGCAGAGGATGGCGGCCGCCGCGCCATCCGACAGCGGTGCGCACATCGGCAGCGTGATCGGGTACGTGATCGGTGCGGCCGACAGCACCTCGTCGATCGTGAACGGCTGGCGGAACTGCGAGTACGGGTTGTGCACCGAATGCCCGTGGTTCTTCGCCGACACGGCGGCGATCTGCCGTTGGGTCGTGCCGTACGTGCGCATGTGATGCCGGCACAGCGCCGCGTAGATCTTCATGAAGCGGCTGTACGGGCGGTCGGATTCCGAGCCGGGCGGCGGCTCGATCCCTTCGCCGAGCCGCGCGAGCATCGCGAAATTCTCGTCGACGCGCGACACGTCCCAGCCGGCCTCGAACAGCGCGAACGATTTCGCCTTGTCCGCGACGTTCATCTTTTCCGCGCCGAGCGCGAGCGCGACGTCGCATGCGCCCGACTGCAACTGCCGCACGGCGAGGTGCACGGCCGTACTGCCCGACGCGCACGCATTCTCGACGTTGAACACCGGGATGCCTTCGAGGCCGATCTTGCTGAACACGACCTGGCCGGGAATCGACAGCTGCCCCTGCAGCGCGCCGTTGGTGATGCCCGCGTAGAACGCGGTGCGGATCGCATCGGCGTGGCAGCCGGCGTCCCGCAATGCGCGCTGCAGCGCCTCTCTCGCCAGGTCGTCGAGGCTGCGCTCGAGATGCCGGCCGAACACGGTCATCGCGATGCCGGCGATGTAGATGTTGCTCATCGTATGGAATCCGTATGAAGCAGGTTCATATCCTGCGTTGCTGGCCTTGCCAGTACCGTTCGCGCAGATCCTTCTTCAGCACCTTGCCGGCCGTGCTGCGCGGCAGCGCGGCGACGAAGTCCACGCTCTTGGGCGCCTTCACCGAGCCGAGCTTCTCCTTGCACAGCGCGACGAGCTCTTCCGCGCTCACCTGCTGCCCGGCATTGAGCTCGACGACCGCCTTCACGGCCTCGCCCCACTTGTCGTCGGGCACGCCGATCACCGCGCAGTCCTGCACGGCCGGATGCGCCCAGATCACCTGCTCGATTTCGCTCGGATAGACGTTGAAGCCGCCGCTGATGATCATGTCCTTCTTGCGGTCGGTGATGTGCAGATAGCCGTCGCGATCGAGATGGCCGATATCGCCGGTGTGCAGCCAGCCGTCGACGATCGTCTCGGCCGTCTTGTCCGGCGCGCGGTAGTAGCCCTTCATCACGAGATCGCCGCGCACGCAGATCTCGCCGGTCTCGCCCTGCTTCAGCAACTCGCCGCGCTCGCCGACGATCTCGACGCGCACCAGCGGATTCGGACGGCCGACCGACGCGAGTCGCGTGTCGTGCGCCAGCTTGCCGTCGACGAAATGCTCGGCCGGCGTCAGGTACGAAATCGACGCGGGCGCCTCGGTCTGCCCGTAACCGCCCGTCATCACCGGGCCGAACACGTCGATCGCGCGCTTGAGCTTCTCGACCGACATCGGCGCGGCACCGTACAGGAAGTAGCGCAGCGACGAGAAATCGACCTGCTCGATGCCGGGGATATCGAGCAGCCGGTAGATCACGGTCGGCGGCAGGAAGAACTCAGTCACGCGATGCTTGACGATAGCGCCGAGCAGCAATACCGGGTCGGGCTTCGGCAGCACGACCACCGTGCCGCCGCGCGCGGTGCACGGCAGCGACATCATGCCGGCCGTGTGCGTCATCGGCGCCGCGGCGAGATTCACGGGGCGCACATCGTCGTACGTCATCGCGATCATGAATTGCGCGAAGTACGTCTGCAGCGAACGATGCGTGTTCATCACGCCCTTCGGCGCACCCGTCGTGCCGCCCGTGGCCGACAGCGCGACGACGTCGTCCATCGCGTAATCGACGACCGGCGGCGTCGCCGGCTGGCGCTCGCTCCACGCCGCCAGCGACGGCGCCCACGGCAGGTCGGCATCGAGACACACCCACAGCCGGATCTTCGGCAGGCTCGGCCGCAGCGCATCGATCGCGTCCGCGAACGCCTGATGGAAGAACAGCACTTCGCAGTCGAACGCATCGAGCACGTACTGGTTCTCGGCCACCGCGTTGCGGCCGTTCACCGGGATGTACGCGAGCCCGGCGCGCCACATCCCGAGCGCGCAGCTCCAGCCGATCACGTCGTTGTCGGCCCACACCGCCGCCTTCGCCTCCTTCGCGAAGCCGGCGGCGAGCAAGCCGTTGGCGATGCGGCACGACAGCTCGCCGATCTCCTGGAACGTGTAGTTGCGCTCGTCCTGGATGTACGCGATGCCGTCGGGATTGAGCCGCCACCCGCGGTCGTAGAAATCGATAATGGCCATGTCACAAGTTCCGTTGGGTCTGTACCGGTGCGGCGGCGGCCGTCACAGTTGCGTGACCGTCGCGCGCGCGAGCCCGCGCTGTTCGAGGAAGCCGAGCAGGTAGCGATGACCGAATGCCTTCGAGCCGGACGCGAAGCCCGTGCGCGCGGTATCGCCGTCGAGCAGCTTCAGCACGCCGGCCGCGTGAATCGCGCCCGTCGAGATGTACGGCGTGACGCCGTGCACGGTCGCGCGCACCGCCGCGAGCTGGCCGCGGCCGATCGCGACATCGACGCTGCGCTGGATCGTCGTGCGCTCGCGCGGCGGCATCGTCGGCGTGGTCGACGCGACGACCTGCTTCAGCACCTCGTCCTGCTGCTCGCGCGGCAGGTGCTTGTATTCGGCTTCCCACTTCTGCCCGAACTGGTGCACCAGCTTCATCACGTTGTTGTCGTAGAAGCCCACGCACGAGATGCAGCTGCGCACGCGCGCATCGTGCTCGAAATAAACGGGCAACGACGTGCCGCCCCACGGCAGGCAGAACACCGGCTGCATCAGCTCGGGCGTCGCGACGGTAAACGACGCGTCCGCGGCGTGCGGCACGAGCGTCTTCTCCCACAGGTAGCAGGACTCGTGGCGGGCGCCGTCGAAGATCGTCGCGGTCGAGCCGATGCTCACGCCGGCCGCACCGCGCGGGCCGCGCGTCAGCGTGGCCGTCTCCAGCGCATCGATGCCCGGCGTTTCGAGCGCGAGCTCGGCGGCGATCTCGGCGAACGTGTACATGTAGGCGTTCGACGACGACACCAGCAGGCCGGCCTGGCGATACTGCTCGCCGAATTCGTCGCGCACCGCACGGATATACGACTGTTCGCCGGTCGTATCGAGGTGGTGGCAGCCGGCCTTCAGCGCGGCCTCGACGCCGACGAGCCCGAAGCTCGAGAACGGCCCGACCGTGTTGCACACCACCTTCGCACCGCGGAAAACCTTCACGAGCGCATCGACGTCGTGCTCCGCTTCGATGATTTCGTATTGCGCGGATTCGAGCCGCACGACGCGCTGCGCCATCATGTCCTTCGCGCGGGCCGCATTGCGCGCGACCGCCGTGAACGGGATGTTCTGGTCGATCAGCCAGTCCATGATCAACATGCCGGTGTAACCGCTTGCGCCATAAACGACGACGGGGTGCTTAGCCATGCTTGTCTCCTGAAACGTGAATTGTCGAGAACCGGTTCGGTTCGAGGTCGGGTACTGCTGCTTCGTATCCGGCGCGTTCTTTTATAGAACACATTACCAATCTTAGGTCACTATGGCAAAGTAAACGACAAAGAAAAAGGCAGGGTATTCCCGGCCCTCACGCCTTTCCCGCATCATCTGGCCGCCCCGTCCGGCGACAGGCCGGCCAGATAGTGCGCGACGGCACGCGTGTCGTCGCCCGACAACGTCGCGGCCAACCCGTTCATCGCACCGGTCGGATCGTGCCGCTCGCCCGAGCGGAACGCCGCCAGTTGCGCTTCCAGGTAAAGCTGTCCCTGGCCGGCGAGGCGCGGGGCCGGATCCTTGCCCGTCAGCGCCGCGCCGTGACACGCGCGGCAGCTTCGCGCCTCCACGAGCGCCATTCCCCGCTTGTCGAGCGCCGCGTCCACCGGCACGGGTTCGTTGCGCGCCGGTGCCTGTCGCGCGAAGTAGGTCGCCAGCGCGTCGATCTTCGCGTCGTCGAGTTCGCGCGAAAGCGGCCCCATGTACGCGTCGCGGCGCTGGTCCGCGGCGAACGCGCGCAGTTGCGCGGCGATATACGGGGCCGGCTGGCCCGACAGCGACGGATACCACGCGTTCTGCGACTGTCCATGCGCGCCGTGGCAGAAGAAGCACGTCTCCTGAGCCTGCGGCCACGCGCCGCCGTTGGCTTTGTCGGCTTCGCCGATCGCGGCCATCGCCTTCTGGTAACGCATGCCGTCGACGAGGTCCGGGCCGTACAGCACGCCGGCCGCCGCGCCGCCCGCCAACAGCAGCGCGGCGCCGATCATCCAGGTTCGTTTCACTCAGGCCTCCCCGCCGCGGCCGGCCAGCTTGCCGAGCGCCTGCAACGCCGCGCGATGCCCGGCGCGCACAGCGCCGTCCATCGCGCCGGGCCACAGGTCGGCCGTCTCGGTACCCGACCAGATCAGCCGGCCGGCCTCCGGCCGCAGGAACTTGCCCCATTTCGTCCAGAAGCCGGGCGGCAGCGGGTGGATGCACTGCAGCGTCCACGGATCGACGCGGCCCCAGTCGTAGTCGTGGAACTGCGTCGGATGCAGCGCCTCGTCGCCGAGTGCGCGGGCAAAGATGGCCGACAGCGTTCGCTCGGCCGCCTTGGGTTCGGCCGGCAGCGCGCCCGGCGCGACGAACGCGGCGAGCACGCCCACCGAGCCGTCCGGCGGCGAGTTGTCGTACGCCATGAACACCGGGCCGCCGACTTCGAAGATCTGTCCGTTGTAGCCGCCGTCGCGCCAGAACGGCCGGTCGTACACGTGCACCGTCTTGCGCATCGGCGCATTCGCCGGCCAGTTCCGCTGCAACTGCGCGCGGCCTTCCGGCAGCGGCGGATCGAACGCGATCTGCTGGCACAGCGCCGGGTTGAGCGCGACGATCACGCGCCGCGCGCGCAGCACACCGCGATCGGTCTGCACGTCGACCACGTCGCGATCCCAGCCCGAGATCTTGCGCACCGGGCAGGACAGTCGCACCTTCGCGCCGAGTTCGCTCGCCATTCGGAGGCTCAACACCTGCGAGCCGCCGACGAAGCGCGTTTCCTGTGCGCCGCCCTTGGTCGATTCGAGCTTCGCGTAGTCGCAATCGGCGCTATTGATCATCGACAGGTAGTGCAACAACCCGAGCTGCGCCGGCGCGCCGCCGAGCGACAGCTTTGCCGCGAGGCCGAGGAAGTAGCCGTCCTCGTAGGTCACGCCCTGCTTGAGCAGCCAGTCGCCGTAGGTCAGCTTGTCGAGCTCCGCCGCGTGCTGCGCGGTCCATGGTTCGCGCGACGGCACACCGCGTGCGAGTACGCCGAGCTTCGCGCCGATCGCGTCGTCGCCGCCCGAGCCGCCGTGAAAATCCTGGGCGACGCGCGCGTCGCCGGCCAGCACGACGGTCTTGCCCGCGTAATACGTCGGGAACGTATCGACGCCGAGTTCGCGGGCGAGATCGGCGATCGCCGTCTGCCCCGGGCCGATCCACTGGCCGCCGGCTTCGGACACCACGCCACGGCCGAGATCGTGGTTGTAGGTCCGCCCGCCGACGCGATCGCGCGCCTCGACGACGACGAACGATTCGCATCCGGCGCGCTTCAGGTCACGCGCGGCGGTCAGCCCCGCGAGCCCGGCGCCGATGACGACGACATCGAACACGCCGCGATCGGCCGATACCGACGCCGCGCCTTCGGCGAACGACACCTCGCCGGCCGCGAGCGACGCGGCGCCCGCGGCCGCGGCGCGCAATATCCGCCGCCGGGCCTGCATGTCCGGCTTGTCCTTGCGCTTCATTTCGAATGCTCCATGCTTCCTCGTTTTTCTCGATCGATTCGACTCATGGCGCGGCCAGCACGCCGTCCTGCGAAAACAGCACCGGCTTGCCGCGCGCGTCGATCAGCGCGGCGGTCAGCGTCGCGCGATCCGCGCGCTGCACGACGTCGAACGGGCCGCCGGCCACGCGCTGCGTCAGCACGAGGCCGTCGAGCCCGACGCCGGTCAGGCCGCCGCCGGTCGCGACGAGATCGGTGATCGAGCTGCGCGTGCCGGTGTGCTGCGCCGCCCACGTCGCGCCGCCGTCGCGGCTCTCGAACAGGCTGCCGAGCAGCCCGCCCACCACGATCCGCCCGTCCGGCGTCGCGACGCCCGACCACAACGTGCCCTTGCCGCCCGTCGGCAGATAGGTCCAGTTCGCACCGCCGTCGGCCGACTTGAGCACCATCCCCTGTTCGGAGACGATGTAGAGCGCCTGCGCGGCGTCGGCGAACACGCGATAGAGATTGCGGTCGGCCTTGCCGCCGCCCGGCGGCTTCGGCAGCGTCGTGCGTACCCACGTCTTGCCGCCGTCGTGCGTCTGCAGCATCAGCGACCACAGGCCGACGGCAATGCCGTCCCGCGCGTTCGTGAACAGCACCGAGAACAGCGGTTGGTCGACCGACGTATCGAGCCGCTGCGTGACCCACGTATCGCCGCCGTCGTCGGTTGCGAGAATCGCCCCCCACTGGCCGACGGCCCAGCCGTGCTTCGCGTCGGCGAACGACACGGCCGACAGCGTCGCCGATACCGGCACGCATCGCGCCTGCCGCCAGGTCTTGCCGTCGTCGTCGGACAGCAGCACGATGCCGTGCTCGCCGACCGCGACGATCCGCGCGCCGGCGCGCGCCGCGTCCATCAGCATCCGGTGCGTCGGCGCCGCCCACGCATGCGCGGGCTTCGCGGCCCAGGCCGCCACCGTTCCGTCCTGCGGTTGAGCGAGGGCCGCGGCGGCCGCGCAGAGCGCGGTGCAGGCAACGAGTGTCTTGATCATCGATGAACCTCCGTGATGGTGTGCGCGGGCATCAGTGGCTGAACAGCACCGACCAGCCGGCATGCGCGACGCCGAGCGCGACGACGGGCGGCTTGTCGGTACCCTGCGCGGCCGCCGCCTGAAGTCCGGCGTCGCCGTCGTTCGACGACGGCGCCACGGCCGGTTCATCGCCCGTGGCGTGGCGCACGCTGACACGTTGCGCGTCGGTCGCGAACGCGCGGGCCGGCGCGGGCTGTTGCGCAACCGTTTCGTGGAAGCGTGCGAAGCCTGTCGCCACGACGCAAAGTGCGCCGCACACAGCAAAGGTCTTGACCATGACTGGATCTCCGTCGGAATGTTCGTCGGCTTCAGTGGCTGAACAGGCCCGGTGCGCGAGCCGGCTTGCGGCGCGGAAACCAGCGCTCGAGCAGCGACGCGAGCGCGGGCAGCGCGGTCATCGCCATCACCAGGTTCACGATGAACATGAACGCGAGCAGCTTGCCCATGTCCGCCTGGAACTTGAGCGCCGAGAAGCTCCACGTCGCGACGCCGATCGCCAGCGTGATCGCGGTGAAGATCGTGGCCACGCCCACTTCGAGCATCGCGTGCTGCACCGCCTTCACGATGTCCTGCCCGCCCGCGAGATGCACCTGCAGCCGGTTGTAGATGTAGAACGCGTAGTCGACGCCGATCCCCACCGCCAGCACCATCACCGGCAACGTCGCGACCGTCAGCCCGATCTGCAGTTCCTTCATGAACCAGTAGCCGATGAAGGTCGCGACCGACAGCGGCACGCAACAGGCGAGCATCGCGCGCCAGTCGCGATAGGCGAGAAACACGAGCACCAGGATCGCCGCATACACGTAGAGCATCATCGGCAGCTCGCTCTTCTCGACTTCGTCGTTGGTCGCGGCGAGCACGCCCGCGTTGCCGGCGGCCAGCCGCACCGTGATGCCCGGGAACGGATGCGATGCACGGTATTGCTTCACGTCGTCGAGGATGCGGTTGATCGTCGTCGCCTTGTGGTCGGTCAGGAACAGGTGCACGGCCGTCATCCCGCAGTCGCGGCTCATGAAGCCCTTCAGGCGCGACACGTCCACCGACACCGCACCGTAGTTCTCGGGCGCGATCGGCACGACGTTCATCTTCGGGAAGTCCTCGTTGTAGCCCTGGTTGTATGCGCGCAGCATCGCCGAATACGACTGCACCGACACGACGCCCGGCTCGGTCTTCATCGCGGCCGAAAAGTCGTCCTCGTACAGCCCGACCGCCGGGTTGTCGCACGCGTTGCCGGTCGATTCGATCGCCACCGTCAGCCAGTCGAGGCCCATGTCGTAGTTGCCGGCGATCGACGTCGCGTCGCGGTTGAAGCGGGCGTCCGCGCGCAGCTCCGGCGCGCCCGGCTGCAGCGTGCCGATCACGCGGTCGCGGCTCTGCCACGCGGCGAGCGCGAAGATCGCCACCGTCAGCGCGACGGCGACGCCCGCAACCTTCGGCTCCGCCACGCGTGCAAGCACGCGCAGCGGCTTCGCACGCTGTTGCGCGCGCTTCAGCGAAGCGTCCGCATAGGTTTTCGTGAAGTTGAAGCACGATGCCGCGACGGGCAGCAGGATCAGGTTCGTCACGATCTTGTACGCGACGCCGAGCGACGCGGTGATCGCCAGCTCGCGCACCATCGGGATCGGGATCAGCAGCAGCGTGATGAACGACACGAACGCGGTGATCAGCGCGAGCACGCCGGGGATCAAGAGGCCGCTGAAGCTGTGGCGCGCCGCATCGAACGAACTCCGCCCGTGCGCGATCTCGCGGACGATGAAGTTCACCTGCTGCACCCCATGCGACACGCCGATCGCGAACACGAGGAACGGCACGAGCACCGCGAGCGGATCGAGGCCGAAGCCGAGCAGCTTCAACGTGCCGAACTGCCACACGAGCGACGTGAGCGAGCACGCGACCAGCAGCACCGTGAAGCGCACCGAATGGCAGTACCAGTACACCGCAAGCGTGGTCAGCAAGAGCGCGATCGCGCAGAAGCCGAGCACGGCCGTCGCGCCGTCGGCGATGTCGCCGATCTGTTTCGCGAAGCCGATGATCTGGATCTCGTAGCCGGCATCCTCGAACGGCTTGCGGATCTTGTCTTCGAGCAGGCGATTGAACGCGACGTAGTCGAGCACCTTGCCGGCGCTGTCGCGCTCGTTCAGCTCGGCCGTGATCATCGCGCTGTCCTCGCCGTGCGACACGAGCGTGCCGACGTAGCCGCCGAGCGTCGTCGCGCGGCGCACGCGCGCCACGATGTCGGGCGTCAACTGGTCGGGCGTCACCGTGCCGGGAATGATCGGCTCGGCGCGAAACCCTTCGTCGGTCACTTCGTTGACGAACGCGTTCGGCGTCCACAGCGAGCGCACGCCGATCCGGTCGACGTTCGGCAGGTACGTGACGGCCTGCGTGACGTCGTACAGCCGCGTCAGCCCCTGCTTCGACCAGATCGAGCCGTGCTTCGCGCGCACGACCACCGTGATCCGGTTCGCGCCGAGCAGGTCGTTGCGGTATTGCTGGAACGTGCGGATGTACTCGTGCCCGATCGGCATCTGCTTGTCGAAGCCGGCATCCATGCGCAGTTGCACGGCGAACACGGCCATCGCGACGGTGAACAACGCGATCGCCGCGAGCACGATCGCGCGGTGACCGAAGAAGAGCCTTTCCAGGCGACTGACCAGACGATTGAGCACGACGTTACCCCTTCATGTATTCCGGTGGCGTACGCCACCTGCCACCTGCCGCCGTCAGAAATTCCGCGTGACGAACAAGCCGACGAAATTACGGTCCGCATATGGCTGGCCTACCGTGTTGTGGCCGCCCCAGAACGCGGTGAAGTTGATGCCGGCCTGCCAGTTCGGCGGGTTCTGGTTGAACAGCACGTAGACGTTCAGCGACTTCGCGCCCTGCATGTAATTCGCGGTGAAGGTCGGCGTGTAGCCGTACAGGCCGTCGGAGAACGTCACGCCCGGCGTGACCTGCCAGCCGGGAATCAGCGAGCCGTCATAGGTCCAGTTGAAGTCGATCGTCGCGCCCACCGAGCTCGACGTGCCCTGGCCCATCCCGATCGGATAGCCGGCCGCCGACCCGTTGTTCAGCCACGGCAGGTAGCCGGTCTGCGGCACCTGCGTGACGGTCTGCCCGCCAACCGTGCGCGTGACGCCGCTCGAGCTCAGCCCCGGGTAGTAGATCCACGTCAGTTCCCACGTCAGCGCGGCCGAATCGGCGCCGAGCAGTTTCAGGAACGGGTACTCGCTGCGCGTGAGCGCGAGCAGCCCGTTGATGTCGTACTGAAACTTCTTCTTGTCGACCCATTGCTGGCAGTCCACGCCCGCCACGCCGTTCGTGTTCAGGTCGAGCGGGCCGCCCGCGCCGTAGCACCCCGACAGCGCGACCGCATCGCGCGGCCGGTACGACAATTCGGTGCCGATCGCCCACGGCCCGACGCCGAAGTTCGCGCTGACGCCGAACAACTGGCGCCGGCCGAGATACGACCATTGCTCGGTGCCGTTCGCGAGCGACGCGAGCACCGGCGACTTGTCGGTGTAGTTCAGGTAGTAGAACGCGAAGTTCGCGTCGAACGCGCGCGGCGAGTAGTTGAACTTCACGCCGAACTGCGGCCGGTATTTCGCCGGCAGGGTCGTCGTGCTCGGCAGGCCGATGTCATTGAACGGCGGCCCGGCGTAGGCGCCGTTCACGAGCCCGTTCCTGATCGCGTTGAGCGTGTCCTGGTTGCCGGCCGCGCCCGGTCCGCCGATCGCGTTGGCGATCGTGCCCGCGCTCGGGCCGGTCACGTTCAGGTTGTTCGTGTTGATCGTGAACGGCTCCGCGCCGCGGCCGAAGCCGTTCGTCACCGACCAGTACGACCCGACCGGCGGGTAGCGGTTGCCGTTCCACTGGAACTGGTAATACGCTTCGGTACTGAACCCGTGCGAGAGGTCGGCCGCGAAGCTCGCCATCGGCGCGGGCAGCAGCGCCTGCTTGAGCTGCGAGCCGGGAATCAGCAGCTTCTGCGCATCGATCGAGTTCGTCGCGTTGATGCCGCTTTGCGCGAACATGCTCTCGCCCCAGTTGATCACCTGGTTGCCGAGCCGCACGTGCGCGTTGCGCCCGCCGATCGTGAAATCCTTCTGCGCCCACAGGTCGAGCAGTTGCGCGTTGTAGACGACCTGCGCGGCCGCGGTGCTCGACAACGGCGTGCGGTTCGTGTTCGTGGCCATGAAGTCGTACATGCCGGTGCCGCGCACCATGAACTTCAACCCTTCACTCGGCATCTTCAGCAGCAACTCGCTGGTCGCGCTGATGTAGGTGCTGAACGGCTGGCCCTTGCGATAATTCAAATCGCCGTCGTCCGCGTAGCCCCATTGGTTCGTGTTCGCGCCCGCACCGCAGCCGAACGCGTTCGGGTCGCCGGTGAGCGAGCAGCTCGGGTTTTTGGTCCGGATGCCGGCGCCCGCCGTCAGGTTCGTCACCCACGAGCCCTGCACGGCGCCGCCGCCCGCCGTGAAATCGTACGCATACGCGCTCGACGTCGCGGCGCCCGCCATCGCCAACGATACCGTAGCATTCCTGAATAATCGTGCCGGTTCCATGATCCGCCTCCGCCCCTGTTCGATGCCGGCGCACGATCGTTGCGCGCGCCGGCCCTTGTATCCGTCTGCCGGTCGCCGTCAGCGTTCGCTGACCGAGCGCAGCGATTCCGCCGTATAGAAATCCTGCTTGAAGCGCGGATCGTCCGCGTGCTCGAGCCAGCGCACGTCCTTGCCCTGGCCGATCGACGACGCGTCGAACACGTAACGGCCGTTGATCATGTCGTATTGCGCGAGCGGTTCGTTGTCGCAGGTGCCGCCGAGCTCCCACACCGGAATCGGGTAGCTTTCCCGCACCTTCCACAGCTTGCCCTGCGCGTCGTAGTCCTCGCCGACGAGCGCGAGCCAGCTGTCCTCGTCGAGATAGAACACCTTCTTCGACGCGACGTGCCGCGCGCTCGGCTTCAACGCCGCCTCGACGACCCACACGCGATGCGTCTCGTAGCGCCGGCTCGCGGCGGCGACGCCGTCGGGCGTCGCGACGTCGTGCAGCTTGCTCTTGAACCGGTACAGGCCGAACGCGTTGTACGGCACGATCATTTCCTTCTTGCCGACCAGCTTCCAGTTGAAGCGGTCGAGCGAGCCGTTGATCATGTTGCCTTCGTCGATCAGGTACTGGTTCTCGAAGCCGATCAGCGGCGCGTCGTGCGTGTAGGCCGGCATGCGTCGCACGCGGCGCTGGCCCGGGAAGTAGTAGTACGTCTCCGACGGCTTGTTGAAGTACTGGCGCTGCACGAACGCCTGGCCGGCCAGCGCCGCCGGCGAATTCATCTGGAAGTAGACGGCCGTGCTGAGCTGATCGACCTCCTGCGGCGACGTCTTGCCGAGCTTGCCGGACGGGAAGTAATACGTCTGCGGGCCCACCGCGTCGATCCATTCGCTGCTGCCCGGACGCGGTGAAATCGTCGTGGCGACCTGCGCCCAGTCGACGCCTTCGCCGCGATAGCGCATCTCGTAGTTCAGGATCGCTTCGATGCCGCTTTTCGGTTGCGGAAACGGTACGCCGGGCAACGCGGCCGCGGCGAGGTTCTCGCCGCTCGCATCCAGCTTCGCGGCGGCGAGATTCGCCTTCGAGTTCTGCTCGACGGCATCCGGCAACTGGCATTCGCGATGGGACGGATAGACGTCCATCCGGTAGCCCTTCTTCTGCTTGATCAGCGCGACCTGGCCGGGCGACAGCTTGTCCGCATACTTGTCGACGTTCGCCGCGTCGATCGAGTAGAGCGGCTTCTCGTTGCGATGCTTCCAGAAATCGCCGCGCACCTTGCCCCACTCCCAGCCCGCGTCGGGCGACTGCTTGCCCGCGTAAGCCGGCACCGCGCCGTCCTTGCTCGCCGAGCGGTCGGCGCCGGCCGGCGTCAGATCGTCCGCCGCGACGGCGGTGCCGATCGCGACACATGCAGCGGCCGCGATCGCGGACGTGGTCCAGAAACGATGCTTCTTCATCATGGTTCTCCTTGCTGCTCCGCCTTCGCTCGCCCATTCCGGACGAAACCTCGTTTGTTTCGATCGTCGCCGTCAGTCGACGACGACGTCGCACCTGGCCGCGCCGGCCGGGGTTTCTCCGGCCGCTCGCTTGCCGCTCGACTGCCATTGCGGTATTTTTCGTCAGGACTGCGATTCGAATGGAACGCAGAATCGGCGAAAAACCGTCGTGCCTTCCGTCAGACCTTGCCGGACCCGGCCACCGCCACCGCGCGAATCTCGACGCACAGCCCCGGCAACGCCAGTTGCGCGACGCCTACCGCCGTCCAGGACGGGTAACGGTCGGGGAAATACACGTCCTTGACCGCTGCGAAGCCTTCGGTCTCGCGCTGCAGATCCGTATGGAAGGTCGTGAGTTCGACGACGTCGGCGAGACTCGCGCCGGCCTCCTCGAGAATCGTCTTCAGGCATTCGAACGCGATCCGCGCCTGCGCCTGCACGCCGTCGGCCGGTTGCATCTGCGCGTCGAGGCCGACCTGGCCCGACACCCAGATCGTGTCGCCGACGCGCGTCGCCGGCGAGAAGTGGTACGCGTCGTACCACGGCTGAAACGCTGCCGGCACGATCGATTGCCGCTTCGGAGTGGCTGTCATGATGAAAATCTCCCGGTTCAGACGAGTTGACGGAAACACGGCGCGCGGAACGGATCGCCGGCCTTCAGCGCGGCGAGTTCCTCGACGAACAGCACGCCGGCCGGCGTGAATCCCGAGCGGCTTTCGTCCGGCAGCGGACTGAACACCGCGTCGTCGCCGAAAAAGCGCAGCACGAGCGTGTGGCGATCGGGGAAATCGGCGTCGACCGCGCCGCCGCCGTGCAGCACGCCCGGATGAAGCAGCAGCACGTCGCCCGGTTTCGTTTCCCACGACAGGATGTCGTATGCATCCGGCGCCGCACGGCGCTCGGCCTCGATGTCCGGCAAGCGCGGCCACACGTCGCCGCCATGCAACGGGTCGGTCGGATCGTCGGCGTTCTGGAACGTCGTGCCGTCATGCCGCACACCGTGATGCGAGCCGCGCACGATCTCGAGCGCATTGCGCTTCGGTACGTGCTCGAAGCTGATCCACGCGTTGCCGAAATGCATCCCCTGCCACGGCAGGTACGACGTGTCCTGGTGCCACGGCGAGCGTGCGCTCTTGCCGCCGGCCTTCATGAACAGCTCTTCGGCGAAGTACCACACGTGCTTCGAGCCCCACAGGTCGGCGAACAACTGCCCGAACGGCAGCGTGCCGACGAGTGCGTCGAGCCGCGCCTTCGCATACGGGTTCGCGTTGTCGTTGTGCGACTTGTATTCGGTGCCGTCGAGCAGCGTCGTCGCCATCGGCCCCGGGTTTTCCATCCCCCAGTCGAACACCGCGCGGCATTGCGCGAGTTGCTCGTCGTCGAGCACGCCTTCGACGACCACGGCTCCGTCCTCGAAGAACGCCTTGCGCGTCATTGCATCCATCGTTCATCTCCCGATTCGTTCAGCCACGGCCGGCGGTTCGTCTTCATTGCCGGCCACCAGTAGAACACGATGACTATGTTAGGTCATCATGACAAAAATAATGAAAAGAAAAAGACGGGGTATTCCCTGTTTCGTCTGCATGATCGAACGTATGTCGCCGCCCGCCGCCGGCCCGTCATGACAATCGGCTTTCGGCCTTCATACACGCACACGACAACGCACGGCCGCCGCTTCTTCGCGCCTTCATCCGCGCACGCGGTCGAACACCGTGTGCGTGACGAAGCCAACCAACACTGCGTCGGCCAGCGCCTCGACCATGCTTCGCGCGTCGGCCGCGCCGCACGACTGCATGCCGTCGCACAGCGCGGTCAGGCCGAGCGCCAGCACCGGCACAGGCAACGGCAGCGACACGCCGGCCCGCGCCGCATACGCGTCGATGCACGTGGCCGCGAGCGCCTGCCGCTCGCGCAGCAACACGCCGAAGCGCGCGCGGAACCGCGGATCGCGCGCCGCCTGGAGCTGCGCGTCGAGCCACATCAGGCGCGCTGCAGACCGGGTCGTGCCCCTTCGCCAGTACGCGAGCATCGCGTGCTGCGCGTCGTCGGCCGGGTCATGCGAACCGACGATCCGCTGCAATGCCGCGGCGGCCTCGGCCTGATCGCGCTGCAACAGCTCGAACAGCGCGTCGGCCTTGCCGCGGAAGTTCGAGTAGAACGCGCCACGCGTATGCCCGGCCGCCGCGGCAATGTCTTCCACGCTCGCGGCCGCATACCCCTTCTCCGCGAAGATCGCGCGCGCGGCGTCGATCAGGCGTTCGCGCGTCGCATCGCGCCGCTCGGCGCGGGTCAGGCGAACCCGGGCCATCCGTGCGCTCCGCGATCGCGGCGGCCGGACCTGCAACCGGCGCGAGCCGTCTCCGCTTCCGCGATAGCGCGACTCATTTCGGATACGACAGGACGTTCGCGTTCACGTTGTTCGGTCCGGCGTCGCGCTCCAGTGCGCAATACGCGTGATAGAGCGCGGCGGTCAGGTACGACCAGGTCAGCAACGCCAGTACGTAGAAGTTGAATACGACGTTGGTTTCCTCGCCGGGGATCTTGTAGAAATCGTAGATGCACGCGATCGCCTGCGACGCGACGAGCGCGAACGTCGTCGTCAGCGCATGGAGCGTATGGCCGGCACGCACGAGCCGCCACACGAAGCTGGCGAGATAGATCGACATCAGCGTCCACATCGCCACGTAGAAGTACGGCAGCGCGTGCTGCAACACACCGGCCACGAGCGCGACCGTCCCGAGCGTCGCGAGCACGAACAGCGTCACGTCCTGCCGCAGCGACGGCCGGTAGCCGTGCGTGACGGCCATCAGGCCCGCAACCGCGATCACCGGCATCCCGAACCCGCGCGAGAACGCGTCGAGGAAGTGCGAAACGAAGTACGACACCGGCGATTCGGTCGCGAAGAAGATCACCGCGTTGGACGCGGAGATCGTCACGATCCACCACTCGAAGCCGAGCAGGAAGTTGCGCTTGCGCACGAACTTGAAGCCGTAGACGCCGGTCGTCATCGCAAGCGTCGCGCTGGCAAGACAAAGGACAAGTGATCTGTGATCCATGGTTCGAACTCCCGAAGTCGATTGCTGCCGTTGATTCACTGCCTGCCGGGGGCGAGGCTCGCAAGATAGGTCGCCACCGCCGCCCGATCGTCCGCCGACATCGCCTGCGCGACGCGCTGCATCGTGCCGGTCGCCTCGCTGCGCGAGCCCGTCGCGAACGCGTCGAGCTGCGCGAGCAGATAGTCGTAACCCTGCCCGGCCAGCCGCGGGAACTGCGCCTGCCCCGTCAACCGCGCACCGTGGCAGGCCGCGCACGCGCCGCCCGTTACCAATTGCTCGCCTTTCGTGCGCAGTCGTGCATCCGGCTTGAAATAGCGGTTGTCCAGCGGCGCCTGCTTCGCGTAATAGCCGGCCACACGCGTGATCTCGGCCTCGCTCATCGTCATCGCGAGCGGGCCCATCGTCGGGTTCGTGCGTTGCCCGCCCGCAAACGCGCGAAGCTGCGCGGCCACGTATTGCGCCGGCTGGCCGGCGAGGCTCGGATACGCCTGGCTGAGCGACGTGCCCTTCACGCCGTGGCAGCCCATGCACGCGTCGGTCACGCGCGGCCACGGGCCGCCGTCGGCGTCATCGGCTTGCGCGGCCGTATCAATATGGCGCTGCAGGCGATAGAAGCCGAGCAGCGTCGGGCCGTAGAGCGCCAGCAATGCACCGATCACCACGAGCGCCGCGACGAGCAGCATGCGTTTCTTCATCTTCGCTCTCCTAAGCACGACGCAGCGCATTGAGCGCCTGAAGCGCGCTTTGGTGACCGGCGCGCACGGCGCCGTCCATGTAGCCGGCCCAGATGTTCGCGGTCTCGGTGCCCGACCAGATCAGGTTGCCGCACGGCGCGCGCAGCGCGTCGCCGTGCGCGCTCCAGAAGCCGGGCGGGATCGCCGACACGCACGTGATCGTCCACGGGTCGGCGAGCCCCCAGTCGCGATCGTGGTACGACACCGGCGCACGCGCTTCGTCGCCCCACGCCTGCGCATAGAGATCCATGTGCATCTGCTGCGCGGCCTGCAGATCCGACGGCATCAGCGCATTCCGGACGAATGCGTTGATCACGCCGATCTCGCCGCCCGGCGGCGAATTGTCGTAAGCCCAGAAGATCGGCCCGTCGGTCTGGAAGATGTGGCCGTTCAAGCCCTTGTCGCGCCAGAACGGGCGGCGATAGACCATCGCCGTCTTGCGCGCCGGCGAATGGGCCGGCCATGCGCGCTGCAGCGCGTGGCGCCTTTCAGGCAGCGGCGGATCGAACTGCACCTGGTGGCACAGCGCCGGGTGAAGCGCCATCACGACCTTTTTCGCGCGCACCGTGCCGCGATCGGTCTGCAACGTGACGACGTCGCGATCCCAGCCGACGATCCGCCGCACCGGCGACGACAGCCGCACCTTGTCGCCCAGTTGCTGCGCCATCCGGATGCTCAGGCGCTGCGAGCCGCCGACGAACCGCGTTTCCTGTGCGCTGTGCTTGATCGAGTCGAGCTGCGCGTAATCGCAATCGGCGGAGTTGATCATCGACAGGAAGTGCAGCAGCCCCATCTTCGCCGGCGCGACACCGCCCGACAGCGAGATCGATGCGTTCCAGCCCATCCGGTCTTCCGCCTTGATGCCCTGTGTCGCGAGCCAGTCGCCGACCGACAGCCGGTCGAGCTCGCCGACCTTCGGCGACGTCCACGGCGCACCGGACGGCACGTCGCGCGACAACTTGCCGAGCTTCGCCGCGACGGCCTCGTCGGTGCCGAAGGTGCCCGCCAGGTCGATCTCGGCGCGCCCGTCGCCGCCGAGGATCACCGTCTTGCCCGCGTAGTAGCTCGGGAACGTGCCGACTTCCAGCTCGCGGGCGAGATCGGCGATCGCCGTCTGGCCCGGGCCGATCCACTGGCCGCCGACTTCGGTCACGAAGCCGCCGCCAACGTCGTAGTTCAGCGTGCGGCCGCCCACGCGGTCGCGCGCCTCCAGCACGACGAAGGATTCGCAGCCCGCGTAGCGCAGGTCGCGCGCCGCCGTCAGGCCGGCCAGCCCGGCGCCGACGATCGCGACATCGACGACGTCGCCGGCCTGGCCCGCGACAGGCGCCGAATCGGCCTTCGCCCGCGCGGTGCCGAGTGCAAGACCGCCCGCCGCGACCGACGCGCCCGCGACCTTGAGCCACTGCCTGCGCTGCAGGTCGGCCGACCCGCTGATGGATGACTTCCTGGACATGATCGGTAAATGACGCCTGCGATGGGCGCGAACGCCGGCCCCCGTGCCGGGAAGCGGCCATCGTTCGCGCGGAGTCTGACGACGGGATGCGATCCCAATCCGCTTCACCTGCCGCCGGCCCGAGCGCCCCTCGGACGGGGCGCGCGAATCCGGTTCGCATTCCTGCCTGGACACACGCCGTACTGCTCCGTACCGATATGGATTTTCCGGTGCCCCTAATTAGTACATGTTGCAAAAGTTAGGTCATGATACATAAAACAAGATCGAAAAAAAAAGACAGGGTATTCCCCTGTCGGCAACGCATCGCAGCGCTTCCGAAAGGTCGCGGAAAGCCGGCGCACGCAACGGCGATCGACGCGGTCTCGCCCGTCTCCGTTCGGTTGCGCGGGCCGTGCGGTAGTATGGCGATTCGATGGAACCCCGATAGATCCGAACGAGTGGCCATGCCCGAATTTTCTTCATCTCCCGGCGCCGGCCAGCGCGCACAGGCGCTCGTCCTCATCGCCGAGGACGAACCCGAGATCGCCGAGATCCTGATGGCCTATTTCGCGCGCAACGGGCTGCGTACCGTGCACGCCGCCGACGGCCGCCGCGCGCTCGAACTCCACCTGTCGCTGAAGCCCGACCTCGTGCTGCTCGACGTGCAGATGCCGCACGTCGACGGCTGGAAGGTGCTCGCCGAGATCCGCCATCGCGGCGATACGCCGGTCATCATGCTGACCGCGCTCGACCAGGACATCGACAAGCTGACCGGGCTGCGCATCGGCGCCGACGACTACGTGGTCAAGCCGTTCAACCCGGCCGAAGTCGTCGCGCGCGCCCAGGCGGTGCTGCGCCGGTCGATGGGCGGCTCGCGCCAGGAAGAGCAGCGCGTGCTGCGCGCCGCGCCGTTCGAGATCGATCTCGAGCACCACGAAGCGACGGTCGAAGTCGACGGCGCGCGCCACACGCTCGTGCTGACGCTCACCGAATTCAAGCTGCTCGCGCAGCTCGCGCGCGCGCCGCGCCGCGTGTTCAGCCGCGCCGAGCTGATGGCGACCTGCCTGCCGGAAGGCGACGCGCTGGAGCGCACGGTCGACAGCCACGTCAGCAAGCTGCGCAAGAAACTCGACGATCTCGGCGTCGCGGGCGTGCCGGCCAGCGTGCGCGGCGTCGGCTACAAACTGTGGAGCGGCGAGTGAGACTCGATGGCCTGAGCCGCCAGATCGCGCTGACGATGGGCGCGATCGCCTTCGGCATCACGGTGCTGATCGTCGTGACGGCCTATGCGTTCTACTATCTGCTGTACCAGTACTCGCCGGAGTCGTTCCAGCCGCAGAGCTGGCTCCCGAGCGGGCCGGAGTGGGTGTGGATCATCTCGACCACGCTGGTCGGCCTGCTGATTGCCGTCATCGTCGCGATCAACCTGTCGCGCCGCATCCTCGTGCCGCTGAATTCGGTGACGGACAGCATCCGCCGCGTCGCGCGCGGCGATCTCGGCGCACGCGCGGTCGCCGGCGACCGTTCGTTGAAGGAAGCGGCGCTGCTCGCCGACAATTTCAACGCGCTCGCGAGCGAACTGCAGCGCGTGACCGACGAGCAAACCTTCTGGAACGCGGCGATCGCGCACGAGCTGCGCACGCCCGTGACCGTGCTGCGCGGCCGGCTGCAGGGGCTCGCCGAAGGCGTGTTCACGCCGAGCGACGCGCTGTACCGCAGCCTGCTCGCGCAGGTCGAAGGGCTCACGCGACTGATCGAGGATCTGCGCGTGGTCAGCCTCGCCGACAGCGGCCACCTGAGCATCGAGATCCGCGACACCGATCTCGCCGCCGAAGTGCGCGCCGTGGTCGACGTGTTCGCGCACGCGCTGCAGGCCGCCGGCCAGCATCCGGAACTCGATCTCGACCCGCGTCGGATGCGCTGTGACCCGGTCCGCATGCGCCAGGCGTTGCTCGCGCTGCTGGAGAACGCACGCCGCCATGCGGTGCCCGGCGCGATCCGGATCCAGACGCGCATCGAGAACGGAACGTGCCGGCTGCGCGTCGAGGACGACGGCCCGGGCATTCCCGCCGAGTTCGCGCCGCACGTGTTCCAGGCGTTCCGGCGCGTCGACGAGTCGCAACCCGGCGGCACCGGCCTCGGGCTCGCCGTCGTCGCGGCGATCGCGCATGCGCATCGCGGCGAGGCGCTGTGCGTGCCGACCGGCGCGGGCGGCACGCGGTTCGACGTGCAGTGGCCCGACGATCTCGTGCCGGCGGCCGACAGCGAGCGCTTCCCGACCTGACGCGCGGGCCTTGCCGCTCATGCGCGCGGTTCGCGCCCGACCTGTTCGAGCGGTGGGCCGAATCCGGGCGCCGTGTATTTCATCGCCGATACCGTTCCCATCTCCGGCCGCACCGTACGCGACCACCGCGCGCACGGCGCCGGCGCGGTCGACTGTCGGCGGCATGCCGACGGCCGCCTCGCGCAATGCCTCCCGCGCCTCGATCCGCGCGGTCGCCCGCTTGCGCGCCGCGCGGACACGTGCGGCCGAAACGGAAATGAATACCTGCGGTTATCGATTGATCCCAAAGATTCATTGGACAGTGTCTTCACCGCCGCGCGATGCTGGGCTCGCCCGTGAACGCAGCGTCATTGCAACGCCGCGCACGCACATGGAGTGAGACACATGCCCACCGACCACCGTCAACGGCGCCACACGCTGTGGCTGCTGTGCGCGCTTTCGTTCATCCTCTACGTCGACCGCGTCAATCTCGCGACCGCGGCCGGCGCGATCAAGGCCGAACTCGGGCTGTCGAATACCGAGCTTGGCGTCGCCTTCTCCGCGTTCGCGTATTCGTATGCAATTTGCCAGATCGGCGGCGGCTGGATCGCCGACCGGTTCGGCGCCCGCATCACGCTGATCGGCTGCGGGCTGATCTGGGTCGTCTCCACGTTCGCGACCGGGCTCGTGCACAGCCTCGGGCTGCTGTTCGCCGCGCGCCTGCTGCTCGGCATCGGCGAAGGCGCGACGCTGCCGGCCCAGGCCCGGGCGATCACGCAGTGGTTCCCGCGCGAGCGGCGCGGCGTCGTGCAGGGCTTCACGCATTCGTTCTCGCGGCTCGGCAACGCGGTCACGCCGCCGATCGTCGCCGCGCTGATGACGTGGCTGTCGTGGCGCGCGGCGTTCTTCGTGATCGGCGCGGTCACGCTGGCGTGGCTCGCATGGTGGATCGCCGGTTTCCGCGAGCATCCGCTCGGCGACGACGATGGCCGCACGCGCGCCCGCCGCGCCACCGCATCCTCCGGGCCCACGCCGTGGGGGCCGCTGTCGCGCCGGATGGCGCCGACCATCTTCGTCTACTTCTGCTACGGCTGGACCGCGTGGCTGTTCTTCACGTGGCTGCCGACCTTTTTCCTGAACGGCCAGGGCCTCAACCTGAAATCGACCGCGTTGTTCGCGTCCGGCGTGTTCTTCGCGGGCGTGGTCGGCGACACGCTCGGCGGCTGGCTCTGCGACCGCATCTACCGGAAGACCGGCAACCTCGCGCTGTCGCGCCAGAGCGTGATCGTGACGAGCTTCGTCGGTGCGCTCGCGTGCCTGCTGCCGCTCGCGTTCGTGCACTCGACGGCCGGCGTCGCGCTGTGCCTGTCGGGATCGTTCCTGTGCCTCGAACTGACGATCGGGCCGATCTGGGCCGTGCCGAGCGATATCGCGCCGGCCCATGCCGGCATCGCGAGCGGGATGATGAACGCCGGTTCCGCGATCTCGGGAATCCTGTCGCCGATCCTGTTCGGCTATCTCGTCGATCGCACCGGCAGCTGGACGGTGCCGTTCATCGGCTCGGTCGCGATGCTGCTGTTCGGCATCGTCGCCGCGCTGCGGATTCGGCCGGACCGCGCGCTGTCCGACTCGATGCCGGCGCTCGGCGACGCGCCCGCCGCGCCGTCGGCACGCTGAAGCCGGTCTTGGCTGCCTCTGTCGTCCCTTCCGCGCCGTCGTCACGCATCGCCGCGTTCCGCGACGCGTGACCGGGGCGGCGGCGCACCGCCGGATCAGGCGCCGCCGTCCGCGCCCACGGCGTCCTGGTGAAACAGCGCGAGAAACTGCTGGGCGGGAATGCTCAACGGCCGGTCGCGCCGCACGAGGCTGCCGTACGACGGCAGCTTCTGCTCGAGCGTGTAGTCGATGATCGCGACGAGCCCGTGCGCCGCGTTGCGCTGCGCGACCGTCAGCGGAATCACGCCGAGCATCGACGAACGGTCGACGAGGTTCATCGTGGTCAGGATCGAGCCCGTTTCGACGAGCCCGCGCGGCATCGGCTGGTGACGTGCACGGAATTCGCGCTCCACGACCTCGCGCGCCGGGCTGCCGGCCGGCTGCAGGATCCATGCGTAATCGAGCAGCGCGTCGAACTCGACCGACCCCGCGCCCGCGAGCGGATGGCCGCGGCCCGCGATGATCGCGAGCGCCTCGTCGTCGACCACGCGGAAGTCGCAGTCGGTCCCGGCGTTGCGCCCGATCACCACTTCGAGCACGCCTTCGCGAAGCTGCGGCATCAGCCGGTCGCTCGTATCCACCGCGATGTCGATCGCGAGCAGCGGATAACGCGCCTTCAACCGCACCAGCGCCTCGGTCAGCCGCCCCGGCGACGCCGCCATGATGCTGCCGATGGCGAGCCGCCCCGCGCTGCCCAGTTGCAGCTCGCCGAGCTCGCGGTTCAGCGCCTCCATGCTGCCGCGGATGCCGCGGAAATAGCCGAGCACGCGCTCGCCGGCCGCATTCAGCACGAGCCCGCGCCCGACGCGATCGAACAGCCGCTGGCCGAGCGCGCTCTCCAGCTCGGCCAGCATCTTCGTCGCGGCCGGTTGCGTGAGGCCCATCTGCTCGGCCGCCGCGCGCAGCGTCGAGCATTCGTCCACGGCCAGCAGCAGTGCGATCTGCCGCATCCGCAGCCGGTTCAGCAGTTGCGGGGTCGAATCTCGTCGGTCGATCGAGCCCATCTTCGATTACTCCAGGTTATCGATTCATCAAGAGTTTTCAATTTACCGACTCATTCCGTCTACCTAGCATCAACCCCATAGACCAACGGCCGCGCGCCGCCACCGGAGACACCGCATGCACACCCCCTCGACCGACGCCGCCCTGCCCGTCGTCGCGCTGACGCTCGGCGACCCCGCCGGCATCGGCGCCGAACTGATCGCGAAACTGCTCGCCCGCCCCGACGCGACCGCCCGCGCGAACCTCGTACTGATCGGCGATCGCTGGCTGTGGGAAGCCGGCCAGCGTGTCGCCGGCGTCGAGGTCGACGTCGAACCCGTCGCGTCGCTCGCCGCCGTGCGCGGCCGGCCATCCACCGAGCGCGCCGCGTTCGTCGCGGTCGATACGGTCGATCCCGCGCTGGTCACGGTCGGCCAGGCGAGCGCTGCCGGCGGCCGCTCGGCGCTGACGGTGCTCGACCGTTGCCTCGACGCCGCGCGCGCCGGCGACGTCGACGCGATCTGCTTCGCACCGCTGAACAAGTACGCGATGAAGCTCGGCGGCCTGCGTCACGACGACGAACTGCACCACTTCGCCGAAGCGCTCGGCGTGACCGGCTACTTCTGCGAATTCAACACGCTCGGCGAACTGTGGACGGCGCGGATCTCGTCGCACATTCCGCTCAAGGATGCGGCCGCCCAGCTGAGCATCGAACGGATCGAACAGGCGTCGGAGCTGATCTACCGGTCGCTGCTCGCGAACGGCGTCGCCGCGCCGAAGGTCGCGATCGCCGCGTTCAACCCGCACGGCGGCGACGGCGGCAGTTGCGGCCGCGAGGAAGTCGACGTCATCGAGCCGGCCGTGCGCCGGTTGCAGGCGCGCGACTGGCCGACCGACGCGCCGTTCCACGGCCCGTTCCCGGCCGACACGATCTTCCTGAAGGCACAGGCCGGCGATTACCAGGCGGTCGTCACGATGTATCACGACCAAGGGCAGATCGCGATCAAGCTGCTCGGCTTCTCGCGCGGCGTGACCGTGCAGGGCGGGCTGCCTGTGCCGATCACGACGCCTGCGCACGGCACCGCGTACGACATCGCGGGCCGCGGCACGGCCGACGTCGGCGCGTCCTGGCAGGCGCTGCAGATCGCGTGCCGAATGGGCGCCGCGCGGCGCTCGCCCATCGTTTCGGCGTGACGCTCGCACGCCCTCTACACCGACGACATCGATTCCGGAGACACCATCATGAAGATCCGATCCGTACGCGCCCGCGTATTCCAGTGGAAAGGCAAGACCGTCCCGCCGCAAGGCAACTTCTGCTCGAACGCGATGGACCTGCTGTATGCGCCGCAGGAAACGATGAGCACGTTCCGCTTCCATGCGTGGACGGTCGTCGAAGTCGAAACCGACGACGGCATCGTCGGCCTCGGCAACGTCGCGCTCGCGCCGCACGTCGCGAAGGCGATCGTCGACCAGTACCTTGCGCCGCTCGTGATCGGCCAGGACCCGTGGGACTACGAGTACCTGAGCCAGCGCATGTACCGCGCGACGCACGCCTGGGGCCGCAAGGGCATCGGCATGGCCGCGATCTCGGCAGTCGACATCGCGATCTGGGACATCCTCGGCAAGAGCGTCGGCAAGCCCGTGTTCAAGCTGCTCGGCGGCCGCACCAAGGAAAGGATCCCCTGCTACTACTCGAAGCTCTACCGCACCGACCTGAGGGCAATGCAGGAGGAAGCGCAGCAGTACCTGAAGGAAGGCTTCCGCGCGTTCAAGATGCGCTTCGGCTACGGGCCCGCGCACGGGCAGCAGGGCGTGGTCGAGAACCTGAAGTCGGTCGCGGCGATCCGCGAGGTGATCGGCTACGACAACGACCTGATGCTCGAGTGCTACATGGGCTGGAACCTCGAGTATGCGAAGCGCATCCTGCCGAAGCTCGAGAAGTACCAGCCGCGCTGGCTGGAAGAGCCGGTGATCGCCGACGACATCGACGGCTACGCGGAACTGAACCGGCTCACGACCATCCCGATCTCCGGCGGCGAGCACGAATTCACGCTGTACGGCTTCAAGCAGCTGCTCGACCGCAAGGCCGTGTCGGTCGTCCAGTACGACACGAACCGCGTCGGCGGGATCACGATGGCGCACAAGATCAACGCGCTGTGCGAGGCCTACAGCGTGCCGGTGATTCCGCACGCGGGCCAGATGCACAACTACCACCTGACGATGAGCACGCTCGCGTCGCCGATGAGCGAGTACTTCCCGATGTTCGACGTCGAGGTCGGCAACGAGCTGTTCTATTACATCTTCGACGGCGAGCCGGTGGCCGAGAACGGCTTCCTGCAACTGCGCGACGACGTGCCGGGCCTCGGCCTCACGTTGAAGACCGAATTCCTCGACCAGTTCGACATCGTCGAGTGAGGCCGGCCATGAGCACACGCTACCAGGGCGTCTTTCCCGTCGTGCCGACGATTTTCGACGCGCACGGCGCGCTCGATCTCGACGGCCAGCGCCGCTGCATCGATTTCATGATCGATGCCGGCTCGCACGGCCTCTGCATCCACGCGAACTATTCCGAGCAGTTCGCGCTCGGCGACGACGAACGCGATCTGCTCACGCGCACCACGCTCGAGCACGTCGCGGCCCGCGTGCCGGTGATCGTCACGACGTCGCACTTCAGCGCGCGGATCTGCGCGCAACGCAACCGGCACGCCCAGGCGCTCGGCGCCGCGATGGTGATGGCGATGCCGCCGTACCACGGCGCGACGTTCCGCGTCTCCGACGCGCAGATCCGCGCGTACTTCCGCGAAGTCGCCGACGGCCTCGCCATTCCGCTGATGATCCAGGACGCGCCGGCCAGCGGCGTCGCGCTGCCCGCGTCGCTGCTCGCGACGCTCGCGCGCGAGATCGACGCGGTGTCGTACTTCAAGATCGAGACGGCCGGCGCCGCGTCGAAGCTGCGCGAGCTGATCGCGCTCGGCGGCGACGCGATCGAAGGGCCGTGGGACGGCGAGGAAGGCATCACGCTGCTCGCCGACCTCGATGCCGGCGCGACCGGCGCGATGACGGGCGGCGGCTATCCGGACGGGATTCGCCGGATCACCGACGCGTATTTCGCCGGGCGTCGCGACGACGCGTACGACGAGTACGCGCGCTGGCTGCCGCTGATCAACTACGAGAACCGCCAGTCGGGCTTCCTCACCGCGAAGGCGCTGATGAAGGAAGGCGGCGTGATCGCGTGCGACCGGCCGCGCGCGCCTTGGCCCGAGCTGCATCCGCAGGTACGTGCCGGCCTGCTCGACACCGCGCGGCGGCTCGACCCGCTCGTGCTGCGCTGGGGGCGCTAGACATCGTTTTTTCACCCGCAACGCGCGTGCGTTGCGCATCGGCGTGACGGCGGCCCGACAGAAGGCCGCCGCCGCTCATCGGATGGACGGAGACACCATGAATCTGCTGAACCCCGCGACCCCGGCATACGAAGCCGGCGAAGCCATTCCGCGCCGCCGCTGGCTGCGCGTGATCCCGCCGCTGCTGCTCGCCTGCATCATTTCCTACATGGACCGCGTGAACATCGCGTTCGCGATGCCGGGCGGGATGAACGCCGATCTCGGCATGGACGCGACGATGGCCGGCCTCGCCGGCGGCATCTTCTTCTTCGGCTATCTGTTCCTGCAGATTCCCGGCGGCCGGCATGCGGCGCTCGGCAGCGGCAAGACCTTCATCGCGTGGTCGCTCGTGAGCTGGGCCGTGCTGTCGGCGCTGACCGGGCTCGTCACCCATACGTGGCAACTGTTGACGCTACGCTTCCTGCTCGGCGTGGCCGAGGGCGGGATGCTGCCCGTCGTGCTGACGATGGTCAGCCACTGGTTTCCCGATCGCGAACGCGGCCGCGCGAATGCGATGGTCATCCTGTTCGTGCCGCTCGCCGGCATGATCACCGCACCGCTGTCCGGTTTCATCCTCGCCGCGTACGATTGGCATCACCTGTTCTTCAGCGCGGGCGCGCTGTCGCTGCTGTGCCTGGTCGTGTGGATGCTGTTCGCCGACGACGGCCCGCAGACCGCACGCTGGGTGTCGCCACGCGAGAAGGCGTACATCCTCGACGCGCTGCGCGACGAGCAGGAACGCAAGCGCGCGGCCGGCACGCCGGCGGCCGCCTCGTTCGGCGCGCTGCTGCGCCACCCGACGATCTGGCTGCTCATCGCGATCAACTTCTGTTATCAGGCCGGCATCTACGGCTATACGATGTGGCTGCCGACCCTGCTGAAAAACCTCACGCACAGCGGGATGGGCAGGATCGGCCTGCTCGCGATGCTGCCGTACGTCGCGATGGTGATCGGGATGCTCGTCACGTCGTATTGGTCCGACCGGACCGGCAAGCGGCGGCTGTTCGTGCTGCTGCCGCTCGTCGGCTTCGCCGCGTGCCTCGCGCTGTCGGTGCTCACGCATGCGTCGATGGCCGTGTCGTTCGCGTTCCTGATCGGCTGCGGCTTCTTCCTGCAGGCGGCGGCCGGCGTGTTCTGGGCGATTCCGCCGAAGCTCTGCAGCGTCGAAGCGGCCGGCAGCGCACGCGGCCTGATCAACGCGCTCGGCAACCTCGGCGGCTTCTGCGGCCCGTATGCGGTCGGCGTGCTGACGCAGCACGTGAGCGCGGCGGCCGGCGTGTACAGCCTCGCCGTCACGCTGGCCGTGGCAGGCTTGCTCGCGCTGACGCTGCCCCGCCGCTGCGAAGACTGACGCGCGCGCCGACACACGGCGGGCACGCGAACGAAACAACGGAGACACACCATGAACGACATCCTGTTGCTGGTGCAGAAATGCGCCCACACCTTCAGCTTCTACGATCTCGAAACCCACGCCGCGCTCAAGCACATCGTGTTGCCGAACTTTCCGCACGAGTTCACCGTCGACGTGAACGACCGCTACGCGTACGTCGGCATTTTCGGGATCGAGACCGCGTGGTCGCGCGGTCATGAAGGCGATCACCGGATCGCCGAGATCGATCTCGTCGAGCGCACGCACACGCGCATGCTCGACCTGTGGCCGTACTACCGGCCGCACGGGATGGCGAGCGACCGCGACGGCCGGCTGTACGCGATGAGCGAGGCGCACGACATGCTGCTCGTATTCGACGAGCCGACCCGGCAATCGGTACCGAACATGGCCGTGCCGTCCGGCGGCGTGAAGACGCACCTCGTGACGCTCACGCGCGACGCGAGCCGCGCGTACGGCGTGCATCTGCTGTCGAACACGGTCACGCAACTCCATCCGCGCGACGCGACGGTCGCGCCGCGCGCGGTGATGCCCGGCCCGCGCCCGGAAGGCAATGCGCTGTCGAGCGACGAGCGCACGCTGTTCGTCGCGAATCGCGGCGACGACACGCTGGTCGAGATCGACACCGAAACGATGACCTGCCGCCGCCGCGTGAAAACCCGCAGCGATCCGAACCGCATCTACCGGGCGAGCGCGCCCGACGGTCGCGACCTGCTGCTGTTGACCAATTCGGGCGAGCAGTCGATCTCGGTATTCGACGCGCGCCAGCTCGAGGAGATCGAACGCATCGCGCTGCCCGCGAACCCGACCGCGCTGTCGTTTCATCCGTCGCGGCGCGTCGCATACGTATCGTTCCAGGACGACCATGTGCGCGAACTCGACCTCGACGCATGGCGCTTCGTCGGTGCGCTGCCGACGCTGCGCGAGCCCGATGCGTCGTACGTGCTCGCCGGCGCGCTCTGACATGCGCGACGACGCGCCGCCCGACGGCATGCCCGACGCGCTCGTCGATGCGCATCACCATCTGTGGCGACTCGATGCGGGCGCGCACTACCCGTGGCTGCAGACGCACTACGACCCGGCGCGCTTCATGTTCGGCGACTACGCGGCGCTGTGCCGCAACTTCGGCGTCGACGATTTCCGGCGCGCGGCACGATGCGCGCCGCTCGTCGCCAGCGTGCACGTCGAGGCCGAACGTGCGCGCGACGAGGCGCTCGCGGAAACGCGCTGGCTGCACGAGGTCGCGGCCGCGCACGCGCTGCCGTCGGCGCTCGTCGCGTGGGTTGACCTGCTGGCCGGCGATGCGGACGAACGGCTGGCCGAACAGGCCGCATGGCCGCGCGTGCGCGGCGTCCGTTTCAAGCCGCGCACCGCGGCAGCGCCCGATGCATCGATCGACGAACCGGGCGCGCTGCACGACCCGCGCTGGCCGGCGGCGCTCGAACGTCTCGCCGCGCACGGCCTGAGCTGGGATCTGCGCGTGCCGTTCTGGCATCTCGGCGACGCGGCCGCGATGCTGGCCGATGCGCCCGAAGTCGACGTCGTGCTCGAACACGCGGGGCTGCCGTGGGATCGTTCCGAAGCCGGGCTCGCGCGCTGGCGCGGCGGCATGGCCGCGCTCGCCGCGTTGCCGCGCGTGACCGTGAAAATCTCCGAGCTCGGCTTGCGCGATGCGGCATGGAACGACGCGGACAACGCGCGAATCATCCGCGACACGATCGCGATCTTCGGCTGGCGGCGCTGCCTGTTCGCCAGCAATTTCCCGGTGGCGGGGCTGCGCGTGTCCTATCCCGCGCTGCTGCGCACGTTCGCCGGCGCGATCGCGCATCTCGACGGCCCCGCGCGCCGCGCGATCTGGCATGACAACGCGCTGCGTGTCTACCGGATTGCGCTCGACGATGCGCCGCAGCGTCCGTCGCGCGGGTAACGCCGCATTGACCGCCCGTCGGTCGGGCACCGCGCCCGCTCTTCCGCCCCGACCACCACATTTTGTGCATCGCACGACCCGACCTGAGCAAAAAGTATCGGTTCGCGAACTCTTTTGATGTGGTGATCGCATCGCCCGCGTCACACCATTGTTCCTGCCGTCATCGGCGGCATTCGAACAAGCAGAATCAAGGAGACACGGGTGAACAAGATGCGAATCGTCGCAGCCGGCGTGCTGCTCGGCGCCTGTCTGCCGGGCGTCGCAACCGCGCAGGTCTGCAAGGTGCCGACCCTTCGGGTGCTCGCGCAGAAGAGCCTCGGCCTGTCGGTGATGGAGAAATCGCTGGCCGACTACGAGAAGAAGAGCGGCACGAAGGTCGAGATCAGCTATTTCGGCGAGAACGACCGCCGCGCGAAATCGCGGCTCGACGCGTCGACCGGCGCGGGCTCCTACCAGATCTACTACGTCGACGAGGCGAACGTCGCCGAATTCGCGTCGGCCAACTGGATCGTGCCGCTCCTCAAGTACTACCCGAAGGAATACGACTACGACGACTTCCTGCCCGGCCGCCGCGCGGTCGCGAGCTACAACGGCGTCGCGTACTTCGCGCCGCTGATCGGCGGCGGCGACTTCCTGTTCTACCGCCGCGACCTGCTCGACGCCGCGCACATCCCCGTGCCGAAGACGCTCGACCAGCTCGTCGCCGCGATCAAGAAGCTCAACGCGCCGCCGAAGCTGTACGGCTGGGTCGCGCGCGGCCAGCGCGGCTCGGGGATGAACGTGTGGCGCTGGTCGCCGTTCATGCTCGGCATGGGCGGCGCGTGGACCGACAAGGGCGGCCAGCCCGCGTTCAATTCGCCGGCCGCCGTGAAGGCCACGCAGCTCTACGGCGACCTGTTCAAGTACGCGCCGCCGGGCGCCGCCACCTACGACTGGAGCAACGCGCTCGAAGCGTTCCGCTCCGGCAAGGTCGCGTTCATGATCGAATCGACGCCGTTCGCGGACTGGATGGAAGATGCGAGCAAGTCGAGCGTGGCCGGCAAGGTCGGCTACACGCGGCCGCCCGCGCCGCTGCCGTCGGCCGCGTACGGTCACGGCTTCGCGATCTCGGCCGTCGGCGCGAAGGACGACTGCACGCGCATGGCCGCCGGCCGCTTCATCGCGTGGGCGACCAGCAAGGACCAGGAGCAGGCACGGCTGCGCAACGGCGTGTTCAGCGACTACAACCGCTCGAGCACGATCGCCAGCCCGTACTTCAAGCAGCACGTCGCGCCGCAGATCCAGGCCGGGCTGAACGACACCAACCCCGTCACGCAGGTGACGATCTGGCGTACGCCGCAGTGGCCGGATATCGGCGACAACCTCGGCATCGCGCTCGAACAGGTGTTCACCGGCACGCAGACGGACATCCGCGGCACGCTCGACGACGCGGACCAGTACGCGAAGGACGCGCTCGAACATGTCGCTCGCAAATGACGGCGCCGGCGGACGCGCGCTCGGCGTCCGCCCCGTCCCTTCCCCGTCCTCGGCCCGACGCGCCGGCGCGCGCCGCGACCGCACGAGCCTGCCGTGGGTGTTCCTCGCGCCGACGCTCGCGCTGCTCGCGGTCCTGAGCCTCGTCCCGACGATCGCCGCGATCAACCTCGCGTTGCGCAACCGCGTGCTGCGCTACCCGGACAGCGAATACGTCGGCCTGCGCAACTTCGTCCGGCTCGCGTCGGACCGGCGCTTCCTGAACGCGATCGAGGTGTCGGTGCTGTGGGAAGTCGTCACGGTCGCCGGCGCGGTGCTGGTCGGCATCGCGCTCGCGGTGTTCCTGTTCGAGCGCGTGCACGGTCGCTGGCGCCGCGTCGCGTCGCTGGTGCTGATCATGCCGGTGCTGCTGCCGCGCGTGTCGGCCGCGTTCATCTGGAAGTTCATGTACGCGCCGCTCACCGGGATCCTGAGCTGGCTGCTCGGCACGCTCGGCGTCGAGCACACCGCGTTCCTCGCCGATCCGCATCTCGCGCTGTATGCGGTCGCGCTCGTCGACGTGTGGCAGTGGGGACTGTTCTTCGCGGTCGTGATCCTGAAGCTGCTGGAGACGCTGCCGCCCGAGCCGCTCGAAGCCGCGCGGCTCGACTACGCGACGACGTGGCAGGTGCATGCGTACATCGCGCTGCCGATGCTCAAGGCGCCGCTCGTGAGCCTCGTGTTCATCAAGATGGTCGAATCGCTGCGCTCGTTCGACCTGATCTACGTGATGACCAAGGGCGGCCCCGGCATCGCGACCGAAACGCTCGATCTCTACGCGTACCAGCAGGGCATCGGCCTCGCCGGCAAGGTGTCGTATGCGTCGGGCATGGCCGTGCTGATGATGGTCGCGACCACGCTGGTCTTCACGCTCATCTGGAAGAGGGTCAACAAATGGGACGACTGACGGCACGCCGAATGGCTCGCCGAATGGCTCGCCGCGGCCCTGCCGCCACCGTGTCCACCGTCGCGATCGCCGGCGCGCTCCTGATCGTCGCCGCGTTCCCGCTGTTCTGGGCCGTGCTCAATTCGCTCAAGCACCTGCTCGACATCGTCACGCCGACGCCGCGCTTCTTCTTCACGCCGACGCTCGCGAACTACGAACAGGTGCTGTCGAGCCCCGAAGTATTGATCGGGCTCGGCAACAGCATCGCGATCGTCGGCGCGGCCGTGCTGATCGGCGCGCTACTCGGCGTGCCGGCCGCGTATGCGATCGCGCGCTACCCCGTGCGCGGCAAGCGCGACATCCAGTTCTTCCTGCTGTCGCTGCGCTTTTTGCCGCCCGTCGCGGTCGCGCTGCCGCTGATCGCGATCTGGGTCGATCTCGGGCTGTACGACACGAAGCTGTCGATGATCGTCACGTACCTGCTCGTCACGCTGTCGACCATCACGTGGCTGTCGATTCCCGTCTTTCGCCGGCTGCCGCGCGAGATCGAGGAAGCCGCCGCGCTCGACGGCTACGGCCCGTACGCGGTGTTCTGGCATATCGCGCTGCCGGTGTGCGCGAGCACGCTGCTCGGCGGCATCGTGTTCAGCTTCGTGCTGGTGTGGAACGAACTGATGATCGCGCTCGCGCTCACGTCGTCGCGCAGCGCGACGCTGCCGGTGGTCGCGTCCGCGTTCACGTCGCTCGGCCAGGAAGTGCCGTGGGGCGTGATCAACGCGTCGACGGTGCTGCTCGCGCTGCCGCCGCTCGTATTCGTCGGCATGCTGAGCCGGCTGCTCAATTCGATCGTCAAGGGAAAATAAGGAGAACACGTTGAAAGCGCTCGTACTCGAACGCACGCGCGAGCTCGCGCTGCGCGACATCGACCTGCCGCAAGAGGTCGGCCCCGGCGACGTCCGGATCAAGGTTCATACGGTCGGCGTCTGCGGCAGCGACGTGCATTACTACGTTCACGGCGGAATCGGCCCGTTCCGCGTCGATGCGCCGATGGTGCTCGGTCACGAAGCGTCCGGCACCGTCGTCGAGACCGGCGCCGGCGTCACGCACCTGCGCGTCGGCGACCGCGTGTGCATGGAGCCCGGCGTGCCGCGCCTCGATTCGCCCGCGACGCTGCGCGGCCTCTACAACCTCGATCCCGACGTGCGCTTCTGGGCGACGCCGCCGGTCCACGGCTGCCTGACGCCGTTCGTCGTGCATCCGGCCGCGTTCACGTACCGGCTGCCCGACAACGTGTCGTTCGCCGAAGGCGCGATCGTCGAGCCGCTGTCGATCGGCCTGCAGGCCGCGAAGAAGGCGGCGATGAAGCCGGGCGACCTTGCGGTCGTGATCGGCGCCGGCACGATCGGCGCGATGACGGCGCTCGCCGCACTTGCCGGCGGCGCCGCGCGCGTGATCCTCGCCGACGTCGTGCCGGACAAGCTCGCGCTGTTCGCCGGCAATCCGGCCGTCACGACCGTCGACGTGCGCACGCAGCCGCTCGCCGACGCGGTGGCCGACGCATCGGGCGGCTGGGGCGCGGACGTCGTGTTCGAGGCAAGCGGCAGCGCGAACGCGTATGCGGGCCTCGTCGAGCTGATCTGCCCCGGCGGCTGCGCGGTGCTGATCGGGATGCCGGTGGCGCCGGTGCCGCTCGACGTGGTCGCGCTGCAGGCGAAGGAAGGCCGCATCGAATCGGTGTTCCGCTACGCGAACATCTTCCCGCGCGCGCTCGCGCTGATCGCATCCGGCGCGATCGACGTGAAGCCGTTCATCTCGCGCACGTTCCCGTTTTCCGAAGGCGTGCGCGCGTTCGAGGAAGCGGCGAGCGGGCAGCCGCGCGACGTCAAGATTCAGATCGAAATGGATTGAGCCATGGCCCGAATCGTCTGCCACGCATTGTCGAAGCACTACGACGGCGGCCCCGCCGTGCTGCATCCGCTCGACCTCGAGATCGCCGACGGCGAATTCATCGTGCTGCTCGGCCCGTCCGGCTGCGGCAAGTCGACGATGCTGCGGATGATCGCGGGCCTCGAAGCGATCACCGGCGGCGAGCTCGCGATCGGCGATGCAGTCGTCAACGACCTGCCGCCGCGCGAGCGCAATGTCGCGATGGTGTTCCAGAACTACGCGCTGTATCCGCACATGACGGTGTACGACAACATCGCGTTCGGCCTGCGGCGCCTGAAGGTGCCGGCCGACGAGATCGACCGCCGCGTGCGCGACGTCGCGCGCATCCTGAGCCTCGACGCACTGCTCGAGCGCCGTCCGCGCGCGATGTCGGGCGGCCAGCAGCAGCGCGCGGCGATCGCGCGCGCGATGATCAAGACGCCCGCCGTGTTCCTGTTCGACGAGCCGTTGTCGAATCTCGACGCGAAGCTGCGCACGCAGTTGCGCGGCGACATCAAGCGGCTGCACCGGCAGTTGAAGACGACCACGCTGTACGTCACGCACGACCAGCTCGAAGCGATGACGCTCGCCGATCGCGTCGTGCTGATGCGCGGCGGCCGCATCGAGCAGATCGGCACGCCGGCCGAGCTGTACGGCCAGCCGCATACCGTGTTCGCGGCCGGGTTCGTCGGCACGCCCGCGATGAACTTCGCGGACGGCACGATCGCGCGCGTCGGCACGACCGTGCTGCTCGACTGCAACGGCACGCGCTGGCCGCTCGCGTCTTCACGCTTCGCGCGGCTGCAGGACGGCCGGCAGGTGAAGGCCGCGATTCGCCCGAACCATCTACGGCTAGTCTCCGAAGACGATCTGACCCCGGGCACGCTCACGCTGACCGGCACGGTCGAACTCGTCGAATTGCTCGGCGCCGAGGCGCTCGTCACGCTGGACTGGCGCGGCCAGCCGTGCGCGGCCCTCGTGCCGGCCCCGATGGCTCCGGCGCCGGGCGCCGTGGTAGCGTTGCGCTTCGACGAAGAAGCCCTGCATCTGTTCGACGCCGGCACCGAGCGCAACGTCGCGTTGCCGGATACGAACCCGATCGCGCACGCGGCGGCGCCGGCGGCCGCGACGCGCGCCACGCCGCCTGCCGCGACGGGCTGGTCGACGTCCCGTTCGTAGCACGCCGGCACGCCCCGACGGAGCACACGATGAACCCGGATCTCGAGATCGTTCCCACCCACCGCGACGAATCGTTCCGCGCGTGGGTCCACGACTATCCGCATTCGGTCGCGAAGTGGCACTTCCATCCCGAGTACGAGATTCATCTGATCCAGGCGTCGCGCGGCAAGGTGTTCGTCGGCGACCACATCGGCGATTTCGGCCCCGGCAACCTGATCGTCACCGGGCCGAATCTGCCGCACAACTGGGTCAGCGAGCTCGCCGACGGCGAACGCGTGCCGTCGCGCGACGTCGTGCTGCAGTTCTCGCGCGATGCGATCGAGAAGATGGTCGGCGCGTTCAGCGAATTGCAGCCGGTGATCGACCTGATCGACGACGCGGCGCGCGGCGTGCAGTTTCCCGACCGCGTGGGCATCGAGGTCGCGCCGCTGATGCTCGAACTCGCGAACGCGCACGGCTGCCGGCGCGTCGAGATCCTGATGTCGCTGTTCGACCGGCTGTCGTCGTGCCGCGAGCGGCGCGTGCTCGCGGGGCCCGGCTACCGCAGCGACGCGCAGCACTACATGTCGTCGACCATCAACCAGGTGCTGTCGTACCTGCAGCAGAACCTGCCCGGCATGCTGCGCGAAACCGACGTCGCCGCGTTCGCCGGCATGAGCGTCAGCACCTTCACGCGATTTTTCCGGCGTCACACCGGCTCGTCGTTCGTGCGCTACCTGAACCGGCTGCGCATCAACGAGGCCTGCGAGCTGCTGATGTTTTCCGACCTGACGGTGACCGACATCTGCTACCGGGTTGGCTTCAACAACCTGTCGAACTTCAACCGTCAGTTTCTCGCGATGAAGCAGGTGCCGCCGTCGAAGTTCCGCGCGCTGCACCGGCTCAACGAACCGCACGGCCGCGACGACGCGCCGCCCCCGCGACGCGCGCCGCCGCGCGCCCCAGACAGGACGCTTCATACGTGACATATCTCGGCATCGATCTCGGCACGTCCGAGGTCAAGGTTCTCCTCACCGATTCCCGATCGGCCCCCCTCGCGACCGGCTCGGCCACGCTGTCGATCAGCCGGCCGCATCCGCACTGGTCCGAACAAAGCCCGCAGGCGTGGTGGCACGCGATGCTCGACGCGATCGCGTCGGTGCGCGCCGCGCACCCGGCCGGCTTCGCCGCGCTGCGCGGCATCGCACTGTCCGGCCAGATGCACGGCGCGACGCTGATCGACCGCGCGGATCAGGTGCTGCGCCCCGCGATCCTGTGGAACGACACGCGCGCCGGCACCGAATGCGTCGAGCTCGAGGCACTGGTGCCGGAATCGCGCGCGATCACCGGCAACATGGCGATGCCCGGCTTCACCGCGCCGAAGCTGCTGTGGCTCGCGAAATACGAGCCGGCCGTGTTTCGCGCGGTGCACAAGGTGCTGCTGCCGAAGGACTACCTGATCTGGCGCCTGTCCGGCGAATTCGTGTCCGACCTGTCCGACGCGTCGGGCACGCTATGGCTCGACTGTGCGCGCCGCGACTGGTCCGACCGGATGCTCGCCGCCACCGACCTGTCGCGCGCGCAAATGCCGCGCCTCGTCGAAGGCAACGCGGCCGCCGCGCAGTTGCGCGACGCGCTGCGGCGCGATTGGGGCATCGCCGGGCCCGTGACGATCGCCGGCGGCGCCGGCGACAACGCGGCGTCCGCGATCGGCATGGGCGTCACGGGCGCCGGCAGCGGCTTTCTGTCGCTCGGCACGTCGGGCGTGCTGTTCGCCGGCAACGACCGCTTCGCGCCGAACCCGGACGCCGCCGTGCACGCGTTCTGTCACTGCATCGAAGGGCGCTGGCACCAGATGAGCGTGATCCTGTCGGCCGCCGCGAGCCTCGACTGGCTCGCGCGCGCGCACGGCACGACGCCCGGCGCGCTGGCGGCGCGCGCCGAACGCGCCGATCCGGCCCGCGCGCCGCTGTTCCTGCCGTATCTGGGCGGGGAGCGCACGCCGCACAACGACGCGCATGCGCGTGGCGTGTTCTTCGGGCTGTCGAACGAGCACGACGCCGACGATCTCGCGTATGCGGTGATGGAGGGCGTCGCGTTCGCGATGGCCGACGGCTACGACGCGCTGCGCGCGGCCGGCACGACGCTCGACGCGGTGTCGTTCATCGGCGGCGGCTCGAAGAGCGCGTTCTGGGCGCGGCTGTGCGCGAATGCGACGGGGCTCGCGATGCAGCGCCATGCGGACGGCGCGGTCGGGGCGGCGCTCGGCGCGGCGCGGCTCGCGCGGCTTGCGGCGACGGGCGACACGCTGGGGGAAGTCTGTGTCGCGCCGCCCGTCGCGGAGACGGTCGTGCCCGATGCCGCGTCGGCCGATCTACTGGCGGGGCGGCTCGCGCGCTATCGGCGGTTGTATCGCGCGTTGCGGGACGAGTTCAAGGACGCCGACTGAACGCTCGGGCGACGTACCGCTTCGCCGTTCGGAGCGTTTTATCGGTCAGGCGCGCTTGACCCGGCCCTTGGGATCGCCTTTATGCTGAGCGCAACGAATCGACGGCAAGGAGGTGACGGATGGGTACGGACTCACCGCGTCTGAACGCATCGGCCGCCGCCGCGCGGCTCGGCGTCTCGATCAAGGCGCTGCGGCTGTACGAGCGGCAGGGCCTCGTCACGCCGGCACGCACGCCGGCCGGATACCGCGCGTACGGCCCGGAAGACCTCGCGCGTGCCGCCGACATCGCGGCGCTGCGCAAGCTCGGCCTCGGGCTCGCGCAAGTGGCGAGCGTCCTCGACGGCGACGCGCGCCATCTCGACGCCGTGCTGGCTGCTCACGAAGCGGCGCTCGATCACGGGATTCGAGCGCTCGTGAGCAAGCTCGACGGCGTGCGCGCGATGCGCGCCGACCTCGCGCGCGGCCGGATGCCGGCCGATGGCGACCTGACGCGGCTGCTCGGCGAAACGGACGCGGGGGTCGCGTTCAGCCTGCCGTGGCCGTGGGGCGGCGAACGGTTCGAGTGTCGCGATATCCGGCCGTTGAACTACATCATCGGCTCGCTGGGGAGCGGCAAGACGCGGCTCGCGCTTCGGCTGGCCGATGCGTTGCCCGGCGCCGTGTTCGTCGGCCTCGATCGGCTGGACGACGATTGCGCCGCGGCATCCGACGCATTGCGCGCCGATCCGGAACTGAAGTCGCGCGTCGACCGCACGTCGGCGTTGCTCGTCGACAACGGCGCGACGCCGTCGGCGGCGCTGACCGCACTGCTCGTCAGCCTCGAAGCGGAAAGCCCGCGCGTGCGGATCGTCGACATGATCGAACAAGGCCTCGACCGCGCCACGCAACTGGCATTGATCGCGCATCTGCGCGAACGCGCGGCCGCCGGCATGCGGCCGCTGTTCCTGCTGACCCGCTCGACGGCGATCCTCGATCTGGCAGCGGTCGGCCCCGACGAAACCATCCTGTTGTGCCCGGCCAATCACAGCCCGCCTGCGCGCGTGGCGCCTTACCCGGGCGCGCCGGGGTATGAGGCCGTGGCCACGTGCCTCGCGGCGCCGGAGGTGCGGGAGCGGATTGCGCGGTGGCCGGAAGCGCGCGCCGCCATGCTTCGTCCGGGGCAGAAGATGAATACTTCGCGACCTGTCCGTCGGTGAACGTGATGGCGCGCGACGAACGGGTAGAAATCGAACTCGACGATATCGAATCGACCGAACAGTTGCACGTACGGCTGATGAAGAGGTTGAATTTCCCCGAGCGAACATGATCTGGCACGCGTGACGCCGCGCGGCCCCATCAGGAGCCGGCGATACCCGCAGTTGCCACGCGCCCCGCTAAAAACACGGGCCCTCCCGACGGAAGGGCCCGCTTCCACCTCGACCGCCCGAACGATCAATCGCCGTCGCGGCTCGCGACCTTCTGCGTCACACCGCGCAGCTTCGGATACGGCCGCGCGCCCATCATCCCCTTCCACAACACGCGGTTGAACTGATCCGCCGGCACTTCGTCGGCATCGTCGAAGTCGAACTTCGCCGTCACCTTCGCCCAGTACGCGGCGTCGTGCGTCGGCGTGACGTCCGGGCCGGCCGCGTATTGCAGCGCGTTCTCGGCCGCCGCTTCGGCCACGCGCAACCCGGTGCTCTTCAGCGCCGTCGACGCGACGGCCGTATAGCTCCACGACGCCGGGCCATGCACGTCGAACACGTCGGTCATCGGTCGCTGATACGCGGTATTCAGGTTCATGTGTTGCGTACCGAGCACGTCCTCGATGGTACGCAGCGCGTTGACCTGGCTGTAGCGCGTCCGGATCACCGCGCCCTGCTTCACATACGGCCCGACGATGTACGCGGGCCCGCGGTGCGAATCCACGTGATCGGGACCGTCCTGCACATCGTCCTCGGTTACGACGATCAGCGTGTCGTTCGCATACGGGCTCTTCGCCACGGCCTCGACGAGCCGGCCGACGGCCAGATCGTTGTCCGCCTGCTGCGTTTCCGGCGTATTCACGCCGGCGAACGCCGTGCCGAACGCGCCCATGTGATCGTGCGACAGACGCACCAGCGACAGCGTCGGCAGGTTGCCGCTCGCGACGTACTGGTCGAACTCGCGCTTCCACTCGTTGAGGCGCCACTGATCCGGATACGTCTGGTCGAAGCCGCGGAAGTACACGTCGGTCATCGGCGCGAGCCGAGGATCGAGCGCGGCGGCCTGCACGACACCGGCCGCATGCGGATCGACGATCGGGTTCGCGGCCGTGCCGATGCTGCCGACGTTGTTCACGAGGAAGCCGTAGTTGCGGACGGTGCCGCCGCCGGCCAGCACCGCATCGAAGATGTAGCCGCGCTGACGGCCGAACGGCGCATCGGACGACGCATGGTTGCCCGTGCCGGGCAGCAGGTTCGCCGCACCGCCCGGCAGGGCCGCCGCCGCGTTGCTGTAGTTCGTCGTGCCGGCCGGGCCGGCCACCGCGTCGCGCTGCTGCACCGTTTCCCAGTTGACCGGCACGCTGCGGTTGGTGCCTTCGCTCTCGTACGACAGGCCGCGATTGACCGCCGCATAGTTGATCTGCTGGGTGATCGTCTCCGTGTTGGTGACGCGCCCCTGCAGCGCCCACGACCAGCCGTCCATGCTGCCGTCGCCCGGGTTCATGAAATTGTCGAGCGTCACGAACTGGCTCGCGAGACGATGGAAGTTCGGCGTGATGTTGCGGCCGAACTGGGCCAGCCGCGGATCGCCGTCGGCGCCGTTGCCGATGTCGCCGAGCACCTGGTCGAACGTGCGGTTTTCCTTGACGACGTAGATCACGTGCTTGATGTGACGGCGCAAGAAGCCCATCACTTCGTTGTCGCGGTCGTTGTCTTCCGGACGATAGAAGTTGTTGCGGGCCGCCTGCTGCGTGAGCATCGGCAGTTCATGGGCCGCCGGCACCGGCGCGCTCACGAGCGACGCGCGCTCGAGCTGGAACTGATATTCGTTCGACGCGTGCGACGCGGCTGCCTGCGCCGGCGTTGCGCCGAACAGGTGATCCGGGTTCGGGCCGGTCGTGCTCTTGCCGTTCACGACGTACATCCACGTGCCGTCGGCGCTGAACGTCACGTCGTGCGGCTCGAACGCGGTGGGGATCAAACCCGTGACGCGATACGCGCGCTCGCCGACGAGCGGTATGACGGCGATTTCGTTCGCGCCGGCGTTGGTCGCATACAGCGTGCGACCGTCGCGCGACAGCGTCACTGCGTACGTTGCCGCGCCCGTATGCGCCTGGCCGTGCGGGAGCACGCCGGCCGGCGCGCGCGCATCGATCCGGTTCACGACCGCGTTGCTGTCGGTGTCGATCACCGCGACCTGATCGGCGTTGTCCTGCGCGACGAACAGCCGCGACTGCGACGCGTCGAGCGTCATGCCGAGCGCGTTGCCATCCAGCTTGATGCGTTTCACGAGGCGGCCATGCGACGGCGACGACACGTCGACCGCGACGATTTCGCGATCGCGATCCGACGATACGTATGCGATGCCGTTGCCCTTTATCGCGACCGCGAACGGGAACGTGCCGCCGGCATCGCCGCTACGGCCTTCGTTGCCGGAGAAGAACGGACGCAAGTCATGCTCGTAGCGCACGCTGCCGGTCGCGGTATCGATCACGCTGATCGAATCGTTGTAGTTGTTCGCGACGACGAGCGTCTTGCCGTCGGCCGACAGCGCGAGACCGGCTGCGTTCGGCTGCACGCGAATGCCGACGCCCTTGCCGCCGTGGCCGAGCGCGATCGTGGTCGACAGCGCCCACGCGCCGCCGTGCTGCGCATACACGTAAACCGCATCGTCGCTGCCGCCGGTCGCATAGAGCTTGCTGCCGTCGTGCGAAAACACCAGGCCGACGAACGCGTTGGTCTGCTGAAGCACTTGCTTGAGCGCCGGGTGCGTCTTGTTCGCGCCCGCGACGTCGTACAGGAAGATGAACTGCGTCGACGCTGCGGTATCGACCGAGCCGTCCGGCTTGTACAGCGAGTTCTGACCGGCGGTGATGATCGCCAGCGTCTTGCCGTCCGGGTTCAATTGCGAGCGCACGGCCTCCCCCGCGACGAAATGCGGATAGGCCGTCAGCCCGGGATTCAGAAATTGCCGCACCGCGCCGCGCACGGCCAGCGGCGTGACGAACTGGCCGCTCGGCACGCGGGCGGCATCGGCGGCGTTGAACCCGTCCGCATATGCCTGCGATGCAAACAGCACGGCCGACATGATCGCGCCGAGCCGGAGCGCGCGCTTGACCTGGATATCTTTCATAGGAATCCTCTGTACTGGTGTGGGGCGAGTATCGTCTGACGTGTCCGGCATGATCGTGGCGTCGTCTGGCCGTATCGCGCAGCGGCGGGAGCCCGTACTATCGATCGAAATACGGTGCGTCGGCGATCGTCGACGTGCGGGAATTACATCGCCGCCCAATGTCAAGCACGTGACCGGTTCCATTGCGGCCCGGACAATTACACATCGTTACAGCGAAGGCGTTTCGATGACAGCCATCGTATTGTCACCGCCGAGATCGGCGCGTGCCCGTCACGGCGTCCACCGATACACGGTGATGCTGTTCCCCTTCACGTTGTTCTTCATCACCACGTACTCGCCGTTGGACCGACGGTATGCCCGGATGCTGTACATCGCATCGATCGCGCTGCTGGTGTCGACGGTCGCGGGGCTCGTGTTGATGAGCGTCGTGTCGAGATTGCCGGTGGTCAGATTGAACGCGTCGACGTTCGGCCACAGCGGCCCGCTGCTGCTGAACCAGTAGCCGACGAACAGATGATTGCCCGCCGCGTCGATCGATTTCGCGCCGCTGTGCGGCAGCGTGATCACCGGGTCCGGCTTCGTCGTATTGCCCGCGCGCCAGCCGTGATACACCTCGATGCGCGTGCCGATCGACGTCCAGTCGTTGCTGCCGAGCGCGCCCTGCGCGAGCACCATCGTGTCGCTGTCCGCGAGATAGACGATGCGCGTGAGCGGCTGGATGCTGGCCGGAATGCGGGTCGCGACGCCCGGCCCCCACGACGGCTTGCCGTTCGCGTCGAAGCCGGTCAGCGGGTAATGCGTGATCGCGCCGGTCTTGTCGAGGCCGGCCCATACGCCGCCCTGGCTGTCGAGGCTGAAGCCGCCCGTCACGCGCTGCGTCGTGTTGAACGCCGGGCCCGGAATCGAGCCGTCCGGAATCGCGATGTAACCGTTCGCCGCGTTGAAGTGATAGAAGTAGAAGACCGGCGGATTCTGGCCGGCCGCGACGAGGATCCGGTTCGGGCCGACCGACGTGAGCAGCCCGAAGTGTTCGTCGCGCTGCGTATCGCTCATGTTGATGCGCGGGTCCGACGGATACGTGAACGGATCGACGGTGTTCGCGACGAACTTGCCGCCCGCGCTGCCGCTGTATACGTGCGTGCCGCCGTAGAACAGCGCGCCGTCCGTGACCGGGTCCGGCGCGGCGATGCCTTCGAAGTTCAGCGACTGCAGCGTCCAGCGCAGATTGCCGCCGCTGCCGTACGCATGAATGTCGGTCGCGCCGTTGCGGCCGAGATCCCAACTGCCGCCCCACGGATTGTTGAGCACATAGAGGTTGCCGCCGCTGTCCTTGCCGATCCCGACGATGCGCGTGAAGCGTTGCGGGCCGACCTGCCCCTTGATGCCCGTCGTCGTGTCGAGATAGCCGCCGCGTACGCCGAACGTGCCGGCCAGCGCGGGCCGGCCCGAGATCGAATAACGCTTGATGTTCTGGTCGGGGCCTTCGTCGCCCACCAGCAGTTGCCCGGCCGCCGCATCGACATACAGCGCCGACGGGTGCGAGCCGGCCGGCATCCGGATCGTATTCAGCAGCGCGCCGGCCGGGCTGAAGCCGACGATCGAGCCCGCATTCTTCTGCGCGACCCACACGTTGCCTGCGCCGTCCACCGCGAGTGCGCCCGGCGCCGACACGTCGATGTCCCGCTGCCATACGCCATCGGTGGTGAACACGCGCACGCGATTGCCGTAGAAATCGCTCGCATAGAGCAACGAGCCGGCCGTCGCGAGCCCGGTGACGACGTCGATGCGCGGCTGGTTGGTCGCCGCGCTGATCTGGATGACGCGGTCGCGATACTTCGTCGCGCGGTTGTAGCGCCCCACCGCGCCGCTACCGTACGTCTTGCCGGGCTGCAGCGCGACGAACAGCGATGTCGCGTTGCCGGTGATCGCGCTGCCCTGGAATTCCGAATGCGCACCGATCGAGCCGATGCTCTTGCCGTTCTGGTAGATCGCGACGCCGCCTTCATCCTCGTCCCACATCGACGCCGTGTAAATCACGCCTTCGGGCGCGACCCACATCGAACGCGCGACGTTGCCGACATGGGCGGCGAGCGTGCCGTAGGTGTTGGCGATCCAGTCGGTGGTATTGCCCGCATATCCGGCCGGCGCGATCGTCGCAATCGCGGCGGCGAGCAGTACGGCCCGAATCGGTTTTCGGACGACCATGGCGGTGGCTCTCCTGAATGGTGGCGTCATGCACATGAAGGACGGCCGGATGGCTTGAAAACCGGTCATGCGTAAATACTTCCGCTGAGTCATCCGGCCCGGTCGGTATTACATCGGGGCGCGCATTCGCTACTCGGCCACGCCGAGCATAACGTCATATAAATCGAAAAAAATTGCGGACCGCCCGAACAGGCGTGTGTCGCCGATGCAGTGAACGTTCACTTACGGCACGATTCGAGATCGGGAAAATCCGGCTTTTGCCTGCGGGAATAACGCCGCCGAGTCGGGTGCAACGTATCGATATGGCAAAGGCGGATAGAACGAAGGGTTGACTCGGCGAATCGGGCGAATCGCCGGATGCGGTCGGGGGAACGACCGGCGGAGCGTGTCGCGCGCCGGCCGGAATCCATGTCGAATCCCGGCCGGCTCGCATCAGTTTCCAGGCGAGGGCATCATGCGGACGTCGCCGTTTCCCGCACTTGCGCCTGCTCGAGCCCGGCGTCGCCATCCGAATCCGCCTCGTCGCGCGGCTCGCCAAGCTGCCCTTCCCACTTCGCGACCACAGCCGCCGCGATCGAATTGCCGACGGCGTTGGTGGCCGAGCGCCCCATGTCGAGGAACATGTCGACGCCCATGATCAGCAGCAATCCGGCTTCGGGCAGGTTGAACTGGTTGAGCGTCGCCGCGATCACGACCAGCGATGCGCGCGGCACGCCCGCCATCCCCTTCGACGTCACCATCAGCATCAGCAGCATCGTGATCTGCGTGCCGAGCGGCAGATGGATGCCGTACACCTGCGCGATGAACAGCACCGCGAACGTGCAGTACATCATCGAGCCGTCGAGGTTGAACGAATAGCCGATCGGCAGCACGAAGCTCGAGATCTTGCGGTTCACGCCGAAGCGGTCGAGCGCGTCCAGCAGCTTCGGATACGCGGCCTCGGAGCTGGCCGTCGCGAACGACAGCAGGAACGGCTCGCGGATCAGCCGCAGCAGCGTGAACGCACGCTTGCCGAGGAACGTCACGCCGGCCAGCGTCAGCACGGCCCACAGCAGCGCGAGCGCCAGATAGAAGCTCGCCATGAACTTCGCGAACGTGAGCAGGATGCCGAGCCCTTCGGTCGTGATCGTCGACGCCAGCGCCGCGAACACCGCGACCGGCGCGAACCCCATCACCGCGCCCGTCACCTTCAGCATCACCTGCGCGAGATCGTCGATCACGCCGATCAGGCGCTTGCCCGATTCGCCGAGCGCGGACAGCGCGGTGCCGAAGAAGATCGAGAACACGACGATCTGCAGGATTTCGTTGTTCGCCATCGCTTCGGCGATCGACTTCGGCACCAGATGCACGACGAAATCCTTCAGCGTGAACGCGCCGGTCTTCAGGTTGAGCGCCGCATCGGACGGCGGCAGCGGCAGGCTCAGGTGGCTGCCCGGCTGCAGAAGCGTCGCGGTCAGCAGGCCGAGCAGCAGCGACGTGAACGACGCGATGAAGAACCAGCCGAACGCCTTGACGCCCACGCGGCCCACCGCGCTGCCGTCGCCCATCTGCGCGATGCCGACGGTCAGCGTCGCGAACACCAGCGGCGCGATGATCATCTTGATCAGGCGCAGGAACACATCGGACAGCAACGACACGTAACCGGCGACCTCCTTCGCCATCTTCGGGTCGGGAAACGCGCTATGGCAGGCGTAACCCACGGCGATGCCAAGAATCATCGCGACAACGATGTACTTGGTAATGTTGTGCTTCTTTTTCATTAGTGATCCAAATTACAAAGCGTATGTTGCTAACGGCTGGCCCATCATTCGCGTCCGGCTGCGAATCGAAACCTGTGTCTCCAAGCGGGCGACTTGTCCGCTTCGGGCGATCGCCTGGGCGGACAAGGGGGGGCATTCTAACGCAAATGGTGGGCCGGCTTTCAAATCTGAAAGCGACATCGGTTGATTTGCGTCCTGGTGTCGCCGCAAAAAGGATCGTGTCGCCGGTCCGGCCTGCTTTCGGCGCGGTCGGATGCCGGGGAATTTCGGGTCGCGGGAAGGTACCGGTCGGGACCGCCGTGCCGGTCGCGATCGCCGGAGATCGTCACGCAGGAGACGACACGATCCAGCGATCGCGACACATTCGCACAAAGATGCGCAGACCTCGACACTACGCCACGTAAACGATCTGTAATATTTGGAAATGATTCGCGTTGACGCCATGTCTTGACGTCGACACGCAATCTCGAGCCGGAGACGCGGCATCGCGTTCGCGTCATTGCTTCCGTTCCATCAGGTCGAGCCCTTCATTTCATCAGTAATCCTTGTAAATGAAGGGCGAAGAGAAAGCGGCATCGTGATGAACATTCTGTACACCAACTTCCACGGCGATTATGGCGGCGGCCAGGACACCTACGTTCGCGATCTCGCCGTCGCGATGAGCCGCCATCACCGCGTGACCGTGGCGTCGCCGCAAGGCAGCCGCCTGTCGCGACTGCTGAAGGACAGCCCCGACGTGGGCATCTTCGACATGGAATTCAAGCCGCGCTGGAACCGGCTGTGCCGGGAGATCCTGCGGCTGCATCGATTGATCGTCGCGGAGCGCTTCGACGTGATCCACGTGAACGGGTCCGCCGATCACCGGCAGGTGATGCTGGCGCTGCTCGCGTGCCGGTATCGGCCCGCGGTCGTGCTGACCAAGCACAACACCTATCGCGCCGACAGCTTCGGCAACCAGTTGCGCGCGCGGCTGGCGACCGACCATACGATCGCGGTCAGCGACTACGTCGCGAGCATGCTCGCGCTGCGCTCGCCGTACGGCAACGTCACGGTCGTCAAGCACGGCGTACGCCGGCCGGCTGCCGAACGCCCCGCGGCCGACGAGATCCGCCGCCACAAGATCGCGCTGTTCGGCGCGGCCGGCGCGGATGCGATCGTGCTGGGCAGCAGCGCCGGCACCGCGCCCGAAAAAGGCTGGATGGACCTGATCGCCGCGCTCGGCCGCCTGCCCGAAACCGAGCGCGAGCGGTTTCGCGTACTGCTGGTCGGCGCGGAACCGTCCGGCGAGCAGCGCGCGCAACTCGCGCGGCACGGCATGGCGTCGCGCACCGCGTTCACCGGACGGCTCGACGATGTGCAGGCGCCGTTCTCGATCATCGACGTGTCGTTCGTGCTGTCGTACCACGAGAGCCTGTCGTACGCGTGCCGCGAAGCGATGTCGCTCGGCTGCCCCGCGATCGTGACGCGCGTGGGCGGGCTGCCCGAGAACGTCGAACCGGGCGTGGACGGTTGGGTCGTCCCGCCGCGCGAGCCCGCGGCGATCGAAGCGGTCCTGCGCGCGATCGTGCAGGAACCCGGCTGCGTCCGTGCGATGGGGCGCAGCGCGCGGCTGAAAGGCAAGCGTGAATTCTCGTTCGACGCGTTCGTCGACGCGACGTTGTCCGTCTATCAGAAATCGGTTCGACACAACCCGTACCGCTGGGCGACCTCCTTGAGATCCACGCAATGGCGATGAATATCTGGAAGAAGTACTGGGACCTGCGCACGCAGGAATGTCCGTGCGACGTGCACTTCGTCGAATGGCTGGAATCCGTGCGCCTCAAGGGCATCCGCATCTATCACTTCGGTACCGGCGGCCACCACCACGTAGGCGTCGAATGCGCGCGGCCGCATCTGAACAACACCGTCTTCGGCGTGACGGCATCGCCGAAGGAATACAAGTCGTATGTCGATCTCGTCACGCGGCAGCCCGAGGTGAGCAAGACCTACCTCGCGTATTTCGGCGACATCTATACGAGCAATTCGAGCCTGCTGCCGACGTTCGACGCCGTCACACTGTTTCATCTGTGCGAGTTCCGCGACGAAGCGAACAGCCGCTACGGCGCGAAGACCGACGAAGCGGTGCTCGACCTGTTCGCACGTCATACCGCGCCCAACGGCCATCTGCTGTTCTACAAGGGCTCGTCGGCCTACCGGAAGGCCGCGCCGATCATCGCGCAGTGGGCCGCTCGTGCCGATTTCGCCGAGGTCGGCGACTTCAAGTCCCTGCGGATTTTCCGCAAGGCGGCGTAACCCCGCTTTCCTGCGATCCGCCCGATGCTTGCGCACACCCCACGCTATCCGATTCTGATGTATCACCAGATCCGCCCGCTGCCGCCGCCGACCGACCGGCTGCGCAGCCTGAGCGTCGCGCCCGACGCATTCCGCCGCCAGATGACGCTGTTCAAGCGGCTCGGCTACCGCGGCCTGAGCGTGCGCGAACTGCAGCCGTACCTGCGCGGGGAGCGGCAGGGCAAGGTCTTCGGCATTTCGTTCGACGACGGCTTTCTCAACGTGCTGACGCATGCGATGCCCGTGCTGGACGCGCTCGGGTTCACCGCGACCTGCTACTTCGTCGCCGGCCGGTTCGGCGGCGCGAACGACTGGGACGCGGGTGCGCCGACCGCGCGCTCGCCGCTGATGACGTGCGCGGACATGCTCGTGTGGCGCGATCACGGCCACGAAATCGGCTCGCATACGCTCGATCACGTCGCGCTGTCGCATGTGTCCGCGCCTGTCTCGGCGTTTCAGTTGACCGAATCGAAGCGGCAACTCGAAATGCTGAGTGGCCAGCGCGTCGAATCGTTCTGTTATCCGTACGGCGATCTCGACGCACGCGTACGCGATCAGGTCATCGCTGCCGGTTACGACAATGCGACGACGACCCGGCGCGGATGCGCAGGCGCGGCCGACGATCCGTTTCTGTTGCCGCGGATTCCGGTGGCGGGCGGGGTCGGGGCGGTGAGGCTGTGGTTCAAGTGCATGAAGGGGCGAATAGCGGGGTGCCGATAGCCGCTTGAGGAGATCGACTGGACGAGCCGGTATCACCCCGATCCGATACCCCTCTCCTTCGGTGACTCAATTTCCAACCGATTGCAGATCAATGACAAGTATCTTGATGGGTTGCCGGCCCGCCTCAAGGCATCAGTATGCGACGTAAGGCGCAGAGCCGCCTTCCGCCGAACGATCCAGGCCAAAATAGATCGTTCGACCGTAAAAATATGGCAGCCCGAGATCTAGCCAAGAGGACGAGCCGAAGTGACCTGCGACGTCATTGAATGCATATGTTGAATTCCTCGAGAACAACGTATCTGCGTTAGCAACGGACAGGGAAATCATGCTCACTGTGCCGTCGAGCCCAACCAGAGTCGCAGCATAGGTGGTCGTCGTTGACGGGCAGTAGAATTGCGTGTTCTTGGCACACGCAATCTGCGCCGAGTCATCGAAGAAATTCGCATTTGATCCAGTATCGAAGAACGCGGTGACCTTTCTGGAAAGGAACGCTCCTGGCACATCACCCGTCGTCGTTGACATCAGCTTCGTGGTGGCGCCGAATGCATTGTTGCCTTGAGTGCCGATGCCAAAAATCAACGAGCCCGTCACGCTTTCCCGACCGTCTTCCGAAATCTGCGGCATTTTTACAATCACGCCGTTGTTGTCTGCGGCGAACTGACCGACAGGATTGCTGATCTGTTGCGATAGCGGCACGGTGACTTGTACGCAGCTCGAGTTTCCGTCCGCGCACGAGTAGTAGTTGCTCAACGACGCGACCTTCACACAGGGTGCACCACAATCATAGGGCGCCGGACCAATTCCAAGAATGCCGTTTGCACCAAGAGCCGTGGCCGAGTTCGCAGCTTCATTCCCGTTTGTACACGAACTTGGCACGTTGTCCGTGGCAAGATCGCCGATGATCTGCACCGGCAAGGAACTCGCACGTTCATCGCCAATGGAAAGGTCAATCGTTCGAACCGTGCCCCACGTATAACTCGAAACGAACTTGCCGCATTCGGAAAGCGTCGATCCGTCGTTTGTAGTCGTTTTAGGCAGGCTGTCGATAACGCTTGGAATTGCATCACGTACGATCCGCAAGCCATACGATGCGGTGTCAACGAGCACATTGGACACCACCTGGCAGCGTGACGTTCCGGGCGCACAAATCTTGATGTTGACGGTCGGAATGTTGACGACGCGTGCAACGCCTCGCGCAACCGTAACGATTGCGGTATTTCCGGTGTTGCCGTCCGATGCGCCAGAACTACTGGCGCCCGTTTCGCCGGAACCTGAATCGCCGCCGCCGCACGCAACGAGGAAAGCTGCCGAGACGGTCATCAAGCTGAATATGCTGAACCACCGGACGACCGTACGAAAAATGCTCATGATCATTTTCATGGGAGTTACAGGATATCGTTGCCGGTCAGGCCGGGCGGAAGCGCGGGCGGCAACCAGGCTTGCCCGGAAAATGCCCCCATGTGCCCTCCTGTCTTGATCACGAGATTGCGCGCCGAAACAGATACCGGCGTACGCCAGCCACGAAGTGCATGCGCGACTTCCACGCCCGCGCTGTAATCGCGAAGATAACCGCCGAGCAACGACCCGAGATCGGGAATCGTCGGCCCTTGCCACGCTATGCCGAAGACGATTCCGTCGCCCGATGTGTATTCGCGAATCACGGTTCCCGATCCGAGCGTAGTTTCACGGACGATGTAAACGGCTGGATTCGCCGTCAGGCCATCGGCCGCTCGATTCGCAGGCCGCATCACACGCACTTTCGCGGCCTGATCGGCGGCGGGCAACGATATCGGTGCGCCGCCCAGTTCGGCATGCGCATGTGGCGTTGCCAATCCCGCGATGAGCGCAGCGGCGTAAGCATAGCTAATCGACTTCACATTTCCCTCCCGAACAACACCCGCGTATGACGGTTCGGGACGCCTCCGCTGCGAGTGCGCTCCCTTGGAATCAAGTAACCCTCGACGCCTTGGTCGCCGCGATCGGTAACCAGGCGCCCCACAGGGGCTGGCCACAACATTTATTGACATTAAACTCAATATTGATACTTTTGTCATTTATGTCGATAGAGCGCGTACTCGAACGTTTCCTAACGTCGGTGTCATATTCATCTTTCGGGTTAGCAATCCTCAACATTCCGATCGCACTCGACGCATGTCGCGAGCAAGGATCACGAAACGTCCGCGGTCGGGCCATGCGACGCTGAAACTCGACGGCGATCGTCACGTCGCCGCGCTGGGCGGCGACTGCAACATGCGTGCGACGTGTCCTGGCTAATGCGGTTCAGAAGCGGTATCCGACCGACAGGAACGTCACGATCGGATTGACCCGGAATTTGCTGGTGCTCGTGACCGTGCCGACGGATGACCGGGTAGTGAGCGTGGCGCGTGTCGATACCCACGAATACGCCACCGACGCATTGATCGACCAGTGAGAATCGATGTTGTAGGTCAGGCCGCCGTTGACGACGGGCGCAAAGGAATGACTGAGCGACACGGATGTCGGTCCCTCGAGCGCGGTCCCGACGGTCGGCGAGAAATAGATCTGGCCGGTGGAAACGGGATTGCTGAGCTTGATGTTGCTGAACCACGTGTAGGTGACGCCGGCGCCCAGATACGGCCTGAACCGTGCATTCGGTTGGCCGAAGTAGTAGTTGAAGATGATCGCCGGACTCCAGGCCCGCGCGGTCCCCAGCTCGCCGAAACCGCTGAGCGTACCTGCGCCGTTCAAGTGCCATGTCGGCGGAAAACCCATGACCGTCGTCGCCGCGATATGGTCGGTCAGGAAGTACGTTGCGGTCACTCCGAACGTATCGCCGCTTGCGATCTCCCCACCGCTGCCGGTCATCACTTGTGACTGGCCGAGCGCATTGACGGTCAGCGGATCCGCCGCCCCCTGCGGCGCAAAATGGGACCAGCCGGCATTGACCACCCACTGACCGGCTGATTGGGCATGCGCGCCAGAGATGGCCGCGACCAGTACGACGGTTCCTGCGCTGATCCGTTTCATGTTTGTCTCCAGATTTTTGTGTTGGTGTTCAAGAATCGTGAAACCTGTCTTCATCCTCGTGCGCCAGGCATGACTTTCGGGCTGGTCCTGCGCTTATGACACACGAGGCCAAAAGCATCGGGTGCTGCTTCGTCAAGAAAAATCCCTTTCTTCATTAACTTCGAATTCCTAAGTTATTTGCTTACTTCAACCCCAAACGTTCCGAGAATCGACAATCAGTGATGTTCGGGTTCGACAGAAGTCGAAAAGGCAAACGGGAAGCGGCCCATCACCGTATTGACCTTCGCAATCTGCGCGTGATCGCTCAGCGCCACATGCAGGGTGAGCCCGCGCGACGGGTCGTCCACCATGCTCACCCGCGCACCCTCGACGCCGGCATCCTTCAGCGCGGAGACCAGCGCGTCGAACGTCTCCCATCGTTTGAGTTCGGGCTTGAAGATCTTGCCGACCGCCGTAAGCGGCATCGCATCGACGATATGAATCCGCTTCGGTATCGCGGCGCGCTCGCCGATCATGCTGCGTATGAACGTGTCGAGCTCCGTCTCGGTTGCCGTTGCGCCGGCTTTCAACTGCACGTATGCGACTGGCAGCTCGCCAGCATGCACGTCGGGACGTCCGATTGCCGCAGCGATTTGCACTGCCGGGTGGCGGTGCAGCGGTTCTTCGATCGTCGCCGGATCGATATTGTGACCTCCCCGGATGATGAGCTCCTTGCGGCGGCCCGTGAGCCAGAAGTAGCCTTGGGCATCGCGTCGCGCGAGATCCCCGGTGTTGAGCCACTGCCGGCCGTCGCCGAGATCGAGCCACAGGCTCTTGTTCTGATCTTCCTGAAGATAGCCCGCGAACACGTTCGGCCCGGAAATCGTCAGCACACCGACTTCGTTCTCGACGCAATCGCGCACGTAGCGGCCGGCGTCGTCGAGTATCACCGCCTTCATCATTTGGCCGGGGATGCGCAAGCCGATCGAACCGAGACGCCGTTCGCCGCCTGGCGGATTGACGCTGCTTACGCATGCGCCCTCGGTGAGCCCGTAGCCTTCGAGGATCCGGACCCCGGTGCGATCCTGGAACAGGCGAAATACTTCCACGGGCATCGGCGCGGCACCGCAAAGTCCATATTCCAGCGAGTCGATGTTCCGGCCGTCGACGGGCACGTCGAGCAACGCCGAATACAAGGTCGGCACCGCGCTGAAGAAATTGATCCTGTGGTGCTCGACGATTTCCCAGAATCGTTTGACGACGCCGTCGCCGCGATAGCCCTGTGGCGTACCCAGCACCACATGTGCGCCGCGCGAGAACGGCACCAGGCCGGTTGCCAGCACGGCATTGACATGGAACAGCGGCAGTCCGCAGAACACGGTCTTCCCCGGGCCCATCCCGGCGCCGACGACCTGCCCGACGCTCCAGGCATTGGCCACCTCGTTGCCGTGCCGGCGAATCGCGATTTTCGGCAATCCCGTCGTGCCGCCCGTACAGAAGTAAGACGATATGTCGTCGGCTTCAAAACGCCGTGGGCTCAGCAGCGAATCGCCGGATTCACGCGACATCGCACTGTCGAAGTCATGGATCTCGACGTGGCGCGGAACGGCACCGCGCACGCCCGCGCGCCGGTGCAACCGTTTGCATTCTCGACGCTGCATCGCGCGGGCGGCAATTCGGCGCCACCCCTGCACACGCTCGGCCAGATCGATCAGGACGAGGCTTTGCAGCGATGGCACCTCGCTCAGGATGGGCTGGATCTTCGACCAGATATCCGTTCCCGGAAAAGGCGCCAGCGTCACCAGCACCTTTGCGTTTGCGGCCTTGAGCAGCGATGCGATCGCCGGCCCCTCCAGCAACGGATTGATCGCGCACACGATCCCGGCCGCTTCGCCTCCCCAGATGACGAAATGCGTTTCCGGCAAATTCGGCAGCACGTAGGCGACCACCGAGTGGCGATCGATACCGAGGCGTGAAAACATGTTCGCGGCGCGGGTGATATCCCGCAGAAGCGCCGCATAGTTCCAGCGCAATGGCTTGCGATGATCGTCGGCGCGCAGGAAAAATGATAAGGCCGGCGCGGTCGGGTCGATCGCCGCACCACGGCCGATCATCTCGTAAGTGCTGGCCGGGAGGTCGGCGGGCGGCCCCTGGTTTTCGATCCGAAGCACGTCCGCTTCGGTTGCGATGGCGTTCATGCGAGCTCGTCCACGATTCGGTTGCGTTGCACACCGAGGTCGATTGCCCCGTCCCTGCTCCGGATCCGCGACTCGACCAGATCCCCGGCCTTCAGGTACTGCGGGCGCGCGGCCTGAACCTTCGCGAAGATCCGCCACTTCATGTGCTCCGGCAGCAACGCGGCAACCCGTTGCTTCGCCGGCGACGGAATGCTGAGCGCGCATCCGGACGGCGTGCCCGTTGCAAGCAAGTCACCGGCGTTCAGATCCTGAACCCCCGAAAGCTCCGTGAGCGTTTCGGCCGGACCATACACGAGGTTCGCGGTCGAATCGCTCTGGCGCACTTCCCCGTTCACGGTCAGCGTCAGTGTCAGCGCGCGCAGCCGCGCGATATCGCTTGAATCCAGCAGGCACAGATACGGCCCCACGGGCCCGAACGTCCGATAGCTTTTTCCCTTGTAAAACTGCATTTGAGGAATCTGGATATCGCGTGCGGAATAGTCGTTGACGATCACGAGGCCCGCCACGTACTCGTGCAGGTTCGTGTCCGTGATGGCTTGCCGGGACGTGATATCGCGGCGAAGCACGAGCCCCAGTTCGATCTCGTAGTCCAGAAACCGCACATGTTGCGGCCGGATGACGTCGGAATCGGCGGCGACGATGCAGCTCGTCGCCTTCGTGAAGATCATGTTGAACGACTTCGCATCCGGATTCATGCCGGACTCGATCATGTGCTGGCGATAGTTGGCGCCCTGACAAACGAACCGTTGATTGCGCGTGACCGGCGACAGCCACTCGACGTCCGATTCGCGAATCGTTTCTCCGTCGAGCGCGGCGAGGTCATCGATCCGATGTGCTCGCACGAATTCGCCGGTCGTCGGGTAGTCGCCCGGTATCGGCGTGATCCGGTGGTGCCTCACCACGCCCCATTGGGCGCGCCGCTGATGCCGGTAGTGCAAGACGTGCAATGCCATGAAGATGCCTCGAACAGGTCTGAGTGAAGATGAAGGTCACGCAAACAGCTTCGCGAGCGTGCGCAGCTTCGCAAACGTGACGTCCGGACTGGCCCGGAGGTTTCGGATCAGCGATGCGATGCTTGCGGCGGTGATCTTCGGTTTGGTGAAGCTGCGCGGCATCCGGGGGCCCCACTGCGACATCGCTTCACGGCTAACTTCGTGGATGCCCGTCGCCACGTCCGCCGTGAACATGTCCCCATCGCAATAGTGTTCGTGCTTGTCGCCCCAAGGGTCCTGCCAATAGTCGAAGACCTGGCTGCCGAGAATGTGACGACCCATCCCCCATGCGTGCGTCCATCCTTTTTCGCTCAACACACGCTGCCCGATCCCGACGGCGTCCGCGTCCACCAGCTCGAATGCCGAGTGGCTGTAAAGCGCTGCGAATCCCTGTGCCAATGCCAGCGTATGGTGATCCGTGGGGGTCGCCCCGCGATCGAGCCGCAAGAACGCGACGGCGGGCGATCCATCCGGCAACACCTGAACGTCGCTCGGGATGAAACCGAAGTGAGACGTGTACCACGCGCAAGTCGCCTGGAAATCGGCGAGTTCGAGCACGACATGACCGAGGCGAATCACTTCCGGCGCCGCCAGCGGCGCACGCTGGGTATCGTTCACGCGAACGATGGAATCGGGCGAGTTGAACGCTAACGCCGACCGGTGCGGCAGGGCGCCGGCCCGCGCTTGTCCCGCGACCGCGTCGACACGAAAACCCGACGGATCGACGAGCGTGACGCGATGGCCGCCTCCGGGCCACGGCGACGGCTCCACGTCCGACGCGCCCGGCACGTCGGCAAGCTTTCGCAGTGCGTCGATACCGTCAACTTCAAGCCCGAAGCCGACGAAACGATTTTTTTCAGCCTGCCGGACGACATAGCAGAACGGTGTGGCGGCCGTGCCTCGGAGAAACAGATATTCGCCGTCACGGGATACCGTTCGCAGGCCGAAATCGTTGAGAAATCGTTCGGCCCGTTCGAGATCGGGACGCTCGAACATCAAATAGGAAAGCGCCCGAGCCTTCGTCGTCGGCTGGGGACTCCGTGCGGGTTGTGCAGTCGTGAGCTTCATGGGGGCCTCAGGAAATCGGCTGGGCAATGTGATCGGACAGCGACGAAAACGAGGTGCGTGCACCAAGCAATCGCAGGGATTCGAGAACCAGACGGGTCGAGTCGGCCACCGGGCCTTCGTGCAGGACCGTTTTGTCCGGCCGAATCACGGCCGCCCAGCCAAACCGCACGACACCCGGCATGAACGTACCGTCCAGGTCCTCCCATCCGTCGTCCTCGATGCGATGAAGGCGCTGCCCGCGGTGCACGACCTGCACCACGACACCGCCCGCCGCGATCAGCGCGGCTCGCGCGCCGGCGTCGAGTTCGACGCCTGGATCCCGTCCGAATCCGATCAGCGCGAGACCACTACCGAACACGTCGTCGCTCAGGCGGATCGTCCCATCGTGCCTGCGCAGCCATCCCTGCGGCAGGGCTGCGCCGCGCACGAGCCGCGTGGACGAATGGCCGGGGACGAACAGACCGCTCCGGAACGCATTCTTCGGCTTGATCCCGAGTTCGTCGAAGTGATTTCGTAGCGGCGGAACGAGCCGCGTCAATCGCATCAGACCATGCGTGAACAACGCGATCCCGGCGTTTCGCGGCATCACGAGCTTGCCCATGAATTTCGCGACGCCGATCATCGCCTTGGCGTGCGGTCGTCGTTCCTGATCGTAGGAATCCAGGATTTTCGGGATTGCGTGGCCTTTGACGACCCACGCCAGTTTCCAGCCGAGATTCGCGGCATCGCGCAGGCCGGCGACGAGCCCCTGGCCAACGAACGGCGGAGTGATATGGGCGGCGTCACCCGCGAGAAAAACGCGCCCTTTGCTGAACGTCGTGACGGTTCGGGCATGAAAACGGTACACGGCCTTGCGTTCGATCACCATGTCCTCGATGCCGCCCCACGGCGCGAGCAGTTCGCGGATGCGTTCGTCGGATTCCATTTCTTCTCGCGTCTCGTCGGGATGGAGCATGAACTCCCAACGCTCGCGCCCCCCGGGTGCGGTCATATGAGGCGTTGGCCGCCGATAGTCACAGATGAACTCGACATGGTCGATGGGTCGGCGCACGTTTCGCGCGTCGACGATCAACCAGTCCTCAGCGAACGTCTTGCCCTTGAAATCCTGTCCGATCAGCTGGCGCACGATCGAGCTGGCGCCGTCGGCACCGACGACGTAGCGGGCGCGCACGACGTGCCGTGCGCCCGGCCCGCTGTCGAGCGTGGCGGCGACGTAATCGGCGTGCTCGTCGAGCGAGACGAGCGTCACACCGAGCGCCATTCGGGCCGTGCGGTGCGCGGCTAGTCGCGAACGCAAGCATCGCTCCAGGTCCGGTTGATAGAACGTCACGAGCTTCGGATGGCCATCGATGCTCCCCAGCGTATTGATGCGCCCGAACTCTCCGAACCAGGGAGAGCGCATCCGGACGTACGGGATCGCCACTGTATCGAGGTCGGCTTCGTTCACCCCGATGTACTGCAGGATGCGAAGCGCGTCGTTGTCGAGCGCGATCGCACGTGGCGCCATGAAGATCTCCGCCGCCCTGTCGACGACAAGCACGCGCACGCCGTCCCGGCCAAGAAGCGCACCGATCGCCGCGCCGACGGGACCGCAGCCCACCACGAGCACGTCTACATCCGACGGCAAGTCGCGGCCGCCCGAAGAGCTCATGCCGTCGTTGCCTTCATGGACGCCCGGCTCGCACGTCAGGTTTGTCTCCACCACCGTTCCATCTCCAGTTCTTGAGACTGGCCACTGCTGGCCGCCTTTATGACATTGAAATCATAATTGATGATTTTGTCAATTTTGACGTTCGAACGTATACTCAAACACCGAATCCATGCGCACGCCGATGCCCAACACTTCTTCCCGTCGCACCAGAACACCGTCGCCGGCCGTCTTCTCGAACGGGCAAGCGCCGTCGAGCCCTGAGGTTCGCGAGCCTCGAGGCGCGCGCCGAAAGCGCGAGACGCGGGCGCGCCTGCTGGATGCCGCCTTTGTACTCATGGCGCAAAAGGGGATGGAAGGCGTCGCGATCAATGAAATTACGGAAGCCGCGGACGTGGGGTTCGGGTCGTTCTACAACCACTTCGAATCGAAAGAAGCGATTCATGCCGCGGTTTTGGAAATCGTGTTCGAGGAGTTCGCGGATACCCTGGACCGCATTGCAGGCAACCTCACCGACCCCGCCGAGATCATTTCTGTATCGCTGCGCCATACGTTGCTGCGAGCCAGAAGTGAGCCGGTTTGGGGACAATTTCTCCTCCGCGAAGGGTTGTCCATGCGAGCGCTCAGCCGCGGCCTCGGACCCAGGTTGTTGAGGGATATTCAGAAAGGCATCCTCGCGGGGAGATTCTCGGCAAGTGACCCGCTGATGAGCGTGATCACGGTCGGGGGTGCGGTACTGACCGCCATTGCGATCGAGCTCCGATTCGATGCGGACGAGAAGCCGGTTACCGACATGTTGAACATGATCGGGTACAGTCAGAACGGCTTTGCCGAGCGCGCAGCTTCATCCCTGTTGCAGACCTTGGGTGTGCCGCAAACTGAAGCGATAGAGATTGCGAATCGCCCATTGCCGCCCGCTGGGACGTCTGGGTCCAACGAATCGCAAGAACGTTAGCGGCCTATCGTTCGCCTGTGATAGGCAGAACCCTGCCGGGTACCCGCGTAGCACTGACGGTCGCCGTCACGCACTCGCCCCTCCCCGTACCGGCATTCGTCAAGCCAACTGTACCGGTACTGTACAGAAAACCGTCGCTAAACTGATCTCCATCCCAGCCTCGAACCGAATGGAGAATCCGCGATGGAATTCCTCACCCTCAGCGCGTTGCCCGCCGGCATGCTGTTCGCGCTCGTCACGTCCATCACGCCCGGCCCCAACAACACGATGCTGCTCGCGTCCGGCGTCAACTTCGGGTTCCGCCGCACGGTGCCGCACCTGTTCGGCATCAGCATCGGCGTCGCGATCCTGATGCTCTGCGTCGGCTTCGGCCTCGGCGAAGCGTTCAAGCGCCTGCCGCTGCTGTACACGATCCTCGAAGCCGCGAGCGTCGCGTACCTGTTGTACCTCGCCTGGCGGATCGGCACGTCCGGCGAAGTGAAGGCGCACGGCGCCAAGCCGCGCCCGATGACGTTCATCGAAGCCGCCGCGTTCCAGTGGGTCAACCCGAAGGCGTGGATGATGGTGCTGACCGCCGCGACGACGATCCGCCTGTCCGCCGACTACGGAATGAACGCCGCCTGGATGTCCGTCGTGTTCATCCTGATCGGCTTCCCGTGCATCTGCCTGTGGGCCGCGTTCGGCCTCGGCCTGCGGCGCTTCCTGTCGAATCCCCGCGCGCTGCGCATCTTCAACGTGACGATGGCCGTACTGCTGATCCTGTCGCTGTACCCGCTCGTCGCGCACCTGCTGCCGCGCTGAGCGCTCGCAAGCCCGCCCGTTGAGCTTCACGTGAGGCAGGCGTACCCTTTCGGTACGGGCGCATGCAACCGCTTCGGCGGTTGCGCCGCCGCTCTGCATGGAGATTGCCGATGAAGCCAATGCTGAGAACGGGCGAGTACATCGAAGGAATGCACTGGATCGCCGAGTATCACCCGCTCACGCACGATATCCGCGTGCTGCGCGAGAACATCGAAGTCGGCACGTACTGCGCGCCGCCGACGCTGTTCGGCGACGAGGAAGAAATGGGCGCCGCGAACCACGACGATCATCGCGGCCGGGAAGCCGCGTTGCGCGCGTACCTGCGCAACTTCGTCAAGGAGCACGACGCGGAGGAGTAGCGGTGCGACGGCTGGAATGTCGACGGGCCGCGAACGCGGCCCGGTCTGTCGTCGTGCGCCGGTCGGTCGGCGTGCGACCGGCCTGAATCGATCATGCTCGGCGCCGGTGCATCGCCCGGCCCGAACGCCGCTCAATGCCCGAGCGACTCGATCTTGCCGGCCGGCTGCGCAACGCCATGCGGCCGCGCCATCTGCTTGATCAGCAGCGCAACGCACGCGAGCACGCCCGCGACGGCGATCGTCGCGAACACCCCTGCGAACGAGAAGTGCCGGCGCGTCAGTTCGGCGACGAGGAACGACCCGGCGATCCCGCCGAACCGGCCGACGCCGAGCATCCACGCGACACCCGTGCCGCGCCCTTCGGTCGGATAGAACGCGGCGGCCAGCGCCGGCATCGACGACTGCGCGGTGTTCATCAGCACGCCCGCCACGAACACGATCAGCACCAGCAGCCCGACGTTGCCGGCCGCCTGCCCGATCGCATACACGCTCACCGCCGTCAGCGCGTAGCACACGGCGATCACGCGATTCGCGTTGAAGCGGTCCATCAGCACGCCGCACAGCACGGCGCCCACCCCACCGAGCGGGAACAGCGCCGAGATCAGCGTCGCGCTCTTCGGCGTCAGGCCCGCATCTTTCAGCAAGATCGGCATCCAGTTGATCGACGCGTAGAAGATCACGAGCCCCATGAAGTAGGCGAGCCACAGCATCACCGAGCCGACGATGTACGAGCGCGACAGCACGACGCCGAGGCCCTTGCCGCCGGTCTGCGGCGCGGCTTCGGTCAACGCGAACGAGCCGGCGTTCAGCGCGTCGCGCGAAATGCGCGCGAGCGTCGCGCGGATCCTGTCGATGCCCTGGCCGTTCGCGACCATGAAGCGCACCGATTCCGGCATCTTCAGCAGCAACAGCACGCCGAGCAGCAGCGGCGTCACGCCGCCGAGCACCAGCACGCTGCGCCAGCCGAAATGCGGAATCATCCACGCGGCCAGGAAACCGCCGAACGCGGCGCCGAGCGGAAAGCCGCAGAACATCAGGTTGATCACGGTCGCGCGGCGCTTGTCCGGGCAGAATTCGCCCATCATCGTAACCGCGTTCGGCATCGCGGCGCCGAGCCCGACGCCGGTGACGAAACGCAGGATCGTCAGGTGTCCGATCGTGTTCGAGAACGCGGACATCAGGCACGCGGCGCCGAACAGGAACACCGAGCCGAGCAGCAGCGAGCGGCGGCCGAGCCGGTCGGACAGCGGGCCGGACACGAGCGCACCGCACGCGAGGCCGAACAGTGCGGCGCTGAGCACGGGCGCGAGATCGGGCTTGGTCAGGTTCCATTCGCCGAGCAACGACGGCGCGATGAAGCCGATCGCGGCCGTATCGAAGCCGTCGAGCAGCACGATCACGAAACACATGAGGAAAACGAGCCATTGAAAGCCGCCGAACGGCTGCTCGTTGATGAAGGTCTGGACATCGACCACGGGTGCGCGATTCATCGCTAGTCTCCTTGTCGGCCGAAACGCGCGCGTCGGCGCCTTCCGGTCCCATGCAACGTTGATATATGCAACAAGCGCGGCCTCGTGGCCGCGCCTTTCCTTCGTTCACGCACCGATTCGCTGCCGGTGCGTTCTTCATCGACGGCGGCCCGCCAACCTCGGCGGGCCGCCCGATCGGATCACCGCCGGCCTTTAACCGGCTGCATCCTGCTCCTTGAAGATCTTGTCCGCGAGATGGAACGCGGAATTCGCGGCCGGCACGCCGCAATAGATCGCGGTCTGCAGCAGCACTTCCTTGATCTCGTCGCGCGTCACACCGTTGTTGCGCGCGGCGCGCAGGTGCAGCGCCAGTTCCTCGCCACGGTTCAACGCCACCATCATCGCGATGGTCAGCAAGCTGCGCGTATGGCGCGGCAGCCCGTCGCGGGTCCAGATCTCGCCCCACGCATAACGCGTGATCAGGTTCTGGAATTCGTCGGTCACTTCGGTGCGGTTCTCGATCGAACGGTCGACGTGCGCGTCGCCGAGCACGGCGCGACGCACCTTCATCCCTGCTTCATAACGTTCCTGGTCGTCCATCGCCGGCACCTCATGCAATCAGGAAATCGAGCAGCGCGCGGTTGAAACCGGCGGTGCATTCGATGTTCGAAATGTGCGCGGCGTCGAATTCGACGTGCAGCGCACCGGGAATCGCGGCGGCAAGCGCGCGGCCCTGCTCGGGCGGCGTCGACATGTCCTTCGCGCCGGTCACGACGAGCACCGGCAACGCGATGCCCTTCACTTCCTCGCGCAGATCGGCCGCGTTCAGCGCGTCGCAGTTGGCCGCATAGCCGTCCTTGTCGGTATGCACGAAGGTGTCGCGGATCGCATCGAACAGGCGCGGCTCGCGTTCGACGAATGCGTCGGTGAACCAGCGCGGCAGCACGGCGTCGGCGAGCGCGGCCATGCCTTCGGCGCGCGCCTTCTGCGCACGCGGCGCCCACACTTCCGGCGAGCCGATTTTCGCGGCGGTATTCGACAGCACCGCGCGCACGATGCGCGACGGGTAGCGTGCGGCCAGCGCGGCGCCGGTCAGCCCGCCCATCGAGATGCCGCAGAAATGCGCGCACTCGATGCCGACGTGGTCGAGCAGGCCGATCACGTCGCCCGCCAGTTGCTCGATCGTGTACGAGCCGGCCGGCGCGTCGGAGTGGCCGTGGCCGCGCGTGTCGTAGCGCAGGATGTTGAAGTGCTGCGCAAGCGGGCGAATCTGCGGCGCCCACATCTGCAGGTCGGCGCCGAGCGAATTCGAGAAGACGAGCCACGGCGCGTCGTCGCGTGCGGCACGGTCGATCCGGTAATGCAGTTTCACGCCGTTGACAGTGGCGAAAGGCATCAATGTTCTCCTGGTTGTTTCGCACCCGCATGCAGCGCGAGCACGGCATCGACATAGGCCTGCGCCTCGCCGACGTAATGTGCGGGATCGAGCAGCCGCGCGAGCGCGTCGCGCGACAGGTGGGCCGACACGGTCGCATCGGCGGCGAGCACGTCGAACAGCGTCGCCCCGGTGCGCACGGCTTCCTTCGACGCGTGCTCGACGACGTGGTGCGCATCGAGCCGGCCGATGCGGTCGCCGAGCGCGAGCATCACGGCTTCGCCGAGGATCAGCCCGTGCGTGAGGTCGAGGTTCGCGGCGAGGCGCTCCGTATTCACGTCGAGGCCCGCGACGATCTGCGCGATCTGCGCGAGCGCGCCGCCCGTCAGGCGTGCGAGATCGGGCAACGCATCCCATTCGGCCTGCCAGCCGCCGAGTGCGCGCTCGTGCTCCTGCACCATCCCCGCGAACACGGTCGCAACGAGGCCCGGCGCGCGCACCGCGGCCGTCAGCACGGCCGCGCAGCCGACCGGGTTGCGCTTGTGCGGCATCGTCGACGAACCGCCCTTGCCGGCGGCGGCCGGTTCGCCGAGCTCGCCGACTTCGGTCTGCATCTGCAGCGACACGTCGCGCGCGATCTTGCCGAGCGTACCGATCAGCATCCCGAAGCACGACGCGGCTTCCGCGATGCGGTCGCGCTGCGTATGCCACGGCACGGCCGGCACCGCGAGCTTCAGGTCGGCCGCGAGCGCGGCGCTCACGCCGGCTGCGTGTTCGCGCAGGCTCGCGAGCGTGCCGGCGGCGCCGCCGAACTGCAGCACGAGCGCACGTTCGCGCAACTCGGCAAAACGCGCGCGATGGCGCAGCAGCGCATCGAGCCATTGAGCGAATTTGAGGCCGAGCGTAATGGGCAGCGCCTGCTGCAGCCACGTGCGGCCGATCATCGGCGTCGCGCGATGGGCGCGCGCGAGCGCCGCGAGCGACGCACAGGCTTCGTCGAGCATCGGTTCGAGCGCGTCGAGCGTGTCGCGCAACTGCAGCACGGTCGCGGTATCGATGATGTCCTGGCTCGTCGCGCCCCAGTGGACGAACTTCGCGGCCTCGGGGTCGTCGGCCTTCACTTGCGCGGTGAGTTGCTTGACAAGCGGAATCGCGAGATTGCCGCCGAGCGCCGCGCCGTGCGCGAGCGCGTCGGCGTCGAGCCGGCCGGCGTCGCACGCGCGTTCGATCGGCGCGACCGCGGCGGCGGGAATCACCTGCTGCGCGGCGAGCGCGCGAGCGAGCGCGGCCTCGACGTCGAGCATTCGCTGGATCGTCGCGCGGGGCGACCAGATCCGGTTGAGCGGCTCGGTGCCGCAGATCAGGGAGGTCAGGCGGGCGCTGTCTTCGAGCATGGCATCGGAATGGGGAAACGGCGTGCGCCTATTGTCTACCCAAGCGCGCCGGCGTGCGCTCGAAAGCGCGCACCGGCATGCTTGCCGTTCAGGCGGCGGCCTTCTGCGTCGCGTCGATCAGCGGCACGCCGGTCAGCTTCTGCAGCTCGTCGAACGACAGGTCGGTGAAGATCTCGCTCACCAAGAGGCCGTCGGCCGTCACGTCGAGCACCGCGAGGTCGGTGTAGATGCGGCTCACGCATTGCACGCCGGTGACCGGATACGAGCACTGCGCGACGATCTTGCTCTCGCCCTGCTTCGTCAGGTGCTCCATCATCACGAACACCTGCTTCGCGCCGATCGCGAGGTCCATCGCGCCGCCGACGGCCGGAATCGCATCGGGCGCGCCCGTGTGCCAGTTCGCGAGGTCGCCGGCAGCCGACACCTGGAACGCGCCGAGCACGCAGTAGTCGAGGTGGCCGCCGCGCATCATCGCGAACGAATCCGAGTGGTGGAAATAGGCGCCGCCGGTGAGCAGCGTCACGTGCTGCTTGCCGGCGTTGATCAGCTCGTCGTCTTCCTCGCCGGGCGCGGGCGCCGGGCCCATGCCGAGCAGGCCGTTCTCGCTGTGCAGGAAGATTTCCTTGGCCGGATCGAGGTGGTTCGCCACCAGCGTCGGCACGCCGATGCCGAGATTCACGTACGCGCCTTCGGGGATGTCCTGGGCGACGCGCTTGGCCATTTCATCGCGGGTCAGTCGTTTCATGTCGGTTTTCCTCAAGGCGATCAGGCGGCTTGCGATGCAGCGTGTTCGGCGGCCAGTTCGGCCGCGTGCGCGGCCTGCGGCACCTCGACGACACGCTGGACGAAAATGCCCGGCGTCACGATGTGCTCCGGGTTCAGCGCGCCGAGCGGCACGACTTCCGACACCTGGACGATCGCGACCTTCGCGGCGCTGGCCATGATCGGCCCGAAGTTGCGCGCGGTCTTGCGGTACACGAGATTGCCCCAGCGATCGCCCTTGTACGCCTTCACGAGCGCGAAATCGGCGTGGATCGGCGTCTCGAACACATACGGCTTGCCGTCGATCACGCGCGTTTCCTTGCCTTCCGCGAGCTTGGTGCCGTAGCCCGTCGGCGTGAAGAAACCGCCGATGCCGGCGCCCGCCGCGCGGATGCGCTCCGCAAGGTTGCCCTGCGGCACGAGTTCCAGCTCGATCTCGCCCGCGCGGTACAGCGCGTCGAACACCTGCGAATCGCTCTGGCGCGGGAACGAACAGATGATCTTGCGCACCTTTTTCGCCTTCAGGAGCGCCGCGAGACCCGTCTCGCCGTTGCCCGCGTTGTTGTTGACGATCGTCAGGTCGCGCGCGCCCTGTTCGATCAGCGCGTCGATCAGCTCGGACGGCATGCCGGCCGTGCCGAAGCCGCCGATCATGATCGTCGCGCCATCGTGGACGTCGGCAACCGCCGACTGAAGCGATTCGAAAATCTTGTTGACCATGTCTCTTCCTGATGCGAACCCGCGGCTCGTGCGCGGCCTGTCGAGGGGACACGCGCGTGCCGCGTGCCGCGCCGGAGGCCTTCGTCGACCCCGGCTTTTGTTCGCTATTCGAACCTAGATTCGATTAGCGAACGATGGCCGATCATAGAGGCGCGCACAGCGCGTTGTCAAGGCGGGTTGCCTCGGGGGCCGTCGCGTCGTCGAACGGCAGGCCGACATAGTTTTCGGCGAGCGATTGCGCGGCCGCCCGCGAACGCGTCACGTATTTCAGCTCGGCAAACTTCAGGCGATTGACGAACGGCGAATCGTCCGGCGACGCATGCAGCATGTTCGTCATGAAGTACGAGAAGTGCTCGGCGCGCCATACGCGTTCGAGACAGGTCGCCGAATAGGCGTCGAGCGGCGTCGCGTCGCCCGTCCGGTAGCGCGCGCCGAGCGCGCGAGACAGCGCGCGAACGTCGGCCACCGCGAGGTTCATGCCCTTCGCGCCGGTCGGCGGCACGATGTGGGCGGCGTCGCCGGCGAGGAACAGGCGCCCGTGCTGCATCGTTTCCGACACGAAGCTGCGCATCGGCGTCACGCTCTTCTGCGTGATCCGGCCCTCGGTCGGCGTCCAGCCGGTGTCGTTCGAGAAGCGCGTGTGCAGTTCGTCCCAGATCCGTGCGTCGGACCACTGGGCGAGGTCTTCATCCGGCTTGCACTGCAGGTACAGGCGCGTGACCGTGGGCGAGCGCATCGAGAACAGCGCGAAACCGTTGTCGTGATGGGCATACACGAGCTCGTCGAGCGACGGCGCCGCGTCGGCGAGGATGCCGAGCCACGCGAACGGGTAGACGCGCTCGAACGTCTTCAGCCGCTCGGCCGGAATCGTCTGGCGCGCGATGCCGTGGAAGCCGTCGCAGCCGGCGATATAGTCGCAGTCGATGCGATCGGCCCGCCCGTCCGCGTGCTTGAACGTGACGAACGGACGCTCGCTTTCGACGTCGTGCAGCGCGACGTCGCTGACTTCGAAATGCATCTGATGACCGTGTTCGACGCCGGCCGCGATCAGGTCGCGCACGACTTCGTGCTGGCTGTAGACGGTGATCGCGCGCCCGCCCGTCAGCTCGGACAGGTCGATGCGATGACGCTGGCCGTCGAACAGCAGCTCGATGCCGTGATGTTCGAGCCCTTCGCGGCGCATCCGCTCGCCGAGGCCGGCTTCGTTCAGCGTGTCGACCGTGCCTTGCTCGAGCACGCCGGCGCGGATGCGGTTCTCGCAGTATTCGCGCGAACGCGCTTCGACGAGGATGGAATCGACGCCTTGCAGGCGCAGCAGATGGGACAGCAGAAGGCCGGACGGGCCGGCGCCGATGATGGCGACCTGGGTGCGCATGTTTGTCTCCTGACGGCCGCGATCGGCGCTTGCGCGCACGCTTCGGGCCTATGCGAAATTGAACATTGGTTCGAGTAGTGAACGCATTTCAGCGCTTTCCCGACTATGCGGCAACGTGATTGCCGAGATAAGTTGTATACGTTTCCGCGATACTGGTCCGACGATGGATGCGCTCGATCTGAACCTGATTCCCTACCTCGTCGCCCTCGACGACACGCGCAACGTGAGCCGCGCGGGCGACCTGCTCGGCGTGAGCCAGCCGCGCGTGAGCACGGCGCTCGGCCGGCTGCGCGAGTACTTCGGCGATCCGCTGTTCGTGCGCACGTCGCGCGGGATGGAGCCGACGCCGCGCGCGCTCGCGCTGCTGCCGGCCGCCCGCGACGCGCTCGCGCAGATCGAGCGCGGCCTCGTCGCGCCGCACGATTTCGATCCGGCCGCGAGCACGCACACGTTCTCGATCGCGCTGTCGGACGTCGGCGAGATCGTGTTCCTGCCGAAGCTGCTGCAGGCGTTCGCGACGCTTGCGCCGCGCGCGAACCTGCGTTCGGTCTCGCTCGCGCACGACGAAGTCGGCCGCGGCCTCGAAGCCGGGTCGATCGATCTCGCGGTCGGCTACTTCCCCGATCTCGACGGCAACAACTTCTTCCAGCAGCGGCTGTTCACGCACCGGTTCGTCTGCCTGATGCGGCGCGGCCATCCGTTCGAGCAGGCGCCGCCGTTCACGGTCGAGCAGTTCCTCGCGTGCGGGCACGCGGTGGTGCGCGCCGAAGGGCGCAGCCAGGAAGTACTCGAGAAATATCTGGCGAAGCAGCGCATGCACCGCCGCGCGGTGCTCGAAACGCCGCACTTCATGAGCCTGCCGTTCATCCTGAGCCGCACCGACCTGATCGCGACGGTGCCGCACGCGATCGGCTATGCGTATGCGGCCGAGCACGCGTTCATCGTGCCCGTCGAGCCGCCGCTCGCGCTGCCGCGCTTCGACCTGAAGCAGCACTGGCATCGCAAGTATCACAACGACCCGCGCACCGCGTGGCTGCGCGGCGTCGTCGCGTCGCTGTTCAACGACGAGCAGGACGAATGGCCGAAGTGAGGAAGCGGGCGCGGCGGCCGCACGCACGCGCGGCGAAAGCATGAAACAATGCCCGGATATCGGCCGCCGCAGGCGGCCTTCGATGGAGCCACTACATGGGTAAGGGAAAGAAAACCGCACAGGCCCAGCCGGTCGCCTCGCGGCCGAGCCGTGAAGAAGCGGAAGACGCCGTGCGCGTACTGTTGCGCTGGGCCGGCGACGATCCCGCGCGCGAAGGCCTGCTCGACACGCCCGCACGCGTCGTGCGCGCCTACGAGCAGTTCTTCGCCGGCTACGCGCTGGAGCCGCGCGACATCCTCGCGCGCACGTTCAGCGAAGTCGACGGCTACGACGAAATGATCGTGCTGAAGGACATCCGCTTCGAGAGCTACTGCGAGCACCACATGGTGCCGATCATCGGCCGCGCGCACGTCGCGTATCTGCCGAACCATCGCGTCGTCGGCATTTCGAAGCTCGCGCGTCTCGTCGACGCGTTCGCGAAGCGCCTGCAGATCCAGGAAAAGATGACCGTGCAGATCGCCGACACGCTGTTCGACGTGCTGCAGCCGAAGGGCGTCGGCGTGATCCTCGAAGCCGCGCACCAGTGCATCTCGACGCGCGGCGTGCACAAGCCGGGCGTCGAGATGGTCACGTCGCGCATGCTCGGCACGTTCCGCACCGATCCGTCGACGCGTCGCGAATTCCTGTCGATCGTCGCGAATCCTTCCTCGGTCAACCTGACGAATACCTGATGGAGCAGACGAAGCAAACGGCGCACGCGCCCGTCGTGCTCGTGACCGGCGCCGCGCGCCGGGCCGGGCGCGCGTTCGCCGAGTATTTCGCCGCGCACGGCTATCGCACCGCGGTGCACTACGACCGTTCGGCCGATGCCGCGCAGGCCGCCGCCCGCGCGATGGCCGAACGCGGGCACGATTCGGCCGCGCTGCAGGCCGACCTGTCCGACGCCGCGCAGATCGCCGCGCTGATCGATCGGGTCTATGCGCGCTTCGGGCGCCTCGACGTGCTGGTCAACAACGCGTCGGTGTTCTGGCAGGACCATTTCCCGAGCTTCGATCTCGCGGCGTTCGACCAGGCATGGGCCGTCAACTGCCGCGCGCCGATCCTGCTCACGCGTGCGTTCTACGAGCGGGCCCGCGCGGCCGGCACGCAGGGTGTCGTCGTGAACGTGGTCGACCAGAAGATCAAGGAAAACTTCCATCGCGACCATTTCAGCTATACGGTCGCGAAGGCCGCGCTCGGCAACCTCACGCAGATGCTCGCGCTGTCGTCCGCGCCGGTGCTGCGCGTGAATGCGGTGTTCCCGGGGCTGATGCTGCCGAGCGACGATCAGACGCAGGCCGACTTCGAACACGCGAGCCGCGCATCGACGCCGCTCGCGCGCATCGCGGGCCCCGACGACGTCGCGAGCGCGATCCTGCTGCTGACGGGCAATGCGTACAACGGCGTGGATTTCGTCGTCGATGCGGGCCAGAACCTGATCCGCGTGGACCAGGACGTGCTGTACAAGCACCGCTCGCCGGACGGCAAGCACTGACGCACGCGCGGCGCCCGCCGCCAACCGCCCGCCGTGTTACGGCTTCTCGGCGCTGCCGCCTTCGCGGACCTTGCCCTGCGCGACGCTCGTGCCGGGCGGCACGCTGTGCGTGAGCCACACGTTGCCGCCGATCACCGAGCCGCGGCCGATCGTCACGCGGCCGAGAATCGTCGCGCCCGCATAGATCACCACGTCGTCCTCGACGATCGGGTGCCGTGCGTTGCCCTTCACCAGCGCGCCGTCGCCATCGGCCGGGAAACTCTTCGCGCCGAGCGTGACGGCCTGATACACGCGCACGCGCTCGCCGATGATCGCGGTTTCGCCGATCACGACACCAGTGCCATGGTCGATGAAGAAGCTCGGGCCGATCTGCGCGCCGGGGTGAATGTCGATGCCGGTCGCCGAATGGGCGATTTCATTAATGAACCGCGCGAGCAGCGGCACGCCGAGCTGGTGCAGCGCGTGCGCGAGCCGATGGTGCATCATCGCGAGCACGCCGGGATAGCACAGCAGGATCTCGGTGATGTGCTGCGCGGCCGGATCGCCCGCGTACGCGGCCTGGATGTCGCTGACGAGCAGCGCGCGGATCGCCGGCAACTGCCGGCCGAATTCGCGCGCGATCTCGAACGCGCGTTCGTCGAGCTCGGCGAACGGCGTATCGACATGCTCCGGCAGGAAAGGCAACGCGCGGCGGATCTGCTCGGCCAGGACGCGCAGCGTGCTTTCGAGCGTGTGGCCGACGTAGTAGTCGACGCTTTCGTCGGTCAGGTCGGGCGCGCCGTAGTGTGTCGGAAACATCGACGCGCGCAGGCCGGTCACAATCTTGCAGATCGCATCGCGCGACGGCAGTTCGCGGATGCCGCGCGGATGGCGCGTGCGATGGAGTTCCTCGCGCGATTCGCGCAAGCCGGCGACGATTTCTTCGAGGCCCCACTGACGGGCGGGTGATGTCGACATAGGCCAATGCGGGCAGCCGCGCTCGGTTGCACGGCCGCTAATAAAGTGACGGGTTCCGCAAGATTACCGCGTTTCTTGTCCGGGGGCGGCACCTTGGGGATCGGCCGGACGGCCGACGCCGCATCGGCGCGACGGCGTCACATCGAGATGCTGCTCGCGTCGATCCAGCGTACGGCCCAGTCGCGCGCGTGCGCGATCGCGTCGCCTTCGTCGTTGAACTGGAGCTCGATCGGAAAAAAACGGTTCGCGACGAGCTCCCCGTCGCTCGATCGGGAGATCACGACGTAGGGCTTGAACGAACCGTCACTGGCGCGTGCGGGCGCGCAATTCAACAGATAACCGCGGTGCGTGAAGGCAGTAGTCGCTTGCATGAGTCCGCCACCTCTAGTCCCTTGCTTTGTTGTTCACTACCCGTCTTTAAGGGTGCTGCGGCGCCCCGGCGCGGGCAGAGACGGCGAGACTTCATCCCCTGTCGCCGCTTCGCAGGAAAAGAATCATACTCTGTAGAAAACGCGTCTTCTAGCTGAAATAAATCATGACAAATCAGTGCGCGCCGCGCGACCGCGGCGATCGCCCGCGCGCCTTTTCCCGTCGCGCCCGGAACGGGATTTGCTTTGATCCGGAGCGTATCGCCGCCAGGAGAGCCGCGATGGAATCATCCGCTCGAACAGCGCACGCGCGCCCGCGCAGCATCGAACTCGACAACGACGACACGCACGACAGCACGGTCGACACCGACGGCAAGAACCGCGAAGCGTCGCGCCTCGCCGGAGCCGGGCCGATCTCGCCCGACCAGGTCACGCGCAGCAACGCGTCGCTCGTCAACGCGATGCCGGAAGCCGGCGACGGCTTCGCCGGTTTCGACAGCCGAGCCGACGGCAATCATCCGGCGTTCGCGTTGCGCGCCGGCTACCGGGTGATCGAGAAAGGCTTCGACACGCCGCCCGCGGTCGCCGCGCCGTACGGTCCCGTTCACCGGATGCACGGCAGCGCGTACTGGCCCGGCCACGGCCGCCGGCCGGAGCGCGTCATCGAGTTGACGGTCGCGCCGGGATAACCGGTACGGCGTTTGAATCGACCGTTCGTTCGCGAGCCGCCGTCGATCGATGGCGTGAATCGGCGCGTGCGAGTCGACCGCGCACCGATACGCGCTCGTACGGTGCCGGCGCGAACGATTCCGCGCATGGGCATCGGCAGTCGGCGTCATGCATGTCGCGCATCGCATCGACGCACATGCATTGACCGAAGTCATGGCTCGCCCCGGCGCGAATGCGATTGAATGGCGATGCGTGCGGCGCATCGGCATGGTCGCCGTGCCGGATCGATGCGTGCGCATGCGTTGTCGCCGACGATGCGGCCGAACACACACCCCGCGTCGCGCGGTGCGGCATGCGTCGCGCGCATGGCCATGCGCGACGGCGACAGGAACGGCAAGGCCGCGCGGCACGGCGGGCATCTCGCTGCACGATCGTGCCCGTTGGTTTACTCTGCCTCGCAGCATTGCGCATTGCCCGGCCCGGCCGATCGGCCATCCGGCCGACTGCGTTTCAACCCGCCACTCGGAGACACTATGTACAAGCGTATTCTGGTTGCCGTCGACGGCAGCGACACGTCCCGCCACGCGTTCGATGCCGCGCTGGCGCTCGCGAAAGCGCACGGCGCGGAGCTGCAGCCGTTCTACGTCGTCGAGAACGCCGCGATCTACTACAACGTGCCCGGCTACGATCCGTCGGTGCTGCGCGATCAGCTCGTCGCGCAGGGCAACGCGCTCGCGCAGGATTTCGCGAAGCTGATGCAGGCCGCCGGCGTGAAAGGCGAAACGCGGCTGAACGAAGCGACGTCGCTCAACGACGTATCGTCGCTGATCCTCGACGGCGCGAAGACGTTCGGCGCCGATCTGCTCGTGCTCGGTACGCACGGCCGCCGCGGCTTTCGCCGCCTCGTGCTCGGCAGCATCGCCGAACAATGCGTGCGCCACGCGACGCTGCCCGTGTTGCTGATTCCGGCGGCCGCCAACGCGGACGAGCCGGCCGCCTGAGCGGCGTTCGGCGGGCGTGGCCGGTCGCGACGTTTTGTCACCCGACAGCGGCAACTTGCGGTGGGACAATGATTTCGTCGATTCAACGCCGGAGTAAACGATCATGCTGACGCCCGTCGCCACCCGCCCCGCCGCCACGCCCCATGCCGGTAGCTGGGCTCCCCGCCAGGCCCCGCACTGCTCGTCGTGCGCGATGCGGCACCTGTGCATGCCGCAGGGCCTGGCGCCCGAAGCGCTCAGCCGCCTCGAGTCGGTCATCTGCGCGGCACGCCCGGTCAAGCGCGGCGAAGCGCTGTTCCGCGAAGGCGACGCATTCGACAACCTGTACGCGGTGCGCTCCGGTTCGCTGAAAACCGTCGCGACACGCCACGACGGCCGCGAACAGGTCACGGGCCTGCACCTCGCCGGCGAAGCGCTCGGCCTCGACGGCATCTGCGACGACACGCACCCGCGCACCGCGGTCGCGCTGGAAGACAGCTCGGTCTGCGTGATTCCGTACAGCGCGCTCAAGGCGCTGTGCTCGGAAGCCGGCTCGATGCAGTTGCGCATGCACAAGCTGATGAGCGAACAGATCGTGCGCGAAACGTCGCAGACGATGTTGCTCGGCTCGCTGAACGCCGAAGAGCGCGTCGCCGCTTTCCTGCTCGACGTCTCGTCGCGCTACCTGAAGCGCGGCTACTCGCCGTCGGAATTCAACCTGCGGATGACGCGTGAAGACATCGGCAGCTATCTCGGCATGACGCTCGAAACGGTCAGCCGCACGTTGTCGAAATTCCAGAAGCGCGGCCTGATCGAAATGCAGGGCCGCCACGTGCAGATCGTCGACTTCGACGGCCTGCAGCACCTCTGACACCGCGCGGCGCGCGCCTCGCGCGCCGCTTGCGTCACGTCGCCGGTCAATCGAGAAACAGCGCGGCACGCGCCTTCAGCGCCGCGCTGAAATCGTCGAGCCAGCCGATCGACAGACGCCAGCTCTGCCAGTACAGATCGATGTCGATGGTTCGCCCGCGCGACATGTCGATCAATTCACCCGCCGCCAGTTGGCGATCGACCATCCGGTCCGGGCACATCCCCCATCCCAATCCCGTTTCGCATGCGCGCAAATAGCCCGCGACGTGCGGTATCCAATGCTGCGGCGGATCGAGATCCGCACGCGTCACGCGCCGGATGAAGCGCGCCTGCAACCCGTCCTTCGGATTGAACATCACGCACGGCGCGCGGCGCAGCGCATCGCGCGTGATCCCCGCATCGAAATAACGTGCGTAAAACGCCGGCGCGCACACCGCGCGATAGCGAATCCGCCCGAGCCGCTCCGACCGGCATCCCTGGATCGGCTCCGCCTGCGCGGTCACGGCCCCCTGCACGCTGCCGTCGCGGATGCGCGAGGCCGTGTAATCCTGATCGTCGATCACGAGGTCGAGCAGCGTCTCGCGTTCCGTGCAGAACGGTCCGACCGCGTCGATGAACCACGTCGCGACGCTGTCGTCGTTGACGGCCACGCGCAACGTCGGCCACGCGCTCGCGATCTGGCCCGGCAGCGCCGGCATCCGGCCGCCCAGTTCGGCTTCCAGCAACTGCACGCGTTCGGTATGCCGGCACAGCAGCGCACCCGACGTGGTCGCGACGCACGGCTGCCCGCGCTTGACGAGCACGCTGCCGACCCGCTCCTCCAGCAGCTTCACGCGCTGCGACACCGCCGACGGCGTGATATTCAGCTCCTTGGCCGCCCGCTCGAACGAACCGTGGCGGATCACGGCCGCGAGCGCATCGAGCAACGCGTAGTCGAGCATTAGATTTCCTTAATCTGCATTAGGTGATTTAGCTTCTCTTATTTCCGTGCTGCTCGCAGACTAGCGCTACCCGATTCATTCGTCTACCGCTTCCACGGCTGTCCCCTCATCATGAACTGGCTCGCTTTTTCCCACGGCGCCGCACTGTGCGCGTCGCTCATCGTCACCATCGGCGCGCAGAATGCGTTCGTGCTGCGCCAGGGCATCATGCGCTCGCACGTCGGCAAGATCGTGCTGCTGTGCGCGCTGTCCGACATGATCCTGATCGGCGCGGGCGTCGGCGGCGCATCGGTGCTCGTCGAACGCTATCCGACCTTCGTCCATGCGGTGCTGTACGTCGGCCTCGCGTATCTCGCGTGGTTCGGCATCAACGCGCTGCGCCGCGCGTTCAAGCCGGGCCACGACACGCTCGACGTGCGCGGCGACGCGGTCGCGCCGCCGCCGCAGAGCGCGCTCGCGATCGTGCTGATGACGCTCGCGTTCACGTGGCTCAACCCACACGTGTATCTCGACACGTTCCTGCTGATCGGCACGGCCGGCGCGCGCGAGCCGGAAGACGGGCGGCTCGCGTTCGCGATCGGCGCGATGACGGCCAGCGTCGTGTGGTTCGTCGGGCTCGGCTATGGCGCGCGATTGCTGGCGCCGTGGTTCCGCAAGGCGGTCGCGTGGCGCGTGCTGGATGGCGCGATCGGCAGCATGGTGCTGTTTCTCGCGGCCGTGCAGTTGCGGTAGGGAGGGAAGTGTCGCGGCCGATTCCGTCGTTCGGGTCGTAGTCGTTGCCCGTGCCATCTAAGCCGGCCGTGAACCGCCGGGCTTCGGTCCCTCCTTTCATTGCCCGCCCCGCAGCGGATCGAGCGTGCCCGCTGCGGATCGAATCCTTGACCGGCGCGAAATCGCGCGATGCGTCGAATGGGAGAGATTCCGGCCAGGCGTCCAGCGTCAATGCCACTGGGGCGGCTTCTTGCGCCCATGGAACGGACTGGGAATTTCCTTCAGGCACGCGCGATCGGTCAGCTTGCGCCGCGCGTCGCGCTTCGAAAGGGCCGCCTTCGGGTCCGGGCCGTCGACTCCGCAATCCATGTCGCCTTCCACCCGGCCGTCGGGGAAGAAGTGCAGCACGATGCCGCCGCTCTTGCCCGTGACGGGCGGGCGCGCGATCGCGATCTCGCCTTCGCACCATGCCATCCCGGGGCGATTTCATTCGAGTCGCTTTCTGCATTCGCCGCCAATTCTCCGCCGGCCCCAGCGCCAGCGCCTCCGGAAATGCCTGCCCCTGCGCCGCCTCGTCGAACACGGCGGCCATCGCCTTCCCTTCGTCCTTCACGAAAATCGGTAATAAATACAATATTTGGTGCGTGGCCGGACCGCCGCTCGAGCGGCTCTCGCCGCCATGATCACGTCGCGTCATCCGCCATGCCGGCACCCGAGCGCAAAACCTGCAGGTTGGCGCGTCGCCAGCGGAACCTCGCCACGCGCTGCGCCGTCTCAACGCGACCGGCTTCAATCGCGCAGTCCCCTCCCGTCACCCTGCAGATATCGGAGCAGAACATGGCACATCGCACCCTCGGTACATCCAGCATCCAGGTTTCGCCGCTCGCGTTCGGCGGCAACGTCTTCGGCTGGACCGTCGACGAAAACGCATCGTTCGCGTTGCTCGACGCGCTCGCCGACACCGGCATCAACTTCATCGACACGGCCGACGTCTATTCGGCGTGGGTTCCCGGCAATCACGGCGGCGAATCGGAAACGATCATCGGCAAGTGGCTGAAGCGCTCGGGCAAGCGCGAGCAGGTCGTGATCGCGACCAAGGTCGGCCTGCTCGACGCCCGCGCGGGGCTGTCGAAAGACAACATCCTGAAAGCCGTCGACGATTCGCTGCGCCGGCTGCAGACCGACTACATCGACCTGTATTTCTCGCATCGCGATCTGGCCGACACGGCTCCGCTCGAAGAAACGCTCGGCGCCTATCAAACGCTGATCGACGCCGGCAAGGTGCGCATCATCGGCGCGTCGAACTACAGCGGCGCGCGCCTGCGCGAAGCCGCCGCGATCAGCACGCGCGACGGGCTGCCCGCCTATCAGGTCATCCAGCCCGAATACAACCTACTCGACCGCGCCGACTACGAACGCGATCTCGAGCCGGTCGTGCGCGACCTGAAGCTCGGCGTCGTCAACTATTACGCGCTCGCGAGCGGCTTCCTGTCGGGCAAGTACCGCAGCGAGGCCGACCTGAAGAAGAGCGTGCGCGGCGATCGCGTCGCCGGCTATCTGAACGAACGCGGCCTGCGCATCCTCGCCGCGCTCGACGCCGTGTCGGCGAAGCACGGCACGCAGCCGGCCGCGATCGCGCTCGCGTGGCAGATCGCGCGGCCGACGATCACCGCGCCGATCGCGAGCGCGACGTCGCTCGCGCAGCTCGCCGTGCTCGGCGACGCGATCCGCGTCACGCTCGATCAGGACGACATCCGCCGAATCGACGAAGCCAGCGCGCCCTGAAGCCGGTGACGACGGTGGGCACGCTGCCGTCGTCTTCGTCGAAGTCAATCGGCGGCGCTGATCCCACCGCCGCACGGATGTCTTGACTCGCGCGGCCGCTCGCGTCGACCGCGCCGCGGAGCCCTCGGAAAACCGGCATCACCCCGCGGCCGCGCGCACCGCTTCGCGCAGCGCCATCGGCGACGCACCGTAGCGCTCGCGGATCGCGCGGCTGAAGTGCGCCTGGCTCGAAAACCCCCAGCGAAACGCGATCTCGCCGATGCTCGTCTTGCGCAGCCGCGCATCCGTCAGCTCGCGATGCGCGTGCGACAGCCGCTCCGACCAGATGTGCTGCGTGATCGACTCGCCTTCGGCCGCGAAGAGGCGGCCCAGATGCCGCAGCGACAGCCCGACCGCATCGGCGACGGCCTGCGGCCCGAGTTCCGGTTCGCCGAGATGCGTCGCGATGTACTGCTTCGCGGTCAGCAGATACGACAGCGACGCGCGCGACGCGCCCGCACCGTTCACTTCGGCGTCGATGAGCTCCGCGATCAGCGTGCGCGTGTGCTCGGCGAACCGCTCGGCGTCGCGCTCGACCGGCGTCTTCATGAATCGCTCGACGCTCGCGCGCAACGTCGCGCCGAGCATCGCGCCCGCGCCCGGCTTCGGCGCGATCCGCAGCGGCAGCGCGGCGAGTTCCGCATCGAGCCGGTCGTCGAATGTCGTGATCGGGATGTCGATCAGCAGTTGCCGCATCGGCGTCAGGAATCCGAACAGATACGGCACGCGCGTGTCGTAGACGACGATATCGCCGGCTTCCGCCAGCAGGCACCGATCGCGCTGGATGAAATATGCGCGCCCGCTCACGATCTGACACGCGAACAGCGACTCCTTCGGCAACTGGCGCACCAGCGCGGGGCTGCGCTCGATCACGTGATCCTGCCCGCTGATGTCGGCGATGCCGAGGCCCGGCAGCGCGATGTCGGTCTTCTCGACGTCGAGCCCGGCCGGCGACAGCGACGAGCAGCGCAGGCCGACCAGCGTCGCCGCGTTGAACGCATCCCAGTACGCCATCCTGTCGCGCGCCGGCACGTCGGCCGTCGAGCCTCGCGTGCGTGAAAAAACGGTCGAATTCGTCACGTCGCCTCCTGCTGGCGCCTGTCGTGCGCGGCGGCACGAATTGGGGGATGGTCCGTCTGGTTTTTGGTGCGATGCAATGTCCGGCGCGGTCAAGCAATTCGTCCGGCCCAGTCAAGAGCGGCGCGCACCGGCTGGCTACAGTCGAGCCCACGACATCCCTACACCAGGAGACACACCGTGGTCGACAAAGCCGTATCCGAATTCTGGCAAAACATCCCGGCGATTGCCAATCCGTTCAAGCCCGATGCGCTGCCCGAAGCCTACATCCCGAACGCGGCCACCGACGACGAGCGCTATTACGTTCCGTTCACCGAAACGGTTTCGTCGCGGCCGCTGTGGATCTCGCCGTCGCAGAACAAATGGTGCGACATCCTGATGGCGAAGGAAGCCGGGCTCGTGAACCGGCACTATCACCCGCACGAGGTGTTCGCGTACACGCTGTCGGGGAAATGGGGCTACCTCGAACACGAATGGACCGCGACGCGCGGCGATTTCGTGTACGAGACGCCGGGCGAAGGCCACACGCTCGTCGCGTTCGATCACCCCGAGCCGATGCGCGCGTTCTTCATCGTCAAGGGCCCGCTGATCTGGCTCGACGACGCCGGCAATCCCGACGGCTACTTCGACGTGCATTCGTACATCGCGATGTGCAAGGCGCATTACGAGAAGGTCGGCCTCGGCGCGCAAGCGATCGAGAAGCTGTTCCGCTGACGCGCAGCGAGGCTCGCGATGATTTCCCCGTCCTCCTCCCGCCCCGCATGGACGTACGAGAACAGGCTGCTGCTGATCCTGTTCATGACGTTCGGCTTCGTGTTCTTCGACCGCCTCGCGCTGTCGTTCCTGTTTCCGTTCATGTCGGCCGAGCTGCACCTGACGAACACGCAGCTCGGCATGGTGTCGTCCGCGCTGGCGCTCACGTGGGCGCTGTCGGGCGCCGTCACCGGCGCATGGTCCGACGCGCGCGGCACGCGCAAGCCGCTGCTGATCGCGGCCGTGCTCGGCTTTTCCGTGTGCTCGGCGCTGTCGGGCCTCGTCGGCGGCTTCGCGAGCCTGATCGCGTTTCGCGCGCTGATGGGTATCGCCGAAGGCCCCGTGCTGCCGCTGTCGCAATCGCTGATGGTCGAGAGTTCGACGCCGAGCCGCCGCGGGCTGAACATGGGCCTGCTGCAAGGCTCGGCCGCCGGCCTGCTCGGCGCGATGATCGGCCCGCCGGTCGTGATCGGCATCGCCACCGCATACGGCTGGCGCGAGGCGTTCTACGTGTCGTGCATTCCCGGCTTCCTGATCGCGTTCTGCATCTGGCGCTGGGTGCGCGAAGTACCGCCCGGCGGCGTGCGCCGCGCGCAGGCAGATATCGCCGCGGCACCGGCCGCCGCCGGCGCGACGGTCAGCCGCTGGGCGCTGCTGAAGGAGCGCAACATCCTGCTGTGCGTGCTGATCAGCTGCTTCTTCCTCACGTGGTTCGTCGTGATCATCTCGTTCGCGCCGGTGTTCCTCGTGGAAAGCCGCCGTCTGTCGCCGTCCGACATGGGTGTCGTGATGACCTGCCTCGGCGCCGCGTGGGTGTTCTGGGGCTTCGCGGTGCCGGCGGTCTCCGACCGGATCGGCCGCAAGCCGACGATGATCGTGTTCGCGCTGATCGCGGCCGCGTGCCCGGTCGTGCTGATCCACGTCGGCTCGGTCTGGGCGCTCGGCGCGCTCGTGTTCGTCACGTACACGGGCCTCGGCTGCTTCACGCTGTTCATGGCGACGATCCCCGCCGAAACCGTGCCGCCGCACGCGATCGCGAGCGCGCTCGGGCTGATCATGGGCGCCGGCGAGCTGATCGGCGGCTTCGTCGCGCCGACCGTCGCCGGCTTCGCGGCGGACCGGTACGGCCTGCAGTTCGCGATGTGGACGTCGACCGCCGGCGCGGTCCTCGCGTGCGTGCTGTCGCTCGGCCTCGTCGAAACCGCGCCGGCCGTGCTGCGCAAGCGCGCGCTCGCAGGCGCCGCCGCCGGCCGCCTCGATGCGCGGAACCTCGGAGGACGCTGACATGCGTGCACTTCAATGGCATGGCCCGCGCGACGTCCGTCTCGTGGAAATCGACACGCCGCATGTCGGCCCCGGCGACGTGCGCATCGCGGTCGCGTATTGCGGCATCTGCGGCAGCGACCTGCACGAATATGCGGACGGCCCGCACGCGATTCCGGTCGACGCGCCGCATCCGCTGTCGCGCCGCACCGCGCCGCTGACGCTCGGCCACGAGTTCTGCGGCACCGTCGTCGAGATCGGCGAAGGCGTGACGACGCTGCGCACGGGCGACCGCGTCGCGGTCGAGCCCGAGTATCGCTGCAGTCAGTGCGCGTACTGCCGCTCGGGGTCGTACAACCTGTGCGTATCGATGGGATTCGCCGGGCTGATGGGCGACGGCGGGATGGCCGACTTCGCGGTCGTGCCGGCCTACATGCTGCATCGCCTGCCCGATGGCGTGAGCCTCGAACAGGCCGCGGTGATGGAGCCGGCCGCCGTGGCGCTGCACGCGCTGCGGCGCGGGGAGCTGCGCCTCGGCGAGACCTGCGCGGTGTTCGGGCTCGGGCCGATCGGCCTGCTGCTGATCATGCTCGCGAAGCTGCAGGGCGCGGCGACGATCGTCGCCGTCGACGTGTCGCCCGAACGGCTCGCGGCCGCCACGCGCTTCGGTGCGACGCATGCGTTCGACGCGCGCGGGCTCGATGCGTCCGCGTTGCAGGACGCGATTCGCGCGGCCACGGGCGGGCTCGGCGTCGATACGAGTTTCGAAGCGGCCGGATTGCAGGCCACGTTCGAATCGGCGATGCGGGCACTGCGCAAGGGCGGCCGCGTCGTGATGGTCGGCCTGATGCCGCACGCGGGTTTCGACGCGTTTCGCGCGGTCAACGACGAGCTGACCTTCACCGCGAGCGTCGGCTATCGGCATGCGTACGAAGACCTCCTGCGCATCGTCGCGTCGGGCGCGCTCGACCTCACGTCGATCGTCACCCGCACCGTCTCGCTCGAGAATGCCGTCGCCGACGGCTTCGACGCACTGCTCGCCGACCGCACGCAGATCAAGATCCTCGTTTCACCCGCGCAGCGGCCGGCCCGTCGCGCCTCCACCATCGGGAGTGTCGAGCATGAATCGTCAGTGGGCGTTTGACGGGCAGTCGGTCGTCGTGACGGGCGGCACATCGGGCATCGGCGCGCGCACCGCGCTGCGCTTCGCCCAGGCCGGCGCATCGGTCGTCGCGCTGGGGCTTGACGCGACCGGCCCGCATGCGCCCGTGCATGCCGGCATCCGCTGCGTCGAACTCGACGTGGCCGACGGCGCCGCCCTGACGCGCACGATCGCCGCGCTGCCGCTGCTCGACGTGCTCGTCAACGGCGTCGGCATCAGCCGCCACGCGGACGAGTACCGGATGGACCAGTTCGAGCACGTGCTGAACGTGAACCTGACGTCGGTCATGCGCGCATCCGACGCCGCGCGGCCCGCGCTGGCGGCAAACGGCGGCAGCATCGTCAATGTCGCGTCGATGTACACGTACTTCGGCAGCAAGGACCGGCCCGCGTACAGCGCGAGCAAGGGCGGCATCGCGCAACTCACGCGCTCGCTCGCGCAAGCGTGGGCCGATCGCGGCATCCGCGTGAACGCGGTCGCACCGGGCTGGATCGACACGCCGCTCAGCAGCGCTCTGATGGCCGACACGCAGGCGTCGCGCCGCATCCTCGAGCGCACGCCGCTCGGGCGCTGGGGCACGGCCGACGAAGTCGCGGAAGTCATCCTGTTCCTGTGCTCGCCCGGCGCGTCGTTCGTCACCGGCGCGATCGTACCGGTGGACGGCGGGTATTCGACGGTCTAGCACGCCGAGCACGGCGGATCGACGCGACCTGTCGATGCACATTGCGCGGCACTCTTCGACTGTCGCCGAACCGGGTCGCCCGGCTCGGGTTTCTTCATATCAATCAGTAGTCCGACAAAAAATATCCGACTCGATCGGACCATGTGAGGAGCACTTTGGAGATGACGAAAAAGACCTTTCTGGCGCTCGCGGCCTGCACGCTTCCGGCCGCCGCGCTCGCCCAGAGCAGCGTGACGATGTTCGGGCTGATGGATGCCGGCATCAGCTACGTCGGCAATCAAGGCGGCCACGGCGCCGCGAAATTCGACGACAACATCTTCTTTCCGAACCTGCTCGGCTTCGAAGGCAAGGAGGATCTCGGCGCGGGCACGCGTGCGATCTTCCGGCTCGTCAACCAGTATTCGCTTGGCAACGGCTCGATCATCGGCGGCGGGCTGTTCGCGCGCACGGCCTATGTAGGATTGCAGAACGACCGTTACGGCACGCTGACGCTCGGCAACCAGTACGAGTTCATGGTCGATTCGCTGGCTGCCGGCGGCAACGAGATCGCGCAGGATCTCGTCGGTCTGTACGGCTTTCGCAACGGGCCGTTCGACCGGCTCGCGCTGCCGAACAACCCGACCGGCGCCTTCGACTGGGACCGCGTCGCCGGCAGCAACCGCGTCGCGAATTCGGTCAAGTACACGAGCCCGTCGCTGTCGGGCCTGACCTTCGGCGCGCTGTACGGCTTCGGCAACGTCGCGGGATCGATCGGCGCGAACAACACGGTCAGCGCGGGCGTCAGCTACGACAACGGCCCGTTCGGCGCGGGCGCCGCCTATACGAACCAGAAATACGGCGCGGCCGACGGCCTGCCGCCCACCAGCGTGCGCAACTGGGGCGCGGGCGTGCACTACACGGTCGGCGCGGTCACGGGGAAGGCGCTCTTCACGACCGTGCGCAACGCGCAGAACGGCGCGGGCGCGTGGTCGGCGGAAGCCGGCGCCACCTGGCGGCCATCGCCGGTATGGGTGATCGGCGCGAGCTACACGTACATGAAAGGCAACGACACGCTCGACAACGCGCACGCGCATCAGTTCCTCGCTGCCGTCCAGTACTGGCTGTCCAAGCGCACGATGGTGTACGTCGCGGGCGTGCATCAACGCGCAAGCCGCGGCAGCCACGCGCAGATCAACGGCGTGATGGACGCGGACGGCGCGGCGAGCGGCGCGTTGCAGTCGATCGCGCGGATCGGATTCAGTACGCGGTTCTGATCCGGCGCGGGCCGCCGGCGTTCCGGCTTCCGCGCGGCAGACGACGAACGCGCGCCGCCGTTCGGCCGCTGCGTTCGTCCGTCGTCCTTCACGTTTCCCTCGGCGTTCGAAGGCCGCGGGGCCGGAAGCCGATGCCATGACGGCCGCCGCTCGCGAACTAATCGCCGGCACGCTCCGCCGCGCCGACCTCCTTGGCGAAGGCGACCAGCAGCTCGCCGAGCCGATCCGGTTGCTCCTGCTGAATCCAGTGCCCGGCGCCGTCGATCAGCTCGATGCGACTCATTCTCGTCGTCGCCTTCGTCCTCATCAGATCGAGCGCGCCCGGCGCCGAATAGGTACCCCAATCGCTCTTTCCGCCAATGAAGAGCGATGGAACATCGATCGTCTTGCCCGAAAACAGGCGCAACTCGGCGTTCAGATCGGGATCGGAAAAGACCCGATAAGCCTGCAGGGCGCCTTGAAATCCCGTGCGGCCATACTCCGCCGTGTACACCGCGAGTTCCGGCTCGGTCAGCCACTTGCAGGCCCGGACCTCGGCGGCGGACGGCTGGAATGGCGCGACGGTCTGGGGCATCGTCTTGCCGAGATCCATCACGTAATAGGTGGGCATCCGTGCAAGCTCCGTGGCGGTCCGCGCCTTCAGCGGATACGGCTTGTTTCCCGGCCAGTCCGCGCTCTTGACATGGAAGAACGCACGAAGAAAGGCGTGCAAGCCTTGAGGCGGGTGCCACATGTCGTCGTTCGCCTGCCGTGTGCTCAGGTATTGCTGGTAATACTCCCTCGGCGGGTCGAGCGATGCCAGCGCGGCCGCCAACTTCTGGTTCTCGGTGTTCGGACGAGCCGACGGTGCGTCGCTTTGCGCGGTGTCGAACGGAAGGGCCGGCGGACCGGGGAACGGTGCGCTCATGAGCACGACCGACGGAAAGACGTCCGGTCGCGCCAGCGCGCAATAGGCCGCGACCGGCGAGCCGAGGTCGTGCCCGACGAGCATCGTCGTGCGCCGATATCCCAACGCCGAAACCAGTCCGAGGGCATCGCGCGTCATATTCAGGAGACCGAATGGCTCCAGAGGGGCGTCATAGTCGTTCACCCAGCCGGTGGTGCGCCCGAAACCGCGCTGATCGGGCGCAACGACGTGATATCCGGCGTCAGCCAGGATCGGGAGAAGGTGTCGCCAACCGTAGGCCAGATCCGGAAAGCCGTGCAGAAGCAGCGCGAGCGGCCGGCCGGGACTTTCGTAACCGGCCTCGAGAACATGGACATCGAGGCCGTTGACCCCATGGATCATGCGCGAGCGAACCCCGCCGGGAAGCGTTCCTTCGCCATATGTCGACGTGCCCAAATCAGCTCCTCCCTGAGGGGTTGCGCGGGCCGGTCGAAGTAACGCCGCAACCAGGCCGGCCGCGCCCATCGCCAGCACCGCTCGTCGGGAGGCCGATGGCGGGATTGCGTAACGGGACATCGCTCGCCTCCGATATATGGTGATCACCATACTATGGCGATCGCCATAGCGACGTCAAGCGGAACGTGGTAGGTTGTCGGCATGACACGCAAGACTGACGCGCGCGCTCGCGCCATTGCCACGGCCGAGCGCCTATTCCGCATCCAGGGCTACACCGCGACCGGCTTGACCCAGATACTCGAAGAAAGCGGCGCGCCTAAAGGGTCGTTCTACTTTCATTTCCCACGGGGCAAGGCGCAACTCGCGGAAGAAGCAATCGACAATTATGTTGCGAAGCGAATGGCTGTATTACGGGATATCTCGGCGAGTACGGCGGGCGATGCGCTGGATTTCGTTCATCGACTTTTCAGCGCGTTCGCGGCCGAAATGGTCGCCTCCGATTTCCAGTATGGATGTCTGATGCAGAATCTCGCGAATGAACTGCCCGCGCTCGACGCCGAGCTGACCCAACGCGTGGCGCGTGGATTTGCCGAATCGACCGCGATTATTGCCGAGCATTTCAGGGGGTGCGGTTTCGTTCCCGCGCGCGCATCCTCTGCCGCGGCCGCATTAGTGGCCGCCCTCGAAGGCGCACGCACGATCGCCCGCCTGGAACGCACGCCGGCTGTATTCGAAGCGCTGGCAGAGATCAGCGTCCAAAGGTGGGCCGCTCCGGAGCGGTGATCCGGTCCGATGCTCATTGCCGGACCGCCACGATCGGTTTGCGTCGGCTCAAGCGAGAACACGTCGCGCTCATTCTCTCGACTGCGTCCATTCGGGTCGCGCCGAGGCAGCCGGACAACGTGAACGCAGGGAGAGTGGGCATGCAGAAGCAACCGAAAAAGGCCGAGCAGGTCGGCCCGCCGGCGATCTCGAGGCTGAGCCGGTCGTACGGCACCGCCGATTTTGTCGACGCATTTTCGGTGGAGTTGCCGGCGACGGCCTGCAACGACGCAGAATCTCTCGCGCGATACGTCTTCGCAGGACAACCCCAATGGATCGCCATGCTGCAGGGAATTCGCGACATTGCCGTCCGGCCCTTCGGCCTTAAAACGACGATCGACCTGAAAGCCGCGAAGGACGATCGGCTCAGTATTTTCCGCGTGTTCGAACGGCACGAAGACGAGATCATTCTCGGCGAGGACGACGCCCATCTCGATTTCCGCGTGTCGGTTCTCGTGCAGCCTGCCTCCGAGGATCGGCCCCGGCAACTGATACTCACTACGCTCGTCTTCTACAATCGTCCGCTGGGCCGCGCCTATCTCGGCGTGATCGCGCCTTTCCATCGCCTGGTCGTGCGAGCCTCGCTCGACCAGGCACAAAAGCTCGGATGGCCCGGCCGGTAGCGGCGAGGAACGAGGCATCGCGATCCGTTTCCACCGGATCCACCGGATCATCGCACGCCCGCTCGCCGCCAGGTGGGCGCAGAGCATGTCGATATCGCCAGGTCCGCTACATCAAGTCGATGGCGGCAGAATCGCCCGAGGCGGCGATCACCTCGAGCTGCCATTCGGCGGAGGGCCTGGCGATGCGGCCTGAGCGGTCGAGCCCCTCCATCAGCGCCCACCAGTTCGGATCGTCCTGCCCGAACTCGACGCACGTGCCGTCGTCGAAGCGCAGCATCAGGACAACCATGTCGCCCACGAAGATGTCGCGCAGTTCGGCCCGCGCGCCGACGAGCACAGCGAAGGGCAGCCGCTTTTCCGTGCCGTTCGGGAAAACCAGTCGCACGCCATCGGCCTCGATGTACCTCGCGGGCTCATGGCGGCGGGCGAAGCGGGTCAATCGCGCGTTGATTCGATCAATCCAGCCCATCTTCGGATCCACATGTCGCTGACGATACCTGACGCCGCCGTCGCGGCCGGCGCTCGTTCCGGCATTTTACGGTTCGCGGTCCGAGCGATGTCTCGCTGCATCAAAGGTTTTTGCTTCGAAGCCACGCGCGAAGCGCTTCGATGTGCCGGGCCTTGCATTCCAGCGGCAACCAATGCCCCGCCGGCATCGTCGTCACGGTCAGGTCCGCGCATGCCGCACGCATGGGGTCGCCCTGGCGATTTCCGGTGATGCTGCAAATCTGATCGAATTCGCCGTTGACGAACAGTACCGGCTGCAACAGACGGCCGCCATCCGGCGCGCTGCGTGCATAAGCGATGTTGGCCTCGTCGTTCAGATACCACGCGCAGGCGGGACGGAAGCCATGCGTATCGAACGACGCTACCAGCGCGTCAAAGTCCGCCGGCGGCCACAGAGCCGGATCGGGGCGAGTCGGCGGCGCACGATGCGCGGCGCCGAAACGCCCTCCATTGCGCGTGACGACCGCATTCGGCGACACCTTGCCGATCCCGTCAGGGTCGCCCGGTCGAAAAATCGACGCCAGCGATGCTGTCCGGTCCGCATCCAGGTCGGCTACCGCCGCGTCGAAATGCGTCGTGTAGTAGCGGTAGTAGTCCCACTGGCCATCGGGATACGCGTCGGCAGGATAAATCGTCCGGTCGATCAGCGGAACGACCGTGCTCAGCGCGTGCCCGTCGGGTTGATAGGCCAGCGACGTCAGCACGACGCCACGGCTGCGCTCGCGCTCATGTGCGGACAACTCGGCGGCCACGACGCTACCCCAGTCGTGCCCCACCCAGATCGCGGGCTCGCCGCCGAGATGATCGTGGAGTTCGGTCATGTCCTTCACAACGGCCTCGATGGTGTAGGCGTCGTTGGCTTCAGGCGCAAAAGAGCCGCCGTAGCCGCGCAGGTCCGGCGCGACGCAGTGCCAGCCGTCGGCGGCGAAGACCTCCATCTGGGCGCGCCACATCAAGCTCAAGCTCGGCCAGCCATGCAGAAAAAATATCGGCGGTCCCTCGGCCGGCCCGCTCTCGAGATAGTGCGTCGGCCGACCCGTCACGTCGAGCGTGCGCGATACCAGCGAGTGTCGAGATGTCTCCGTCATGATCCGAAGCTCCGGTTGATTTCAGAGGTTTGCCGAAGGCGAAAGGGCTGCCGTTCGCCGGGCTACTTGCGTTCGATCATCAGCGCCACCCCCACCAACGCGATGCCGCCGGCCATCAGCTTCACGCGCGTCAACGGCTCGTGCAGCAAGAGCGCCGAGAGACCCAGCGCGATCACCGGCGCCGCATAGTTGAAGGTGTTGGCGAGCGTCGTCGAGACCTGGGCGTTGAGCGTCAGGAACACGGCGTAACCGATCAGCGTGCTCGCCACGACGAGAAACGCGAGTGCAGCCCATGCCGCCGGCGATACGCGCGCAAGATGCGTCGTCGCAGCGATCCCCGACACCGCGACGATCGCGCCGAGCACCGCACCGGCCGATATCAGCTGTATCGCCAGGCTGATGACGGGATCGCGAGGCAACGCCAGTCGCGGCGCAAGCAGCGATCCGGCTGCCCACGCGGCCGTCCCGGCAAGCGCAAGTGCGGCGCCCATCGGGCGGAAGTCGCCGCCGGTGGCAGACGTCCAGCCCATCAGCGCGAGACCGGCAAAGCCGATGGCGACCCCGGCGACCTGACGGCCTGTCAGCGGCCGATGAAACACCGCCCATGCGAACAACGCCAGAAAGAGCGGCGAAGACGAACCGAATACCGCGGCCACCCCTGCCGGCAGAAAATGCGTGCCCCAGATCGCGAGCGCCTGACTGGCCACCAGCATGATGACGCCGATCAACGCCGCCCCACCCGACTCGCGGACCGACGCAGGCGAACGGCGCCAGCGAGCCAGCGCGAAAGGCGCAACGACCAGCGCCGCGAGCGAGAAGCGCAATGTCGCCACCATCAGCGGATGCAACGCGTTCCCGGCGACCTTGAAAGCCAGGAAATTGGCGCCGTTGTAGAACCATTGATAGCCGACGGCGAGCGCGACCCAGCCGCGACGGGCACTCCAACTGGCACGGGACGTGGTTGCCGCCGTCACGGGCTGCCCTTCCGCCTGCCGAATGCGGCGATCGTCGCGTCCTTGCTACGGAGGCACAAGCTCCTGAAATGCTCGATACAAGGGGTTGCCATGGGACTGTTTCGGTCGATGACCTCGTATGTGATTGCTTCAATGCTAGCGAACGCTTCGTTATCCCGATAATGTGGCGTTTCTATCACCGTTATCCATCTATTGAATAACGGTGTTACGCCTGCTTTACTTCTGCAATGGATCGAGCCGGAACTCACGGAGGCGCCAGTGGACTCCCGTCTTATCGAGTACTTCTTGCGTGTGGCCGAACTCGGCAGTATCAACAAGGCCGCCATCGACTTGCGGCTCTCCCAGCCGGCGCTGTCGCGCCACATCGCGCTGCTCGAGCATCAACTTCGCGCGAAACTCTTTACGCGAACGCGGGGCGGCGTTCAGCCGACCGAGGCCGGCATGCTGCTGGCGGAGCGAGCAAGACCCATTCTTCGGCAGTTGACCGCCTTGGTCGAGCAGGTCGGCGACCGCGCCGCGGGCCAGTTGGCGATAGGCGTTGCACCGTCCTGGCGCAATCTCTTCACATCGAACTTCGTGGCGCGGCTGGTCGCCGACTATCCGCGCGTGAGGCTTCGTGTTCACGAGGGCGTGAGCCACGAGCTGCGCGATGTCATGCATTCGGGCATGCTGGATCTCGCTATCGTCCCGTTCGAAGCGTCGCCGCCGCAGGGCTATGTCCATACACCACTCGTTCGGGAGCCCCTCGTTCTCGTGAGCGCCAGGGACGCCGGCTTGAGGCCCGACAAGGCGGTACCGCTGTCGCGTCTCGGCGATCGCAAACTCGCGCTGGCGGGAAAACAGAACGTCATCCGCTCGACCATCGAGCACGCGATGGTCCGTCGCAACGTCGAACTCGACATCCTGTTCGAACTCGATGCGATGCATCTCTCGATGGAACTCGCCCGGGGCGGCATCGCCGACACCGTGACGCCATGTTGCGCGGTCAGCGGCAATGCGTTCTGGGAAGAGTCGATCTCGTGGAGTCCGATCCGGGGCGCCTACATCACCTGGGCGCTCTGTGAAAATACGGCGCGCTCGCATTCGCAAGCGGTGCTCGAGGGGAAACGGATGATCGTCGGGATGGTCGACGAAATCGTCGACAGCCGGACCTGGCGCGGTGCCGAGCGCTTGAACGCGAATATCGACCCGCTGTTTGTGGAAAGGGGCGGTTGAGTCCGCAAGCACGCTGCCGGCGCGTGTGAGCAGCATCCACGCGAAGCCGCGGATCGCTCCGTACCACGCACATGGCCATCGTATCGAGCCCGTGTCGTCCGTTTGCAAGCGTTCGAGGCGCGCGCCTCGACGCTACCGGTACGTCGCCAAACCCGGCGCGTTGGGCAGATCGCCGACTCCTTCTTACCCGTGCGCCTGCATCGCGGTATAGCGCGTGGCCGTAACCGGCTTCGAATCGACTTCGGATTCCGGTTTGGGGATTGAGGCCCTACAACCCGCCACTCGGCACCGCTGTAGGTTCGCAGAAAAGGTGATCTCGACGGTCCATGCAAATCAATGACTTGATCATCTTTTCTGCGAATTTCCTCGCGAAGGAGTGGCAGAAAAGGTGACCTTTCCCTACAGAATTCGCAGAAAAGTTGAACTCTGTACGAAAGGCATTCAAAAATCCAATAAAAATCAAAAACTTGCGCTGATATTGGGCCGCGCAATCTCAACGTTGCCGACAAGGTCGAATCGACTCCTCTGAGCCGCATCCGTGCTTTCCTTGCCCTGCCAGGTTGAGATATGCAGGCCGAAGTGGGTGCACATGTGCTATAAATGTGCATATAGTGTGCAACTGGACGCCACCATGGAATCCGACATTACCGGCAGTTCCAGCGATCTCGCCCAATTCATGGCGTCATTGAGAGAACCGACGAGCATCGCTCCGATCATCTCGGCAAGGCGTTTCGCTGTCGCCTTGCACATCGATATGCAGACGCTCGCGCGGCTGGCCCATGTACACCGCAACACGGTGAGCCGCTTGGCGGGCTCGGAGAGCGTGCAGAAGTTCCTTCGAGAGGCGCTTCGGACCATTCGGGCAGCAACCGATATCTCCGGCGACGTGCAGAGCACGCTCTTCTGGTTTCGCAATGAACCGCTGCCACCCTTTGACTACAAGACTGCTGAACAGCTTGTGTCGGAAGGGCGTACGGAAGATCTGCTGCCCTATATAAGATCTCTCGAAATTAGTGGGGCCGGATAAGCTGAGGGTGCAATCGCTCGAATGATGAACCGATACGCCCGGGCCAATTCGCTATGCTGGACTTCCTCGCAACGATGTCCCGCGAGACCAGTTTGCACAAGGCTCCCAAGTAGTGGTCCGAGCTAAGGTCACTGGCATTTTACGCATCCCCGTTGAGTGAAGCATGCCGCGCGCCATAGAGCGAATCTGCCAATAGCGGGTCAAGAACGAAAATACTGTCGGCATCCTTTCTTTACTGTCGGCCCCACACTGCGCCAACAGTCCCTAACAGTCGTCAACAAAAAAGCAATCAAGGGCCCTAGTACCCCTTACCGCTTCGATGCATCTGCCGACACCGACCTCCTCCAGGAGCAGATTCACGATCACCCAGTCGCGCTCAGATCTTGGCATCGGCCATCGGCATCTCGGGAAGTCACCTATTAAGAAATTCCTCAAGATGACGCCATGATCATCTAAATACCGAGCGAGCGCCGACCTTGACCATGGAAGCGAGCAAAAAGAGATGAAGAAAAATCAAAAAACGGGGACAAATCATGAACTCGTCGCTATCGGCCAAGCCGAAAAGCGATCAAATCCGACGAATGACATCGAGTTAGTATTTGGGTTAGTTGGTCCAACCGGTGTCGATTTGACTGCCGTATGCAACTCACTCAAATCTCAGCTGATGGCAGTTGATTATGAGCCTGTCGTCATTTCGCTTAGCGACCTCATTCCAAGCTTCATAAAGGAAAAATTTAACCCCAGCAATGAATACGACCGCATCAGTAAGTTGATGTCCCTAGGTACAGATTTACGAAGTAAAACTCAGCAAGCTGACATAGTTGGTCGACTCGGAATCGCGAAAATACGAGCAACACGGGAAGAAAAAACGGGTGATCGTCAGCAACCCGCACCCCGAGTTGCCTATATAATCCGCTCGTTCAAAAGACCCGAAGAAGTTGAACTTTATCGTGATGTTTACGGAAAAGCTTTTACACTCATTTCCGTCTATTCTCCTCGAGCCGCACGCATCAAACACATGGAGCGAAAATTCGCCAAATCGCCCCAGATTCGCACAAAAGCTGAAGAGTATGCTGTCGAGCTCATCAATCGAGACTATGCAGAAGAAGACGGAAAAAAATATGGCCAAAGCGTTGGGGCGACATTCCCAATTGCTGATTATTTTATAACAAGTGGCTCAGCGGCAGGGATTGATGAAAATATTCGCAGATTAATCCGCCTCATCTTCGGCGATCCATACATTTCTCCTACCCGCGACGAACAAGGAATGTTTTTTGCCCAAGCGGCCGCCCTACGGTCGCTAGATTTATCGCGACAAGTTGGGGCAGCAGTAATTTCGAGAGACGGTGATTTGCTGTCCACTGGTTGCAATGAAGTTCCGAAATTCGGAGGCGGCCTTTATTGGGAAGAAGACAGCCAATGCACACGGGACTTCGAGTTAGGGCATGACTCAAATGTGACCATCAAGCGCGAATTAATCGAGGAGATTTTTTCAAAGCTTCGCGAAGCTAAATGGCTTTCCAACGAAGCAGAAACAAAGAGCGACATTGAGTTAACCAACGAAAGTCTAACCGGCAATGGAAATTATCTAAAAAATTCCAAGCTCTTTGATGTAATAGAATTTGGCCGAGCGGTTCATGCCGAAATGGCAGCAATTACTCAAGCAGCAAGAAATGGAATTCCCCTATCCGGAAATAGACTTTTCTGCACAACGTTTCCATGCCACATCTGCGCAAGACATATTCTATCGAGTGGATTATCTGAAGTCGTATTCATCGAACCTTACGACAAAAGCCGAACTGCCGAACTTTACGACGATTCAATTTTCATCGAACCAAGTGAATTACCACGTAGCAAAGCATCTTTTCGCGCCTTTTCTGGAGTAGCTCCCCGGCGATACATGGAGCTATTTACAATGACAACGGACAGAAAGAATGCAAAAGGTCAGATTTTAGACAGAGACGAAATTGCAAAACAACCCAAGCTGAAGCGATTTGTTTTGACATATATCCTGGTAGAGGATATAATTATAGACAGTACTGCGTCAATCGACTGAAAGAGGCGATCATATGAACAATGAGCAGATGGCCAAGTTTCTGGCGCAATTTGAAGCTTCAAAGAAGGACGTTGCTCAATGGCCAGCGTGGATGAAAAATGTCGCTGTGGCATCACTTCCAGAGAGCAAGACATCTGAAACAAAATCGAGTCCTGATAAAGAAGTGCGCCCCAAGGCATAGCCATACTTATAAAGTATAGCGCACTGGCGCTTGATTATATTTGGCAAGTAACCAAGAGATTAAGTGCCTTTATGATTTTCATAATACTTGACCACTGCATCAGCCTTAGATGCGGTGACAGAAAACAGGGAGCGGGACTTACTGGCTTGGACGTCGTTCCACAGTAAGTTTTCCGCCCCACCTCTTTAGACACCCGCTGGATGAACGGGCACTTATATCAAGCAGCTATCAGCAACGGCGGACACTCTGCCGCGCTAGCACTTTCGCTATGCGCGTGAAGCGGAGTTTTGTCAGCCTGGCAACACCTGCCAGCGAGTTAAATCATGCACCGCTAGTATTCCGATTCGTGCAGTTCGTTGGTTCGGCCTGGGTGGAAACTGACCGCTAGCGACGGAGTCACGCGCACGACCCCGGTGGTGTGCCAGTAGCGAGAGCGCTCGCGACCATAACCTTCGTTATAGCTCCGTAAGCGAACCAACAAGAGAAGATCCGCGTCGTTCGCAGCGAGATAGTCGTGAACTAAGGATGCGCGGCAGAGGAGTCGTGCTCCCATAGCTCGGCGTTCTCGCCTGTGGCTAGAGTCCATCCACACTTCAGAGCGCACCAACACCTCGCGTGATGGGTTCACCCACGCACGGCCAAACGCATCGGTCGATGTAAGCTGCCCAAAGCCGATGGCTGCCTGGCTCAGTCGTCGACGCGAGGCGGCCGTCGACGCGCCCAGCGAATCGGCCTCATCCAGCCGAGCATCATCATCTGGAACCACGATCCACGGCAAGTATGGCGCGTTCCGCTGCGCCTCGGAAGCATCGTCGTCCTCATACGGTCGAAGTCGCGGAAAATAGGCTTGAAAGGGATCTGCCGCGGCGACGGCCTCGGCCAAGGCGACACTCTCACCGCGTGGCGCTAAAGCAGACATCACGCAGATACCAATGCCCTCCGTTGAATTCCAGTCTCCGTCCACAACTAACCAGTCGCCAACTGCCGACTCGATCCCGAGCAACGCCTGCAATGTCGCTGAATCACTTGTCAGTTCGACACCCTTCTGACCCGCGACACGCAGCGTGTTCCACGTATCGACGGGCTGCCAATCCGTGCCATCTGCCAACCATAGGCCGTCCGCATGCGTTAGAACCTGACGCCCAAGCCATTTTCCCCACGGATCGTTGTCGTCGTACGGTCCGCGCACGACAGGGTGCCCAGCGAGTAGATCGCCAGCGACGCCATACAACGCATGCCAGCATAGCTGCTCTCCGTACGTGTGATAGTCGGGGTTGATGCCTCTGACGTAGTCACGACCAGACTGCAATCTGCCCTTTGTTTCGTGCATGTGCGTGATGCCGGCGTCATGTCGACGCACCCAAACAGTCACGGCATCCACCGTTTCCCAATGCGGATGTCTGAATAGGTTGGCCATGTGCGCGACGTCGTCTTTGTCGAAATCATAGTCCAGATGTAACTCCGGCTTGGGTCTGTCGACACCTTCGGGCCGCGATCGCCGATATGAATTGCCTACATAGTCCTTCGACCGCTTGAACGGATAAGGGGAACAATTGACCGCGTCCAATACCTTCATCTTGGATTTTGACAGCGTAATCTCTCCGCGTTGCACGCACGCGTTCAGCGCCCGAGCGGCGAAGTGCTTGCGAAGCACATGTTTGTCCAATGGATCAAAGGCGATCTTCTCCAAAAATGTGCTGTGCCGTGCGATCTCAGCAGGCGCTTCCAGAGCGATCCGAGCCATGGCGATCAAAAGCCAAAGCTGTGCGTGCAAATAGTAGAACGGCAGTTCGGGCGCCTGAAAACAGGGAGAACAACGTCGATCGAAGTGCGTGATGACAGCGTCCAGTACGTCAGCACGACTTAACCGAATCGCGGTACGCAAACTGTGGGCTGCCATCCATCGTCGCTCGCCCACCGGAGAACCCAACACAAACCAGATCAACCCAGCCGTCGTTTCGACAGGGTCGCCGTTCGAATACAGCTCTGGCTTCCAAGGACCATCCTCGGCACTGGAAGCAAGCTTCGCCGGACCGCTTTGGAGCAGACGAGTCAGCGCCGTCTGACCCACGCCCGGCATCGCCAGCTCGTTGAACTCCGCAGCAAAATTGAGCCATACGGATGCAGGAACGGGGGATTTCGGATGCGATAGCTCTCGAATCAGAAACATCAACAGCGTGCAGCGATCAACGCCACAGACATCCTGAAACGCCTTGACGTGATACGTCGACAAATAGTCCGACGAGATGAACTCGAGCGCGTTTTCGCATACGATGATTTCAGCGCAGTCCCGCAATGCCTTACTTACAGCCAAAGATGCGCCAGACCACTGCTCCTTGCACTGCCGAAGTTCATATTCCTTGTCGTATAGATCGAGCAAACCTTGACGTGCGATGAGCTTGATGTACTGCGGCCAGTCCGAAAATGCGACTTTCGCCCTCAGCACATCAAGTACGTCACGCGAGAATCTCATCCCAATTCGCACGGCACAGGCCGCGTCGAGCGCGCGAGCCACCGAAACGTCATCGAGTGGGTTCAGATCGGCCGCGAGGGCCAAGACAGCAGTCCGAGCTGCTGCTTCCTCGCTCTGCCGTTCGACTGCACTGTGCCTGGGTTCGGATGGACGCCAGTTATTGAGCGTGTTGTAGTCGTCACACGCCACCTCGATCCTTTCAGCTGCAGCCAAAAGGTAACCGCATTCCCGCGAATTTTCGCCCAACACATTCTTTGCGAACTGTGCGAGAACGCGTGGGGTTTCAGAGCTCAACGAGCCTGGATTATTCTGCAGATACTGAGCAACGAGTTCGCGCACCAGGAGCACTTGGTGCCTATAGACCTTGGTCTCGAGCGTGGCAACCAACTGCTCGGTGCCACAGACATAGAGCTCGGCAGGGTTGGAAAGTCGCAGCAAAATCACGGCGAGGTCAGGATCGAGCTGGTCATCTTCGACTAAAGCTCGCAGATAGGGCAGCAAAGTGTAATCGAGCGAAATTCGATCGCGGTCTTGCCACCGCGCCAGTTTCGCCAAACCTTTCAGCCCAGACGCCCTAGACATCGCATTTCCAAACATGCCCCAGTGGAACTTCCGCTCCTCCCCAAGATTGAGTTCGCAGATGTTGGACAAGGCGTGACTATCTCGATCGTCAATATGGTCGCCTTTCAGCGTGCTGGCGAGGTGCATCAGTCCGTCCACGAATCGGTAATCACCGGAGCCGATTGCGTCCAACTGATCCAGGCCCCGCCTGAAGTACTCAACCGCCTCGGAGGGACTTGCCACAGCCAAGGCCTGGCCGAGGCGGGCAAAATGCTCCGCGCGCGCTCCCACTTCATTTTCCTGTTCTATCGCGGTGCTCACTTTGACAGCAAGCGCACCGGCCAATGCCTGGAAGGCCGGGCGAGCGGCCAGCAGTTCCACCAGCTCAATGATCTTCGGCACCGGCGTTGTCCCGGGTTCGGCGGCAGCGGTAACGAACGTCGAGAGTTCCGATGGGTTCGCGTCGAGGTTTGCAACGAGCGCGAGGGTCAATAGACGCTCCCCAACCGCGTTGTGCTGTCGCTGGGTATTCTTGCTACCGGAGTAATGGTCTTCCTTGACGCGGAGCTGTTTCCACAAACTCGTCAGTGGCGACAGGGTGGCCGCAGCACGACCGTGTCCACTACCCAAGGCCTGTGCGAACGCATTCGCGACTTTCACCCAAGTCGACAGGTGTTGATCGAGGAAGCGCTCCGCCGACGTCTTGTCATCGTAGCTGATCCGTTCTTTGGCATCAGGCGACTCGCCCTTCGCTCGGTATTCCGATTCGAGCACTGCTTGAAGTGCTTTGCGGAATTCGCTTCCGCGGGTGTCGGCCGGAACTTTTTGAGCAAATTCGATCAGTTCGCGTGGTAGCAAGTGCCGATCATCGATCGGCTCACCGTCCGCGATACACCCGATAACCTGCCGCGCCACAAACGGGTAGACCTCACCGGCCCAATGGGGCTCCCGAAAGGAGTGCAATGTCGGCGGCACAGGAGGCAACGCATCAACAATTGCCTTGGCCTCCACTGGCATTTCCAGCGCGATGGCGGCCGCTGCAGCCTCGAGAAGGCCTCGAACGATTGCCGGTTGGCCGGTTCGATGGTGGTCTTTGCCCAGATCGACCGCTTTCTCGTTAGCGCACACTCTAGCCAGAGTGACGATGAGGTCACGCCTACGATTCTCGTCGCTAGTCGCGTACCGAACGGCCGCCGCCAGCGGCCCGAACGTGTTCAGGCTGGCCAAGTACCGGTCCATAACATCGGGGGCGAAGAGGAGCCTAGATTCGGGGCGACTCGCCATTTCAAACGTCGCCTTCGCGACATCATAGGCGTACCAGTCAATCCACCCCTCTAAGTCATGCGCCGCCGCCTCACCGTTGCCGTTCGCTAAATGGCAAAACGGGATTGCCGCCATATCCATAACCGTCGGACTGGCACGGTCCTGAAAATGGTCGGGTTTTTGCTGATAGTAGTGCGCGCGCCACTCGGAGACCCATTGCGCATGTCGGACGGCGTCAGCGCTCTCGCCCATAAGCGCGTGAGCAATAGCGAGGCGTGCATGGCGAGACCCTGCCCACTTGGTCCGAGCTTCGAACAGGCGTCGCAATGAGTCGATATCCCGCGCGGTCACGACGAGATCAGGATGATCCAGCAGGTACTGGGTCCCGCGCTGATCTACCGAAGCCAGCGTAGACATTTCAACCAACAACGGCACCAGATGATCGAGTTCGCTCTCACGAACCGAGTGTCCGACCGCCGCCCTCAAGCGCGCGTGGCGGATCGCTTGCTGCCCAACCTTGCTGGTGATCGCTGTCGGCAACCTTTCGTCAAACGCCAGTTGAAACAGGCGATCGCCATCCGACAACTGCAGGAGCAGTTCCGGCAAGGTCGTGGCCGCGTAGACCGAAGTCGACTGCATCGCGAGAAGATTGTCCGCCAGGATACGCAACGTCGTTGCATCGGCGGCGTAATCGTGCCTAATCAAAGTCTCCGTTGGCTCGTCACGGAACATCAGCCCATGGCTCGTTTGTTCAAGCAAGGGGGCCAAGTCGGCAGCGAAGCTCCTTACGGCGCCCTCAGGCATGCCATTGACCTGAGCAAACTCTTTAAGAGGTACTGGTGGCGGCAGCGTAGCCAAGCCCGCGAGAAACGCTCGAATGTTCGCGTCGGTGTTGCCCAACCTCCTCGCCTCGACCAGCGCATCCGAGATGCGCTGTCGGATCAAGTCGTCGAGCTCAATGAACTTCCCGATCTCAGACGGCGCAAGTAGGTCAGGCTCCTTGGCTAAGTGCTCGAGGACACGTGCGTTTCCCAGCGAGCGGGATTGAGCGACCTGCACCATCGCTTCTGTCAGTTTCGAAATACGGGAACCCAAAAACGTATGCGTTTCGGGCTCCGTAAACGGCCGAAGCTCCAGTTCTTCGCAGGACGCACCGCCTGTCGCAGCTTGGCGTCGATGGCTGCGTGCGCTGACCACCACCTGCAGGCCCGGAATTAGTATCCCGTGTTCCAGGCTTTGGAGCAGTAGCTTCGGAAAAGCATCCTGGCCACGATCACGTGCGAGTTCGTTCGCGTTGTCGATCGCGTCCAAGAACAAGATTAGTTGCCGGTCGGCCGAGCCGAGGCGTAGTGTGGCGACCACCTGCTCTAAGCGCACGCGAAACGCACGAACAATGTCTTCGCTGTTGCTCGTCGAGGGTAGTAGCGGATCGCACAAGCCGCGGCAAGCCAAGTCATTGGCAATGTGGACGAGTCCTCGTCCGGGCAAGTGTCTGGCATCGTCAGGCGCGCGGTATTGCCCCATGCCGAAGCAGTCGAACAACACTGTCTCGTGCGACGACGACAGTCGGGACGCTAGGGAGGTCATGAAGACAGTCTTGCCAACGCCACCTTCAGCGTGGATGACCAATGGCTTGGTGAGTCGGGGGATCCGAGCGATGGCATCGTCCAATTGCACGCGATCCACGATCGCACCCACCTCCGGAAAGCTTGCCGGACAAGGTAGCAGGTCACGGTCATCGGAAAGTTGAAGCGCAGCGAAGACATCGGTGCGTGCGATTACGTTGCGGTGCTGCTTCGCGAGCCCAGCCTTATCTCGCGCCATCTCTCGTATGCTATTGAGGCGAATGGCCGCCATGTGATCACGTGCCGGTGACCAATCAGCCAGCGTGATGGCCAGCTGCTCCTTGTTGGACCGCAGATCGCCGGTCAAACCGACCATCACGACGCGCGCCGCGAACTCAGCGAGATCCTTGCCTCTCAGCTTGCAAGCAGCTGTGATTTGAGTTGCCTGTTCTTTCGTCTCACCGTCGAGTAGGTTGCCTCGAGCCAGACCAAGCAGCGCGTCGGTGAAGACTGCTGCGATCGGGCGATTCGTAACCAGCTCGAAGCGAAGCTTGTCGCGCGCTGTCTCGGTGCCATGGTTGCGCTTGTGCGCGCGATAGATTCCCGCGAATTTATCCAAAGTCTTCTTGGCATCGGAAGCACGGAAAGGCTTAAGTTCCGCAGCCTTGGAATACTTCACCTGTACGACTACGACCTGCCTCGCTTCGGAGAACGTCGCGCGCCGACCAAAGTACAGCACCGCATCGGCAATTTCATTGGCCTCGGCAGTGACAAGCTTCTGATCTTCTGTGCCAAATCCTTCGATGGCGATACCGACAAGATCGTCTCTGGGCAATAACAGTCCCAGACATTTACGTGCTACCCAAGCTTCATGGAATTCATGGCCATCCCGAGATGCCCGCACGCTGTCGAACGCCTTTCGTACCTTTGCCATCGCGATCCCACTGAAGTTCCCGAAAGAATACTGGAAGTCCCGAGAACGAGGCTATTAGTCGGAAACTTCTAAGAGGCTAGTTCAAAAAGGGCTGCTCGATACGCCTGAAGATGTTCCAACAGACAAGCGAGCAACCGAGTTTCAGGAATGCTTCGTGAATGTCAGCCCGTCGCTCGAAGCGAGTGCGTAAGCGACGAAAACTGTGGAGCCAGGAGGGAGTGCGTTCGACCACCCAACGATACTTGCCGAGTCCGCTGCCGTGTCCGGTCCGGCGCTTCGCGATCACTGGCTGGATACCGCGATTGCGCAGGGCTCGCCGATGCCGCTCGGAGTCGTATCCGCGATCGGCGTAGACCACGCGAGGCCGTTGAATCGGGTGGCCGCGCAGGCCGCGAATCGATGGAATCGCGTAGATCAGCGGCTGCAACTGCGTAACATCGTTGACGTTCGCGCCAGTCAGGATCGCAGCGATGCGTCTGCGGAACAAATTCTTCTAGCCTCACCGTGCTGAACAACGATTCGTTGCAACCGCCCGCACCTCGCATCGGCCTGTTCTTCCTTGATCTCGGGAACCTACATCATGCAGGACCGACCGAGGTATTTCAACGGCCTGCTAAGAAAGTGAGATAACTCTCGGTCGTGCCGGCTGATGATTTTATGAACTTGAGCAGCAAGCTATGTTGATCCTAGTTCCGAAATGCGGTAGAAGAGTCACGTGCGACGCCATAGGTCCGATCAACCAGCTAAGCAGAATTCACCGGTTGCCGCCACATGGGTGTTCGGATGTCCAACTTGGAAATCGAAATGCCATGCGAAAACGCGTGCATTTGAGCCGCGAACCGTTGCAACTGCGATCCCAAATGAAAGATCCGGCCGATATGTTCGTGGTTCAAAGCCGACGACCCTACCAGCCACGGAGTTCCGCTCCTGAAGTGAGCCCGGTTTTTATCCCACCAGTCGGTTATTGCGCTATGGTCCGGTTGCAACCGCGCCGAATCAAGCTGCTGCAAGGAGTCCTCGTCCGAATCCTTATCGGGCATCGGTGTCGTTCTAACCAGAAACTGGCTGTCATCCAAATCGATGCCAGTAATTAAATGCATCGCCTGAAATGCGGTGTCAGACAATCTGTTCTCGGACAACTGCGCGACAAGATCGTCGACAAACACCGGATCACCATGATGGGCGACGAACGGCATTTTTAGTTCAGCGGGAAGCGCCTCAAATATTTCGCGGGCCTCATGGTCGCCACAGTTCACCGCATGCCCAAGGTATCTGGCTAGTCGGTCCAGTCGCGCAAGTGCGATTTGCTTTGCCAAACCGCGCCACTCCTCAGCCAATAGCTTGCATCGCCCGACCATGTCGACGAGTCGTTGCCTCACTCTTGTATCACGTCCAAACTTCAACAAAGCGTCAGCAGCGGCGATTTGGACGCCTAGGTCGTCATCATCGAGTGCGCGAAGAAGGAAATCTCGAGCGGATGCAACAGGGAGTTCTGCTGCGAGATTGCACGCCGCGACCCGCACCCAATGCGATTCATGATCGAAGTATCGAGCCACGTCCGGTGAGGCGATCGGCAAAGCAAGCTCCCGCCGCGCGAATACCGATAGCGCCAACGGAAGCGAGTGAGCGGCCGCTTTCCATTGCTCGAGTCGGGCGAAGACCGCCTTACGCGACGCCCATGAGATCGCGCAACTGAACCCGTATACAGTCGACTCTGCATGCTCGTCGAGCAAATCCCACGCAGGTTCAAACTGGCTGTCGGCGTATCTCTCGAGCGAGAGCACTCCGTATACGAACGCGTCGCCCTGGGATTTCCAGCGATCAAGCTCTCTGCGCGCCATCAGCATTCCGGCGTCGCCCGCCACACGCAGTCCATCGAGGTTCGCCTCAAGCAGACTATGAAACGATGCCAATTTCTTGATCGACACTGTCGGCGAACATAAACTGCTATCGCTCTGAGCCCAGTAGAACGCGGCATCCTGTGCATGCCGCATCAGCAATGGTCGTATAACAGGAGATCTTGCAACCGTAGGAACCGTCATTATCGAGTGGCCCGTTCATCCATCTCGAAGCGGTTGAAGATCAGCCGCCATTCAATCCCGTCGTGATACGCTGCGCCGTGTACCCCTGCCATCAGCATCATTCCATCCGCGGCCGATAGATTACCAGCGCATACCTTGATTTCGGCCGGTAGCTCGACGTCGACGACCTTGTCGTCGACGATGTTCCACACACCGTAATCGGACGTGCACCAGAGCTTGCCTGCGTGCCACACGATGTCCTTGAACGGCAACGTCATATCGCCACGGTGAATCATGACCCAGGTGTCTTCGCGACCTTTGAAGATCGTTCCCGACTGCGCTCCAATATATACATTCCCATCCGGCGTGCAGCAGACGGACGTCAGCAGCATGTTGGTCGGCAACGGTACGCGCTTCCATTTCGAACCGGTGAAGCGCCATGCATTGCCGCGTCCGCCCACAGCATAGAGATCGTCGTGCGAAAACCCGTCGATGTCCGCGAAGCTTCCATCTTCGACGGCGTCGACGTTGTCAGGATCGGGGATGGGCAGATTGAGGCACAAAGATGTCCAGTCACCGACGTTGGCTCTAAAGCATGCCGTGTTATATCCCCCGACAGCATATAGCCGGCCCGCGATCATGCGGATGCGTCGAATTCCACCACGTCGAGGCCCTTCCTTACTAATCGGAATGGCGGCTTCGACTTCGGACCGTCCGCCGCCGCTTGCGTATACTTGCCCGCCGTCGTCGACCGCAACGACCTGGTCTTTCCCAGATGGCAGTTTGGCCGCGCCGACATGAAGCATGCCGAACCCGGTGAGGCCACGTGACCCCATCCGCTTGTCGAGTGGCTCATCGAGATAGAACCCGACAATCTTCTTCGATACTTTCTCTTCCGACAAGGGACTAGCGTCCTCACCTTCGGCCTCATTCCGCACCGCGAAATGAAAGTAGTCTCGGTTCCGGACAACACAGTCTGTAATGTAGTACCCATGCAGACTGTTCTTGTACTCCCGGTCCGTGATCATGCCGCTTCCTTCAGAGTTCATTTTTCGGTATCCGTTGCGCTATCGTCCTGCCCACCACCGCCGGAGCTTCCCGAAACCGCAGGCAGGTCCTGGTTGCATTTACTTCGATAGTACGAGTCCAACTGGGTTTTCAGGCACTTCCTACTGCACTGAGACTCTGGAAAAGTATCTCGAATGCTTCTAATGCCGTAGTCCCGCGCCTTTTCGTACGACAGTGTGTTGCTCCCGAACAATCCAGAAGTATGGTCTTTGATCATGATAGCCATCGCCTTATGGATAAGGCCGTGGGAACCGTTATTGTTGTTCGTGCCTTCCACGCAAACCGTCGGTGCCGAGTTCTTGTCGTATCCTGGGCAGCGCCCGCCCTTTGTCATTTCATCAGGGAGGATGTGGTGTCCCGTTTGCCCTGGGCAACAGCCTTTCCCGTTTAGGTTCTTCGGCGCTTTAGTCTCGTCATAGGTAACGAGGATACAGCGGCGTGCTCGCGTGCATGCGTTGAAGCGCGACAGAACGCCCATGCCGGTGGCCATGGCCTGTGTCGGGGACATCTTGGCTGCATCGGAAGCTAGCGCTTCAAGTTCCTTCGAAGCCTGTCCAACCATATCCTTGATGTCGCCGATTTCCTGAACGGCCTTGTACGCCTCTTTGCTGAGCTGGTAACCCTGATAAGCGGTACTCGCCCAGTCATAGGCGTTCCATGCTGTCGCACCAATTTCAGTTACCTCATCGAAGATACCACCACCCGCGACAGCGCCTACGCCCCACCGCGTCAGTGCCCGCTCCCCGAGTTCTGCTCCGCGCTTCGCAGCTGCCTGTCCAACTTTTTGTTCAACCTCGGCTTTCACCTTGTCGACCAAGGGGGTCAGCATGTTCTTCACAGTGTCCTTGAAGTCGGACGTCATGTCTTTCAGCAAGCTGTTGAATTTGTCGATCACATCCTTGACGCCGCCACTAGGCTTGATCCAGAGCCCAGTGCAATGCTCCATCCAAGCCGTATCGCTATTGCTCTCGAGCTTTTTCTTGATATCGCCTTCAAGCTGATCAAGTTTTTGCAGGGTCTTCGGGCTCAGGAATTTGTTCAAGACGGCGTGCTTCGGTACCTTATCATCGCCAGTTTTTTTACAAGCGTCCTGAACCTTCTTAAGCTCCCCAGAGCAATCGCGTCGAATCGCATCGCTGTCCATATAAATGTGCGGCGGAGTGTTCCCTGGATCTGAAGCGTGGTTGTGCGTCATCAGATCTTCATGCCGAGGAACCCCTTTACCCTCAAACATCACATCATGCGACCATGAAATAAAATACGCCTTGCCTTCAATTGCGCCGGTTGCAACACCTTTCGGTAGCGATTCCGTTGCCCCCTGGTCACCAATACTTTTCGCAAAATACGATGTGTCGGCCTGTGCAACCATTGAGCCACAGATAAATACCGTACTCGTGCCGTTTGCGAGATCTCTCGCGTATGCCGTGTTTGGATACGGCACAACGATAGGACCGGCGGGTGGATTCGGCGGACTCCAGCACGGGTCCGGGAACGCTGCCGTGGACTTGCCGTTGGCCGCTTTCGAACAGGCCTCGCGATTGTTCACATATACGTTCGTGCTCACCGTCCTACCCCTGATGCGACAAAGCTCGCGTCATTGTTCTTGTGGAAGGGATCCGGCCGATATTCGACCATGACGGCGGCCCGCCGTCCGTCGTCATTGCTGAAGTGAAGAAGACCTCGATGGCCAGGACTGTCCCAGCGACCGGAGATTGCACTAAGGTAAGCGAGCAACAACGGCCCGACTGCAGCACCTGTTTCCCCAAGGCTGCTTGCCGGAGTGTAGTGAGGGAAGCTCTCTACCTTCATTTCCAAACTACCTGCGATCGCTAGCGACGCTTCTCTGAAGTAGTACGACTCACCACTGATATCGCTCATATGGAAAGCACACTCACTGACAGCGAAACCACTCATTTGGCTTGCATCGCGGATCGCTCTCTTGAGCCCCAAGCCGCGAATTGGCTTCTCTAACTGGCTAATCCGCGCGTCCTCCTCAGCGCATCCGATGCCAGTAATTAGCAGCCGCCCTGGAGCTCCATCGTCTAGACCTAACAAAACTGCGCCGGCTCCTTCGCCAGGAATATATCCGTCGCGGTTTTCAGTTGAGAGAATTCGCTCACCCTCGAGATGCTGGACGACAACATCTGCGTGCAGATAGCTGTCAATGCCCAAGACCATCACATGCCCAACCCGCTGCTCGTTCAGCAACGAGTGCGCGAGCAAGAGTGCCTCTCCAATTCCAGCCTTTCCGGTACGCAAGATTCGCGATAGTCGGCTAAAAGAGAGGCCCGTTTCCTGAGCACAAGAGGTCAAGATCTCATCGGGCCAGTCATCGTCGGTCCCGGGGCGGCTTGGTTCAGGCACCAGCAACAGCAGTGCCGTTGTTTCGGGTGACCAGCGCACGCCAGAACTGGTGCGGCATTCTTCGACAACAGTGCGAAACATCTTGGCCAGTCGAGCAGGCCCCCACTCTTCGATTCCGTCCAGATAGGCACCAACAATCGGTTCCCCATCAAAGCCGACGAAGCGGGTCTCCCGGAAGTGATTGATGTTCGCACGGATCGCAGCACTGGCCGATAGCGATGAATGGCCGACTGCGCAGCACATCCCGATTTCTTGAATCGAAAGAGGAATCATAATTTTTCGACCAACGTGATCTCGTCTTCACAGTCGTCAGGTGCCGATTTTGTGCTGCGTTTACCGCCACACCCGGTGCATCCAGCCGCGCCCCCGATTTTCGCCATCCACCAGTTTTTGCAGATTGGTCCGACGGCCACCGTATCAATCTCCTGTATGCGGCGTTGAAGTGGAATGCTGGTGCGCCAGACGACGCTGAAACGCTCTTCGTCTGGTTCGAAATACAGCGTATCGACATGCACTTCTGGTTCGTGTACCTGATAGTCAGTTCCCAGAATTCGAACTGGCATCTGACTCAGCTTCGGGAGCTTGAAGCGAACATGGGGCCTGCCTTGCATCAGATTGAGCAGTTCCACGGTCTCACCGCCCCGAGGAAATTCGATTTGTTGGTCCTCCGGTGCGCACTGGTAGTAGCGGTCGTCAAAATCTTCTGGCAGAAACGGGAAGACGTCACGGCGCCATCGCTCATCATATGTTCCTGCATATGCGGCTCGCTTCGGATCGGATCGACTGATTGCTGACAGTGCACGAGGCGGGTAATCCTTCTTTGGAGATTGAACTGGGTCGTCAACAGATTCGATATTCGGCATGGGAACGCCGACCATCTCTTTGCTCGATGGCCCATACCCGATGCCTATTGGATTCCCTCTGTGGGTGAACGATTGCGTTCCGTTATCGCCCTCGACAATCTGAACCCCGCCGTAGGCCTTCCCATAGTGCAACGGCACACGCATGATGGGTGCGGGCTTGCCCGGTTTAATGCCGGTCAGCCGCTTTTCCCAGAAGCGATCGCCAAACACACGCAACGTCTTGTTCATTGCGCCGACTTGAACTCGAACATCCAATTGCGTCACGGGACTCTGACCAGATGCATAGGCGTTGGCGTTAAACAGCACGTCGCACCGCTGTTTCCGTAACACGAAGTCCGCTTCATAGAGTGACGCTGATAGACCAGGTTCACCGGCGTAGATGTCAGCCATAACGAACGGTTGGCTTTTGATCGGCGTAGCCGCTCGGTCATTAGCAGGTATGCCGTATGTGGCCTTCGCAACGATAATCAGATGCTCACGCCCCTCGACATCGAGGGCAGTAGAGACCTCGACTAAGACGTGCTTGCTTCCATTCACGATGTCCACTGCGACGTCTCCTCGTCGCGTCAGTTGAGCTGGACCGAACCACCTCGAATGCGCTGCGTCGCACTCGCGTGGCTGGTGACATACGTGCCGCGAATCTGAACAATACCGTCGCGCGTCAGTAAGATCCGCGCATCACCGCAGCGAAGTTCGATTTCTTGTTGTGCTTCGATGACGATCCGTTTGCCAGCCACTGCAGTAGCGCCGTCATCGTTATCGCTCGAGGTCGGTTCTAGCAACAAACCCATAACAATCGGCTGCGTTATATCGCCACCAACGAACTGCACTACACAAGTACAATCTGTTGAGGATTCGTCAAGCGGGAACAAACACTGCGCCCACGCATCCGGCAGATCAGCCGAGAGGAAACTGATCTGAACTCGACCGTCCTCTCTGGTGCCACGAATTCGTGCAAGCACGACGCCAAACCGCAGATCGTCCGGTTTCGTCGATAACGGTTTCGATGCACTTTCGGAAAGCGTACCTTCAATCTCGACACGAAGGGAATCGGGTAGGCGAGTATTCATAATCAGTTCCCCAGAATTTTTTTGCCTTTCATGTTGATCTCACCGTCGGCCTTATAGTGCTGCTCGCCAGTGCTTCCAACGTTGATCTCGTGGCCGTTGATGGAAATCGTCCCGTCGCTATCCATCACAAGATGTGCTTTGCCCACCTTGATTTCCAACCGATCGCCAGCAGTAATGGTCCAGGTCTTTCCAACCAGCGTTGTCTTGGAAAGACCAACCTCTTCGGCCTGCGCGAGCCCGACAACCGTATTCATTGCACCGCCAACGGCCACGTTGTAGCCGGCGCCAATCGTCAGCGCCTTGGCGAGTCCGATCGTCTCGGTTGAGGTGAGCGCGATCAGAAGATTCTGCAAACCTTCGATCGTCTCATTTCGGTTACCTCCAACCGTCAGAGTCTCGTTGCTGCCAACGCGTTCGGTACGATCCACGCCGATCGTGATGGTCTCATTGTTGTCGACCGTCTCGGTTCGGTCATGGCCGACATGCACCGTCTCATCGTGATCGATGTTCTTCTTTCGATCGTTTCCAACCCAATGCGACTCGTCGTGCTCGACCTCGAGGCGCTGATCTTTTTCAGCATGCAACCAGACTTCCTCCGAACCCTTCTTGTCCTCGAAGCGAATGGCGTTGGCCGTGTTGACGTTGCCGGTTTTGGTCGAACGCGTGAGAATCCCGCTCTGTGTAGCATTCGCAGGCAATCCCCATGGAGGCATGTTGGCGGAGTTGTAGACGCTCGAGATGATCAGGGGTCTATCCGGATTACCGTCGAGGAAAATTACGACCACCTCGTCACCTATCCGCGGGATCTGGATCATCCCGAATCCGCGACCGGCCCACGGTTGCCCGACGCGTACCCAGCATGAACTGCCTTGATCGCGCTTGCCCAGCCGATCCCAATGGAACTGCACCTTCACACGGCCCAGGTTGTCCGTGTAAATTTCCTCCCCGTCGGGACCGACGACGATGGCCGTTTGCGGACCGATGATCGACGGTCGCTCGATCGTGAACGCCGGCCGATACGGAATCTTCTTGCGGATGCAGGTGAAACTGCACTGGTAGTTCGCTGCGCCTTCTCCGGCCTGATAGTTGTTCGTTCCGCTGTGGGTGATCGTCGTCAGCAGAAACTGTCGATCCTCCTGTTTGGCATTGCTGTGGTCGTAGTGATCGTCGAGTTCGAAGTATTGGCATGGCGCCAACCGCCGGCTTGTACTCGTTCCGATGAAGACCTTGCTGTGTGCCGCAAGCGCCTGCGTTCTGAAGCGCGTCAACGCTTCTCCGCGATCGCTGTCCGCAAACCCATGTTCGCCCAGGTAGTCGTAGACTTCGTACGACGGCACTTCACCCTGGTTGACTTCGGTTCCGCCCGAAACAAACCGGCGGGCGTGCGGTGCTTTGTAATCAAACGTCTTCAACCCAATACTGTTGGATTCCAGTTGCCGGCTCGCCTGGAACGACGTGATGACGGCCAGATTGTCGAGCGCCTCGCCTTTGGTGTATTGCAACACCGGACTGCGGCCGCTGATCGGCTTCGCCGCGATCGAGTTATCCGAGATGATCAGCTTGTGACCGTCTTTCGCGTGCTCGAAGAAGAAGAACAGGCCATCTTCTTGCATGAGGCGCTCGACAAATTCCAAGTCGGTTTCACGGTACTGCGTGCAGTAGCTGCGATTCTTGGTCGCCTTAGACAACCGGAACTCGAACGACGCGATCTTTCCGTAGTCTCGAAAGACTTTTGAAAGAATTGCTTCGGTATTCTCTTCCTGAAAAATCCGGATGTCGCGACTGCGCGAGAGCATCCAAAGCCATGGCACGAGTGTCGCGCTGTAAACGGTGAAGCTACCGTCGTGGTCGAGGTGGGTGAAGTTGGCTACGTAGCCGTGGAAATACCGTTCTTCCGAGCTCGCCAGCGCATCGGTAAGCTGTAACGTAATCGTCACAGGCTGACCGATCAGCTTCTTCAGTTCAATGTTCGAGTCTTGAGAGGCGAGCCGAACGTGGAACTCGAAGTTTTGAGATAAGCCTTCGGTACCGTGAAAATCGACAAGCACCAAGTCAGATCGGCCCTTCATAGGCGTCTGGATGGTGAACAGCCGATTGCTCTGTAGCCCAAAAAAACTTGGAATATCTGACAGTTGCATGGCGCCCTCAGAACCCTGCATCGGAGTGGCAGGATATTATTCGTCGGTGGATTTTAAACTGCCGGCCGCCGAAAAGATCAAGTTTTGTGTTTCTTGTACCTCATATATGGGGACGGAGCTGTAGGAAAGGTGAATGGATAACCTGTTGCCTCACTACGAATACGAGGTCGGTTTGCTGCTACGTGGCGTCACGGAATTTGCACGACGCTATCCGAAGATCGGCGCCCGACTCGGGGTTGCAAACGGGCAGGGCGATCTGCATGTCGACCGGATGATCCAGACGTTTGCATTGTTGGCCGCGCGTGTCGATGCAAAGCTTGAGGACACCTATCCGGAATTCACCGAATCGCTGCTGGAGATGCTGTATCCACAGTATCTTCGCACCGTGCCTTCGTGCGCGATCGCGCAGTTTGATCCGAGAGATCTCTTCGGCCAGTTGACAACGCCGTTCACGATGCCGCGCGGCACGCTGCTCGATGCTAACGCGGCACCGTACCGGTTTCAAACTATCTATGACGTCACGTTGTCCCCGTTACGAGTTCACTCGGTGCGCTATGCTCCGGCCACGCTCGTCCCAGCGGCCGTCCGACTCCCGCCCAGTGTCACAGGCATACTCTCGATCGAGTTCGCCAGTGCGACGCCGACTGAGATATTCGATGAGGCAATCCCGTCCGGTACAGTTCGTGTTCACCTGTCCGGTGATCGGCCGTGCGTTGCTGCGCTCACCGATGCTTTGCTGCTACGTGCCGGCGCCGCATTTGTTGAGGTAGATGAGAGCGGCCGGTGGGCGGCATTATCTAGGATACCGATCGAATCGGTAGGTTTTGGCGAGAATGAATGCCTGTTGCCGAAAGAATCGACCACTACATCGGATGCGTACCAAACGCTCATCGAGTCCTTCGCGTTCCCCGAAAAATTCGACTTTGTTGACATCGATCTAGGACGAATTCGGCGGGCCGCACGCACGCCAGCGGCAAAGCGACTGACGTTGCATCTCGCAATCCTCGACACACCAGCCGAATCCGCCGCAGCACAGGTACTGACTGAACTCGATGCCTCGTCCTTTCGGTTGTACTGCACACCGGTGGTCAATCTGTTCAAGCGAGATGCGATTCCGATCCAGTTGACAAGCGCTGATAGGGCATACCCCGTCACACCGGAGCCGCTGGAGACCGGCTCCCCGCTCGACGTGTACTCGATCGATGCCGTTCATTTAGGCGATCGCTTGGAGGCTGAACAAGAGAGGGGCTCGCCATTGACCAGTCGCCACGTACGTACGAACGTATTGCCTTACCGGGCGTTCAGCCATGCTCGCGCCCCTGATCCCGCGATTGCATACTGGGCTGCGTTTCGCGATCCGTACGCAGCAACTGGAACAACGCGCGCGCCACTGCTGCTATCACTCGTCGGACTGGAGGGCCATTCTGCGCAACTGAAACATCCGCAAGTCGATGTCGACGTCACGGCTACCAACGGAGATTTGCCCGCCCGGTTGCCAATCGGTGCACGCGACAGCGACCTGCTGCACGAGGGCGCGGCGTTAGCGTGCCCCATTAGATTGCTTACGCGCCCGACCTTGCCGAGCACACTGCCGCGCGGCCACGACGCATTGTGGCGGATCCTTGCGGGCATGTCGTTGCACCCGTTCGATCTCACGCAAACGGGGCTGAAGGCATTTAAAGACTTTCTAAGACTGCACGCGCCGCGCGCGAGCATCATCGCGCAACGGAGCATCGATGCGATCACCGACCTGGACCATCGCCCCGCGATCAGATGGATGTCACCCGATGGCGCGTTCCCGTCGTTCGTCCGCGGTGTCGAGATTGTCGTCTCTCTCGATGAGGCAGCATTGCGCGACGTCACGTTGCACTTGTTCGCGCGAATGTTGGACAGGTTGTTTGCCCCGTATGCTGCGATGAACAGCTACATCGAGCTGGTTATTTGCTCCTCGCAGACGGGGCGCGAACTTCGACGCTGTCCGGCGCGAATCGGAACACGGCCGCTGATCTAGTTAATGCAGATAACCGACCAAAATGCCTGCGCCGCCTCCAGCTATGAGGCCCACAGTCGTCCCGCCCATCACCAGGGCGGCCCGCGCGTGAGCAATTGCGTTCTCTGCCAGCCACATCATTGCGGGGCTCGATAATCCGAGCGCAAGTTGTGCGGGATTGATACCAAGAAGCATGGCCGTACCTGCCTTGCCGTACCCGACGCCGACGCCTCCGTCGAGATAGACCGTAGCCCCTTGAAAATCCGACTTGGAGAGCTCTTTGCCGTCAAACGCCGGCAACATGTATATCAAGCCAGCGCTATCAAAGGACTTGAGCGAACCTGCGCCCCCGACCTCGTGCCCGGCGATCTTCGGAATCTTGATCTCAGGTATCGAAAACCTAGGCAACTTGATCTTCGGGATTCGGAGTCCAAGGCCATATCCGATCCCAAGACCGCCGTAATAGAAGTCGAACAGTTGACCGCCGGGATCCGCCAGGACGATCGTGCCGCCCGAAGCAACGGCAAGTTCGAGACTGACACCACCAGTTGCGCCAGTTTTGTATGTCCAGTCGCTATGCCTGAAAATTGACACGTGGCCCTCTCAAGTCGTTTATTTTCTGGATGGCAGGTTCATCAGCGAGAAGAGAATGAAGCCGGCGCCGAAGATCAGTGCCATCAACGTCCAATTCCAAACTGCGCCGAATCGATCGATCGTGGCGGATCGCAGAGGAGCGTCCTCCTGATATAGCACGGTCACTTTATCGCCGACCTTCATGCCGTAGATCATCCCTCCCTGCGGATAGGAGACGCGCTGGCCTGCTTTGGTGACAAATTCGATCTGGGGATGGCTCCCGCCTGCATTCAGGCTGACAACTTCCCCGGGTACGGCAATCGCCGTCTGGAGAAATTCGTGAGTCGACCACGCGACGAAGGCCGCGATTATGAGAAAACCGATCCCCATCACAATGCCTAGGATAGCCTTGACCATGAGCCCTCTCGATTTCTTTCATTCAACATGCGGAGTTTGACCGCAGCCTATCTGCGCTGGATTTTAGCGCATCGCCGGCTATCAAATCGGCGCAGGCGTTAGGCAACCTCATGACGCCGCTTTCGACGCGTCTTGTCTGTAGTTGTGATGCTGACGAAATAGCAGCGAGCACACCAGTGGCCGCGCCGGATAGAATTGGGCGTAGCTAACCAACGATGGCCCCGTGCGCACTCCCACTCCAGCTTTGTCGCACTATTCATGTAGCTTGTGGAGACACACATTCCTCCGCGCTCGGCCGCGATCGTACGCATCAGGTCGATACCGAGTTTGGCCGCATTGTGACTGCAGGCGGCGCACCAATGACCTCGAACGACTGCTCCTGGATAAGCCCACCAGCGATGCCCTAGTGCGCACTCCCATTCCAGTTGGGTAGTTGTATTCCTGTAGGAATTGGTTAGGCAGCGCCCTCCGTGACCGGCTGCCAACTGACGCATGAGGTCGATACCAAATCGCTTCGCCTCATGCTGGCACTCCGTGCACCATGCTCCACGAAAGATCCGCGCACCTAACATTTCCCATTCGTGACCGGCCTTACATCGAAACCGATAGTTTGCCTTGCTTCCTTCATAAACTTGGGAAAGGCAGCTTCCGCCGTGGTTCGCGGCGCACGCGCGTAAGCGAGCCATCCCATCCTTGAGGCGATACGCGTGGACCTTCTGCTGATTCGAACAGATGCGGCACCATGCACCGCGCATGACCTCAAGACCAACCGTCTCCCACTCATGACCTTCCGCGCACCGGAAGCGATAGCGGTCTGAAAGTTTTGTGTAGACTTTCGTCAAGCATTTGCCGCCGTGCGAACGCGCGACATTGCGCATTCGGTTCATCCCGTCGGGGGCGGCCATGCGTTTCGAATGTTTGGCATGCGCGCACAGTACGCACCATGCCCCTTTCTCCAAACTACCGACAGACTTTTCAAAGGTATGCCCCTCACGGCAAGCAAATCTATAGCGTGCCGATCGCCCCACATATCGGTCCGACAGACATCGGCCACCTGCCTGACGCGCGAGGCGTTGAAGGTGCTGTAAAGCTTCGTCAGCTCTACAGGCAGGGCAGGTCACGAGGTGGTAGAAAAGATGAGAGCCCGATCGGCTCACTTCATGGCCCTTTGGACAGCGGAATCGATATCGTGCATGCCAGCCGAGCCACTCTGTCTCGAGCAGCTTCAATCCGTATGGCGAGAGCGCCTTGCGCAAGCGCTTCAATTGATCGGCGGACAATGCAGCTCCTCACATCGGTAGCATTCCTTCGACGATGCCTGCTAGCTTACCCGTGGACACACTTCAACGTTGGGGAGATTTCGTATCGGATTGACCCGATGAAGTTTGGGGGCTAGTCTTCGCTTTTTAACTAAACGAACTCCCCAAGCCTATGGCAACTTACCTTGAACTGAAAGCACAGGCGGATGCGTTGGCGCAACAGGCAGAGGCTGCACGTCTCGCAGAACTTGAAACGATTGTTGCGGCGATTCGGGAACAAGTGGCGGAATATGGTATTACGCCTGAGCAGATCTTCGGGCGAAAGCGTGGGAGCGTCGCTGGCAAGCGTGCGCCTGCGGCTCCGAAGTATCAGGATCCGAAGACCGGTGCTACGTGGAGCGGCCGCGGCAAGCCGCCTCAATGGATCGCCAAGGCGAAGAACCGCGATCGCTTTCTGATTGTCGCCGCTGAGGTCGAATAAGGCGGCAATTTTTTCGATCCTCATCGTCGATCGATCGGTCGACGATGCTGCGCTCAACATAGCGCGAGAGTGCATATCCGATGTGTGGACCCTAGCTCCGCACTACGAGCAATGGCGCAGCCTTCGACCGTCGAACAAACATGCGCGTCGTTCAAGATTCCCCCAAGCACGGCTACCTCGAAGGGTACGGTAGCCAAGCAGCCTCTCATAGCGGACCACCCGATTCAGCTTGGGTCATCCCAATTACCTCAAGTCCGCATTCACGAAACCAAGCAATCGATTCTGGCAACCGCCGCCGAATACGTTGATATTTCTGCGCAACTCGCGCTCGGTCGACAGCGCTTACCAGGACACATAGCCACGTCGCCAACGGACCTTCCATTTATATCGATATTAATTCACAACAACCGAAGATCTATAGCGCGCCGCACCCAGAATTCCCGCCCAAATTCGTCGCCACAAATCTCCAGGCCGATTTAGATCGACCGACAATCAACGGCGCACCGAAAAATTAGCGCACATTGCATTGATTAAAATCGATCTCAGATGTACGATAATTTCGACGAATGCTTAAGCGAATTTTTCCACACCCATCCTTGTAGGCTCCACTATCGCGAGGAGGAAACGCTGGAGAAAGTAAGCGATGAATTGCCGGCTCGCCCCTGACTCCACATCGCATTTCGGGGCAGGGAAGATAACATTGAAGCACCCAGCAGAAATTTTGGAACGTCGAATTCCACAATTATCCTGACCGCATGAAAGTAAATTTTGGGAAGATTTTTTCCATTTTCACACTAGTATCCTTTATTTTTTCTGTCGCGGGATATCTACTGTGGGCCCCGACCGACGTATTCGATACACACGGACGAGACAAGTGTCGCGCGAGCTCATCTCCAGAAGGCAGCGGACAAGTGCATCTGCATATCGAGGGGGGATCGGGTGGAAAATTCCGTATGAAAGGTTCGGTGTATGTTCCGGTCTGGCTGTGGCCGAAAGCCGCCCCCGAGTCGCTGAGAGGATGGGCCAGCCTTCCCGCGATGTCAGAAGACGGAAATATACATTTTGCCGGGCTACCGGTATCCATTTCCCGTCCAGTCGAAACCAGGCTTGGTTCGATCGCGGTTTATCAGATGGATATCGAAGAACGATCTATCGGCATCGGATCCCTTCGAAATTACCCTTTCGACCAATATTGGGTGGGCATAAAATCGGCACAATTGAATCTGCAAACGCAGTCTGGACAACCAGTCGCAAGTGTCCCGTTGGAGCTAAGTGTTCGCTTCGATGGCGAGTCTGGATGGGACGCACGACGCGACATCGGCGTGGATGATGCGACACCAGCACGCTTCGATATCTTCACAAGTCAGAGCAATCAATCCTCTGGGATGCGTTCCTGTGGATTTACCATCAAGCGAAGCTTCTGGTATATCGGGTTCGTTTTTTCGTTGCTTGCCATCTCGGCCACGCCTGTCTTATACGTCTGGCGTCGACCGCAGGAACCAGCCGGACTGGAACTCATCGCGGCGATTCTTGGTATGGCGACCCTGCGATCCTACCTGATTGGCCCACCACCGTCTGTTGGAAGTCTATTGCCCTTCGATTTTATCTTGGCGTTAGTTATTATCGCGGTCGCTTTTATTCCGCTCTGGAAGCGCAGCCCCCATGGACCGAAATGACCGCCTCTCAACGTCAGCGCACAAGCACCGAAGCGGATAGCACACGTCCTTTCGCATCGGTCACGATTTTCGTAACTTGCAACTACATTTTGATTTTTTTGGAGAACCGATGGAACCTATTTATCTGACTGCATTCGCCGGCGTAGCCGGGGCCATTTTGGCCCTTGTCGGCGTTTTCATCACGAGCCGAACCCAAACAATCAACCTAGATATCAATAATCAATTTCAACTCGCACTTGCCAAGGAAAAATCCAGAATCGATCTACTGACGAAATCCAATGAAACTGCAGCCATTCAACTAGCCACTGCACATAAACTTCTGAGTCATATAGCTCGAGAATTCTCCATAACTGGACTCAACATCATGTGGAGCGCATCAATGTCTGTTGACGAATTCAATGGAAAATATTTTTCATTATGCGAGAAAGCCGACGAAATCAGAATGATCGTTGATTTTCATGCGTCCGAAGCCTCTGAGGCTTGCAGTGAAATGTACGGTCAGATGAATATTTTTTGGGGAAATTTTCGCCAAGTCCTGCACCTCACCGAGATGGGCGAAAAAGTGGATCACAATACTCGATGCTTTCAAAAGGCACATGACGCGGCGATGGAAATCGAAAAAAAGGCGGCTTTCGCAAAAAGCCGATTACGACAAAGCGTTGAATCGCATCGAGTTGCTGCCTAAACTCAGACCCTTGTCAGTTGGTCACCAAGTGTGCTCGGACCGGCTGTCCACACTCGAGTTGATGCCCCCCGTAGATCGCAGCCTCGCTTAGGCTGAAAGGAACAAGGGAAATTAACCTCGGTGGAAGATCTCGTTGTTTTCAGATAACTTGGGCGTCTGGAGAATGGCTATTTGGGCACTCTGCAGCAGTTCGTCGCTTACTTCGTAACGGCGTAGCCATTCGGTCGTCGACTTGGCGGTATTGTAGGTCGCCGCCTCTCCGCTCACAGAACCGTGTTGCAACGCATCGAGGTCATTCGTCCGGATCATGCGCAATGCGTGATCGAGCACAATATAGGCAGGTGGTACAACGGGCGGTTGACTGTCGACGTCGGAAGCTCCTGAATCAGGTATGACTCCGGCACGGACCACAATACCGTGGCCGTAGTCTCCGATCGCGAACCATTCCTGAGGCAACTCGGAGCGCAGTCGCGAGAGGCCGCCCACGGCGTCGAGCATCGATTGATCAATGGCAGTCAGCCAATCCACCGTTTTTATCTTCCCCTGCAGTTGACGCGTTGCGAGGTCGCTCGGCACGCCCACATCGAGGCCTGGCAACATGCGCGAGATCAAATATTCGGTGGATTCGTTCTGATTGACGCTCGTGGGCGAGAGATTGACCGCGAAACCTGCGTGTCCGTGAGCCGCGCCAAGTCGACTCGCCGCGTCAAAGAAGAGCTTCACGAACGCGTCAGGATTCGACAGTACGTTAGCCGACGGCCAGGAAAATGACAACGCGTTGAATCCTCGGTTTCCGGCCTTTTCCTGCCGCTGCCGCAGACCTACCACGGAGAACCGATAGAGGCTCGCGTCAGTCGGCTCTTTACCCCCGACGTAGTCGAAGTCAAAACGATCCTCAGGCGTCAATAAAGTGGCAAGCACTGCTATTGGCTTCGCCATCGTGATCGCCTGTGCGGCCTTACCGTTATTCCAGACAAACGTTAACTTGTCGGGTACAGCCTGGACATACTGTTCAAAGCACTCGGCAATCGCGGCACGCACGGACGTGTCGTAGGCGCGCTCGAAATACAGCGCAGCACGTACGACGAGCGCTGCGCCGATGCCACCTGTCGCGTACCGAGGTTCGAGCAAGCCGTTGGCGATAAGGGCCAGATCTTGATTTTCCTTGGCCAGATCGAAGAAGTTTTTGTCGATGATTCTGTGCAATTTCGGTCGCGTGATCTATTGGCCACGTGTACGTCGATCTTGATCTTTTCGCACACAAACGACCTGTGCGTTAAATCCTCTATATTCAATTCCTGCCCACACCCAATTAAGGCTACTTGCACGGGAAACGCGTGGACAAGGCATGCAAATAATCAAGGCTGATCAATTGAAAAACATTGGTTCCAGGCGGAGGATTGTTAACCACCGACATCGCACCTGGTGCATTCAACAGATAATCATCCAGGATCGATAGCTTGTTTTTCATATCCAGATCGACACTTGATGGCAAGCAAAACACTCCCTTTCTGGGGTCTTTTGTCAAGGATTCGTTTACTGCATAGAATCCGTCGGTGACACCGGTTAGCCAATACTTGAATTCCAGTGAATCTTTGAAATTCTGATAATGCTTCCAATCTACCGCATTCACGGCGCCTGTTACGGCGAGTGCGATGAGCCCAACACAGATCCTTTTCATCGTATTCCCGAATTCTGCGATTGTCAGTGGTCGACTCACCTAGCATGACCCGCAAGCTGTCGACGCCTCCGTCGTTCCTCGCTTCGACCATGCCAGACGTTATGTGATGCAAACACCGTGGATGCTAACGCATCATATCGGAACCATAGTGGGCATGCCAGCCCCGCTCAAAGGTCCCGATCCAAATCAACGACTTGTGTCGTTGCGGGATGTGCTCGCCTTCAACGTGCGCGCGGTTCGGGTCAAAAACTCGCTGAGTCAAGAACAACTCGGATTCGCAGCAGAGCTCGATCGAACATTCATCAGCCAAGTGGAACGGGCGCGGATCAATGTCTCGCTTGACAATATTGAGCGCCTAGCCGATGCGTTGGGCGTGGCGGCCCACATTTTGCTGCAACGTCCCGACCCCAGCCCTATCGCGAAGACCCAGAAGGTCGAATAGAGATGCCATCCGCGCAAAGGAACGTTGCCTACGCCGGTGAAGGCGGCGGCGCACCTTAATCAAGCTCCATTTGCCTGGGCGTCCATCTGGTTCGGGCGACGCTGTTGCAGTGAACCGCCACACCACCTCCCGCGGCTTGAGGAAAGCCTTCTGCGCTATCTCCTGGATCGTTGCGACACGCCCGAAACAAGTGCCGCGCCGCAAAGAATCCACATTCGGGTCGATCAGCCGAAGCTTGCCGCTGGCGACGATCCGCTCTTGACGAGCGACTGCACCGGGTTCTCGAAGCCGGCCCAAGCCGCCATCACGACGATCCCACCAACGCGGCCCCACCGTACGTCGAGCTTCTCGAAATCTGCTGTCTGCGTGTTGGGGCTGACGAGGATGACGGTGACGGACGTGGGTGAAACTGCCTTCACGATGACGTCGATATCGTCCGGTTTGGTGGCGCCAGCGCGGGAAGCGCGTTGGCGCCTGCCTGCGAATATGCCTTCAGCCGTGTCAGCGAGCCCTCAAGCTTGATTCTTTCCAGCGCCTCTCGAGAAAACAGCCATCCAGTGAACCCTGGCTTACCCTTGAGCACGGCCTCCGGCTTCATCTCGCCACGGAGAATCATCCGAAAGAGATGCTCGATCATCTCATTACGCCAAGCACACGATCGAAGTACCCGTGCCAACGCTACATGTTCGGCACCCTCATAGTCGATGACCGGCAAATCCTCGGCAAGCTTGAGTAGCTTTTCGATACTGGATCTCAATACCTGCACTTGTTCTCCTTTGTGAAACTGTACGGTATCTCCTTGAGCCTCCGGAAAAAGGAGCGGGAGCAACACGATCTGCCGTCGAATCGATATCCCAAGATTCCGCAACGCCTTGATGCCTGCCTGCTCATGCAAGATCTGTCGAATCTTGGGTAGGTCTTCGCGCCGCACAGCCAGCAACATCCTCTCGCTTTGAGATGGCCGATATTTGACCTCGATTAGCCCCTTCTCGGCCAACTCCTTGAGCTTCCCCTCCCTCATATTGAGTTCACGAGCCGCATGTGCGGCCCACATCCAAGGCAATCGAGACGCAATGGCGTCTACAGGGGAGTTTTTTCGATCCAGCGAAGGCCACGGCCAATGATCAACGAGATACTGTAAGAAACAATCTCTCAAGAATCCGAGTTCCTGTCGTTTTTGGGTTGAAATAATATAGCTATAGACGCTGCGGAAAGTGAATGCGATGCACCCTTTCTCGTCACCTCTTTCCTTGTGCATTGCATTTAGACGCGCCAGAAACCCAGATGGCCAAGCCGATAGTGCATCAGTCGAGGGCTCAAGGACTGTGATGGCATTACTCATTTCGCGCATGAGCCATGCCTTGCTCCGACTTTCCCCCTTTCCGCTATTGGCCTGGCTACCGAAGCACACCACGAGGTCAATCATGTCATCCAACGAAAGCTCATCGAATGCTGTCGGCTCACCTCGAGAACCTGGGAGTTTGCGGGCGATCAGCGAAGCGAGTTCCGTGAACTTCATTGGTGCAGGCAACGTACACGCATCGGCAAACCTCTCACCACAATCGCAGCGAAGTAGCGCTTTCCTGGTCCACGCGATGGGTCGATGACACGCACCACATCGATCAATCAGCCAGCATCGATGCTTGGTACATGCTAGATATGGACGCAATTCCCACTCTGCCGCCCAAAGCGACTGTTCGCGTAAGCAAAGCGGGCAACATCGAGCCGACTTGATCAACCACGCCCTCGGCGCTGAACGACGCAAACTGATCAGGCTAGTCAAATATCGCCGCGACTCGACCGGGGGTGCGACTCTATCCCAGGACAGCGCTTGCTCAAGGACCTCACCATCAAGAACTACGCCAAGTCTGTAGAGGTGATCTAGTGATATCCCGTTGCTGATCGCGATGCGCTTCATATAGGCCGAGCTCGCCTCCCCAACCTGAATAACGGGATGCATAAGCAACCTAGGTAGGGAAGCGATTGCGGCAGACGCCGATTGCTTATAGTAATTTCGTGCCATCGCCGTTCACGTCGTGAGCGAGATACCAGAACGGCTCGTCTGTACCAACGAGGTCACGTAGTTCGGCATCTGGATGAAAGGGATTGAGTCTATGCGTCCCGCCCGACCACACCTCCTTGGTAAAAGCTTGCTCGAACAATGCGAGACTCAGCGTCGTCTTACCGCACTCCATAGCAAGAACGACCGCGCCATCGATGATCTTGGCAACGTAGTCGATCACGCCAGCGGAAGCCACATACATCCTCATTGCAAATTCCGAGGAGTGCAGGTCGGGGCAAGGCAACGGAAGGCGACTGTGCATGTACTTCAGAACGCCACCGAACTCTCGTCGATCGTCGGGAACCGTCCAGTCAAACCGACGCACTTCATGGATTGCAGAGAATCGCCGAGTTAACTGCGGATTAGCCTTCAGGACCTGAGCGCTGTTCGGCAGACCCGCTACGACCACCGTAACACCGCTGGCTTCCATAAGGTTCTTCAACCAATCGGTTGCACGGTTTGCTTCTGCGATACGTCCGGCATCCGCAAAATGTTGAAACTCATCGATGATCAGCATTTCGACTCTGCATTGCTTGAGTAGCTCCACGAGGTAAACCGTCTTATCCTCCGCCGAGCGCCTACATACCCGATCCCCGAGGGCGTCAAGGATCGCCTGTGCGAGGTTCTTGATGCTGGGTCTGGACGGTACAACGACATAGAGCACCGGAATAACGGGGCCTTCTGTCGTTTCAAACCGCTCGAATTGACTAGCATAGAACCTCAGAATCGTGGATTTCCCCGTTCCGGTGTGCCCCAACAATGCCAACGCGCGAGCCCCCGGTGAAACCGAGCGCCATTGACGATGGATCCCGGCGATCCGTCGCAACGCGTTGCAAAATCGGTCGTAGTGGATGAGTTCTTTTCGTATCGAGAATCTGACGACGAGGGCACGCGACTTCTTCGCGTCCTCAGGTAGACCAATCGTCGCGAGAAACTCAAGCGGATCTCTTTTGGTTGTCTGAGTATCAGTACGCACGAGCATCTCCTTGGTACTTAGGGTTCGGTGATCCATTCAGATCCGGCAACGGTCCGATTTCGAAGGAATCGAAGGTCTGTCGTTGCGAATCAGGGGAGCGCGAACGGCCGGTCTTACGTGAGCGACGTCGATTCTCCGATCCGTTGTCAAATACCTGTTCGCTATCCACAATATCTAGAGACGCGGCACGCTTGCGCTCTCGTAGTTTCTTCCCTCGCAACGCCTGTCGAATCATGGATTGAATCTCGGCCTTCACGCGTATCAGGTGCTCATCGCTCCACTTATTTCCATGAACGAGCCTGGTGCGTTGGCGAATCAAAAGATGCTGGTGCAAGGTCAGGCCTTCGGCATAGTTCGCGAACCGATGCGTAACGGGTACCTTGAAATAGCTTCGAGCTTCGTCGTCAAAGACGTGTATGTAGCTGACGTCATCTTCGTGGCGCTTCAACAGTACTTGCATCCTATAGTTGCGTGCCCGGCTACGCAGGACTTGAAGGTGCTCGTTGTTGTAGTACAAACCATCAAGCTCGACGCCGTAGTGCCAGACGGTTCGACTCTCCGGCAGTCCTGTCAAGATATCGAGCTGTTGCGGGTATGCCGGCAGCTCAACCCGCGTGTTCGCGATTCCTTGTTGCCATTTTTCAGCCGGCGTCATGCCTAGCGCACGATGTGGAGTATGGTGGTATTCGTCGACGATCCACTTGATGAGAATCTGCGTCAGCGTCTTTAGATCGATCGCAGCCAGCTTCTCTGATGGATAGTCTCCGCGTTCATCAACGCAAGAGAACACAGTTCCGGGCAGCTTGTGCATCACGGAGCGCTGGATCGTACCGATCACACGTTCGACGGCTCCCTTAAACTCCGGTTGCCCGGCCGGACAATAGAGCATAGAGATGCCCATCTCTCCGCACACCATCTGCACCGCATCTGCGTGAAGATCCATGCCGTTATCGACGGCAACGAGATACGGGATACCGTATCCCGGGTGCTCTCGATGCAAGCTGACGACTTTCCCCCAATCCGCCTTCGGCAAGATTGCTCGCTTGAGGCACTGAAGCACCGACTGTGCGGACGGCGCCCGGAAGCTTATATAGAAGCCAAGAATTACTCGACTGTATCGGTCGATAGCAACCGTGATCCACGGCCGGCCTAACGGCAGGTTCGTGGCCAGGTCGATCACCAGGACATCCAGAGGCGTGTGGTCGATCTCGACACGATGCAAGGGAAAATCGGCCGTGGCCATTCCCTTCACCCAGCGAGTCTTTCTATCCGCCGTGTCTTTCCCGAGACGGGCTGCGTCGACAATGTCCTGGTCGAGACTCCTCAACCATCGATAGACAGTCGACTCAACAGGGCAGGCGAGCGGTGTCTGACCAGGTCTATTCTTGTTGTATTGGTTGACCTTCTCGACAAGTCTACCGTAGACATCTTGTCCCGAGCGCTTCTGCGGGTCGAGGTATATCTCGTGAACAGCCTCCTCAAATAACATCTGGATGACATCATCGCGTCGACGCCCGCTATTCGTTCTGCGATCCGTCAGCTTGGTAACACATCGCGTGTATCGATATTGTCTCCACCAGCGCTTGATGCTGCTGACCGATGGCACCACCGTATCGCCGATCTCTGCAGCAATCTTCGCGGTCTGTTCGCGTATCCACGCGTTCGTATCCGTGAAACTGTCCGTCAGCCTCTGCATGTAAATGTGCCGACGCCGTGCACTTTGCTGATGGTGTTTCGGGAAGGTAGAGAGATCGCGTGGAACGGCCGTAAACAGCACGTTCGGATCAACATTCAGACTTTGCTCATCGAGCGACATCGTGTTGAGCAAAACCGCTTGGTAAAGTTCGTCGCGACTCATTGTGCGTGGCTCGCCCTCGTCACACTCGAGCTTCACCTTCCCGAATGCCGTCCGGCCAATGATCGTCCATCGCTTGAGTCCTTCTCGAAACACCAACCCCTTCTTGAATGTGAATCGGATCATGATTGCTCCTCCGACGCGAAGCGAAGCATGGTCGAATTCGTCAACGCGGTATCGCGGTCGAACTCCAGGCAACCTGCTGACAGCAGGCGCATGATTGTCAGTTCACTCCCGGCGATTGAAGTCGCACGGCCGAACGTCAGCGGCTGAACCTGCGCTAGACGTAGCAAAAGCTCCTCACGTTCGAATCCGTACGGCGCAGGCCGGCGGTGATAATTCAAGCGCTCAAGATTGGCAATTCTTGCTGCACCTCCGAAGTCGCGCTCGGTCAAAACCTTGAACGACTGACCTCGATGCGCGTAGTGCTGCGCGATATCTTGCAGCCGCTCACGCAGGTCAACCTGACGTAGCTTCGACGAAGGTTTGATCTCGACATGCACTGACGCTCCATTGCTCATCGTCAGCTCGAAATCGGGAAAGTACTTCCTCATTCGATCGTTGCGATCGCGATAAGTGACTTCAGTTGGTTGCTCGCGATAGCGTACGACGTCCGGCGAAAATTCGAAGTGCATGGCCGCATCGAACTCAAGCCGCGATTCACACTGTACGAGCGCGCGATTCTTGGTGGAGGGATACAAGTAGCGAACACGTCGTCCAGATCGGGTCAGCACTTTGCGCGCAGTAGTCGTCTTCTTCATGGTTCAGGCAATAGGAGATCCGCCCGCTCTTCACGCGGGTACGGATAGCACCAAATTTCGGACGTAAGTACACCCCGCCACGCGTGCTACGCGTGGTCGATGGATACAAACGGAAGGGAAGAAGGCTTGACGATATGGATCATCTGGACGAAACTACCGGCGTCAACTAGTGGTGCGTCCAGCCCACACAAGAAGCGGGGCAAGCCTTTGGGTTTGTCTCGCTTTTTACATTTTGGCGTCCTCCTTGCCTCTTCTGACCACGCGACCAACAATCGGTCGCTCCACCTCCTGGCCCATTCCTCTTCGCATTGCGATGACATCGCGAATCACGCGCACTTGCGCATCGGTCAGCCTGTCCAGGTCGTGCCAAAGCTCGCTGCAGAGACGATATACGTCGGCAGACGCCGTATGAGGAATCGTGAAGTGCCGTTGCGAGAGCAACAGGGCATCGTGCAGACTTGCGTGTTCGTCTTCCGTAAGCCGCAGACACGCTGACAGCCTGTCAACGATAGCCGGCGAAGGAGGGCCCTTCGTGCCGAGCTCAAGGGCCGAGACGTAGCTTTGCTCAAGCGCCATGGCAACTGCCAAATCCTTCTGACGGATGCCATAGCGAAGTCTGAGTGCGCGTAGTCGTTCGGAAAATGGGCTCAACGGTTCAACTCGGTGGAGAGCATCTAAGTACGCCGAGATGGTACAACATCCCGGCTCGCCAAGTCAAATGTAAGCCTTTGATTTTAAAGAAGAATCCTATACAGCCCACTATAGGATACAGAGGACCGCGCTGCCGCACCGCAGGCCCATGCGCAATGCGCGCAGTTGCGGAAACGAGCAGCATTGACGCCACCCGCGAAAGACCTACGTCGCCCCGGCACGACACATTAAGAGACCGCTTCCGACGCTCGATACTCTGTCGATCAGACGTCTCTAAACGATGGGGGCGCGATCACTCAATCGCCGTGGGTGCCAGCGCGTCATCGACCCTGCCGATCCCTGAGTCGAACCTACTGGGTCAGTTTTGGGTGCCCATCAACACATCGGTCGACAATGATTGAACTAAGCTTCCTTATTCCGACGCCGCCTGTTCAGCGGTTTGGTCGCAGCTCCAGTTCGTCTATCTGCTCAAGACTACGTATCACCAACGCCACCTGCTCCCGATCAAAATCATCTCGATCGGCCTCCTCGTGGGTCCCCTTGTTCAGGTACGTCCAGATCAAATTCGAGGGGATACCGAGGATCGCGTCCAACGCACCGAGCAGCGGCTCCTTGCTCGGGTGCACGAAGACCGGAGTATCTCGCAGCTTCCTCCGCAGGCTTTCGCATAGGGCTCTCAACGTAGGCTCATTACCTGGTCCATCAACCAATAGCGTCAGCTCACCCATGTCATGGGATTTCAGCCACTTCCAGCTCTTCTTCGCAAGCATTTCGAGCCCCTTGCGCGCGTATGAAAGCGCCTCACGTGAGTCGAAGCGAGCCAGCGCCTGTTGCGCACGCACGAGGTAGTTGGCGCTACCGACGTCCGGATGAACACGCGGATGATGATCTCCATCGTGATACATCAGCAGATATTCCTGGCAGTCCGTACGCCGTTCGCGCGGCATGCTGTTCTGGATATCCTTGATGAACTCATGACTGTGGCACGTGACCAGAATCTGCGACTCAAGGAAACGATCTCCGTCGAAGATGGTCTGCCGTATCCCATTGCGGTGATCGTGATCGATCGCGTTGATCGCATCGTCAAAGATCACAACCGGACTGCCAATGTTGATGCTTTTGGCCAGTAGGATTGCCAGCCCTAGGCAGCGCACATGCCCTTCGCTCAGGACGACCAGCGCATCAACCCGCTGTTCTGGCGCGCCTCGAAAGGCAATCTCGATTCGTTGCTCACTGGTCAATGGGAGATACAAGGCCGCGAGCTTGTCATCGTCGTGATCGAGGTGATTGAACTCGTTATACAGTTCCATCGTCAGATCGTTGAGGCCGGCAATCAACAGGCCCGGCAACTGGTCACGGAAGTGGCGTAGCTGGCGGATAAAATCGTCGTAGGCGGCCTTGATAGGCTGGTCTCGATCGATGTCCTGCCTCTCCTGCTCGGCCTCCGCGATCAGCGCAGCGTTTGCCAGCTCAAACTGTTCGACCCGTGTACGCGCTTCTAAGGCGGCGTCCACGATGATCTTTCGCTGCAATTCGCGCGCTTCGACATGGCGTTGGCATTCAAGGAGCGCATCCCGTTCCCGCACACGAGCGGACCGCTCGTCGATCTGCACTCTCGCCGCCACGTCGCGCTGCTCCATCTCGTCCACGATGGCTGCGATCTGCTCCAGCGATGGAACGACGCCTTCGCCGGCCGCATTCGATCCATAGATCTCCGTCCACCAAGTATCACCGTCTGGTTGCCTTGGGAGGCGACCAAGATACTGCCCCACCTCGGACTGCGTTCGATCCTGCCCCTCGAGGTAGCGATAGATCTGATTCAAATGCTCTCGAAGTTCCCGTGACGACTCAACCAGCGCTTCCCTCTTCGTCCTTTGGCGCTCCTGCAAATCAGCCAGATCCCGAAGTTCGTCCAGACCAATGCGCGCCTTTTCATACGGGTCGCGAACGACGCGATCAAGCGGCGTATCACATGCGGGACAATGGTCGCCTTCGCCAGCCTGCAACGCAGTGACCGCTGTATACAGGTCTTTGAAGGATACCTGGCTGCTTCTTCGCGCCAAGTCCTGGGTTGTTTGACGCAACTCCGCAGCAATTGCATCAATCGCCTCATAGGCAAGCATTAACGTCTCTCGAGTCAGCCCGATGATGCGTGCAGGCACAGCATTCAGAAGGTGATTGAGTTCCCGCAAGCGCCCAGGTGCCTCTGGCGTACCGATGATTTCCTTTAACCGCGCATAGGTCGTCCCCACCAGATAGCCCTGTGCGTAGCGTGCATCGTCCTCATCATGTCGGGCTAACGTCTGGGCTTCATCACGTGCGGTCGCCTGGTCACGAGCGATGCCTTCACGTCTGAGTCGCAACGCCGTCTGTTTGTCGCTTCGAAGAACAAGTTCAGCATCCATCTGCTCGTTGAAATGGCCGACAAAGTCGTTGAACTTGTCCATGCCAAACAACGCCGCGATGAGCTCAGTACGTTGCGCCGGCGGCCGGGCGGCCATCCGGGAGAAGGCATCAATCCGGTTTTTTTCGATAAAACTGAATCGATAGCGGTCAGCGTCGGCAATCACCGGAATGTCATCGCCATTCGCGGTCGTCGCGACGAGGCGCGGCTCAATAAAGTTGCGCGTATGGATATTCGCGAGATATCGCCGCTCGTCGATACGCTTGAGTTCCGCCTCTTCAACCGCCCCCAATAGCCCACGTTCCAGTGCCTCGCAAAGACTGGTCTTCCCGCTACCGTTTGGCCCATAGAACAGGATCACTCGTCTGCGAAGATCGAACTGCTCTTCGCGCCGGAAGCCTCTAAAGGGGCCGACGGTCAGTTCCTTGAGTCGCCGCCATGGCCATTCTTCGGCTGCTGCAGGCATATCAATCTCGGGAAGTTCAGCGGGGCTCGCCGCAAGGTGCCGGCGAGCCAAACCGGCCAAAGCTGCCGATCGCGCATTCCGTTGCCGGGCAGTGGCGGCGATCTCGTCGAAATTGGCCAACACCATATTGGCAAAGCGCTTCGCCGCCTCGTTGACACCTTGCTGCGGATCGTGGAGCCAGCGCAAAAAAAGAACATAGTCCTGCTTGGCAGAGCCCATCTTCTTATTCCCCCGAAGTCGCCGCACAAGCCCCCTGCGGCATTTTGGCTCTTACTTTAAGCCTGACTAGTCGGCCCGACCAGACAAAAACGTTGGGAAGCGCACCAACAACTATTGAATAAAAAAATCAATAGTTTTGTTCAAATTCTGCAAAAAAGGCCACCTTTTTTGCCAACCTACAACCGCCCCGCACTCCCATCCCACCCCAATAATTCCCCTTGACGCCCTATCTTTCGATATATATCTTTAGATATGTTTTACGACATATAGGACACGATCATGCGACACAACCACTTCCGCGGCCATGCCCGATGCGACGGTCATGGTGCGCATGCCCGCCCCGACTGGTTCGCCGGTCTCTGGTACGCAATCGGCCGCCACCGTCGCGGCCACGATGCGTTCGGTGGCGGCCCGTTCGGCGGCCGGGGCGGGCGCGGCGGCTTTGGCGATTTCGGCGACGACGGCATGCCGCGCGGCCGCCAGTTCAGCTCCGACGATCTCCAGCTGCTGCTGCTCGCGCTGGTGGCCGAACAGCCGAGCCACGGCTACGAACTGATCAAGGCGCTCGACACGCGCTCGAACGGTTTTTACAGCCCGAGCCCCGGCATGGTGTATCCGGCGCTCACGTATCTCGAGGAAGTCGGCTTCGTCGCGTCGCAAGCGGAAGGCAACCGCAAGCGCTATGCGCTGACCGACGCAGGCCGCGCGCATCTCGACGCGCAGCGCGAACGCGTCGACACGCTGTTCGCGCGCCTCACGCACCTCGCTCGCAAGATGGAATTCATGCGCCGCGCGTTCGCCGGCGAATCGGCGGGCAGCGAAGCGCAGGACGAGTCGCAGGCCGGCTGGCTGCCGGAATTCGTCGAGGCGCGTCTCGCCCTCAAGCGCGCGCTGCTGCACAAGAGCGCCGCCGATGCCGACGAACAGCGCCGCATCGCGGCCATCATGCGCCGCGCGACGGCCGAAATCGAGGGCGGCACCGGCGCGTGATCCGCGCCGCCGCCCCACCACTCAAGGAGAACGGATCGATGCAGAACACGTCCGAGCGCACCGTCACCCGCGTGCGCCACCCCCTCAAGTTCCGCCTGCTGCAGGTGCTGCGCGTGCATACCGTGACGCCGCATCTGCTGCGCGTCACGCTCGGCGGCGCCGACCTCGCCGATTTCGAATCCGCGTCGTTCGACGATCACGTGAAGGTCTTTTTCCCGCCGCCGGGCGCGGAGCGGCCCGCGCTGCCGACGCTCGGCACGAACGGCCCCGAGTTTCCGGAAGGCGAACCCAAGCCGGTCGCGCGCGACTTCACGCCGCGCCGCTTCGACCGCGCCACCTGCGAACTCGATCTGGAATTCGTGTTGAACCATCCGGGCCCTGCCTCGCAGTGGGCCGCACAGGCGCGCGTCGGCCAATGGCTCGGCATCGGCGGCCCGCGCGGTTCGTTCGTCGTCCCGACCGATTTCGACTGGCATCTGCTGATCGGCGACGATACGGCGCTGCCGGCCGTCGCGCGGCGTCTCGAGGAATTGCCGGCCGGTGCGCGCGCGGCGGTCGTGCTGGAAGTCGCGGATCGCACCGCGCAGATCTCGTTCGATACGCGCGCCGACGTGCATGAAATCTGGCGCTTTCGCGCCGAAGCCGACGCGGCGAACGGCGACGCGCTGCTCAATGCCGTGCGCGACCTGCCGCTGCCGTCGTCCGGCGACGGCTACGTCTGGGCGGCCGGCGAAGCGCTGTCGATGCGCGCGGTGCGTCAGCACCTGACCGGCGAACGCGGCGTCGACAAGTCGCGCATCCGCGCGGCGGCCTACTGGAAACGCGGCGCGGCGGCCGTGCACGAAACGCTGGAAGACTGACCGGAAGATGCGCGCCCGCTTGCCGGGCGGCTGAAACAATCGTGGCGCCGGCGCAGCGGCGGGCTTGGCATCGGCATCGCGGCTGGTATATATCTACGTCTGCGACGCCGCTGTCGGGCGACAGCCGCCGCAGCCCGCCCAGGAGCGCCCGGTCATGACAAAAGAAAGCCACGCTTCGCCTTTCCTTCGCCACCTGAAGATCGCCGGTTATTGCGGCCTCGCCGCAGTCGTTCTCGCGCTGTTCGTCGCGATGTGCGCGATCCTGACGGAAAGCGCCCGCGACCGCGATGCCGCGCGGCATCCGGCCGATACGCCCGAACTGCACGACGCGGGCGGCGGCCCGTCCGCCTCGGCCGAATCGGCCCGCACTGCCGGCTCGTCCGGCTGACCGCGTCCTGCCGCTTTCTTTCGCTTACGGCGCCTGCCGGCGCCCCATCACAGCCGCGTACACCGAATCGCCGAGCCGTTCGAGCAGCGCGGTCACGCGTTGCCCGTACAGGTGCGCGGCCAGCGCGCCGACCGTGCCGACCAGCACGCCGCCCGCCATGTCGAACGGCCAGTGCACGCCCGCATAGATGCGCCCCCATGCGATCGCGACGGCCATCGCGGCCATCACGAAACCGGTGACCCGCGTCGTGCCGCCGAGCAGCAGCCCGACCGCCATGCTCCACGCGAACGTCATGTGATCGCTCGGAAACGAGCTATCCGGCGCGTGCGGAATCAGCTGCGTGCCGACGCCGGCCATGAACGGGCGCGGCGAGAACCACACATGCCCGAGCAGCTGCGCGAGCACGAGCGCCACGCATACGCCCACGCCGGCTTCGATCGCCTGACGCCGCGCGGGACGCGCGCCGACGATCCAGGTCAGCAGCAGCATCGCGGGCAGCGCATAGACGAGCCAGTCGGCGGCAAAGATCGCGAGGCGGGCAACGCCCGGGTGCGGTGCACCCCCGGCATTGATGGCGGAAAAGAGGGCGAGATTGAGGTTCTGCATGAATCCGGTTGCGTGGCGCGTAAAAGATCGGCCGGTTGCCCGGCCGGATGCGAACGAATGCTAGGGCGTGGCCGCTTAAGCGATGCTTAATGCGGCAGTCGCCTGGACAAGGCCGTGCGGCGAACGCACTTAGAGCCTGCACTGCAACACAAGTTCACACAATTGTCATACTGCCGCGCGAACGTCCCCGTAAAAGCTCACCACCCCTCCCGTAAAGGCTCACCTTTTTCACATGATGGCGTCATCGATACGTGCCACCATCGCCCGGCCGGCGTGCCATCAGGCCGTTTGCATCGTTCATCTCAATATTTACGCGTCGAATTATTCGAAATCGGCAACAATTAATTCCAGATGCGGCATCGCACAACGGCAACGCACAGGCATACGATTACGACCACTCATCCACGAAGCGATCAACAACAAGGAGTCCGCATGAAACCCAGCGATGTCCGATCGAAAGCGTTTGCGATGCCGTTGACCAGCCCTGCGTTCCCGATGGGTCCGTACCGTTTCGTCGATCGTGAGTTTCTGATCATCACGTACCGCACCGATCCGGACCGCCTCCGCGAAATCGTCCCCGAGCCGCTGCAGGTCACCGAGCCGCTCGTGCATTACGAATTCATCCGCATGGCCGATTCGACCGGCTTCGGCGATTACACCGAAAGCGGCCAGGTGATTCCCGTCGAATACAACGGCCAGGCGGGCGGCTATACGCTGGCGATGTATCTCGACGATCACCCGCCGATCGCCGGCGGCCGCGAGCTGTGGGGCTTCCCGAAGAAGCTCGCGTCGCCCACGCTGCACGTGAACACCGATCACATCCTGGGCACGCTCGACTACGGCAAGGTGCGCGTCGCGACCGGCACGATGGGCTACAAGCACAAGGAGCTCGACATCGACGAGCAGACGAAGCGGCTCGCCGGCCCCAATTTCCTGCTGAAGATCATCCCGCACGTCGACGGCACCGCGCGCGTCTGCGAACTGGTGCGCTATTACATGCAGGACATCAAGATGAAGGGCGCGTGGACGGGCCCCGCATCGCTCGAGCTGGCGCCGCACGCGCTCGCGCCGGTGGCCGATCTGCCCGTGCTCGAGATCGTCGAAGCACGCCACCTCGTCGCGGATTTGACGCTGGGCCTCGGCGAAGTCGTCTACGATTACCTGGCCCAGTAACGCGTCCGCAGTCCTTTCTCCCTGTCAATCCTTTTACTACGGGAATTCGAACATGAGCAACCTGAATGGCAAGACCGCCGTCGTCACGGGCGCCGCGAGCGGCATCGGCAAGGAAATCGCGCTGGAGCTGGCCAAGGCAGGCGCGGCCGTCGCGATCGCCGACCTGAACCAGGACGGCGCGAACGCGGTCGCCGACGAGATCAACAAGGCAGGCGGCAAGGCGATCGGCGTCGCGATGGACGTGACCAGCGAGGAAGCCGTGAACACCGGCATCGACAAGGTGGCCGAAGCGTTCGGCTCGATCGACATCCTCGTGTCGAACGCCGGTATCCAGATCGTCAACCCGATCGAGAACTATTCGTTCTCCGACTGGAAGAAGATGCAGGCGATCCACGTGGACGGCGCGTTCCTGACGACGAAGGCCGCGCTCAAGCACATGTACAAGGACGATCGCGGCGGCGTCGTGATCTACATGGGTTCGGTGCACTCGCACGAAGCGTCGCCGCTGAAGTCGGCGTACGTGACGGCCAAGCACGGGCTGCTGGGCCTTGCGCGCGTGCTGGCGAAGGAAGGTGCGAAGCACAACGTGCGCTCGCACGTCGTGTGTCCGGGCTTCGTGCGTACGCCGCTGGTCGACAAGCAGATTCCGGAGCAGGCGAAGGAGCTCGGCATCAGCGAAGAGGAAGTGATCAAGAAGGTCATGCTCGGCAACACGGTCGACGGCGTGTTCACGACGGTGCAGGACGTCGCGCAGACGGTGCTGTTCCTGTCGGCATTCCCGAGCGCCGCGCTCACGGGCCAGTCGTTCATCGTCAGCCACGGCTGGTTCATGCAGTAACGCCGGCGCTTCCCCGGCGGCGGGCGAGTTTCCGCGCCGCCGTCATTCTTGCGATGGCGAGCCGTCGTCGATCGACGCCACGCCGTCCATCACCGCCGTCCACGGCGGGATTTCTCGGAGCAACTGATGAAACCGCACGCGCGTACAGAAAAGCAGGCCGTCGATGCGGCGGACCTGCACCACGAAGCCGGTGCGCCGGCCGCTGCGCGGTCGCTGCCGTACGAAACGATCGCGCTCGTCCTGCAAGGCGGCGGCGCGCTCGGCGCGTATCAGGCCGGCGTATTCGAAGGGCTGCATGAAGCAGGCATTCCGCTCGACTGGATCGCGGGCATCTCGATCGGCGCGCTCAACACCGCGCTGATCGCCGGCAACGCGCCCGAGCATCGCGTCGAGCGCCTGCGCGAATTCTGGGAAACGATCTGCCAGCCGGCGTTCTTTCCGGCGATTCCGGCCGCGTTCGAATTCGCGCTGTTCAACAGCATCGATCAAATCCGCACGTTCTTCACCGCGTCGCAGGCCGCCAGCGCGATGATGCAGGGCCAGCAGGGCTTCTTCGTGCCGCGCTTTCCGCCGCCGCTGCCCGGCGTGTCCGACCATCCGGAAAAAATCAGCTGGTACGACACGTCGGCGCTGCGCACGACGTTGCTGAAACTGTGCGACTTCGACCGGATCAATTCGGGCGAGACGCGCGTGTCGGTCGGCGCGGTCAACGTCGGCACCGGCAACTTCGTGTACTTCGACAACTCGCGCATCCGTCTCGCGCCCGAGCATTTCATGGCGTCCGGTGCGTTGCCGCCCGCGTTCCCGCCCGTCGAGATCGACGGCGAGTACTACTGGGACGGCGGCGTCGTGTCGAACACGCCGCTGATGGAAGTGCTCCGCGCCCGGCCGCGCCGCGACACGCTCGCGTTCCAGGTCGATCTGTGGAGCGCGCGCGGGCCGCTGCCGCGCACGATGGCCGACGTCGCCGAGCGCACGAAGGACGTGCAGTATTCGAGCCGCACGCGTTTCGTCACCGATACGCTGCAACGCGAACAGCGCTACCGCAACGTGCTGCGCCACGTGCTCGACCAGGTGCCGGAAGAGCAACGGAAGAACGACCCGTGGTGCGTCGAGGCCGAAGAGATGTCGAGCGGGAAGAAGTACAACATCCAGCACCTGATCTATCAGCAGAAAGCGTACGAGCATCACTACAAGGACTATCAGTTCGGTCTGTCGACGATGCGCGACCACTGGTCCGCGGGTCTCGACGACATCCGCAAGACGCTCGCGGTGAAGGACGGCCTCGCGCTGCCCGTCAACGACGCGGGCTTCGTCACGCACGACATTCACCGCCGCCGGTAATGCCGTGTGCAACGGGCCGGCGCGCTGCATGCGCCGGCCCGTCCTCCTTTCCGATTCGACATGCCGATTTTCATTGCGCTATTCGCGCTCATCGCCCTGGGATGGGGCGCCGTTCACCTGTTTCACGTCATCGCCGCGCAGTTCGGCCAGCCGGTCGCGATCGCGGCCGCCGTGCTGGCCGCCGCGCTCCTGATCGCACTGATCGCGTGGTGGCTCAAGCGCCGCCGCGACATCGCACCGAACACGAAGGAACAAGGCTGGACGCATATCGTGCATCGCGCATGGGGCGAGTTGCGCGTGTCCGCGACGCAAGGGCTGCTGTGGCTGTCGCATGACGGCGCGGACGGCCGCTATACGCTGTCGCAGCTCGACGGTTGCGAGGCCGCACCGATCGACGGCCGCTGGCATCTCGTCGTGCGCGTGCGCGACGCCGTGCGCGGTGAATGGAAGCTGCCGATGATGGACAAGCGCGATGCGCAGCGCTGGGCGCGCGTGCTGATGCTCGCGAAGGACAACCGGCTCTGAACGCGCGTGCGGGCCGCACGGCCCGGCCGCGCGACGGCCCGCTATCGCGCGCCGAGCGCCCGCAGCGCATCGAGCACATGCTGCGTCGCCCGTTCGACCGGGCCGGCTCGATGGGCAATCCCCAGCTCGCGCCACAACGCCGGGCGTAGGGGCCGCATGACGATGCGCGCATCCGGCAACGGGGCGCCCGCCTCGTGCGGCAGCAGCGTCGCGCCGTAACCTGCGGCAACCAGGCTCTTGATCGCATCGTTGTAGTTGAGCGCGATCCGCGGCTCGGGCCGGTGGCCGCCGAGCGCGAACCATTCGGTCGTGAGCCGCGACAGGCGCGTCGTCGCATCGTTGAGAATCAGCGGCCGCGCGGCCAGATACGCCGGCGTCACCCGGGCCGGAAGCGGCCAGTCCGCGGGCAGGAAAGCCATCACCGGATCGCGGCGCCACGGGCGGATCGTCAGTCCCGCGACCGGCGCTTGCGGCAGCGCGACCAACCCGACATCGAGCGTGCCTTGTGCGATGCGCGACAGCGTGTCGTGCGACGTGAGCACCGCGATCTGCACATCGATATCCGGATGCTGCGCGCGCAATCCGGCCACCGCCTGCGGCAACAGATGCGCGATCGCCCCGGTCGATGCGCCGAGGCGTACGCGCCCGGTCAATCCCTGCACCTGTCGCTGCACGTCGTCCAGCGTGGATTCGACTTCGGCCAGCAGACGCCGCGCCCGCTCCACCAGCACTTCGCCGATCACGGACGGGCGCACGTTGCCGCGGGTACGCGACAGCAGCGGCGCGCCGACGCGGCTTTCCAGCTCGGCGACATGCAGGCTGACGGTCGGCGGGGCGAGATGAAGCCATTGCGCCGCCGCCACGAAGGAGCCCTGGTCCGCGATCGCGACCAGCGTACGCAGGCGGTCCAGACTGATCTCGCGCATCACACACCTCTCGTTCAGAAAAGCTGAATCGGACGATCAGCAAATTCAACTTTTCCTATTCTAGGCGTTCGGTGGACGATACGGCTTCCCCCGACGACCGAACGCGACGAACACGACCATCATGAGCTTCCCCACTGTCTTCATCGACGGCGACCAGGGCACGACCGGGTTGCAGATTCACGCGCGTCTGCGCGAGCGCACCGACGTGCGGCTGCTCACGCTTCCCGCCGCCGAACGCAAGGACCCCGCGCGGCGCGCCGACGCACTCAACGCGTGCGATATCGCGATCCTGTGCCTGCCCGACGCGGCCGCGCGCGAAGCGGTCGGCTTCATCCGGAATCCGGCGGTACGCGTGATCGACGCCAGTTCGGCCCATCGCACGCAGCCCGAATGGATCTACGGCTTTCCCGAGATGGCCGACGGACAGGCGCGACACATTGCGCAGGCAAAGCGCGTGACCAATCCGGGCTGCTATCCGACGGGCGCGATCGGCCTGCTTCGTCCGCTCCTGCAGGCCGGGCTGCTGCCGCGCGACTACCCGGTGAGCATCCATGCGGTGTCCGGTTATTCGGGCGGCGGGCGGGCCGCCGTCGATGCATTCGAATCGGGCGACGCCGCCGCACGCGCGTTGCCGCTGCAGGTCTACGGCCTCGCACTCGAGCACAAGCACGTGCCCGAGATCCGGCAACACGCGGGGCTCGCGCACCGCCCGTTCTTCGTGCCGGCCTACGGTGCCTATCGGCAAGGCATCGTGCTCACCATCCCGATCGAGCTGCGCCTGCTGCCGGCCGGGGTGACGGGCGAGCGGTTGCATGCCTGTCTCGCGCATCACTACGCGGATGCGCGTCACGTCGACGTGATGCCGCTCGCGGACGCACGCGCGGCAACGCATCTCGATCCGCAAGCGTTGAACGGCACCAATGATCTGCGGCTCGGCGTGTTCGTCAACGCAGACGGCACCCAGGTGCTGCTGTCCGCCGTGTTCGACAATCTCGGCAAAGGGGCATCCGGCGCCGCCGTGCAGAATCTCGACTTGATGCTCGGCGCGCGACACGCGGCGTGACGCGCCCGCAGGCACCGTCGACGGTGCCTGCGCACGTCCCCGTAAAAGCTCACCTTTAGCCGATTTCAGGCCGTATCGTGACCCGCGGCGGCATCCAGGCCGGCCAGCGCCTCCACCAGAAAATCCACGCACACGCGCACCTTCGCCGATGCCGCGACGCGTTCCGGATACACGGCCCAGATGTTCGCGGGCTGGATCGCATCCGGCAGCACGCGGCACAATGCGCCGCCCTCGATCAGCGGCCGGGCCTCCCAGATCGAGCGCAGCACGATGCCGCGCCCGGCCAGCGCCCATTGCACGGCCACCTCGCCATGGTTCGTCGACAGCGCGCCGCCGACCTTCACCGTCGCCGTTTCGCCGCGCACGTTCAGTCGCCATACGCCGAACGGATGATCGCGCTCCTTGATCGCGAGACAGTCGTGCGAGGCCAGATCCGCGAGCGAGCGCGGCATCCCGCGGCGAGCGAGATAGTCGGGCGACGCACACAGCACGCGATGGTTCGCGGCAAGGCGGCGCGCGATCAGATGATCGGCGATCTCGTCGCCGATGCGCACGTCGAGGTCATAGCCTTCGCCGGCAACATCGACGAGCCGGTCGAACAGATCGAGCCGCACGTTCAGTTGCGGATAGCGCGCGCTGAAGTCGAGCAGCGCCGGCGCGACGACGTGCCGGCCGAAGCCGAAGCTGCTCGACATGCGCAGCGTGCCGCGCGGCACCGTGCGCGTGGTCGACACGTCCTCGACGAGATGATCGACGTCGTCGAGAATCTTTTCGGCGCGCGCGAGCACGCGTTCGCCGGCTTCGGTGACCGTCATGCGGCGTGTCGAGCGATGCAGCAGGCGCGTGCCGAGCTGCGCCTCGAGCATCGCGACGCGCTTGCTGACGTACGCGGGCGACACCGCGAGCTGCTCGGCGGCCGCGCTGAAGCTCGCGAGGCGGACGACCACGCTGAACACGCGCAGATCGTCGAGGTTCGGCGATTTGTTCACGATTCGTGGAAAGTCGATTAACTTTTGCGCGATTTTAATCCATATGGAAATAAATAGAATGACGTGACGGGCCGCTGTCTTCCCGGCAGCCGGCCGAACAGCCAAGGAGATTTGCATGACCGACAGGACTTACAGGATTGCCGTGATCCCCGGCGACGGCATCGGCCGCGAAGTGATGCCCGAGGGCCTGCGCGTGCTCGACGCCGTGACCGCGCGCTTCGGCGTGCGTTTCGACTTCGTCGAGATCGACTGGGCGAGCTGCGACTACTACGCGCAGCACGGCACGATGATGCCGGACGACTGGAAAGCGCAGCTGTCGGGCATGGACGCGATCCTGTTCGGCGCGGTCGGCTGGCCGGCGACGGTGCCCGATCACATTTCGCTGTGGGGCTCGCTGCTGAAATTCCGCCGCGAATTCGACCAGTACATCAACCTGCGGCCCGCGCGCCTGTTCGACGGCGTACCGTCGCCGCTCGCCGGCCGCCGCGCGGGCGACATCGATTTCATGATCGTGCGCGAGAACACCGAGGGCGAATATTCGTCGGTCGGCGGCACGATGTTCGAAGGCACCGAGCGCGAAGTCGTGATGCAGCAGTCGATCTTCACGCGGCACGGCACCGAGCGCGTGCTGAAATTCGCGTTCGAGCTCGCGCAGCGGCGCGCGAAGCGCGTCACCGTCGCGACGAAAAGCAACGGCATCGCGATCAGCATGCCGTGGTGGGACGCGCGCGCGGCCGAGATGGCCGAACGCTATCCGGAGATCGCGGTCGACAAGCAGCACATCGACATCCTGTGCGCGCGGTTCGTCCTGCAGCCGGATCGCTTCGACGTCGTCGTCGCATCGAATCTGTTCGGCGACATCCTGTCGGATCTCGGGCCGGCCTGTACGGGCACGATCGGCATCGCGCCGTCGGCGAACCTGAACCCCGACCGTACGTTCCCGTCGCTGTTCGAACCCGTACACGGTTCGGCGCCCGACATCGCGGGGCAGTACATCGCGAACCCGATCGCGATGATCTGGTCGGCCGCGATGATGCTCGACTTCCTCGGTAACGGCACGGGCCGCGAGCGCGACGCGCACGATGCGATCGTCGCCGCGATCGAGGACGTGCTGCGCACGGGGCCGCGGACGCGCGATCTCGGCGGCCACGCGGGCACGCAGGAAGTGGGCGAGGCGATCGCCGCGCGGATTGCGGGGTGAGTGAAGGTCGTGCCCGACGTTCGCGCCGGGCTGCGCTGCGCTGCGCTCGAGCATCCGTCTGCGGTGAGCGACACGCGATGCCGTTACGCACTTGTGCGGACGCCGCCGATGCGTCGGCGGCGACATCGAACGGTGAGCCACGGCACCTCGCAACGCGCACGGCTCGTGAGGTTGTTCCTTGAAAGTCGAAAGACGATCCGATCGGTGAGTTGCACTGCGCGCTCGCCCACACCGATCGTCGATGCACGATCGCATCGGCGCGATCGGTGAGATGCATCACGCAGGGAAGCACACCGCAGCACTTCGACGCATGCATCGCTTGACTCGTGCGATGTCGCGTCGATCTGTTCAACGCACACAGCTCGACGCGACATTTCACCTCGTCCCGAAAAATCTCACCTTCAGCGGCCGGCTCCCGAATTTCCTCACCATTGAACCTGGCCGATGCGTTCGCCGATCCGTCGAACGCAGACGCGCATCACAGCCCGAGGTCGGACAGTCCCGGATGATCGTCCGGACGACGGCCGAGCGGCCAGCGATAAAGACGGTCCGCCTCGCGAATCGGCAGATCGTTGATGCTCGCGTGACGATGCGCCATCAGGCCGTTTTCATCGAACTCCCAGTTCTCGTTGCCGTACGAACGGAACCAGTTGCCCGCATCGTCATGCCACTCGTACGCAAAGCGCACCGCGATGCGGTTGCCGCCGAACGCCCACAGCTCCTTGATCAGGCGGTAATCGAGTTCGCGCGTCCACTTCCGCTGCAGCAGCCCGACGATCTCGTCGCGGCCCGTCACGAACTCCGCGCGATTGCGCCAGCGGCTTTGCGGCGTATAGGCGAGCGACACGCGTTGCGGGTCGCGCGTGTTCCATGCGTCCTCGGCGGCGCGCACCTTCTGGCGCGCCGTTTCGAGCGTGAACGGCGGAACGGGCGGACGAACTTCGGGGGAAGCGGACATGGGTTGCTCCTGTTCAGGGTTCGGGCTGCGCATGCACGCAGCCGGGTGGATTCGCTGCGCCGACTACCGCGACACGGTATCGAGCAGCAGTTCAGCCGTCGCGCGCGTATCGCGCGCGGCGTTTGCATCGCCACTGACGAGCGCCACGCCGATCGCGCCGTCGATCAACACGAGCCACTGACGCGCGATGCGGGCGAGCCCGCGGCGCTCGATGCCGGTTTCGTCGGCAAGGGCGTCGAAGCGCTCGCGCACGAACGCCAGCAGGCGCGCCTTGTGCATGCGGGCGACGACGCGCACGGGATCGTCGGCGTCGGGGATCTCGCCCGACGCATTCAGGAACGCGCAACCGTGAAAGTCGGGTTGCCCGAACCAGTCGCGCAGCACGTCGAACATGCCGAGCAGTTGCGCGCGCGGCGTCTTGCCGCGCGCCAGCGTGGCGTCGACGAACCAGCGCATCCAGCGCTCGTCGCGACGTTCGAGCGCGGCGACGACCAGCGCCTCCTTCGATTCGAAATGCGAATAAAAGCTCTTTCGTGCCGCACCGGATCGCTTGACGATCGCATCGACGCCGGTCGCATGGATGCCACCCGAATAGATCAGCGCTTCGGCCGCGTCGAGCAGCCGGTCGCGAACGCCGGGTTCGCCGGAGGTGTCGGGAAATGTGTTCATGGGTTTACGGTAGAACGATCGTTCTCCTTCGTCAATAACCGGATGAAATGGCCCTGCCGGTGGGAGGGCCGAATCGTGGCCGACGCGCCGGCGCGTGACGTCGAGCCTTCGGCCCGACCCGGCGGATCGAAGGGTGAACGGATCAGGTAGCGGTCTACGCACCGATCGAGATCGACCGATGTCGATCGCATCGTGCATCAGTGAGTCGCGACGCTGCGTGCGACTCACGGTTAATATGCCGGATCGGCACGATATCGCACACGGTGTGCGTGCGAGCGCTCGCCCGCCAAGCGAAGCGGGGGAGGGTATGGAAGAGGGGAAACGGGCGCCGAATGGCGTGACGGAAAGAAGCGGCGCGCGTGTCGACAGGTGAAGCGAACGTGCCATTGCCCGTCACCGGCGCGGGATCGTGTGGCGATTCGGCGCGCAGACACGGCTCCCGAATAATCTCACCTCAACCGTCGAATCGCGCTTCCGAGGTTCGACGGTGCGCGTACGAACGAACACGGGGCAGGCGGCGAATGCGCCGCGCTGCCCCGTCTCGACACGCGACTCAGACCGTCCAGTCGAGAATCACCTTGCCGCTTTCGCCGGACAGCATCGCGGCGAAGCCTTGCTCGTAGTCGTCGGCCGCGAAGCGATGCGTAATGATCGGCGACAGGTCGAGGCCGCTCTGCAGCATCGCGACCATCTTGTACCAGGTCTCGAACATTTCGCGGCCGTAGATGCCCTTGATCTCGAGCCCCTTGAAGATCACCTGATTCCAGTCGATCGCCGTCTGCGCGGGCGGGATGCCGAGCAGCGCGACCTTGCCGCCGTGATTCATCGCCTCGAGCAGGCTCGTGAACGCGCTCGGCACGCCGGACATCTCGAGACCGACGTCGAAGCCTTCGGTCATGTGCAGGTCGGCCATCACGTCGCGCAGCGACTCGCGCGCGACGTTGACCGCGCGCGTCGCGCCCATCTTGCGCGCGAGCGAAAGCCGATAGTCGTTGATGTCGGTGATGACGACGTTGCGCGCGCCGACATGCTTCGCGATCGCGACGGCCATGATGCCGATCGGGCCCGCGCCGGTGATCAGCACGTCTTCGCCGACCAGATTGAACGACAGCGCCGTATGCGTCGCGTTGCCGAACGGATCGAAGATCGACGCGAGATCGTCGGAGATCTCCGGCGGAATCTTGAACGCGTTGAACGCCGGAATCGCCAGGTATTCGGCGAACGCGCCTTCGCGGTTCACGCCGACGCCCACCGTGTTGCGGCACAGATGCCGGCGCCCGGCGCGACAGTTGCGGCAAAAACCGCACGTGATGTGGCCTTCGCCCGACACGCGATCGCCGATCGCGAAACCGCGCACTTCCTGCCCCATCTCGACGATCTCGCCGACGTATTCGTGGCCGACGTGCATCGGCACCGGAATCGTCTTCTGCGCCCAGTCGTCCCACTTCCAGATATGGATATCGGTGCCGCAGATCGCCGTGCGGCGGATCTTGATCAACACGTCGTTGTGGCCGACTTCGGGGCGCTTCACGCGCGTGAGCGTGAGGCCGGGGCCGCGTTCGAGCTTTGCCAGTGCTTTCATGGTCGCGCCTCCGTCAGACGATGCCGAGCGACTGGCCGACGCGCACGAACGCGGCAACCGCCTGGTCGATCTGTTCGGGCGTATGCGCGGCGCTCATCTGCGTGCGGATGCGCGCGCGGCCGCGCGGCACGACGGGGAACGAGAAGCCGATCACGTAGACGCCCTCGCCGAGCAGCTTGTCGGCCATGTTCGTCGCGAGCTGGGCATCGCCGAGCATCACCGGGATGATCGGATGCGCGCCGGGCACGAGCGTGAAGCCGGCTTCGGTCATCTGCTTGCGGAACCGCGCGCCGTTCTCGCGCACACGCTCGCGCAGCGTCGCGCCCTCGTCGCTGCCGAGCAGCTCCAGCACCTTCAGCGACGCCGCGGCGATGCTCGGCGTGAGCGTGTTCGAGAACAGATATGGGCGCGAGCGCTGGCGCAGCAGCTCGATCACCTCGCGACGCGCGGCGACATAGCCGCCCGACGCGCCGCCGAGCGCCTTGCCGAGCGTGCCCGTGACGATGTCGACGCGGCCTTCGACGCCGCAGTGCTCGGGCGTGCCGCGGCCGTGCGTGCCGATGAAGCCGACCGCGTGCGAATCGTCGACCATCACGAGCGCGCCGTAGCGATCGGCGAGATCGCAGATGCCTTTGAGATCGGCGATGATGCCGTCCATCGAGAACACGCCGTCGGTCGCGATCAGCTTGTGGCGCGCGCCCGCGGCGTCGGCTTCCTTGAGCTTCGCCTCGAGGTCGGAAAGATCGTTGTTCTTGTAGCGCAGACGCTTCGCCTTGCACAGGCGAATGCCGTCGATGATGCTCGCGTGATTCAGCTCGTCGCTGATCACGGCGTCGTTCTCGTCGAGCAGCGTCTCGAACAGCCCGCCGTTCGCGTCGAAGCAGCTCGAATAGAGGATGCTGTCCTCGGTGCCGAGAAACGCGGCCAGCGCGCTTTCCAGTTGCTTGTGGACGGTTTGCGTGCCGCAGATGAAGCGCACCGATGCCATGCCGAAGCCGTCCTGGTCGAGGCCGGCTTTCGCCGCGTCGATCAGGCGCGAATCGTTCGCCAGACCCAGATAGTTGTTCGCGCAGAAATTGAGCACGCCGGCGCCGCCGGCGAGCCGCACGGCTGCCGCCTGGGGACTCGCGATCTCGCGCTCGGTCTTGTAAAAACCGTCCGCGCGGATCTGGTCGAGCGTCCCGCGCACCTGGGCGAGAAAGGCATCACGCATCGCAAAGCTCCTGACAGGGATTCGCATTCCGCAGCGCACGGCTCGTGGCGGCGCTGCGGCCTGCTACTGTTATAGTCGGTCGTTCGGTTGACCGCATTTATCCGATATTCCGAACTAGAATTCGAAATATCGAACAACTCTAAGCGAACGGAATCCAAATGGCAAGTTCCTCCGGATCGCGGCGCACGCGTGCCGACGCCGCCCCGCAGCCGCCGGCCGCGACCCCGCCGCGCGTGGGCGAGCAGATCCAGCGGCTGCGCAACGAGCGCAAGCTGACGCTCGACGACCTGTCGCGCGCAGCCGGCGTATCGAAATCGATGCTCTCCGAGATCGAACGCGACAAGGCCAACCCGACGATCGCCGTCGCGTGGCGGCTGACAAACGCGCTCGGCATCACGCTCGACGAACTGTTCTCGCAACCGAAGGCGCCCGAGACGATCCGCGTGGACGGCCCGCACGACATTCCGACGCTCGCGGGCCACGACGGCCGGTACCAGTTGCGCGTATGGGGCCCGATCGACCTCGCCGGCAAGTTCGAGTGGTATGAACTGACGCTGCCGGGCGGCGGCGCACTGGTATCGAACGCGCACGAACCCGGCACGCGCGAGCACCTCACCGTGCTGCAGGGCGCGATGGAAATCGAAGCCGCCGCGGCCAGCCGGCGCCTGAAGGCGGGCGACACCGCGCGCTACCCGGCCGACGAGCCGCATGCGATCCGCAATCCCGGCAAGACCGAAGCGCGGGCCTTGTTGATCGTGATACATCGCTGACGGCGCGTATAGCCGGCCAAAAGGTCAATCGCAGGCCAGTTGCGGAAAGTACTGTATGTTTGTACAGTAAACGGACATTCCGCCATGCAAGGGCCGGAACGGGCGCACCGAGGCGCCCGCCCCGGTCGACAGGAGCCTGCAATGACAGAAGAACAAGACTTGGCCGCGCTCAGCTTCAAGGCTGCCGCGCACGACCTCGAATTGATCGTTCGCCATATCGCCGGGCGCTACATCCGCCAGCGCGTGCCGCTGACGTGGCGCCTGCTGCACGCGATCGAAGCCGAAGCGCTCGCCGATCTCGGCTTCGCCAGCCGGCACGACGCCGGCATGCGTCAACTGTTCGAACGGCCGTCGGACATGACGTTTCCCGAAACGGACGATCCGATCGACTTCGGGCGTTCGAATGCGTTGCCCGCGGTCTTTTCGTTCGCCGTTCTCGCGTACGAAGCCGCGGCAACGACGCACGATACCCCGCGTCCCGCGCGCGCTCACCGCCAAACCAAGGCGTGGGGCGACTGATGGCCCAGCCCCGGCCGCGGCGCACCGCGGCCGGCTCACCCGCTTGCTGCCCGATACGTTGCGGAAAGGGCTACCATATACGCAACTAACGGAATTAATACCATGTCCCTTCCCGCCTCTCCCGACACCACTGCCCCGCCGGAAGAAAAGGATCTGTTCGACCGCGATGCGTCCGACTGGGTCGTCTCGCCCGAAGCCGCGTTCGACGCGTGGCTGGCCATGCAGGACTATCGCCGCTCGTCGGCCGATGTCTATCGCGCGCAATGGGGCGCGTTTCTCGCGTGGATGCGTGCACATCAAAAGAACCTGGCGACGGTCGATACGCCGACCATCGCGAACTTCGTCGGCGAGTTGCCGATCAAGAAAACGCAGCGGATGCGCTATCTTCGACTGATCGAGCGTGTGCTCGATCATGTCCGCCGCACCGAGTACGCATCGACCAATCCGGCCCGCTTCATTGCTCAGGATGGCGAAGCGAACTGGCGCAAGGCCCGCGACAACGAGCCGACCGGTTTCCTCACACCGGCGGAGCGCGCGACGTTGCTCGCGTATCTGTTTTCGCCGATCGGCGTATCGGGTTCCGCGTACTGGAAGGAACGTCGCGACCGGGCGCTCGTCGCCGCGTTTCTCGGTGCCGGCATCAAAACCGGAGAAGCGCGCGCACTTACGATTAGTTGCATCAATACGAGCACGACGTCGCTGCGGATCGAGTCGACGCATCCGGATTACGCGCGCGACACTCATCTGGCCTCGTTCGCGATCGCGTTGCTCGAAGCCTGGCTCACCGAACGCAAACGCCAGCAGATTCCGGGAGAGCTCGTGTTCCCCGCATCGCATGCCGGGCGGCCGATGCACAAGGCGACGATGCTGCGCGCGATCGACGCGATCGTCGAGTCGGCCGGGCTCACGTCGTCACGCACCGCGCGTGCAAGCCCGCAAACCTTGCGCAACACCTACGCGGCCGAACTGTTCGAGCACGACGTGCCGCCCGAGCGCGTCGGCAAATGGCTGGGCTTCATGCGGCCGATCTCGTCGAATCGCCTGCATCGCGCATGGAAAAACTGGCGCGACGGGCTGGCCGATAGCAGCGGTGATGCGTCCGACCGCGACGAAACTCACTGATCGGAAACGGCTGCTCACGCGGATCGATCCGTGAGCAGCCTTGCGTGGCGCAGCCTCACCCTTTCACAGCTCCCGAAAATCCTCACCGCTGGCTTCCCGGATCCTCTCACCTGTGCAGCGTTGCCGGCCTTCGGGTCAGGTATGCGCGAAACGTGCGGCGGCTTCGAAGCGGGACGGCCATGCGCCCGACGCGTGCTCGCACTCGGGGCACGTGACTTCGAAACCCTCGTCGCCATGTGACAGTTCCGGCTCGCCATCGCAATGCGGGCACCGGGTCGGCGCCGGAATCTCGTGATCCAACGAGGTGCCGATCGCGGCATACGCATCCGCATCCAGTTGTCCGGCGTCGGCCAGGCGCCGCAGCAACCCGGCGATTTCCGGATTCATTCCGCGGTTCGCACGCAACGAGCTCATGTCGCGCGTTGCGCGGTCCAGTTCGTCGCTCTGAGCGCGCAACTGTTCTTCGAGCCGATCGGCACGCGCCTTCGCCGAACTCAATTGCTGCAGGAAATCGAACTCCTTGCGCTGAACGTCGCGCAACCCGCTCTGGTAGGTCGACGCCATGCTGCGCAACGAGTCCAGTTCGACCAGCATCGGCTTGACACGGCGTTCGGCTTCGGCCACCGCATCCTTGATTTGTTGCGCGTAGTGCTCGGTGCGCTGCTGCAATTCGGCTTGCAGCGCATCGATGCGGTCGCGCAGCGCGGCGTTCTGTGCCTGTTCGGCATCGATCCGGCTGGCAGCCGCGGCCAGTTCCTTTTCCAGTCGGGCGACTGTGGTGAGCAACGTGGCTTCGCTTGCCGAACCGTGGGTGGTTTGCGACGCGAGCTGCACCTCGAGTTCGGTCACCCGTGCCTGCAATTGCTCGTTTCTCGCTTCACCGCGCGCGAGCGCTCCCTCGAGCGTTTCCTGGCGGACGGTTGCGTCCCGCAATCGCTGCTCGGCGTCCGCCATGTCGGCGCGAACCTGTTCCCGGTCTCCATCGAGGCTGTCGCGGGCGGCTTTCAATGCCTCTTCGTAGAGTGCGCCGAGCAACGCGCCGGCCTTTTCCTCGACGGCTTTAGGAATCGCCGCGCCGTCGAGTCTGATTTTGGACGCGGAACGGATGCGTTCCCAGAAATGGTCGATGTCTTTCGGGATATCGCTGGCGCTGCCGGTCTGGGTGAGATCGCGGACGTTGGCGGCCGACGGCCGGATACCGAGATCGAAGAACAAGCGCTTGCACGCGTGCAGCGACAATTCCTGGCGCCGTGCACCGCTTGCGCGCAGCGACTCCAGTTCTTCCCGAATGACTTGACGCATTTCGTCCAGGGTCATGGCAACACTCACAGACAATGAATGTGGCAATCATAACGAAATACGTATTTGTTGATACTTGTTTCGAGGGTCCGTTGTGAATTTACGTCGCTTTGCACGGAAATCGGGTTTGCGAGCCGATCTTGCTGAAGGAGGCCCGGGATTCCGTGAAACAAAGCGAAGAAAGTCGGCCAAACCCTTGTTCTACAAGCAATTTCCAGCAGGCCCCCAATTTGGGCATTTGTTTCACATGACGGCGAATCCGGTTGCCCGTGGGTGTTCAGGGGTTGGGGTGTCTGTGGAAAACTCGTCGGCCGATGTCTTGAGAGTATTAGAAGTAAACACCCTTGAACCCTTAGTTAAAAACGTTAACGCCACGGCACAGCCTTATGGGGTAAGGCTTTCCGGCCGACAAGGTGAAGTTTTACGGGAGCCAAGGTGATCTTCTGCGGGAGCTGACGTGATGGGGTTCAGGGAGCTGCGTGAGCCGTTGCAGGAAAGGTCGTGAGCGGATTCGGGATCACAGTAAAACACGAGTTTTCCCACAGGTGAGGGTTTTCGGGGCCACACAGCCACGAAAGCCGCGCGGCGCCTGTCTGCACAGTTTTCTGCCTGTGCAGACATAGGTGAGAATTTGCAGGACCTGCTTCGCGCCCCGATTCTGCCCATCTTTTGGGCAGATTTGACGAAAGGTGAGGTTTCACGGGACTCCACGGGAATTTGCTGTGAGGATTTCCGGGACGCGAACGCCATTTTGCACAGCAAAAGTGCGCTCCAGAGCCTGTGATGCCCCAAAGGTGAGGTTTTTCGGGAGGGAAATCCGGGTTTTCCTGCTCCGATCTCCTTAAGGTGAGCTTTTTCGGGGCATGGACCACAGGCCGCGACTCGACTCACAGGTGAGATTTTTCAGGAGCCGGATTTGCTGAAAAAATGGTCAAAGGTGAGGCTTTTCGGGAGACGTGACCGGCCGAATTCGCCGAAAAGCCCGCCAGGACTGGAAGAAATCCCGTTTTTGCTGTGCCACCTTTTGGCACAGGTGAGATTTTTCGGGGGCCGACATACGGTTGTCGTATGAAGGATCTCGGTCGAAAGGTGAGACTTTTCGGGGGAACCCTGCGCTGCACAGCCAAATGCCTTCCATGCATAAGTATCGGAACCGATTGGGATTTTTGATACCGCGCCGGTTACGGTGAGGTTTTTCGGGAGCCATTTCCGTGCCCGCTGCTGTGCCGCATTTTCTCCGAAAGGTGAGCGTTTTCGGGAGCTGTTGGCAGCCAGTCCCGCGTGTGTCGGGCCTTCGTCGGCATCCGGTCGAATCAACAGACTGTGCCTGAGGTGAGCATTTTCGGGACCGGACACGATTCGGCACTGTACAATGCGCGCCCGGACTGGCCGAGCGCCCGCCGATCGGGCCGCACGTGCCGGTTTCGCCGGCGGTTTTCCGCGTGTCGAAGCCGAACCGGTCTCCCGGGGAGCCGCGCCTGTACATGCATACAGGCCGATGTGCGGCGCGGGGCGAGGAACGGCTGAGCAATTGCGACCCTGTGTCGGACTCACGGGTTGTGAAGTCGCAAAATTACGACAAATCGAAAGGTGAGCCGATACGGGAGCCAATTTCGCACGTGTCGTGCACAGGTGAAATTCTGTGAATCGGCGCATGCCGCGGCACGTCTGGAAGAGTCCGGAACGCCGCACTGGCGGACCGGTGAGCCTTTTCGGGAGCGGTTCGGGTGAGCGCCGTTTTGCCGGCACGCTTCACCGGCTATGGTGAGCATGTCGTTCTGGACGCACATCACCGCAGGCGCTATCCTTCCGGGAAACTTCTCCTCCGACCCGACGTATGGCCACGACGAAGCGCGCCAAGAAAACCGATGTGGATGTGGTGAGTGCCAGTTCAGCCGAATTGCGAAAGGCCGTCGAGGCGATCGCCATTCAGCCGAAGAGCGGCAAGATCACGCTCCTCACTCGCAAGCTGTTCAATGTCCTGCTGGCCGTCGCGCAGCAGGCCGACGACTCGGGCGACACGTATCGCGCGCTGCTGTCGGACATCGTCGCCAACTCCGCTTTCGATTCGAACGACACCGCGCTGGTGAAGGAACACCTGCGCCGCATGGTGTCGGTGCAGGTCGAATGGAGCACGGGCACCTCGAGCCAGAAGCCGGGCCGCAAGTGGGGGATCTCCACGCTGATCGCCGATGCGGAAATTCTCGAGGATCCGACGACCCGCCGCGTGTGGGTCGAATTCTCGTTCGCACCGAAGATCAAGAAGAAACTGCTCGACCCGGTCCAGTATGCGCGCCTGAGCCTGCAGTTCCAGAGCCAGCTGCGCAGCAGCGCCGGTCTCGCGCTGTACGAGATCTGCGTGCGCTACCTGACTAACCCGAGCCACCTGACGATGCGCGAGCCGTGGGAATGGTGGCGGCCGATCCTGTCGGGCACGCCCGACACGGAAGCCGGCGACGAAGCGAAGCGCGAGTACAAGTACTTCAAGCGCGACTACCTGCGGCCCGCGATCGCGGAAGTCAACGCGGTCACCAACATCTTCGTCGAGCTGATCGAGCATCGCGAAGGGCGTCGGGTTGCCGAGATCCAGTTCCGCGTGACCGAGCGCAAGCAGCCGATGCTCGCGCTCGACGAACACCCGAACGTGTTCGACAGCACGCTGGTCGACCGGATGGTGAAGCTCGGGATTCCGCTGAAGGAAGCGCAGACGCTCTATGCGGACAGCGAGGAAAACCGGATTCGCGCCGCACTGCAGATGACCGAGCAGCGGATGCGCAGCACGACGCTGCCGCCGGTGCGCAGCGCGCCGGCGCTGTTCAAGGATGCGCTGAAGAAGGGGTATGCGCCGCCGGTCGAGTCGGTCGACGCGCTGCCGGCCGGCATGCCGTCCGCGAAGGTCGCGGCGGCGCAACCGGACGATCTGAAGGCTCGCTTGCTGAGCGAGTTCGCGGCGTTCCGTCGCAAGGAAGCGAAGGTGCTGTACGAGGAGCAGGGCGACGCGGAGCGTGAAGTGGCGCGCGAGTCGTTCGAGTCGGAGGCATTGCCGACGATGGGCTCGCATCTGCGCGACGACTGGCGCAAGCGCGGCCTCGATTCCAAGCTGGCCGAGACGGCCTTTTTCGACTGGCTGGCGCAGAAGACCTGGGGCGAGCCGACGGATGGCGATCTGCTGTCGTTCACGCTGAACCAGTCGCGGGCCGCTTGAGGCCCGCTCAGGCCCGCTGACGGGCCGCCGCCGGTCCTAACCCTGCCTGGGTGGGGCCGGCGTCCTCATCGGGCCCTGCCGGCCGCTTCCATCATTCCGACAACAGCATCCGCTCGAGCTGCTCGAGGATCGCGTCACGCTTGTCTTTCGGCAGGCCGCGCAGGCGCAGTTCGATGCGGTCTTCGCCATACGACTTCAGGTCGCCGACCGACTTGCCGCCGAGCTTGATCTCGAGACGCTGCGCATAGCGCTGACGGCCCGCGGCCTTCGGCGTCTCCTGTGCCGCGACGCGGCCCTTGACGATGTCCGACACCTGGCGCGTGCTGAGATCGTCCGACACGATCTTGTTGATCAGCCGCAGCGTCGCCTCGGTGCCGCGCGCATTGTGATAGCGGCCGACCTGATAGGCCATGTTCGATCCGAAGCGATCCGGGCGCGCGACCATTTCCTGCATGATCGCTTCCGGCAACTTGCCGATCGACAGCGCGACGGCCACCGTCGACTCGTCGAGACCCAGATGCTCGGAGAGTTCTTTCTGGCTCTGGAAATGCTTTTCGTCGAGGAAGCGGCGCCACACGACAGCGTTGTCGAACACCGTCTGCGAATCGCGCTGAACGTTGAGATCGTAGCCGAGCTTGTAGCTCTGGATGCCGATCGGCACGTCGATCACGATTGCCTTGACCGACTCCTTGTTCGCCTCCTTCAGCGCCCGCACGCGACGGCCGCCGTCGCTCACGAAATACGTGCCCGGATTGTCGTAATCGGGGATCACGTGGATCGCCTGCTGCTGCCCCTGCTTTGCGAGGTTGACCGCGAGTTCGGCAATCGACGACTTCAGGTAGAAGTGACGCGGGTTGAACGGACTGTGCTTGATCGCCTTCAGCGGGAGCTCGATCACTTGCCCCGGCGCATAGCGATTCTCGAGGCGCCACGCGCGATATTGCTGCGATTCGTCGATCGACGGATCGATCGTGAATTCCGGAGCAGGCGGCGGTGCGATGTCTTTCTTCGCGGATTTGGTCGGCGCGGCGGCGGGCGTCTCGGACTTGACGATGCCGTCGATCGCATTGAGCCGATCAAGCGCCGTGCGCTTTTCGCTCGTCGTGATATCCGGGCGCGCTTGGAATCCTTTGGCAAATTGGGAAGGTTTCATGTGACTCCTTTATGCGCATAAAGTCAGGGCAGCATGGCGACGATTTCGTCGGCACATGCGCGAATTTCGGCGGCGGCCAGCTTGCCGCCGCGATCGTTCATCTGCAGGACGGTCTGACCGAGCGCCATCGCCTGCTTGTACGCTTCCCGAGTCGGAATCTGCGTCTTCAGCAGCGGGAAGCCGAGTTCCTCGAGTGCACGCTTGAGCTCGCGGGTCAGCATGCGCTTCTCTTCGGTCTTGTTCAGCAGGAAGACCGCGCGGAGGTCTTCGTTCATCACCTGCGCCTGCTGAATCAGCTTGACCAGCCCGACGCTCGACCAGTAATCGGCCGGCGACGACGATGTCGGGATCACGGCAATCGATGCGGCCAGCAGCACGACGCCGGAGACTTTCTCGGTGATCGACGGCGGGCAGTCCACGACGATGATGTCGTAGTCGTTGATGAACTTCTTGATCTCGCGATGGATCTGGCCGTCGGCTTCGGCAAGATTGACGACCGGAAACGGGATGCCGTTGTCGCTGTCGCCGGATGCGCTCGACCAGTGCACCAGCGTGTTTTGGCGGTCTGCGTCGATGACGAGGACGCGCTTCCCCTTTTCATGGAACGCGGCGCCGAGATGCATGGCAATCGTGCTTTTGCCGACGCCGCCTTTTTGTTGAGTGACTGCAATGATTTCCGCGGCCAATTTTCACTCCTGTTTGGGTCGTTGGAATTCTACAGGACGATATTTGAATTTCAATGAAATTGTCGTTCAACAACTACGCGTTGGCCATTCGGACTATCGGTTTATGCGCATAAACGAGGTGATGGCGATGGGTGGCGCGGTTGAGTGTTGTGCTGGCGACGACGAGGCGGATGCCGAAGGCAGACCGCTCGATGTTGACCCTCGCGACTACTGTGTCGGAGCGCCGCTCGTCGCGAAGATGCCTCGGTGCGCTGCCCTTTCGCTGGACGAGCGGCGTTACCTGCAAGCCGGGAGTTTGTGCGCATAAAGTCGCCGGAGGGCCGAGGCGAGTAACGCCGTCGCGGGAGCACCCGACATTTGCAAGGGAGAGGAGTGATCTGCGAGCCCGAGTGCGATGCGTGCCCACAAGGGGTGTGGTTGAGAGGAATGACACGCATCGAGGCAACGTCCGGTCGGGCCGCAGTGTTTATGCGCATAAACCGGACGCGACGGGTGCTCGCGACGAAGTGCCCGCACACGGAAACCTCGCTCGGGTCGGTCGCGCGACGATGCCGTGGCAGGCCGGCCTATCGATACAGCGATTGCCGGGTGCTGTATCGCTTCGACATGTGTCCCGACCCGACCCAGCGTCGCGCCAGTACCTCGCTCGACGCTCACGGGCTTTATGCGCATAAACCAACCGCCTTGCTCGCCATCATGCATGCCTTCCGAAAAGGCAGCGCCCACGAAGCATTGGCTGGGCTAACCGCGATTCCTCGTCCGCGAAGCACGCCGCCCCGACTTTATGCGCATAAACAGAACCACTCTTTGAGGCGTCTTCCCGGACCTGACGCACGTCCCTCTCCCGATCACCGCGCATCGCCAAACCGAACCGTCTCAGCGACCTGTCGAAAGGAAAGCCACCCCGATCTCGGTCGAACCACCCCACCGAGCGCCCGATGCAGACTGGCTACAATACAGGGCTCCACCATCCAGGCTTGAATGATGATCACGATCTACCACAACCCCCGATGCTCGAAGTCCCGCGAGACGCTGACGTTGGTCGAGTCGCTGAATACCGCCGGCGCGCCGCTGAACGTCGTCGAGTACTTGAAGACGCCGCCGACGGTCGAGGAACTGGAAACGCTGCATCGGCAGCTCGGCCGTCCGGTTCGCGACATGCTGCGCGACGGCGAGGAGCCGTACCAGACGTTGAATCTGGCCCGCGCAGATTTGACCGACGCCGAAGCCTACGCGGCGATCGTCGCTCATCCGATTTTGCTGCAACGCCCGATCGTCGTGTACCGAGGCAAGGCGGCCATCGGTCGCCCGCCCGAGTCGGTGAAAGCGCTGTTCGAATAATTCTTGCCCGGCGTATTTTTCTTATTGCGTCAACGTGGCCGGGTCCAACCCGGCACACGCAACGGCAGTCCAGGCCGACGCGATCGCCGGGTAATCTGCTCGCCGCCGCCGGAACGCTACGTCGACACCGCGGCGCCTACGCTCCACCGGGCGACCCATCGTCATCGTCCGGGCCTTGCCCCGCCGCCGCTTTCGCGGCCGTCCGCAACAGCGCGATCTGTCCGCGATAGGCGCGGCATCCGCTGCAGGTCGGCAAATGCACGCGCACCTGCAGGCGCTCGTGCAGCGTCAGATGCCGGTCGAGCGCATCCGACAGCAGTCGTGTCACGTCAGTACATTTCCCCGGCAGCATCTTCGGTCGTCATTCCCTTTTCGCTCAGGCAGGTTCGCAGGCGCGTACGCGCCCGGTACAGCAGCACGCTGCAGTGATTCGTCGTCAACGTCAACTCGCTGCAGATGTCCGCGATCTCGACGTCGAGGAATTCGCGCATCATGAACACGCGGCCGATCTGCTCGGGCAGATGGTCGAGGCAGACCTGGAACAGCGTCCAGAACTGCTGTTGCTGCAACAGCGTTTCGGGTTTCGGCCACGGTCGCGGTTTCGCATCCGCGGCCCAGTGCCCGTTCTCCTTGAACAGTTCGCGATCGAGTACCGATTCGCCGTCGAGCTCCGCATCGAGCGCGCTCAGGCTCACCATCCGCTGCCGTGCGCGCAGCACGTCGATCAGCTTGTTGCGCAGGATGCCGAATACCCAGGTCTTGTGCGCCGACAGCCCGGCGAAATCGCCGGCATGCGACCACGCGGCGGCCAGCGCTTCCTGCACGGCGTCTTCGGCCGCGTCGGCATCGCGGAGCTGGAGTCGCGCGAAGCGCAGCAGGTCGCGCCGCAGTTGCGCGAGATAGGTGGGGTCGTCGTATGCGGACGGCATGTCTGGTTGGCAGTGTCTCGAAGCGAATCGCGCGAGCGTCGCGCAGCGGGCGCGTCGCGGTGCGAGCAGCTTACTGGGCGCGGTGCCGGCCTGCAACGCAATGTTCCGTCACGAATTCACGAAACCGGCCCCCGCGCTGCGCTATGCTTGCCGAACCGTGTCGCGCGTTGTCGCGCGCGTCGACATCGCCGCGCGGCGGCAATCTGTAACGTCGGAACATAACGGTCGAGTTATCCACAATTTCTGTGGAAAACCTTGTGGAAAGTCGGCCGGACGGCCCCGTGGGACGGCTCGCGGGCTGGCTTGCCTATAAACAGACCTTTGTCGCCCGTTCGGAAGCAATCGATCCGATTCCTCACTCACCGGAAGGAGAATGCCATGTCCTATCGTATTGCGGTCGTCGTCGGCAGCCTGCGCAGCGCTTCGACGAACCGCGCGCTCGCGCACGCCGTGATCTCGCTCGCCCCCGCCGATTTTTCGTTCGAGTTCGTCGAGATCGGCGAGCTGCCGCTGTACAGCCAGGACTACGACGCGGATTTCCCCGAAGTCGCGAAACGCTTCAAGCAATCGATCGAGGCCGCCGACGCGCTGCTGTTCGTCACGCCCGAATACAACCGGTCGATTCCGGGCGTGCTGAAGAATGCGCTCGACTGGGGCTCGCGCCCGTGGGGTTCCAACTCGTGGTCGGGCAAGCCGGGCGCGGTGCTCGGCACGTCGCCGGGCGCAGTCGGTACCGCGCTCGCGCAGCAGCACCTGCGCAACGTGCTCGCGTACCTCGACGTGAAGACGCTCGGTCAGCCCGAGATGTTCATCAAGCACGATCCGGCGCGCATCGACGACCAGGGGCAGATCGTCAGCGAGGACACCCGCAAGTTCCTGCAGGCCTTCGTCGATCGCTATGCGGGCTGGGTGCGCCTGCTGAAATCGGCCTGACGTCGGCGGGCCGATCGACGCGCCCGTTCACGCCGTCGCGCCGGCCGCACGCAGTCGGTCACGCGCCGGTGTGTCGTGCGTCGCGCGCTTCGCGGATGCCCAGCAGGATCTCGTCGAGCAGCGCGATGTCGAACGGCTTCGACAGCACGCGGACGTTGACGGTGCGCGTGCGGTCGAGTTCCTCCGCGTAACCCGTGACGAGAATCACGGGCAGCTTCCCCGGCCGCTTTTCGATCGCTTCGGCCAGGTCGATGCCGTTCAGGCGTCCCGGCATGTGGATGTCCGAAATCACAAGATCGAACGCGTCGTTCGCCGCGGCGCTTTCGATCAGGCGCAACGCGTCGTCGGCGGTGGGCGCATAGGTCACGCGATGCCCGAGCAGCGACAGCAGCGCTTCCGTGCCGGCCGCGACTTCGCCGTTGTCCTCGACGAGCAGCACGTGCAAGCCCGCGTGTGCGCCGCCCCCCGCGTCGTGCGCGCCGGCCGCCGGCCGCGCGACGACATCCTCGGCGCGCGCGCGCGGCAGGTACAGACGCACCGACGTACCCGCGCCGACCGCGCTGTCGATCGTCGCGAGGCCGCCTGAGCGTTCGCAGAACGCGAATACCTGCGGCAGGCCCAGCCCCGTCCCCATCCCCTGCGGCTTCGTCGTGAACAGCGGTTCGAATGCGCGGGCGAGGACGTCGGGCGCCATGCCCGAACCCGTGTCGTCGAGCGAGATCTGCACGAAATCGCCGGTCAGCGGAAAGCCGTCCTCGCGGCGCAGCGTGACGTTGCGCGCGCCGACCGTGAAGCGTCCGCCGGTCGTCATCGCATCGCGCGCGTTGACCGCGAGATTGATCACCGCGAGCTCGAGCTCCGCGACGTCGACGCGGATCGGCCAGACGCCCGGCTCGATCGAGACGACCAGCGACGACTTCGATCCGAGCGACGTCTTCAGCAGTTCGCGGCACGTGCCGACCCATTGCCCGACGTCGATCGTTTCGTTGTGCAGCGGCTGCTTGCGCGCGACGCCGAGCAACTGGCGCGTGAGCGATTGCCCGTTCTTCAGTGCGCGTTCGATCGCGTCGAGCTCCTTGTCGAGATGCTGCACGCCGCGCCGCCGCGCGATCTGCACGTTGCTCGAGATGATCATCAGCAGATTGTTGAAGTCGTGCGCGACGCTGCCGACGAGATTGCCGAGCGCCTGCATCTTGCGCGACTGCCGGTAGGCCGATTCGATCGAGCGCCGCATCGACGCTTCGGCCTGCCAGCGGTCCCACGCCTGCTCTTCCGCCTTCAGCCGCTTGAGCGATAGCCAGATCACGGACCACAGCGCGACCGACGGCGCGAACATCGAGAGGAACAGCACGCTCAGGTGTTCGTACCATTCATGCCAGATCGCCGACGTGCGGTACGCGCAGCTCACGTAGACGGGATAGCTGCCGACCTGGCGATACGCGACGATCTCGCTGCTCGCGCCGTCGTGGCGCACGCGCACGACACCCGCGCGCGGATCGTTGTGCGTATTGCCGAACGTGACCGAGCGGTCGGTGTGCGCAAGCGACGGCGGCGGCGGATACGACGCGATCACCGCGCCGTCGGAGCGCGCGAGCGCCATCGTCATCGGCGTGTTCGCGCCGCCGAGCAGGTCGCGGTAGAACGCGTTGAAATACGACGACTTCAGCGCGATCGACACCATGCCGGCGAACGAACCGTCGCTATGGCGTCGCGCGACGCCCGTGTTGAACACGGGAATGTTCTCGAGCTTGAGCGGCCCCATCATCAGCCGCGAGATGTGTTCGATGACCTTGCCGTCGCGGATGCCGGCGAAGTCGTCGCGGTTCGCGATCGACGCGTACGGCGCCGGATAGTAGAGGCTGTTGGCGAGCAGCATGCCGCTCGCGCCGAAGATCGACACGGCCGCCACCTGCGGATAACCGCCGCCGATCGTGTTCAGCGCTTCGTGGATGTCGGATTCCTTGCTGCGCACGGTCGCGTCGTCCATGTCCTGCACGAGGTCGACGATGCGCGCATCGAGCGTTTCGCTCAGGTCGAACACCTTGAGCGCATGCTCCTCGGCGACGCGCACCGTGCGCATCGTCACGTCGCTCGCGGCGGCCTCGCGCGCCTTCAGGTCGTTGTACGCCATCACCACCACGTAGATGCACGGCAGCACGATGGCCGCGACGAGCAGCACGATCAGCGTCACGCGGCGCACCGCGAAATCGTGCTCGGGGGCGCCGGACGCGTAGCTGCCGTCGTCCTGCCAGTCGTCGGCGGGAGGGGGGGCGGAAGCTTGGGGAGCGGCAGGCCGTTCGGACGTCATCGAGGAAAGGGGGTGAAGCAGAGGTGCCTGCCATCATAAACGAGTTGCGGTGGCCCGCCGTGCGGCGCCGTACGCACGCGATCCGCCGAATCCGCCCGCCGGAAACCGTCAGATTCCGTCAGATTGAAAACGCGACGAATCCGGCAGCGCAAACGTACACAAGGAAAAATTTTGCGTGCTTATCTCGAAAATGGTCGCGGCTGTTTTCGGAATGGCGCGCGATCGGACCGATTCTGTTCGAAATGGTGAAAATGGCGAGTTGCATCGCCTCCGGTTTACTCCGAGAATCGCGCCTTGCTTTCCCCTATGACAGATACATGCGCCCGCCGGCGATTGCCGCGCGGTGCGTCGCGCGCACCTGCGTCGCGGCGCCCGTGCGCGGCCGCAAGGCGGTTGCCCCGCGCCCGAAACGCATGGCACTCAAGAAATGCGCCGCGCGGTCGTTAACGCGAGAGAGACCATTCCGTATACCGCATCGCCCCATGCCTTTGCCGATTGTAATTGCCGACGATTCGCTGCTCGCTCGCAAACTTCTGACAAAGGCGCTGCCGGGAGATTGGGACGTTGACGTCGCGTATGCAGCGAATGGTCGCGAGGCCTTGGCGCTCTATCGTGACGGCAAAGCTTCCGTGATGTTTCTGGACCTGACGATGCCCGACATGAGCGGATATCAGGTCCTGGAAACACTGCGCCACGAAGATCTGAACACGTTCGTGATCGTGGTATCCGCCGATATCCAGCCGCAGGCGCAAGCACGCGTGCGCGAATTGGGCGCGATCGCATTCGTTGCCAAGCCCGTGACGTCGGAGGCATTGCTGCCCATTCTCAAGGAGTATGGGTTGTATGCCTGAATCGGTGTTCACGGCGGAGCAACGCGACGCGTTGCAGGAAATCGCCAATCTTGCAATGGGCCGCGCCGCCGCGCGGCTTGCGTTGCTGCTCGGGCACTTCATCGAGCTGTCGGTGCCGCGCGTGCGCGTCGTGAAAGCGGCCGACGCGGGCGCCGCGCTGCGCGAGATGACGGGCATCCACGACAACGTGACCGCGGTGCGCCAGGGCTTCCGTTCCGACATCAAGGGCGAGGCGATCGTGCTGTGCCGCACGGCGGGCGTCGCGCGGCTCATGTCGGTCGTCGACCGCACGTTCGGCGACGGCGTGTACGGCGGGATGGCGACGCCGGACGAGCTCGTGTTCGACGTCGCGAACGTGCTGATGGGCGCCTGCGTCGCGTCGATCCTCGACGAACTCGGCCGCAAGCCGGTGTTCTTTCCGCCGGGGCTGCTCGGCGCGAACGTGTCGTTCGACGACGTCTTCCAGCCGAACGAACTGGGGTGGAGCGTCGCGCTGCTGCTCGAGGTGAACTTCGGGCTCGAGGATCACACGTTCCGCGCGCATTTCGTGATGTTGATGGCCGAGGATTCGATCCGGCTGATGGGCGACGCGCTCGACGCGTTGCTGTCCGCGCTATGACGGCCGCCGCCCCGTCGCTGAGCGACCTCGTGATCGAGCGGGTCGGCTTCGGCCTGTTCGTGCTCGACCGTTCGATGACCGTCCTGATGTGGAATCGCTTCATGCAGGACCACAGCGGCATCCCGGCCGCCGACGTGATCGGCCGCAACCTGTTCGACTGCTTTCCGGACCTGCCGCGCGCATGGCTGTCGCGCAAGCTCGAGAGCGTGTTTCAGCTCGGCAGTTTCGCCTTCAGCTCGTGGGAGCAGCGGCCCTACCTGTTCCGCTTCGAGCACGACCGGCCGATCACGGGCGGCGTCGACTACATGCAGCAGGACTGCACGTTCATGCCGCTCACGCGCGGCCGCGACGTCGAGGCCGTGTGCGTGACGATCTCGGACGTCACGCACGTGAGCGTGATGCAAAGAGAGCGCGAGGAAGCGGTCGCGAAGCTGCGCGAACACGCGAATCGCGACGGGCTGACCGGCATCGCGAACCGGCGCTTCTTCGAGGCGCGGCTCGGCGACGAATTCTTGCGCTGGCAGCGCTACGGCGGCGACCTGTCGGTGCTGCTGTTCGACCTCGACCACTTCAAGACGATCAACGACCGCTTCGGGCATGCGGCGGGCGACGCCGTGCTGCGCGAGACGGCGCGCCGGGTCGCGTCGATCGTGCGCGCGCAGGATACGTTCGGCCGCTTCGGCGGCGAGGAATTCGCGCTGCTGCTGCCGTGCACGAATCTCGACGAGGCGATGCGGGTGGCCGACAAGGTCCGCGAGGCGATCGGCAGCATGCCGGTCGATGCCGAGGGCGTCGGCGTGCCGGTCACGGCGAGCGTCGGCGCCGCGTGCGCGAAAGCCGGCGCGCTGAGCTGCGACGTGCTCGTCAACGAAGCCGACGCCGCGCTCTATCGTGCGAAGCGGCTCGGGCGCGATCGGTCGGTCGCGTACGCGTGACCGAGCGCGCCCGTCCCGCTCAGCTTTTCGCGATGTCGGCGAGCACGCCGGCCAGCACGGCCGGCTGCGACACGAACGGCGAATGACTGCTGTCGAGCTGGTGCACGTGGGTCGGGTTGCCGGGCGCGAACGCGTCGGCTTCGTCGATGAAGCGCTGCTGCAGCGCGGGCAGGATCACGCGATCCTGCAGGCACTTGATGTAGTGGCGGTCGATCGCGCCCCAGCGTGCGGCGCTCGTCGGGATCGCGGTCGCGAACGGCGTGGCCGGCACGTCGCAGCTCATCAGGTTCGCGACCGCGTCGAAGTCGGCCTGCGACACGTCTTCGAACAGCGCGCGCTGCATCGATTCGCGATACGCGGCGTCGCCGCTGTGCGGATCGATGCGCAGCGCACCGGCCGCGCGCGGGCTCGCGAGCATCAGCGGGCCGAGCAGCTCGCCCCGGTTTTCCGGCGCGCGCACGTAGTCGAGGCCCGGCACGCCCGACGCGGGCATGAACGCCGCGAGATAGACGAGCTTCGCGATCTTCTCCGGCGCGCGTTCGGCGGCCGCCGTGATCGCGAGGCCGCCCATGCTGTGCCCGACCAGCACGACCTTGCCGCGGCCGAGCGCGTACGCGTCGTCGACGGCCTGCATCACCTGCGTCGCGTAGTCGTCGAGCGTCGTGTTCGCGACCGGCGACGGCTCGGCGCCGAAGGCATCCTTGTCGAGCGGCCGTGCGAGATACGACGCGGGAAAGCGGGCATGGATGCCGTGCGCGGGCAGGTCGCGCGCGATCGACAGGTAGCCGCGCGCGGCGAGCGCGGCCGCCACGTGGGCGTAGCACCACGCGCCATGCCACGCGCCGTGCACGAGCACGAAAACGGGATGATCGGACTGCGGGGTGGCGGTGTCGTTCGTCTCCATGGTGTCCGTATTTTTTCGAGAAAGGTGTCATCTTAGACGAACCCGCCGGCATCGAGACGCGATCGCGCGCCCGCGTTTCCCGACCGGCAACGAACCGTCCCGTTGTGTCGCGCAGGCGACAATTCGTCCGGATCCGATTTGAATTTGTGCCGAAGCGCGCTAATTTGTTGCTTTGCCTGCGATTGCGCCCCATGAACGTCGACTATCTCTTCTACCGGAAGCCGAACAAACCCGGCCCCTATTCGCTCGACGATCTGGGCGACGTCGCGCCGCCGATCGGCCCGGGCGACCAGGTGCGCGCGGGCATCGCGCGGGTGTTCGAACAGATCGACTGGCAGGAATCGCCCGACGTGCCGGGCGCGTGGTTCGGCACTGGCGGCGCGGTTTTCCAGTTCACCGCCGAGCCCGACGGCCGCGTGACGAGCTTCATGGGCTCGCGCCTCGAGCGCCGCTCGATGCTGCAGCTCACCCGCGAAATGGGGCTCATCGCGCTCGATCTGCAGCGCGACATCGTGTACGGCTGACGCGCCGCGCGGCGTCCGTTCGCCAAAGCGGGCCGCACGCGCGCCAGACGGCGCTCGACACCCCGCCCCACATGGCGCGTGTCCGCCATCGAACTTCAAAGATTGCTATACTTTCGGCCAATTCCGGCTTCCGGCCGGTAATTTGTGCCTGTCTGCGTCGATCGTTCGCATATCTCGCACGCATTTGACGCCCTGACCATCCCAGCCGGGCATGGCTTCTTCAATCGCCCCGCGTGGGTGTCTCCGTGGAGCTCGTCTTGGCCGTTTCCCATTCCGTCGTGGACGAACAAGAAACCGACGCCGCTGCCGTCACATCGGGCAGCTCCTTCTATCTGGCGATGCGCATCCTGCCGGCCGCGCAGCGCGATGCGATGTTCCAGGTCTACGCGTTTTGCCGCGCGGTCGACGATATCGCCGACAGCGACCTGCCGCGCGCCGAGCGCAACGCGGGCCTCGATCGCTGGCGCGCGGACATCGACGCATGCTTCGCCGGGCGCCCCCCGCGCCATCTGGCCGCGCTCGATCGCGAGATCCGCGCGTTCAACCTGCAGCGCGCCGATTTCCACGCGATGATCGACGGAATGGCGATGGACGCGGAGCAAGACATCTGCGCGCCCGACGAGCCGACGCTCGACCTCTTCTGCGATCGCGTGGCGAGCGCGGCCGGCCGGCTGTCGGTGCGCATTTTCGGGATGCCGGAAGCCGAAGGGATCGCGCTGTCGCACCACCTCGGCCGCGCGCTGCAACTGACGAACATCCTGCGCGACATCGACGACGACGCGGCGATCAACCGGTGCTACCTGCCGCGCGAACTGCTCGCGCGCGAAGGCATCGCGATCACCGATCCGGCGACGATCGTGCGCGATCCGGCGCTGCCGCGCGTGTGCGCGACGCTCGTCGAGCGCGCGCTCGAGCACTTCCGTCAGGCCGACGCGGTGATGGACACGTGCCTGCGTGCGCAGGTGAAGGCGCCGCGCATCATGTCGGGCGCCTATCGCTGCATTCTCGACGCCGCGATCGCACGCGGCTTTGCCGCGCCGCGCGCGCCGCTGCGCAAGCCGAAGGCGCGCATGCTGATGATCGCCGCGCGCTACGCGCTGTTCTGAGTCGGCCGACGCGATGCCCAGAACCGTCCACGTGATCGGCGCAGGACTCGCGGGCCTGTCGGCCGCGGTCGAACTGCAACGTCGCGGGCGGCGCATCGTGCTGCACGACGCGCACGCACACGCGGGCGGCCGCTGCCGCTCGTGGTTCGACGGGACGCTGAACACGACGCTCGACAGCGGGCTGCACACGGTTTTCGCGGGACAGCCCGCGACGCAGCGCTACCTGCGCGCGATCGGCGCGGCCGATCAGCTCGCGGGGCCCGCGCTGGCTGAATGCCCGGTTGTGGACATCGCGTCGCAGCAGCGCTGGACGCTGCGTTTCGGCAACGGCCGCTGGCCGTCGTGGCTGTTCGATGCCGCATCGCGCGCGCCGGGCACGACGCCGCTCGACTACCTCGCGCTCGCCCCGCTCGCGTTCGCGCGCACGGGCCGCTCGCTCGCGCAGACGATGCGATGCGACGGCGTGCTGTGGGATCGCTGGCTGCGGCCGTTTTTCGTCGGGGTGCTGAATATCGAGCCGCGCCACGCGAGCGCCGAACTCGCGCGCGCCGCGCTGTGCGGCACGTTTGCGGCGGGCGGGCCCGGCTGCCGTCCGCTCGTCGCGCGCCGCGGGCTCGGCAGCGCGTTCGTCGAACCGGCGCTGCGGATGCTGCAGCACGGCGGTGCGCAGATCCGCCTGAATTCGCGGCTCGACGCGTTCGAATTCGGCGCGCACGGCAATGCGGTGGATGCGGTGTCGGTCGGCGGCGAGCGCATCGATCTCGCGCCGGGCGACGCGGTCGTGCTGGCCGTGCCGCCCGAAGTCGCGCAGCCGCTCGTGCCCGAACTCGCCGCGCCCGATACGTTCAGCGCGGTCGTGACCGCGTATTTCGCGCTCGGGAAGCCGGCCGGCGATTCGCTGCAGACGACCGTCGTCAACGGTGTCGTCGATGCGGTGCGGACCGGCGACGGTCTGCTCGCGGCGACGATCCGCGATGCGGGCCGCTGGCTCGACCTGCCGCGCGACACACTCGCGCGACGCATCTGGGAAGACGTCGCGCGCGTGAGCGGCGCGAACCCGGAAACCATTCCCGCGTGGCAGCTCGTCGTCGAGCCGCGCGCGGGCTTTGCGGCGGTGCCGTCGCAGGAAATGAAGCGTCCGGCCGTGCGCACGCGCTGGACCAATCTTGTACTCGCGGGCGACTGGATTGCCACCGGCTTGCCCGCCACGATCGAGGGCGCGATCCGTTCCGGCCAGTTGGCCGCGGACGTGCTCCAGACGCAATAAACAGAGGGACCGATGAACGATCTCACCGAAATGGCTACCTTGTCCGCCGGCGCCGTGCCGGCCGGCGTCGACACGGCTGTCGCGCGTGCGACCGACGCGCTGCTGGCCGCGCAGCAACCGGACGGGCACTGGGTCTACGAACTCGAAGCCGATTCGACGATTCCCGCCGAATACGTGCTGCTCGTCCACTATCTTGGCGAGACGCCGAACCTCGAGCTCGAACAGAAGATCGGCAAATATCTGCGCCGCATCCAGCAGGCCGACGGCGGCTGGCCGCTGTTCACCGATGGCGCGCCGAACATCAGCGCGAGCGTGAAGGCGTATTTCGCGCTGAAGGTGATCGGCGACGACGAGAACGCCGAGCACATGCAGCGCGCGCGCAAGGCCATCCATGCGATGGGCGGCGCGGAGATGTCGAACGTGTTCACGCGCATCCAGCTCGCGCTGTACGGTGCGATTCCGTGGCGCGCGGTGCCGATGATGCCGGTCGAGATCATGCTGCTGCCGCAGTGGTTCCCGTTCCACCTGTCGAAAGTGTCGTACTGGGCGCGCACCGTGATCGTGCCGCTGCTGGTGCTGAACGCGAAGCGTCCGCTCGCGAAGAACCCGCGCGGCGTGCGCATCGACGAGCTGTTCATCGATCCGCCCGTCAACGCCGGGCTGCTGCCGCGCCAGGGGCACCAGAGCGCCGGCTGGTTCGCGTTCTTCCGCGTGGTCGACCATGCGCTGCGCGCGGTCGACGGCCTGTTCCCGAGCTATACGCGCGAACGCGCGATTCGTCAGGCCGTGTCGTTCGTCGACGAGCGCCTGAACGGCGAGGATGGCCTCGGCGCGATCTATCCGGCGATGGCCAACGCGGTGATGATGTACGACGTGCTCGGCTATGCGGAAGACCATCCGAACCGCGCGCTCGCGCGCAAGTCGGTCGAGAAGCTGCTCGTCGTGCACGACGACGAAGCGTATTGCCAGCCGTGCCTGTCGCCGGTATGGGACACGTCGCTCGCCGCGCATGCGCTGCTCGAAACCGGCGATGCGCGTGCGCAGGAAGCCGTGCTGCGCGGCCTCGAATGGCTGCGTCCGCTGCAGATCCTCGACGTGCGCGGCGACTGGATCTCGCGCCGCCCGCACGTTCGGCCCGGCGGCTGGGCGTTCCAGTACGCGAACGCGTATTACCCGGACGTCGACGATACGGCCGTGGTGGTGATGGCGATGGATCGCGCGCAGAAGCTCACGCAGTCGGACACGTATCGTGAATCGATGGCGCGTGCGCGCGAATGGGTCGTCGGCATGCAGAGTAGCGACGGCGGCTGGGGCGCGTTCGAACCGGAAAACACGCAGTACTACCTGAACAACATCCCGTTCTCCGATCATGGCGCGCTGCTCGATCCGCCGACGGCCGACGTATCGGGCCGCTGCCTGTCGATGCTGTCGCAGCTCGGCGAGACGCCGCTGAACAGCGAGCCGGCTCGCCGCGCGCTCGATTACATGCTGAAGGAACAGGAGCCGGACGGCAGCTGGTACGGCCGCTGGGGGATGAACTACGTGTACGGCACGTGGACCGCGCTGTGCTCGCTGAACGCGGCCGGCCTGACGCCGGACGATCCGCGCATGAAGCGCGCGGCGCAGTGGCTGCTGTCGATCCAGAACAAGGACGGCGGCTGGGGCGAGGACGGCGACAGCTACAAGCTGAACTATCGCGGCTTCGAGCAGGCGCCGAGCACGGCGTCGCAGACGGCGTGGGCGCTGCTCGGCCTGATGGCGGCCGGCGAAGTGAACAACCCGGCCGTGGCGCGCGGGGTCGATTACCTGGTCGCCCGGCAGAACGAAGAAGGCCTGTGGGACGAGACGCGCTTCACCGCGACCGGCTTCCCGCGCGTGTTCTACCTGCGCTACCACGGCTATCGCAAGTTCTTCCCGCTGTGGGCGCTCGCGCGCTACCGCAACCTGAAGCGCGCGAACGCGACGCGCGTCACGGTCGGGATGTAACGCGTGGGCGTGTCAAGGCACAACGGCGCATTGCCCGTCATCGCGGTGACGGGGATGGCGTTCGAGGCGCGCATCGCGCGCGGCGACGGCGTCGAGGCCGTGTTCGCCGCGCGGGCCGACCGGCTCGAGCGCGCATTGACCGACGCGACCGCGCGCGGTTGCGCGGGCATCGTCAGCTTCGGCACGGCGGGCGGCCTCGCGCCGGATCTGGCGCCGGGCGCGCTCGTGATCGCGAGCGCGATCGACGGGCCGTTCGGCCGCGTGGAGACCGATGCGGGCTGGAGCACGCGGCTCGTCGCCGCGCTGCACGACACGCCGTTGTGGGCGCGTGTCGCGCGCGGCACGGTCGCGGCCGTCGGTGCGCCGGTCGTCGGCGAACAGGACAAGGCGTCGCTGCATCGCGCGAAAGGCGCGCTGGCCGTCGACATGGAGTCGCACATCGCCGCCGCGTTCGCGGCCGCGCGCGGCGTGCCGTTCGCGGTGTGTCGCGCGATCGTCGATCCGGCGTGGCGCACGCTGCCGCGTGCGGCAACCGCTGGCCTGCGCGACGACGGCAGCACGGCGATCCTGCCGATCCTGCGCGAACTGCTGAAGCAGCCGTCGCAGCTCGGCCCGCTGCTGCAGGTCGCCAGTGACGCGCGCGCGGCGCGCACGACCCTGATCCAGGCGCGGCACGCGTTCGAGCGGGCGGGCGCGATGCGGATCGCCTGAGCGGCGCGCGGCGCCGCCCTCCTCCCCGCTTTCCGGTTCGCGTTTCGCGCGGACGAAAAAAGAGCGCTGCATCATGCAGCGCTCTTTGTTTTTGCGCGGCCGCGGTTGCGGCGTTACCGCGCGGCCGGGCTGCTCGCGGGCAGCGTCGGCATCGCCGGCGCGATCGGCGCGCCGTTGGCGGCCGGCGCCGTCGTCGCACCGGCCGAAGCGGCCGCCGGTGCAGCCGCCGACGCAGCGACCGGCGCGGCCGCCGATGCGCTTGCGGGCATCGCGTTGTCGGCACCCGGATCGTCGTACTGCGGCAATCCCGGCGCGGCCGGTGCGTTGTTCGGCATGGCACCCGATGCGCCGCCCGCGTCGCCCGGATCCTCGTAGTTCGGCAGCCCCGGCACGCCCGGCGCGGCCGCCGGCACGGCACCCGATTCGCCCGGTTCGTTGTAGCTCGGCGGCGCGGCCGACGCCGACTGGCTCCGGTACGTCAACGACTTGCGCTGCTGCAGGTACGCGTCGCGCACGAACGAATACGGGTCGAGCGCGGCCTGCTTCAGCAGGTCGGTCGCGCCGAGCAGGTCCGAGCGCGCGCTGATGAACTGCGCGATGTACATCGGATTGCGCGCGGCCGGCTCGATGTAGTTCAGCAGGTTGAAGCGCACGTCCACCGCGCGGCCGACGCCGTCGCGGATCGTGCTCGGCCCGAACACGGGCAGCACGAGGTACGGGCCGGACGGCATGCCCCAGCGCGCCATCGTCAGCCCGAAATCCTGATGATGCTTCGGCAGCCCGGCCGGCGTCGCGATGTCGATCAGGCCGGCGACGCCGAACAGCGAGTTCATCGCCACGCGCATCAGATCCTGCGTCGCATCGGTGATGCGCAACTGCAGCAGGTTGTTCGCCATGTTGCCGAGATCGCCGAGGTTCGAGAAGAAGTTGCTGATCGCGGTGCGCACCGGCGTCGGCGTGATCTTCTGGTAACCCTTCGCGATCGGCACCGCGATGTTCGAATCGACCGTGTCGTTGAACTTGTACATCGCGCGGTTCATCGGCTCGAGCGGGTCGTTGGGATTGCGGTTCGGTCCCGTCGCGCAGCCGGTCAGCATCGCGCTGGCGGCGACGGTCGCCGCAATGATTCGCACCTTATTCATTGATTCCTTGCGATTGGTTCTTGGCGCGTTTGACGCGCGGTTTGCCCATCAGGACGGGCTGGAACACCACGGCGCCGATCAGCGTACAGGTCAGGGCCAGCGCGAGCAGCTTGCCCATGCTCGACGTGCCCGGATGGTGCGACAGCCACAGACTGCCGAACGCGGTCGCCGTCGTCGCGGCGCTGAACAGCACGGCGTGCGTGAGGCTCGAATGCAGCAGCCCCGTCTGCCCCGCGCGCCATGCCATCACGAAATACACCTTGAACGCGACGCCGACGCCGAGCATCAGCGGCAGCGCGATGATGTTCGCGAAGTTCAGCGACATGCCGAGCACGACGCACATCTCGAGCGTCACGATGCCCGACACGAGCAGCGGCACCAGCGTGCGCAGCACGTCGCCGAAGCGGCGCAGCGTGACCCACAGCAGGATCGTGATCGAGATGATCGACCACAGCGCCGCGTGCAGGAACGCGTTGATGATCGTGTCGGCCGAATGCAGGATCGAGATCGGCCCGCCGGTCGCGCCCGGTTCCGCGGCCTTCACGGCCTTCGCGAAACGGCGCAGCATCGTGTCGTCGTTCGGGTCGACGCCCTTCGGCACCTTCGGCGAGATCTGCACGAGCGCGTGGCCGTCCGGCGCGACCCAGTCGCGCACGAGCGCCGGCGGCAGCGATTCGCGCGTGATGTCCTGCGGCTGCAGCAGCGACGCGAGCTGGTCGAGCGCGATGCGCAGCGTATCGGAGAACGCACGTTCGGCGCGATCGCGCGTCGCGCTGTCGGCGGCGGCGAGCTTCGCGAGCGACGCGGACAGGTGCTGCGCGGCCGCCGCGCCCGGGCCCGGGTGATCTTCGGCCGCATAGCTCAGCAGGTCGGACACGCGTTTGAGCGCGGTCACGCGCTGCGCGTCGGTCGCGGGCGGCGCGGCCGGCTGCGTCAGCGCGGGCAGCAGCTCGCTCGCGGCCGCGGCGATCGCCGCGCGCTTGGCCGGCTGGTCGGCGGGGATGAAGGTCGACAGCGTGGTCGTGCGGCCGACTTCGGGCAGCGCGTCGAGGCGTTTCGCGGCCGCATCGGCTTGCGCGAGCGACGGCGCGAGCAGCGTGACGTCGTTGACGGCGGCTTGCGGCGAATCCTTCAGCGCGAGCAGCGTCGCCATCGATTCGCTGTTCGGATCCTTCAGGTGCAGCGGGTTGAAGTCGAAATGCAGGAACGCGAGCAGCGGCAGCGCGCCGATCACGACCGCGAGCGTGCCGATCAGGATCGGCTTGCGATGGCGATCGAGGTAATCGTCGACCGGCGCGAGCCACGGAAAGCCCGGCGTCTTCGATTCGCCCGGCGGCGCGAACAGACGCAGCAACGCGGGCAGCAGCGTGAGCGTGGTCAGCAGCGCGACGAACATCCCGACGCCCGCGATCAGGCCGAGCTCGGATACGCCGCGATAGGCGGTGGGGATGAACGAGAAGAAGCTCGCCGCGACGGCCGCGGTGGCCAGCGCGAGCGGCATGCCCATCGAGTGCGCGGCGCCGATCAGTGCGTGATCGATGCGCGCGTCGCGGAAGCGTTCCTCGCGGTACTTCACGCCGTACTGGATCGAGAAGTCGACGCCGAGGCCGACGAACAGCACCATGAACGCGACCGAGATCATGTTCAGCGAGCCGACCATCGCGAGGCCGAGCGCGGCCGTCACGACGAGGCCGACGAACAGCGTGACGAGCACCGAGCCGATCATCCGCTTCGAGCGCAGCGCCAGCCACAGGATGACGAGCACGGCGAGCAGCGTGAGCGCGCCGTTGAGCGCGGCGCCGTCTTCGACCGACGCGAATTCGTCGTCGGCGAGCGGTTGTTCGCCGGTCAGGCGCACGGCCGCGCCATAGCGTTTTTCGAGGTCGAGCGAACGGGCCGCGTCGCGGATCACCTCGCTCGTTGCCGCGCCGGCCTTCAGCGCGCCGTAGTTGACCACCGGCTGCACGGTGACGAACGCGCGCGCGGGCTGCCGCGCGGCATCGTTGTCGACCAGCGCGCGCCACGAGAACGCGGCCGGCTTGCCGGCCAGCACGTCGTCGACCGTCGCCGCGCTGCGCGCGAGCAGCTTCGCCATCGCGGGCAGCTTCACCTGGCCGGTCAGGAGCGGCTGGCCGAGCGTGGTGGACAGCGTGGTGGCGAGCCCGGTGAGGCTCGGGTTCTTCGCGAGTTCATTGACGAGCGGACGCGCGCTCGCGAGTTGCTCGGTCGTATCGGAAACATCCTGCGGCGACAGGAACAGCAGCCCGTTGTGCTCGAAGAACGGGCCGCCGCCCGGTTCGGCGACCGGGCCGATGCGGCCGGCGTCGGCATCCTTGCGCAGCGCTTCAGTCAGCGCATGCGCGGCGGCCGTCGCGAATTCGGGCGCGGGCGCCTCGACGACCGCGAGGATCGTGCCGTTGCGTTGCGGGAACGCCTTATCGACGGCCTTGCCGAGCGCGGCCCATTGCGGTTCCGCATCGACGAGCTTGCTGATGTCGGTGTTGATCTTGAAATGCTGCGCGACGTAGACGCCGCTGAAGGCGGCGATGACGAGCGACAGGACGACGACCCAGACGGGGCGGCGCACCGACCACGCAACGAGTCGGACGATGAGAGATGTCACCATGTGGCGGTGGGGAGCGGCTGGCAAGGGCAAAGTAGCCAAGTATACCGGCGCGACGACGCGACGGTCGTGACGTTGGGAGATTCGGGGCGGGAAGGATATTTGCTCCGGGCGCGGCAAACGGATCGCGCGGCCGGTTCATTTGTATGAGGATATTGACATAATCGGCGCGGCGGGGCGTCGACGCCCCGTTCGCGGGCCTGTGACAAACGGCGTTGAAAGGTAACAGTCGGTCACCGGGCGGCAACGCGGCGTCAGGCCCGGTATACTTTGCTCCACCGGCCGATGCAAAGCGCCGGCCGTTTTTTCCATCGAGTGCGAAATTCGTATGAAACGTCATTTGTTTGCTTTCGTCGCGGCGGCCGCCGTGTCGGTTTCCGCTTTCGCGCAGAGCGCGCCGGTCGACGTCGTCCGCACCGCGGTCGAGGGCACCGTCAATGCGATGAAGGCCGATCCGGCCGCGCGCGGCGGCGACATGGCGAAAATCACGCAAGTCGTCGAGCAGCGTTTCCTGCCCGTGACGAACTTCGAGCGCACGACGCGCATCGCGATCGGCGACGCGTGGAAGCAGGCCACGCCGCAACAGCAGCAGGAGCTGTACAAGCAGTTCCGGTTGCTGATGACGCGCACCTATGCCGCGTCGCTCGCGCAGCTCGGCAACCAGGACGCGAAGTTCTCGTTCAAGGCCGGCGGCGCGTCGGGCGCCGACGCGCTCGTGCAGTCGACGGTCACGACGCCGGGCGACAGCCAGTCGGTCGGCTATCGTCTCGGCAAGGTCGGCAACGACTGGAAGATCTACGACATCGACATGTCGGGTGCGTGGCTGATCCAGGTCTACCAGGGCCAGTTCAAGAACCAGATCGCGACGGGCGGGATCGACGGGCTGATCGCGTATTTGCAGAAGCACAATTCGCGGACGAACTGACGGCCGCTGCAACGCCGCGGTCCGGACGGACGAAGGGCGCCCTCGGGCGCCCTTTTTCATGTGCGGCGCTTCGAGCGCGCGTCATGCGCCGACGCCGAGCGTCCGCACGCAATCGTCGACCACCGCATCGACGAACGCGGCGCGATCCGTTTCCGGCGTCGCGATGATGTGATCGGTCGCGCCTTTCGCGGCGGATAGGCCCGACAGGTGCGCTTACCGCCGCCGATGCTCGACCGCGAACTTGATCAGCTCGGCCTGCCCTTCGATCTCCAGCTTGCGCTTCAGGTTGAGCCGGTGCGTCTCGACCGTGCGCACCGACAGCCCCGTCTGTTGCGCGATCTGCTTGCTCGACAGTCCTTCGGCCAGCGCGTCGAGGATGTCGCGTTCGCGCGGCGTCAATCGATCCAGCGGCGACGCGGTCGCGCTGGCCTGGATCATCCGCGCGGCCAGCCCTTCGCTGAAGAACGTCTGCCCGGCCAGCACCGCGCCGATCGCACGGACGATCTCGCTCGCGGGCGAATCCTTCAGCAGATAGCCGCTCGCGCCGGCGCGCACCGCCTGCGTCACGTACTCGATGTTGTCGTGCATCGACAGCATCAGCACGCGAATGCCCGGAAAACGCTCGTGGAACACGCCGGCGAGCGTGATGCCGTTCATGCCGTTCATGCCGACGTCCATCAGCGCGAGATCGGGTTCGAGCGACGCGGCCAGCGCGAGCGCCTCGTCCGCGTTGCCGGCCTCGCCGACCACCGACAGATCGGCCGCTTCGAGCCGCATCCGCAAGCCGTCGCGCACGAGCGGGTGATCGTCGACGAGCAGCAGCCGGGCGGCGGGACGGGCGGTATCGGGGGCGCTCATGGGCAAAGGTCTCCGGTCAGGGGGCGCGTGTTCAGGCGGCGGCGCGCTGCAGCGGCACGCGTGCGGCCACGACGGTATGGCCGACCTGCGACGTGACCGACAGCGTGCCGCCGAGCGCGTCGAGGCGCTCGCGCATGTTGCGCAGGCCGATGCCGCGGCGCGCGTCGGCCTGCGAGCGTTCGGCGTCGAAGCCGCAGCCGTTGTCGGCGATCGTCAGCGTGACGGTTTGCGCGCCGACGTCGAGCGTGACGGCCGCGCGCGACGCCCGTGCATGATGCACGATGTTGCTCAGCGCTTCCTGCGCGATCCGGAACAGCGCGGTGTTGACGGCTTCGGGCAACGGCCGCGTGCCGCTGTGCGCGACCTGCGTATAGCCGATGTCGATGCCGCTTTCGGCGCCCAGCTCGCGCACGAGTTGCTCGAGCGCGGCCGCGAGGCCGAGATCGTCGAGCATCGACGGCCGCAGCGCATGCGAGATGCGCCGGACTTCGCGCAGCGTGTCGCCGAGCCGCCCGACGCCCGACGCGAGCGCCTGCTCGGCTTCGGGCACGCGCGACGTGCCGCGCTCGAAGCGCGCGAGCGCGGATTCGAGCATCAGCTTCGCGGACACCATCATCTGGCTGATCCCGTCGTGCAGTTCGCGCGACAGCCGCGCGCGCTCCTGCTCCTGCGATTCGACGACGCGCTGCGCGAGCAGCTTGAGTTTCGCATCGGCGCTGCGCGACTCGCTGACGTTCAGCACCAGCGCGCACACGGCGATCGCCGCCGCGCCGGTGAGCGCGATCGCGGTGAGCCAGCTCATCGTGCGCTCGATGTTCGCGGACGCGCGCGCGTCGATGCGCTGCAGTGCGGTGTCGACGTCGTCGAGATAGATGCCGGTGCCGACCATCCAGCCCCAGCGCTCGAGCGCGACGACGTAGCCGAGCTTGGGCGCGACGCGGCCCGTCGACGGCCGCTGCCATGCGTAGCGCACGTAGCCGCCGCCCTGCGAAGCCGCGCCGATCAGCTTCTGGATGGTCAGCGCGCCTTGCGGATCGCGCATCGACCAGAAGTTGTGGCCGACGCGCTCGGGCTCGCGCGGATGCATCAGCGAATTGCCGTGCAGGTCGTAGACGAAGAAATAGCCGTCGGGGCCGAAATCCATCTTCTGCAGCATCGCGAGCGCCTGCGTGCGCAGCAGCGCGTCGTCGCGCGCGTTGCGGCCGCTCGCGTCGTAGAGCGGCATGATCGCGCTGGTCGCGAGCTCGACGTAGTGTTTCAGCTCGACTTCCTTGCTCGACAGGTACGCGGCCTGGATCGTCGCGTGCTGCGTGCGCGCGAGCGACGTCGCCTGCTGGCGCACGCCGAAGCCGATGCCGGCGATCGCGAGCAGGAACGGCACGATGGCCAGAAGGAAGATCTTTGCCTTGAGTCTCATGGTGGTGCGAAGCGGCCGCGAGCCCGCGCGGCCGGCGAGGGGCGGCCGGCTTGGCGCGGGCCGGGTCCGCGGGCGCGCGGTGGCGTATCGAGTCGATATTGTCGGCGATTTTGCCTGCGGACGGCGGTCGCCCCCTGCTGCCCGTATGCTCAGGCGCGCCGCGATGCGAGTTCGTCCGGCGGCGTGGCCGCCTGCACGACGATGCGGTTGCGCCCGCCTTCCTTCGCGCGGTACAGCGCATCGTCGGCCAGCTTCAGCGCGGCCTGGATGTTGTCGTCGCGTTCGGGATAGCTGGTCGTCACGCCGATGCTCACCGTCAGCCGGCCGGCCGTGCCGGCGTCGTGCCGGATGCCGAGATCGAGAATGCCCGTGCGGATCGTTTCGGCGATCGTCACCGCGCCGTCCGTGTCGATGTCCGGCAGCACCACGACGAATTCCTCGCCGCCGTAGCGCGCCGCATAGTCGGCCGGGCGGCGCAGGCAGCCGGCGATGCAGTGGCCGACCGCGGCGAGGGCGTCGTCGCCGGCCTGGTGGCCCTGCGTGTCGTTGTAGCGCTTGAAGTAATCGACGTCGATGAACAGCAGCGACAGCGCATGTTGCGAGCGCGCGGCACGCCGCCATTCGCGCGCGAGCGTGACGTCGAGCATCCGGCGGTTGTCGAGCCCCGTCAGGCCGTCGGTGCGCGCGAGTGCCTGCAGCTCGGTTTCCGCGCGATGGCGCTTGCGCAATTGCACGTCGAGCAGCAGCGACAGGCCGACGAAGCCGATCGCGAGCACGACCATCGCGGAGCCGATCGGGATCGCACGGTCGTACCACGCGGCGTAGGTGTCCGCTTCGGAGCGCGCGACCATGACGATGAGCGGCAGGTGTTCGAGGTGGCGGAACACGTACAGGCGCCGCACGCCGTCGATCGACGCGGTATCGGCGAAGCTGCCTTCGCTGGCGGTCATGAATTGCCGGAACGTGCTCGCACGGCTGATGTCGCGGCCGACGATTTTGGGGTCGTACGGCTCGCGCGCGACCATCCTGCCGTCCGTGTTGATCAGCGCGACCGAGCCGCGATCGCCGAGCGACAGGCGCGAGAACAGGTTCTGGAAATATTCGAGTCGGATCGACATCACCGCGACGCCGCCGAACGAGCCGTCGGGCCGCGTGATGCGTCGGCTGAGCGCGATGCTCGGCGAGCCGCCGCGCAGCCGCGAATGATACGGATCGCTGACGTACAGGCCGACGTCGGGCCGGTCGCGGTGCACGGTGAAATACGGCTCGTTGCCGAAGTTGGCCTGGCGCGGCACGTCGCTCTTGCCGTCGACCGCGATGTCGCCTTTCGCGTCGAGCACGTAGATGCCGCCGAGGTACTTGGCCGTCGTCGCGCGGTCGAACAGCACCTGGCGGCGCAGCGGCATCGGCAAGGCGACGACCGCGGGGTCGTTCATGCCTTCGACGACGGCCTGCAGCGACAGCGAATAGATCTCGATGTTGCGTTCGATGTCCCACGACGCGATCAGCGCGAGATTCTGCTGCATGCTGCGCGAACGGTCGCGCGCATCGATCCGGCCTTCGTACAGCACGATCCCGCACAGGAGCAGCAGGATCAGCGCGATCAGCAGCCCCGTGTAGAAGATCAGGTGCGGCAGCAGGAACCGGCGCAGATGAGCGGCGACACGGCTCGTCAGGCCGGATTCGCTGGGCACTGCGTAATCGGTTTCTGCCATGGTCCGTGGATCGGAGAGGCATCGTCGCCGGGCGGCGGGCCGATGCGATTATTCGTATGACTGCGGGTGGCGACCCGGTGCGCGGCCCTTCCCGTGCATGCCTGCCGTTCAGCGGAGAAAACCGGCGCCGATTATCGGCAATCGCGGCCAGATAAACCGATAAATCCTGTATTCACGGTTAACATCTGCCGCAATTCGACGATCCGACGAATCGCGCGACGCGAATGCCACGGAGTATAACGCGCGTGTTTGCGTGCGCGGAAAATGTCGCGACCCATTGATCAGGGTCAAATTACGGCATGGTCCGGCGCTTGCCGATATCGGGCGGAGCATTGTGGCGCAAGGCTTTGCGGGGCGGCGGAACCGGTCGCGCGGCAAACGTTGCGGATCCCGGCGAATCAACGGCCCGCAGGCGTCGTCCGCGAAAGCGCGCGACAGGCGCCCATTATCGGTTTCAACGCTCGGGTGAGCGCGAATATGAAAACGGGCAGCTGCGAGGCTGCCCGTTTCGCGAGGCCGGCGTACGGCCGGCGCCCGGCATGCGGGCGCGCCCGCATGCGCAGGATCATGCGCCGTGCCGTTGCGCCTTGAACGCGAGCCGGAACCGATGCAGCAGCGGCTCGGTATAGCCGCTCGGCTGCGACGTGCCTTGCAGCGCGAGCGCGCACGCGGCCTGGAACGCGGTCGACTGGTCGTAGCCGGGCGCCATCGGGCGATAGTTCGGGTCGCCGGCGTTCTGCTGGTCGACGACGCGGGCCATCCGCTTGAACACGTCGAGCACGAATGCCTCGGTGATCACGCCGTGGCGCAGCCAGTTCGCGATGTGCTGGCTCGAAATGCGCAGCGTCGCGCGATCTTCCATCAGACCGACGTCGTGGATGTCCGGCACCTTCGAGCAGCCGACGCCCTGTTCGACCCAGCGCACGACGTAGCCGAGGATGCCCTGCGCGTTGTTCTCGACCTCGCTCAGGATCTCGGCCTCGCTCCACGCGGCGCGCTCGACGACCGGCACCGTCAGCAGCCCTTCGAGCAGCGCGTCGCGCTCGCTCGCGTACGGCGTCTTCTCGAGTTCCTGCTGGACGGCCTGCACGTCGACGAGGTGGTAGTGCAGCGCGTGCAGCGTCGCGGCGGTCGGCGACGGCACCCACGCGGTGTTCGCGCCGGCGCGCGGATGCGCGATCTTCTGCTCGAGCATCGCGTGCATCAGGTCCGGCATCGCCCACATGCCCTTGCCGATCTGCGCGCGGCCGCGCAGGCCGGCCGACAGGCCCGCGAGCACGTTGTTGCGCTCGTACGACTGGATCCATGCCGACGACTTCATGTCGCCCTTGCGGATCATCGGGCCTGCTTCCATCGCGGTGTGCATCTCGTCGCCGGTGCGGTCGAGGAAGCCGGTGTTGATGAACGCGACCCGTGCGGCCGCCGCGGCGATACACGCGGCGAGGTTCACGCTGGTGCGGCGCTCCTCGTCCATGATGCCCATCTTCAGCGTGTTGCGCGGCAGGCCGTACAGATCCTCGATGCGCGCGAACAGCGTGTCGGCGAACGCGACTTCGGCCGGGCCGTGCATCTTCGGCTTCACGATGTAGATCGAGCCCGTGCGCGAATTGCGCTTGGCCTTCAGGTCGTGCAGCGCGCACAGCGTCGTGACGACGCCATCGAGAATCCCTTCCGGAATCTCGTTGCCGTCGCGATCGAGTACCGCGCCGTTGGTCATCAGGTGGCCGACGTTGCGCACGAACAGCAGCGAGCGGCCGTGCAGCGACAGCGTGCCGCCGGCCGGCGTCGTGTACTCGCGATCGGCGTTCAGGCGGCGCGTGAAGACCTTGCCGCCCTTCGCGACTTCCTCGGCGAGCGTGCCCTGCATCAGGCCGAGCCAGTTGCGGTAGAGCTGGACCTTGTCGTCGGCGTCGACCGCCGCGACCGAATCCTCGCAGTCGATGATCGTGCTGACCGCGGCTTCGAGCACGACGTCCTTCACGTTCGCGAGATCGGCGCGGCCGATCGGCGTCGACGCATCGATCTGGATCTCGAGGTGCAGGCCGTTGTGCTTCAGCACGATCGCGGACGGCGCATCGGCCGCGCCCTGGTAGCCGACGAATTGCGCGGGCTGCGCGAGATGCACGACGCCCTTGCCGGTTTCGACCGCAAGCTGGCCGTCCTGCACGCGGTAGCGCAGTGCGTCGCGGTGCGAGCCGCTCGCGAGCGGCGCGGCGTTGTCGAGCACGCCGCGCGCGTAGTCGATCACGCGCTGGCCGCGCGTCGGGTTGTAGGCCGACGTGCGTTCGGCGCCGCCGTCTTCCGGCAACGCGTCGGTGCCGTACAGCGCGTCGTACAGGCTGCCCCAGCGCGCGTTCGCGGCGTTCAGCGCATAGCGCGCGTTCGACAGCGGCACGACGAGCTGCGGGCCGGCCTGCGTGGCGATCTCGCTGTCGACGTTCGCGGTGGCTGCCGCGACGTTCGACGGGACCGGCACGAGATAGCCGATTTGTTCGAGGAATGCGCGATACGCGGCATGGTCGCGTACCGGGCCGGGGTGCGCGCGATGCCACGCGTCGAGTTCCTGCTGCAGGCGGTCGCGTTCGGCGAGCAGCTCGCGGTTGCGCGGCGCGAGATCGTGCACCAGGGCCGAGAAACCGCTCCAGAACGCGGCCTTGTCGATGCCGGTGCCCGGCAGCGCTTCGTTTTCAATGAACTGGCTCAGCGCTGGCGCGACTTGCAGTCCTGCTTGGTCGATCATCGTGAATCCTCCCGGGGAATGAAAAACGCGTGCGGCTTGGCTGGTTATTCCGCGACGCTTCGTGTGCCGGCGCGGGCGATCCGCGCGTCCTGTTCGGACTTTACGCCAGACACGCCGATCGCGCCCGTTATCCGGCCGCCGACCGCGACCGGCACGCCGCCTTCGAGCGATCCCGCCGACGGCGCGCTCAGGAGCGCGGTGCGGCCACCGTCGATCATATCCTCATACGCCTTCGTCTCGCGACGGCCGCGCGCCGCCGCGCGCGCGTTGTCGCCGATGCCGGTGGCGCACGAGAAGCATATCGGGGCGGCGGCTATGCGGTTGCGCGGCGGCGCGGATGGGGCGCAACCTCGGCGGCAACCGCTAGAATTGCGGTTTTCGCCCGGAATACGTCCATGTCTTTTGCCTCGCTTGGCCTGATCGAGCCGTTGCTGCGCAATGTGCAGAGCCTCAATTACCAGACACCCACGCCGGTGCAGGCCAAGGCGATTCCCGCCGTGCTCGGTGGCAAGGACGTCATGGCCGCGGCGCAGACCGGCACCGGCAAGACGGCCGGCTTTGCGCTGCCGCTGCTGCAACGGCTGGTGCAACACGGCCCGGCGGTGTCCAGCAACCGTGCGCGTGTGCTGGTGCTGGTGCCCACGCGGGAACTGGCCGAACAGGTGCTGCAAAGCTTCGTCGAATACGGCAAAGGGCTCGATCTGCGATTTCTGGCCGCGTACGGCGGCGTGAGCATCAATCCTCAGATGATGAAGCTGCGCAAGGGCGTGGACGTGCTCGTTGCCACGCCGGGTCGCTTGCTCGACCTCCATCGCCAGAACGCCGTGCAGTTCGATCAGGTGCAGGCGCTGGTGCTGGACGAAGCCGACCGCATGCTGGATCTCGGCTTCGCGCGCGAACTCGACGCGGTCTTTGCCGCATTGCCCGCCAGGCGCCAGACGCTGCTGTTCTCGGCTACGTTCTCCGACGAAATCCGGAAGATGGCAGCGGGCATTCTGCGCAGCCCGGTCGATATCAGCGTCAGCCCGCCCAACGCCACGGCGAGCAAGATCAAGCAATGGGTGATGCCGGTCGACAAGCGGAACAAGCCCGATCTCTTCATGCACCTGGTGGCCCAAAACAAGTGGGAGCATGCGCTGGTATTCGTCAAGACCCGCAATGGCGTCGATTATCTGGCGCTCATGCTGGAGAAAGCGGGCTACGCGGTCGATACGATCCACGGCGACAAGCCGCAACCCGCGCGTTTGCGCGCGCTGGAGCGATTCAAGACCGGTGAGGTGCAGATGCTGGTCGCCACCGACGTGGCGGCGCGCGGGCTGGATATCGACGATCTGCCGCTGGTGATCAACGTCGATCTGCCGATCGTCGCGCAAGACTACGTGCACCGTATCGGCCGCACCGGCCGCGCGGGCGCCAGCGGCGTGGCGGTGTCTCTCGTGTGCGCGGACGAAGCGCCGCAACTGGCCGCGATCGAAGCACTGATCCGGCAGACGCTGCGGCGGGAAGAAGAGCCGGGCTTCGAAGCCGAACACCGCGTGCCGGAAACCAGCGCGACGGGCCAGATCATCAAGAAACCGAAAAAGCCGAAGAAGCCCAAGGTGCCGCCCGCTGCGCCGGTCGCCAGGCAGGCGCCGGGCAAGCAGCCGCGTACGCAAGGTGGCGAAGCCAAGCGCAAGTCCGGGGCGCAGCATGCGACGGCCGCGGGTCAGGATCGGGACTACACCATCGGTAGCCCGTTCAGCGTGCAGAAGCCGCGCAGCAAACCTGCGGCCAAGCCGCCGGCGGGGAAGGCGGCGGGCAAATCTCCCGGCGGGCGTGGCAAACCTGGCAAACCGTCCAGGTAGACTGAACCCTTCCCTTTCAACGTGCCCGATACGATCGAACCGTCCGATGCAGTGAACGCGGTTCGGAATCGTGCTGCCGGTTTTCTCGCTCGCGACCTGAAACCGCGCGCGATAGCGGCTTCCCTGCGTGACCCATGATGGGCGATGACTGAAGTGAGAGATGCAATGACGACGACATTCGACGAGGCGACAAAGGCGGCGATCGCCGCATTTGCGCAGCTGGATTTCTACACGGCCGCGCAAGCGATGCGCGCCGAGGCCGATTACGACCGCGAACGAGACCAGTGGATCTCGCGCTATATCGACGAGCACGGCGGCGGCGTGGACGATGCGGAATACGACGCCCTGCACGCGCAGGCGCAGGCCACGCCGGAATACGCGGAGTTCATCGATGGGGTTCGGCGGGAAATTCTGGCGTACTTCGGCGTGACCGACGATCAACTGGACTGCATTGCCGTGCTGCGCGAAGACGACAGCGATGCGCTTTGGGCGGAAGTCAACCGGCAGCGCAGCGCGCTGGGAACCGGTGAAGTGCGCGGAGATCTCTGACCGGGACCGTCATTCGTCGGCAGGTTGGGGGGCGCCATTCGAAGGTCGGCGCCGCACCGCGTATCGGACGCTTGCCTGTCGATCAATCTTCTCGCGCCAGTCGTAGCAGGATATCGGCGAGGGCTCGAATTTTCGGTTGTGCCGCCCGTTGGGGCGGATAGACGAGGAAGTAGGAAAGGCCGTCTTCAGCCACATCCTCGAACGGTGTCACGAGCGATCCGGCACGGAGTCGGTCTCGCGCCATGCGCGGGTCGCCGATTGCAATTCCGTGTCCTTCCGTCGATGCCGCGAGCGTCAATTCGAGGGTATCGAACACGAGCCCGCGTCCCCCATCGATCTGGCGTGCCCCCACGTGATCGAGCCAGCATCGCCACTCTGCGCGGCTGGGCCCGGGATGGAGCAAATCGACATGCGCGAGGTCGGCAACGGATCGCAGCGATGTCGCCAATGCGGGCGCGCACATTGGCGTGAGCCGCTCGGGAAACAGCGGTATCGCTTCCATGCCGGTCCACTGTCCCGTGCCCCGCACGATGACGGCGTCGACGTCGGACGTGGCGAAATCCGGCGTGTCGTCCGCGGATGTCGAAATACGCAGCTCCGTCCCGCTCATCGCGCGATGAATGTCCGGCAGCCGTGGGAGCAACCAGCGAACGGCGAACGTGGACGGCAACTTCAACGTGAGCACCGAGGTCGCCCGTGCATGGGCATCCGCATGCCCGACCAATTGCGCGAGCACGTCGACCGCGACCGTCAGCAGTGCATTGCCTTCCGGCGTCAACGTCAGCCCCGATACATGGCGCACGAACAGTGCGCATCGGTAATGCGTTTCCAACTGCTGTATCTGGCGGCTCACTGCGCCCTGCGTGCGGCAGAGACGATCCGCGGCCTTGCTGACGCTGCCCAGCTGCGCCGCGGCGACGAACGACTGAATCGCCGCCAGCGGCGGGAGCGGCCGCGTCAGATCGGCCAGCGGATATGCATGCGCCGCATACCCGGGTTGCAAATTTTTCGATTGTTCGGTCATCGGTGCGTCGCTATCGTGCGTCTACCGGATGCCCTGTTCTCGCGAATGAACGGGGTCGTCGACGAATGATCGGAGGATAATTTTGGGCTCAACGTCGGTATCACTCTACACGGAACAGGTTCGCGCTTACCTTCGGGAGCTGGAGCGAGGCGACGTCTGCGCCATTTGCGCGCTGTTTACGCCGGACGCGCAGATTTTCTCGCCATTTCTCGGCTGGATGCATCCCGGGCCCTTCTTTTCGAAGGTCGCTGCCGCATCGGGAGCAAGCAGGATCACGCCGATCGATATCTGCGTCAGCACGAGCGGGGCTCGACGTGCGACAGGTTACTTCATCTACGACTGGGCCCTGAAAGACGGTTCGGTGGCGCGCTTCGAGTGCGTCGACGTGTTCGAGTTCGACACGGCGGGGCTCATCGAACGGATGGTCATCGTGTACGACACCCATCCGATTCGCAGCACGGTCGGCGACAAGTATGCCTAGTTGAATCGATGTCGGGCAAAGTCGTGCCCTGACGCCCACGCGCGTCGAAGCCCGGCCGAGCGACGAGTTCGATCGGTCGATGACGTCGAAGCCTGGACGGCGGGCCGGGTTCGCCAGGCGACCCTACCCGGATCCGCAACAAAATCCGCAACGAAAAAAGCCCGCCGAAGCGGGCAACCTCACGATGCGGAGGGGGAGATACGAAAACGCAGCCGGCGCGCGTTCAGCCCTTCGTCGCACCGAACGTGAGCCCGGCGACGAAATGCTTCTGCATCGCGAAGAACATCGCGACCGACGGCAGCGCGGCGAGAATCGACCCGGCCGATACGAGATTCCACGACGTCGTCCATTGTCCCTTCAGCGCCGCGACGCCCGCCGTGATCGGCGCCGCCTCGTCGCCTTGCGTGAGGCACAGCGCCCAGAAGTAATCGTTCCACACGAACGTGAACACGAGAATCGCGAGCGCGGCGAGCGCCGGCCGGATCAGCGGCAGCACGATTCGCCAGAACACCGTCCATTCGCCCGCGCCTTCGATGCGCGCCGCCTCGATCAGCTCGAACGGCAACTGCTTGATGAAGTTGCGCAGGAACAGCGTGCAGAAGCCCGTCTGGAACGCGACGTGAAACAGGATCAGCGCTTCGACGGTATTGAACACGCCGAGCCGCAGCGACAGGTCGCGCACCGGAATCATCAGCACCTGCACCGGCACGAAATTGCCGGCGACGAACGTGCCGAACAGCGCGGTATTGCCGCGAAACCGGTAGGTGGCGAGCGCGAAGCCGGCCATCGCCGCGAGCGCGATCGAGCCGATGACCGACGGCACGGTGATCTGCACGCTGTTCCAGAAGTAATGCAGCATCGGCGACGTGGTCAGCGCGTCGCGATAGTTCTCGATCATCGCGAAGCGGCGCGGCCAGCCCCAGTAGTGACCTTCGACGAGCTCCTCGGTCGAGCGCACCGACGTGACGAACACCGCGATCATCGGCAGCAGCCAGATGAGCAGCGCGACGGGCAGCGACAGCTTGTACAGCCGGCGCGATACCGGCTTCCAGTGGGCGACGGGTGTCGGAAACATGGTGAGCGCACTCCCGAAAATCACTGCTCGTTGCGCAGCATGCGGCGCAACTGGAACACGATGTAGACGAGCATGATCGCGAACAGCACGACCGCGATCGACGCGGAATAGCCGAGCCGGTAGTACTTGATCGCCTGGTCGTACATGTAATACGCGAGCACGGTCGAGCTTTCGAACGGGCCGCCGCCCGTCATCACCGAGATCAGGTCGAAGCTGCGCAGCGCGCCGATCACCGTGACGACGATCGCCATGAAGGTGGTCGGCCGCAGTTGCGGCAGCACGACGTGCCACAGCAGCGCGAAGCCGCGCGCGCCTTCCATTCGCGCGGCCTCGATCTGTTCCGGGTTGACCGACGTGAGCCCGGTCAGGTACAGGATCATGCAGTACGCCGTTTGCGGCCACAGCGCGGCGAACACGATGCCGAACGTCGCATAGCGCGCGTCGCCGAGCACCGGGATGCCATGCCCGGCGAGCAGCGCGAGCAGCCCGAAGGTCGGATCGTAGAACCACGAGAAGATCAGCCCGACGACCACGCCCGACAGCACGAACGGCGCGAAGAACAGCGACTTCACGAGCCGGATGCCGCCGACCGCCTGGTTCAGGTACAGCGCGAGCGCGAGGCCGAGCGGCGGCGCGAGCATGAATAGCACGAGCCAGATCACGTTGTTGCGCAGCGCCGTGTAGAACGTTGGCGCGTGCAGCAGCTCCGCATAGTTCGCGAGACCGACGAAGGTGCGCTCGGTCATCCCGTCCCAGTTGTACAGGCTCAGCCACAGCGTCGACAGGATCGGCCAGATCACATAGACGGCCACCATCGCGCAGGCCGGCGCGAGAAAGAGCCACGCGGCGCGCCGTTGCCGCCGCACGGCGGGCGACGGGCGGCGCGCGGGCAGCGTGGCGGTGGACGGGCCGCGCGGCGGCGGCGCGGTGCCGGCGGGCGGGGGGGACGCGATCGGACTGGACACGGCAAGCCTCCTGAAACGGCACGGCGGCGCGCGGCCGCCGGTTGGGTCACGCGGTCACTTCTTGTAGATCCGCTTGCGGGTCTGTTCGAGCTGCGCGAGCACGGTATCGAGCTGCGCGGGATTCGCGAGGAACTGCTGCATGCCCTTCATCCCTTCGTCGGCCATTTCCTTGGTCATGTCGCGATCGTAGAACTGCGCGACGCCGCCCTTCGTGTCGGCGAGGATCCGGAAGCCGATGCGCGAGATCGGATCGGCCGGCTCCGGCGACTTGCTGTTGGCCGACAGCGAACCGAGCCCTTCGGCCAGTTTCGCACCGATCTCCGGCGTTTCGACGAACGCGAGGAACGTGTGCGCGTCGGCCTTGTTCTTCGCCTTGGTCGGGATGTGCAGCGATTCGACCGGGCCGTCTTCGGCGGTCGGCACCTTCGGGTCGATGATCGGGAAGCGGTAGTAGCCCATTTCCTGTTTGACGTTCGGCGGGAAACCCGCCGCGATGAAGGTGCCCATCAGCATCATCGCGGCCTTGCCCTGGAACAGGAACGGCTGCGCGCCGTCGAGATCGTAGGACAGCGCGTTGTCGATGAAGTAACCGGCATCGATCAGCGATTTCCACGTCGTGTAGACCTTCTTCACGCGCGGGTCGGTGTACGGCACGTCGCCGGCCATCAGTTGCTGGTGGAACGCGTTGCCGTTTAGCCGCAGGTCGAGATAGTCGAACCAGCCGGCGAGCGTCCACGCATCGCGGCCGCCGATCGCGACCGGTGTGATGCCCGCGGCCTTCAGCTTCTTGCACGCATCGAGAAACTGGTCCCACGTCTTTGGTTCGTCGGCGATGCCGACCTTGCGGAACAGGTCCTTGCGGTAGAACAGCCCCCACGAGTAGTAGACGGTCGGCGCCGCGTACTGCTTGCCGTTGTACGACGATGCGCTGCGCGTCGACGCGTACATCGCCTCCCAGCCGTTCTTCGCCCAGTCGCCGCTCAGGTCCTCGAACAGCCCGCGCTTCGCGTAGTACGCCATCCGCTCGCCCGCGTGCCAGTTCACGACGTCCGGCGCGACGGTCGTGAGCCACGCGGGCAGTTGCACCTTGTACGCTTCCTCGTCGACGAAGGTCGGCTTCACGTCGATGTCGGGATGCGCCTTGTGGAACGCTTCGATCGTCGACTGCCACACGGCGCGCTGGCTCGCGCCCTTGAACGCGATGTTGATCGTCAGCGTGCCGGCATCGGCGGGCGTCGTCGCGCCGAACGAGGCGAACGCGATGGCGGCGGCGCTCGCCAGGCGGGCAGCGACGCGAAGAGGGCGATGGGTCATGAGTGTCTCCAATCCTGTGTGTCGTTGTTTGTGCATGACCGGCGCGCGGCGGCGCCGGGGGCGGTTGCTACGAACGGCTTCGATACACGGCCACGTCTTGCGGCTCGACCTGTGCGGCGCCGACCACGAACGCGGACGGCGGCACCGCGTCGATCGTGTGCGGTGTGTTCGCGTAGTTGAACACGTAAGTCAGGCCGCCGCGCCGGCTCACGCGTACGGCGTCGCCGAGCGGCGTCGGCGCGAGGCCCGCTTCGGCCGCGACATCGGCGAACAGTCGCACGGTGGTCGCATCGTCGAACGGCGCGGCCCAGTAGTGCAGCGTACCGTGCGAGATACACGCCGGATGGCCGTCGGCGAAGCGCGCGTGCACGACGCTGCGCGTGTCGTCGTGCAGCTCGACGAGGTCGCGCCAGTGACGCGCGTCGCCCGCGAACGGCGCGCCGTCGCGCAACGTGCCGTCGATCCGCTCGGTCACGTTCGGCCGCAGCGATTCGACGCGCCATACCCGCACGGGCAGGATCGACGCGAGCGGGCCGGGCGGCAGCGCCGGCGGAATCTGCAAGTCGGCGGTCTTCGAGCCGGTGCGCGGCCCGAACACCACATGCGCGCCCGACGCGGCGAGCCGCGACGCGAAATCGTCCGGTACGATCGGCAGCGGCGGCACGACGACGAGGCGGTAGCCGTCGAGCGGCGCGTGCGCCGACACGATGTCGACGTCGAGGCCGAGCGAGCGCAGCGCCGAGTAGTACTCGAACGCGAAACGCGGGTAGTGGAAATCGGCCCCCTGCGGCTGCACTTCGAACAGCCACTTCGCCTCGTAGTCGAAGACCAGCGCGACCGGTGCGCGCACCGGTCCGTTCCCGTCGGCATCCGCGCCGGCGTCGAGCACGGCGGCGATCTCCTGCGCGACGCGCTGCGCTTCGCGGCCGCCTTCGTCGAGCCGGTTGTCAGGGGTGTTCAGGCCCGCGTGCATCTGCTCCTGCGCGAACGGCGCCTGCCTCCAGCGGAAGTACGACACGCAGCCGGCGCCGTGCGCGAACGCTTCCCAGCTCCACAGCCGCACCATGCCCGGCAGCGGCGCGGGGTTCCAGTGCGCCCAGTTCACGGGGCCCGGCTGCTGTTCCATCACCCAGAACGGCAGCTTCGACATGCCGCGGTACAGGTCGTGATTGAACGACGCGAAATCGGGATGGCCGGTGCGCAGCCAGCGCGCCTTCACGTCGGGCGCGAACCACAGCTCCTCGAGCGCGCCGAGCGGGTAGCTGTCCCACGTCGCAACGTCGAGGTCGCGCGCGACTTCGTAGTGATCGAACTCGGTGAACAGCTGCATGAAGTTGTGCGCGACCGGCCGGCCCGGCGAGTGTGCGCGGATCACGTCGACCTGCATCCGGTGATAGCGCGCGAGTTCGTCGGACGCGAAGCGCCGGTAGTCGAGGCGATGCGACGGATGGGCTTCGGTCACGGTGCCCACGGGCGCGTCCACTTCGTCGAAATGGCGATACTCCATGCTCCAGAACACGGTGCCCCACGCACGGTTGAGCGCGTCGATCGTGCCGTAGCGCGCCTGCAGCCATTCGCGGAAGCGCACGAGCGCGGCCGGCGAGTAGCTGACGACGGTCTGGTGGCAGCCCAGCTCGTTGTCGGTCTGCCAGTAGCGCACGGCCGGATGGCGGCCGTAGCGTTCGGCGACCGCCGTGCAGATCTGGCGCGACGCTTCGAGATAGGTCGGCGACGAGAAATCGTAGTGGCGGCGCGAACCGAACGCGCGCGGCCGGCCGTCGGCGCCGATCGCGAGGATGTCGGGGTGGCGGTCGACCAGCCATTTCGGCGGCGTGGCGGTCGGCGTGCACATCACGATTTCGAGGCCGGCCGCGCCGAGCACGTCGACCGCACGGTCGAGCCAGCCCCAGTCGTATTCGCCCGGCGACGGCTCGATGCGGCTCCACGCGAATTCGGCGATCCGCACCTGCGCGATGCCGAGCGCTTTCATCCGACGGGCGTCGTCGGCCCACATCGATTCCGGCCAGTGTTCCGGGTAGTAGCAGACTCCGAGGCGCATGCCGATCCTTATGCGTAGTGGTGAACGTGGACGTCGGCGCACGCGGGCACCGCGCGGCCGTCTTCGGTGAACAGATGGCAGGCCGCGGCCGGCGCGTGCACGGGCACGCGTTCGCCGGCGCGCACCTGCGCGTCGCCCGGCACCTTCGCGATCAGCGGCGTCGCACCGGGCTGGCCGCACGGATCGAGGTGCACGTAGGTCTGCTCGCCCAGGCGTTCGACGAGCGCGACGTCGCGCGCGAGCGTCGTCGCATCGGGCGCGGCGCCGAGCGTCAGGTGTTCGGGGCGGATGCCGAGCGTCACGGCGGCGCCGGCGCCGAGCGCCGAGCCGTCGCGCGGCAGCACGAAGATTTCGCCGGACGGCACGAGCGAGACGGTCGTGCGATGCGCGTCGCACGCGGTCACGACGGCCGGCAGGAAATTCATGCGCGGCGAGCCGATGAAGCCCGCGACGAAGCGGCTGGCCGGGTGGTGGTAGAGGTCGAGCGGCGCGCCGACCTGCGCGATGCTGCCGTGCCGCGCGGTGTCCGCGCCGGCGTGCAGCAGCACGATCTTGTCGGCGAGCGTCATCGCCTCGGTCTGGTCGTGCGTCACGTAGACGACGCTCGCGCGTTCGAACTGCCGGTGCAGCCGCGCGATCTCGATGCGGGTCTGGCCGCGCAGCGCCGCGTCGAGATTCGACAGCGGTTCGTCGAACAGGAACACGCCGGGCTCGCGCACGATCGCGCGGCCGATTGCGACGCGCTGCCGCTGGCCGCCCGACAGCGCCTTCGGCTTGCGTTCGAGCAGCGTGTCGAGCTGCAGGATCCGCGCGGCGTCGCGCACCTTCCGGTCGATCTCGGCCTTCGGCACGCGCGCGAGCTTCAGCCCGAACGCCATGTTCTCGTACACCGTCATGTGCGGAAACAGCGCGTAGCTCTGGAACACCATCGCGACGCCGCGCTCGGCGGCCGGCACGTCGTCGACGCGGCGGCCGTCGATCGACAGCTCGCCCGCGCTCAGATCCTCCAGCCCGGCGATCATGCGCAGCAGCGTCGATTTCCCGCATCCGGACGGCCCGAGAAACACGCAGAACTCGTGCGCGCCGATCTCCAGATCGACGTCGCGAATGACCGGCGCATGCTCGCCATAGGCTTTCTGCACGCGCCGCATCGAGATGCTCGCCATTGTCTCCGCTCCATGTTTTAATGCGCCTTACTGCATGATTAAGCGCTTAATCATCGCGATCAAAAAAAGAGGCGACGTGATCGCGGCCGAGTCGCGCCCGTCGGTCGGGCGGCAAGGTGTGCGGCGATAGTGCGCCGCTTCGGTAAGCGAAGCAAATATTGGATCGACGTCTCATATAGTGGGCAAACGATGGCAACTCTGGATGAAGTGGCGCGCCGCGCCGGCGTGACGGCCGCGACGGTGTCGAACGTGCTGCGCGACCGCGGCCGGGTCGGCGACGCGACGCGGGCGCGGGTGCTCGAGGCGATCGACGCGCTCGGATATCGGCCGCACCTCGCTGCGCGGGCGCTGGCGGAAGGGCGTGCGCCGACGGTCGCGCTGATGGTGTCGAGCATCGCGAACCCGTTCTATCCGGAGTTCGCGCTGGCGGTCGAGCGGGCGGTGCGTCGCAACGGGCAGTTCCTGATCGTCTGCAATACGAACGAAGATCCGTTGCAGGGGCGCGCGTATCTCGACCAGATCGCCGGCACGATCTCCGAAGGCATTCTCGTGACCAATGCGAACCTGCATCTGCCGGATCTGCTCGACGTCGCGCGGCGCGGCGTGCCGGTCGTGCTGTGCCTGTGGGAGCGGCCCGAGGCGCCGCCCGACGGGCTGCCGTGCGTGGCGATCGATTTCCGCGAGGCGGGACGGATCGCGACGCGGCATCTGCTCGAGCTCGGTCACGAGAAAATCGGCGTGATCGTCGGCGGCGCGGCGAGCGGCGTGCAGGCGGCGCGCTATGACGGCTTCGTCGACGTGATGCGCGACGCGGGGCTCGACGCGTCGATCGTCGCGGCCGAGCACGATTCGATCGAAGGCGGCGTGCGCGCGGCGGGCCGGCTGCTCGATGCGCACCCGCGGTTGACCGCGCTGGTCGCGACCAACGACCTGCCGGCGATCGGCGCGCTGCACGCGGCGGCCGATCGCGGCAGGCGCGTGCCGGAGGACCTGTCGATCGTGGGCATCACCGACATCCATCTCGCCCGCGACACGCGGCCCACGCTGACGACCGTCGCGATTCCGACCGCCGAGGCGGCCGGCATCGCGGTCGAGTTGCTCAATACGTTGCGCGAGGCGGGCGGACAGGGCGACGACGCGTCGCGCGTGCGGGTCGCGTCGCCGCCGACGCTGACGGTGCGCGGCACGACCGGGCCGGTACCGCACGCGGCATAGCGAAGCGCGGGCGGTCGCGCGGCCGCCTCAGCCGCCTTCGACGAGCTTCAGCACGATGCGTCGGGCCGACTCGAGATGCGCGACGGTCATCGCGCGGGCGCCGCGTGCATTGCGTTCGCGGCACGCCTGAAGGATATCGTCGTGCTCGACCTGGAATGACGGCGTATCTGCCAGCAGCGTCGCCTGCAGGCGTTCGTAACGCTCGACCTGGCCGCGCAGCTCCGCGATCGACTTCAACTGCCGCGCGTTGACGCAGCACGCATACAGCAACGCGTGGAATTCGCGGTTCAGCTCGCCTTGCCGGCGCGGCACCGTTGCGTCGCCGAGCAGCCGATGCACGAGTTCGGCGCGCGCGAGCGTTTCGTCGTCGAGCCGCTTCACGCTGCGGTAGATCGCGTCGCCTTCGAGCAGCACGCGCAAGTCGTAGATTTCCTGCACGTCCGACGCGCTCAGCATCCGCACGACGGCGCCGCGATTCCTGAAGATATCGAGCAGGCCTTCGCGTTCCAGCCGCTGGATCGCCTCGCGCATCGGAATCCGGCTGATGCCGAACCGTTCGGCCAGATCGCGCTCGACGAGCCGCTCGCCGGCCGCCAGCTCGCCGTTGACGATCATGTCGCGCAGCGACGCGGCGACCGCGTCCGCCGTGGAGTCGAGTCTGGTTTCCATACCTGCGTGTTTCGTTGATTTGGAATAATGGTATACCAAACGACGATCCGGTGCCAGAATAGCGGCCACCGGCGGGCCTCGCGCAACGGCGTCCGGGCCGGTCGAGACACCGACTTCAATGGAGAGCGAGATGGCATCGAGCGAACACACGTATCGCGTCGCGGTGGAGTGGACGGGCAATCGGGGCACCGGCACATCGGGGTATCGCGAGTACGGCCGCGATCACGTGATCCGGGCCGGTTCCAAGCCCGATATCCCCGGTTCGTCGGACCCGGCGTTCCGTGGCGACGCCGCGCGCTGGAACCCCGAAGACCTGTTGCTCGCGTCGGCGTCGGCATGCCACAAGCTCTGGTATCTGCACCTGTGTTCCGAGGCCGGCATCCGCGTGCTGGCCTACGTCGACCACGCGGAAGGCACGATGCTCGACGGCGCCGAAGCGGGACGCTTCACCGAAATCGTGCTGCGTCCGCAGGTGACGATCCGGGCCGGCGACGATCGCGAACGGGCAGCGCATCTGCATCATGACGCGCATGCGAAGTGCTATATCGCGAATTCGGTGAACTTTCCGATTCGTTGCGAACCGGTGATCGTGTGCGCAGCGGCGTGACGCGCCGGCAATGGACATCAGCACAAGGCTCTCGTTCCGTTGACGCGCTTTTCATGGCGAAGTACGAGGAGAAATCCAGGCGGTTCAAGCTCTGAGAAATCAACACTCGTTTGTGTCCAGAATTTCCAGAGCAGATCAACTCGGTTGGATGCAGCCTCGCGATAGCGATTCAGATTGTGCGTCCCGAAATGTGTCCGTTCGTTGTGAGAGGGTGGATTGGCGACTTTCCATAAATCTCGAACGACTCTTGTGCAATTCATTCGCATGCCGAAACGTTTTAATCGGAAACCGAACTCGTGTGTGCAAATGGGTAAGCGAAAGCTGCGCGAGAAATCGATCTGGTTTGTTGGCCGTATGGCTTAGTGGCTCGACCCGAGACGTTCCGGGTGCACGTCAATTGGACGCGTCCGAAACTTGAAATTTGTGGTTTCCTTTCAACGGCTTGGCAATTTTTGACAGTCATTCGTAATGCTTTCGGTAAGCTCGCGTCCAATAAGCAAACGAATGGACGCAGGCCGCGTCGACGAGAATGAACAAGCATACGCATCGTCTGGTGTATTCCAGGCGTCGGGGTATGGTAGTGGCCGTCGCGGAGACAGCGACGACCGAGGGGAAATCGGCAACGGGCGAAGCTCGCGCGCAGCGGCGGTCGTCGACGTCCGGCGTTCGCGTTGTGATGGCGGGCGTCGCCGCGCTCGGCATGCTGCCAACCCTGTCCGATGCGCAGATCATCCCCACGCCGGGCACCAGCACGCAGGTGATCCAGACGCCCAACGGTTTGCCGCAAGTCAACGTGGCGCGTCCGTCGAACGCGGGCGTATCGGTCAACACCTACAACCAGTTCGACGTCCAAAAAGCCGGCGCGATCCTGAACAACTCGCCGACGATCGTCAATACGCAGCAAGCGGGCTATATCAACGGCAACCCGAACTACGGTCCGGGTCAGTCCGCGCGAATCATCGTCAATCAGGTCAACAGCAACACCCCCTCGTTTATCCGCGGATTCGTGGAGGTCGCGGGGCCGAGCGCACAGGTCGTCCTGGCGAATCAAGCCGGTCTTGTCGTAGACGGCGGCGGCTTCATCAATACCAGTCGCGCGACCTTAACGACCGGCCAGCCGTACTATGGCGCAGACGGATCGTTGACTGGCTACAACGTATCGCGCGGGCTCATTACCGTGCAAGGCGCCGGCCTCAATGCGTCGAATGTCGATCAGGTCGACCTGATTGCCCGCGCCGTGCAGGCCAATGCCGCGATCTACACAAAAGATCTGAACGTGATCGCCGGTGCGCAACAGGTCAATCATGACACGCTTGCCGCGACGCCAATCGCCGGTGACGGTCCTGCCCCGGCCGTCGCGATCGACGTCGCGCAATTGGGCGGTATGTATGCCAATAGGGTGTTTTTGGTTGGCAATTCCGCTGGCGTCGGTGTCGCGAACGCAGGGACGATCGCGGCGCAGGCGGGCGATCTGACGTTGCAATCGGACGGCCGGCTCGTGCTCACGGGCAAGACGACCGCGAGCGGCAATCTCGCGCTGTCGGCCGCAGGCGGTATTCAGAACAGCGGCACGACGTATGCGCAGCAATCGCTGTCGGCGAACACCGCCACCGACCTCACGAACAGCGGGACGCTCGCGGCACAGCAGAGCACGACGGTAAATGCGGGCACCATCAATTCGACCGGCACGCTCGGCGCGGGCGTGAACAGCGACGGGTCCGTCGCGCACAGCGGCGACCTCAACCTGACTGCGTCGGGCCAACTGAGCGCAACCGGCCAGAATGTCGCGGGCGGCAACGCGTCGCTGACGGGCGGCAGCGTGAATCTCGCCGGCAGCCAGACAGCGGTGAGCGGCAACCTGTCGCTGAATGCGATGGCCGGCGACGTGAACCTGTCGAATGCGACGACGAGCGCGCAAGGGACCATTCAGGCGAACGCGACGGGTACGGTGATCAACGACCACGGCAGCCTGTCGAGCGGCGGCGGCATGGTACTGACCGGCGGCAACCTGTCGAACCAAAGCGGCAAGGTCTCGTCGCAAGGCGCGCTGTCGGTGAATGTTGCCGGTCAGATCGCCAACCAGTCCGGCGAACTGATCTCCGAAAGCACGGCGGACCTGCACGGCGGCGCCATCGCGAACAACCAGGGCACGATTCAAAGCGCGGCCGGCATGACGGTGGCCGGTGCGTCACTGGACAACACGGCGGGTCGGATCACGTCGCTCAATGGCGATGGCTTGTCGGTGGCGGCCAGCGGTCAATTGACCAACGCCGCCGGTACGACAGCGAACGGTGCGCAAGGCGGTGTCATCGGCGGCAACGGTGATGTTTCGGTCAGCGGCGCAAACGTTGTCAACCGCGGCGCGATCACATCCAACACGAATTTGCGTGTCGCGGGCCAGTCGGTCGACAACGGCAGTGGCACGCTGCAGGCCGCGCAGAACGTCGCGGTGGAAGCCGGCGCGCACTTGACGAACAACGGCGGCTCGATCGTCGGCAAGACGGCCACGGTCAGCGCCACGACGCTCGACAACAGCGCCGGCACCGTGCAGGCCGGTCAGGTGTCGTTGACCGCAACCGACCTTGCGAACCACGGCGGCACGATCACACAGACCGGCACCGGACCTATGGCCGTCAATGTATCGCGCACGCTCAACAATTCCAGCGGCGGCACGCTGCAAACCAACAGTACTGACCTGACGCTCGCGCCTGCCGCGCTCGTCAACGACGGCGGCACGATCACCCATGCCGGCACTGGCACGCTGACAGTGGGCAGCGGCACAGGTTCGGTGTCGAACGTGGGCGGTTCGATCGCGAGCAACGGGCGCGTCGTCGCGCAAACCGGCGCGCTGAACAACACATCGGGCGCGTTCAACGCGCAGACCGGCCTGACGGCAACCGTCGGCGGCACGTTGAACAACGCGAACGGCAAGCTGCTGTCGAACACGGATGTGAGCGTCACCAGCGGCACGCTGGCGAACGACGGCGGTCAGATCGGTGCCGGCACGAACGCAACGATCCACACGGGCTCGATGACGAACCAGCGCGGTTCGATCGTTGCACCGAATCTGTCGGTCACGGCCGATTCGACGCTGGACAACAGCGGCGGCAAGTTGGAGGCGAATCAGCTTGCGCTGACGGCTGCGAACCTGACGAACCACGGCGGGACGATCACGCAGTATGGATCGTCAACGATGGGGATGAACGTCAGCGGCACGCTCGACAACTCGGCCGCCGGCGTGATCCAGACCAACGCCACGGACCTGACGCTCAAGCCGGCCGAGTTGAACAACGCGGGCGGTACCATTACGCACGCCGGCACGGGCACGCTGACGATCGCTCCGGGTACCGGGACCACTGCGGGCGCCAGCGCGCTGAACAACGCGTCGGGCACCATCGTGACGAAGGGGCAAGCCATCGTCAACGCGGCTAGCTGGAACAACGCGAGCGGTATTCTCGCCGCGCAACGCGGCCTCAATGCGACCATCGCCGGCGACGTGAACAACGCGCAGGGTTTGCTGCGATCGGACGCGTCACTGTCGTTGAAGAGCGGCGGTGCGCTGTCGAACCAGGGCGGCCATGTCCAGGCCGGGCAATCGACTGCAGGCGACACCAGCACGCTCGACATTCAATGGGCGTCGATCGACAACGCAGACGGTGCCGTCGTCAACCTCGGCGCCGGCAAGATGACGGTGCAGGGCGGCAGTCGGATCGCAAACAGCCATGCAGGCGGCGTGTCGGGCATGGGCGCCATTACCGGCAACGGTGACGTGACGGTGGCCGCGGCGTCGATCAGCAACACGCAGGGTGGTCAGCTCAGCGGTGGATCCTTGCATGTCAACGCGAATACGCTCGACAACAGCGGCGGCAGCATCGGCAACGTCACGAACTCGAACGGCGACGTGAACGTGACGACCACCGGCGCGATCACGAACACGAACGGCCAAATCAGCTCGACCCACGATCTGTCGGTCGCGGCGGCCACGCTGCAAGGCGGCGGCACGTACAGCGCGACGCACGACGCCAACGTGAACCTGCAAGGCGACTACACGGCGGCGCCCGACACGCAGTTCAACGTCGGTCACGATCTCGCGTTCACGTTGCCCGGCACTTTCACGAACAATGCGAACCTGCAATCGGTCAACGACCTGAGCGTCAACGCGGGCAACATCGTCAACGTGGGCGCCCTGACTGCCGGCGGCCTGCTGCGCACGCACTCGACCAACCTGTTCAATACCGGCGCGCTCGTTGGCGCCCGCGTTTCGCTGAATGCGACGAACACGATCTCGAACCTCGGACCGACCGCGTTGATCGGTGCATCGGACAGCAGCGGCACGCTCGAAATTCTCGCGCACGACATCGAGAACCGCGACGACACCACTACGACCGATTCGATGGCGACGACGGCGATCTTCGGCATGGGCAAGGTCGTGCTGGCAGGTGGCAAGGACGCTAGCGGCAATTACACGAACGCCGCGCTGGTCAACAACGTATCGGCGCTGATCCAGTCCGAAGGCGACATGGAACTACACGCGGACAAGGTGACGAGCACGCGGCGCGTGATGAAGACGTCCACCAGTCGGATCGATCCGGCATTGCTCGCGCAGTTCGGCATCAGCATGTCCGGATGCGCGGCGTATTTCGTGGGGAATTGCACGGGTCAGACGAGTTACGGTATCCAGGACCCTACACCGGACCAAGCGGCAGAACTGATCAAACAACCGGGCGGATTATTCATTTCGCCGCCTCATAGCGGTCAATGGAACAGCAGCTATCAGTTCACGACCTACTATGCCGACAGCGCGACGGCGACGACCGTGACCGACATCAGCCCGGCCGCCCAGATCGTGTCGGGCGGCAAGATCGATGCGTCTTCCGTCGGCACGCTGCAAAACTACTGGAGCAACATCGCGGCGGTCGGCGACCTCAAGATGCCGGGGCACTACGACGCCGACGGCTGGGCGGCGTCCGGACAGAAACTGCCGGGCGTGACGGTCTCGTACTCGGGCCAATACCACTACAACAACTACGACAATTCCGAACACGACTGGCAGTTGCCGTTCGGCAATGCGCCGTTCGTGACCGGGCGTCCGGGTGGCTTTACGCAGGCAGCGCCGGCATCGATCAAGGATTACACGCTGCCGGGTTACTTTTCGACGCTGAGTTCGAACGGCACGATCTCGGGGACGGGTGTCAGCGTCAGCAACACGGCGGCCAACGCGTCGATTCCGTCGCTCGGCTTGTTGCCGGGGCAGTCGGCGCCGGGGCTTACGCCCACCAATCTGAGCGGTAACGCAAGCGGCGCTAAATCGGGTGCATCGTCGGTGCACGGCGGTCAACCGGCGCCGGTCGATTCGATCATCGCCAGCGCGACCGCGCTGAACGTGCTGAACAACCTCACGATTCCGCAGGGCGGGCTGTACCGGCCGACTACCGCGCCGAATGCGAACTACGTGATCGAGACGAATCCGGCGTTCACGAACCAGAAGAACTTCATTTCGAGCGACTACTTCTTCGGACAGCTCGGCGTCGACCTCACGCACATTCCGAAGCGTCTTGGTGACGGGTTCTACGAACAGCAGCTCGTGCGCAACGAGATCACATCGCTGACCGGCAAGGCGGTGCTGGGGCCGTATGCCGACTTGCAAACGATGTACCAATCGTTGATGACGGCTGGCGCGGATCTGTCGAAGTCGCTCGATCTGCCCATGGGTGCGAGCCTGTCGGCCGAGCAGGTGTCGAAGCTGACCAGCAACGTGATCATGATGGAAACACGGGTGGTCGACGGCCAGCCGGTGTTGGTGCCGGTCGTGTATCTCGCGCAGGCCAGCCAGCAGAACATCAACGGGCCGTTGATTAGCGCTACGAACATCGATTTCCAGAACGCGCAGTCGTTCACGAACAGCGGCACGATCAAGGCGGCCAATACGCTGGCGATCCAGGGCAAGCAGATCGACAACGCGTTCGGCGCGCTGCAAAGCGGCGGGCTGATGTCGCTGAAGACCGAGAACAATATCGACCTGACGTCCGCGAATGTAAAGGCTGGCAGCCTTCAGCTCGATGCCGGCAAGGACCTCATTCTCGATACGGCGACGAAGACAAACACGCGGGTGAGCCGCGACGGCGCGACGAGCGTGGTGACGACGCTGGGGCCGACCGCGAAGCTGGACGTTGCGGGCGACGCATCGATCGCCACAGGCGGCAACTTCCAGCAGAACGCGGGCAACCTGTCGGTTGGCGGCAATCTCGGGATGAACGTTGGCGGCAACTGGGATCTCGGTGCGGTCCAGACCGGCGAGCACAAGATCGTGCAGCGGGCGAACGGCGTGTCGAACACCGACGTCAACAAGGTCACGGGTAGCTCGGTGACGGTCGGTGGACAATCGAGCATCGGCATCGGCGGGGACCTGACGGCCAAGGGCGCGCAGATCGACCTCGGCCAGGGCGGCACGATCGCCTCCAAGGGCAATGTGACGCTAGGCGCGGCGAGCACGACATCGACGGTGAACAGCAACAGTTCGGGCAGCGACAGCCACGGCAGCTACGCGGATACGCTGCACACGTCCGACCAGGCACTGACCGGCACGACGCTCAAGGGCGGGGATACCGTCACATTGGCGTCGGGCAAGGATCTCACGATCAGCGCCAGCACGGTTAGCCTTGGTAAAGGCAATGCGAACCTGATGGCGAGCGGCGATGTGAATATCGGCGCGGCGACCGAAACGCACGTGCTGAACTCGCACGAAACGCATAGCCACAGCAATGTCGTGAGCGGTGTGCAAGTCGCGAGCGGGATAGACCAGACGGCGACCTATAGCCAGGGCAGCACGGTGTCGGCCGACGGCGTCAATATCGTCAGCAACCGCGATATCAACGTGAGGGGCAGCAACGTCGTTGGCACGAACGACGTCACGTTGCAGGCGAAGCGCGACGTCAACATCACGACCTCACAGGACACGACTCAATCGTCCAGCTATTTCGACAAGAAGGAATCGGGTCTGCTGACGAATGGTGGTTTGTCGGTGACCGTGGGTTCGCGCTCGGCCGCTCAGCAGGACCAAAGCAGGTCGGTGACGAATAACGGAAGTGTGATCGGGTCATCGCAAGGCAATGTCACGATCCAGGCCGGGAAGGATGCGACGATTACCGGTAGCACGATTGTGGCGGGCCAGGATGTCGGAATCGTTGCTCAGAATGTGACCGTGAATGCCGCGTACGACACCTACAAGGACGCGCAGTCGCAGCAGTTCAGCCAGTCGGGTTTGAGCGTCGGATTAGGCGGCGGTCTGCTCGGACTCGGTCAGTCGATGGCAGGCGCCGTCCGGCAAGGCCAGCAGTCCGGCGACTCGCGCCTCGCCGCGGTACAGGCTGTGGCGGCGGCCGAACAGGCTTACCAGAACCGCGGCGGCATCAAGGACGCGGCCAATGCCCTGTCGAATGGAAACGTGGGCGAGGCCGCCAAGGGCGTTCAGGTACAGCTCAGCATCGGGTCGAGCCATAGCAGTAGCAATGCGACGACATCGATCTCGGAGGCGAAGGGCTCGTCGATTATCGGTAACGGCAACGTATCAATTATCGCGACCGGCACGCCGGATGCGAACGGAAGCGCGCAGGCAGGTACCGGCAACATCGCGATGACCGGGGCGTCAGTGCTCGGAAAGAACGTCACGCTCGATGCTAACAACGCGATTACGTTGCAAAGCGCGCAGAGCAACGAGCAGAGCACGAGCTCGAACAGTTCGACCGGTTGGAATGCTGGCGTGGCGATCGGCGTGGGCAAGAACACCGGCATCAGCGTCTTCGCGAATGGTTCGAACGCGCACGGCCAGGGCAACGGCGACAGCGTCACGCAAACCAACACGACGGTGGCTGCCGGCAACTCGCTGACGATGAAGTCGAGCGGCGACACGACGCTGTCGGGCGCCAAGGTGTCGGGTGACAAGGTCAAGGTCGATGTCGGCGGCGACCTGACGATGACGAGCCTTCAGGATACGTCAAACTACAGCAGCAACCAGCACAACACGGGCGTCAGTGGCAGCTTTACGTTCGGCTATGGTGGCGGCGTCGACGCATCGATCGGTCACACCAGTATCGACGCGAACTATGCGTCGGCGAACCAGCAAACCGGCATCGTGGCGGGCAAGGAAGGGTTCGATGTCAACGTGACCGGCCATACGCAACTCAACGGCGCGCAGATCGCGAGCGCCGCACCGGCCGACAGCAATACGCTGACGACGGGCAGTCTCGGATTTACCGACATCCAGAACAAGATGTCGTATTCGGGATCGTCGGAAGGGTTTTCGACGTCGAGCGGACCGAGCTTCGCGCAGACGGGCGACAGTGCGAGCGGTGTCACACACGCTGCGGTCAGCCCTGCGAAGATCGTCGTGAAATCGGATGAACAGAACGGCACGGACAGCACGTCGGGTCTGTCGCGCGACACCGCGAACGCGAACCAGACGGTCGAGAATACGTTTAATCTGCAGAAGGTTCAGAACAATCTGGCTTTCGCGCAGGCGTTCGGCAAGGTGGCGACCTTCGCGGTGGCGGAAGCCGCGACGCAGTTGGAAAACAGCAGCCCGCAGATGAAGGCCTTGTTCGGCGAAGGCGGTGCGGGTCGCGACGCGCTGCACGCCGCAGTGGCGGCGATTGGGGCAGCACTGTCGGGCGGCAACATCGGCGGAGCTGTTGCCGGCTCACTGGCAGGCGATATGTTGCAGTCCCTGGCGCAGCCGATCATCGATCAGACGGTGAGCCAGTTGCCGTGGAGTGCGCAAACCGCCGCGCGAAATGCGCTGAACGAGATCGTGGCGACGGCGGGCGGTGCGGTGGCTGGCGCTGTCGCGGGTGGCGGTTCATCGGGTGCGCTGGCCGGGGCGGGTTCGGCTATCAACAACGAGCTTTACAATCGGCAGCTTCACGTAGAAGAGGTGAAGGTCGTCGAACGTCTTGCGAAGGAAAAGGCACAAGCGGTATGCCGTGGCGATGCGAGTTGCGTCGCGAGCGCGACGACCTACTGGACGGACATGCTCGAACGTGCAGCAAAGGGAATGGTCGACGATACCGCCAACAAGGAAAACATGGCGTATCTTCAGACGCTGATCCAAACAGCGAACAATCCGACCAGCGAAGGCGCAATGGGCGGGCTTAGCTCCTACCTGACGAATCTTCAGACGGCGCAAGACATGTTGTCGCAGTACATGGGCAAGCCCATTCTGGTACGCGGCACGCCCATCATCTCCGCCGGTTCGGCTCAGACGTATTTCAGTGCGACGCCCGCGCAGCGTTCGGACCAGTATCTGAATTCCGTACTGGGTTCGCTGCCCGGCTCGATCGTGCCGGGCGCAAGCGAGCGCGATCAGAGTCGAGTGAATTCCTTCGCCACGCAAAACGGCTCGGTTAAGCCCGATTACACGATCGAGGAAACCGTCATCGGCGGTATCCTTACTAACAAGATCGCGTCGACGGCCGTGCGCGCGGGTGAGTCGATTGATGTTTGGTTGGCGGGGGCGGTTAAGCCCACGGATAAAGGTTTTATCAGCACCGGCAAGGTGACGATGGAGAGCATGCCAGTGAAGCTGAATTCAGCGGAGCAAGGCGTCCTATCGCAACTCAACCAACTTCCCTCAAAGGATTTGCAGGGGCAGGCGCGGGAGTATGTGGCGAACAATTACTTCGTCCGCAATGGCTTCACTCCGCTTGACGGAAAGTGTGGGGCAAACTGCTTTGATGGCGTCTACGTCAAGGGGGACACAGTTTACGTTAACGAAGTAAAGCCACTAAATGGATCCGGTTCCGTTAGCTTGAATCCGGAGAATCCTGCGACTGGGCTTCCGACTCAGCAAACTGATGATTGGATAAAAAATTCATTTCAAACATTGCAGAAATCGAAAGATCCAAATCTGGTAAAAACGGGATCAATCATTCAGAAAGCTTTTGAGGATGGTAAGCTCGTGAAATTGGTCTCGGGGGTTGATTCAAATGGAATGGTGATTGTTAAGATCCCGGGGAATTTGAAATGATAAATAGGGTAGAGATAGATGAGCTTGCCAATTTTGTAAATCGCCAGAAAGAGGAGGTTCCGGATCTTGTAAATACAATATTGTATAGAAGGACCAAAGTTCGTCTTGGTGCGGTTTACGAAGGGCTGGCCAGTCGTGCAAGAGCGCAAGCGGTTTACGAATGCTTTGGCAAAAATAATATCGTGGCGAGTAAGCAGAATTTTTATCTGTCGTCAAAGCTGTCTTTGGAAAGCAGTGATATGGATGGAGGTTCTGGCTTCACCACAGGGCTTGAGATGCTCTGTGCAATCTTGTCCGATAACGAAAGTGTTATCGAGGCGGTGGCGCGGGTGGAAACGTCGGCGCTGTTGAATGGAAGAAATGATCCAAAATCTGCGGCAGCATTCCAATACAGATTCCAGCTCGCGATCTTGGGCAGGGACCAGGAGTTGGGGGCGCTTATCGAGGAAGTGAGGAGGAAAGGAACCAAGGCTGATCGACAGGCTATTTTAAACGGCGAATACTTTTTCTCATTGCTTCTATCACGCGACGCTGCTGGACTAAGGGCGTTGATCGAAAAGCGGCACGCAAACATCAAAAGCGTTTGGCCCGATTTAGAGGACTTCATCTCATACCTTGGGACGCTTGAGACAAAGATCTGCTGGCGTCGTGGCATCCCAATTGAAGTCGATCATCCGCTCGTGCCGATGGAGCTGATGCCGGTCAAGCCTCTTGACCACTACGATGACGTCTACGATTTTCTGAAGCCGGGGTGGGTGCCCCCTCCGCAGGGACTGATCGGCCGCGTTTCCAGTTGGTTCAAGACGTGATCATCTCCGGCGTCGAGCTGAATGCGACACAAGCCATTAGCAATTTTGCAAGACAACAAGGATACCAGGCTATTTTGGCGCCTTCTGCATAGAATCCGGGCGGCGTCAACTTGGTTTCATTCCAGTCACTCGGAAAGCACTGACATGGACGAATTTCCAAAAGGATGGGCCGACGCTGTTAAGTTCATGAAGGGGGAGTGATCGATAATGACGTAACGAGAGAACTTTCTCGTCGCGTCACCGATCCAGATATCGCAGCCGTGATTTGGGGCTGCATGAAAGACGGGTCTCTTTCGTGGCTTGATTATAAAATGCCAGCAGCTGGAAAAAAGAAGCCAATCGATCTTCTGAAATCGGAGAATGGCAAGGCCGAGATTCGATGGATCTTGATATCTAATCCGTGGTGGCCGGCAATGGGGAAGCGCAACGAGGCCGACTAGGTACGTCGCAAGATCGACCATAAATTCTTGGCGGAAAGAAGCGTTGAGGGAATTCGTACCACAGGGGCACAACTTGATGAAGGCAAGACTACGATTGATCGTTATGGCGCTTGCAGTGTTGGGATCTTTGTGCGCTTGTGAAACTGCACCACCGGGAGCGCCGCCACAGCCACCGCCGAAACAAGAAATGGAACCCGTGTTGCCCTCCTGGTCGAGCACGATCTGGGTCATGGGCTTTTGGAAATGGAGCGGTACTGAATGGGTTTGGATTCCGGGACACCTTGCACCCAAGCCATAAGATCGAACTAACAACACGACATCTATGACAATCCGTACCCCGGTCGTATTGCTGTCGGCCGCATGGCTTATACCACTGGCTGTGTCGGCGCAAGAAGCTCCCCGCCCAATCATTCCGGGCAACGACCAGCAATCCCGACAGCAGGAAGAAGCGCGCGAGCGCGAACGGGCAGTCTCCGCGCCCGGCGTGCGTTCGGGCGTGACTGCGAGCACTGAGTATCCAACGCTGCCTTCTGAAACACCCTGCTTTCGCATTGATCGTTTCTCCCTCGACGTACCCGATGCGCTGCCCGCTTCCGTGAAATCACAAGGCGCGTCGGCATTGCCGATGGATCGTTTCGCCTTCGCGCGCGAATGGCTCGAACACTACACCGGGCAGTGTGTCGGCAAACAGGGACTCGACGCGCTCGTCAAGGGCCTGTCGCAAGCCATCCTGGCGCGCGGTTACGTGACGACGCGCGTGCTGCTGCCCGAACAGGATCTCTCCATCGGTACGCTGAAGCTCTCGCTGATCCCCGGTGTCATCCGCCATGTACGCTTCGCCGACGAGAAGCTCCGTGGCACCTGGAAAACCGCCTTCCCGACCCGCGACGGCGAACTGCTGAACTTGCGCGACCTCGAACAGGGTCTCGAGCAGATGAAGCACGTGTCGAGCCAGGACGTGTCGATGCAAATCGTTCCGGGCGAGCTACCCGGCGAAAGCGACGTGGTACTTGACGTGAAGCGCAGCAAACCGTGGACCGTCGTCGCTTCGATCGACAACTCCGGCACGCGCGCGACCGGCCGCCTGCAGGGCAACTTGTCGCTCGGCATCGACAACCCGCTGGGCCTGAACGACCTCTTCAACATCGGCGTGAGCCAGGATCTCGAACTCGGCGACAAGCGTCTCGGCTCGCACGGCTGGAACGGCTTTTATTCGATTCCGTGGGGCTACTGGACTGCGACGCTGTCCGCGTACACCAACACGTACTATCAGCAAATCGCCGGGGTCAACCAAACCTTCGTCGCGAGCGGTAATTCGAAGACAGTCGATTTCAAACTCGCCCGCGTGCTCGCGCGCAGCCAGAACGACGTATTCGGCGGCTACGTGCGCCTGTCGCGCCGCTTCGGCCAGAGCTTCATCGAAGATACGGAAATCCCGCAACAACGCCGCAACAACACGTTCATCGAACTCGGTCTGAATGATCGACACTATTTCGGCGGTGCTCAATTCGACGGCACGCTCGCGTACCGTCAAGGCGTCGGCGGGTTCGGCGCGCAGGACGATATCCCCGAGCTGAATGGAGACCAGACCTATCGCTTCAAAATGGCCGTGCTCGACGCGAACCTGTCGGTGCCGTTCGCGATCGCGCAGCAGCCGTTCCGCTACGTCACGACGTTCCACGGCCAGTACACGGGCAACACGCTCTACTACATCGACGACCTGACGATCGGCAGCCGCTATACGGTGCGTGGATTCGACGGCGAGACGATGCTGGCCGCCGCGCGCGGATTCTACTGGCGCAACGAGCTTCAGGCGCCGATCGGCCAAACCGGACAGGCCGTCTATGCCGGCATCGACTACGGCCGCGTGTGGGGCCCGCAGCCGGTCGCCCTGGTCGGCACGCAGCTCGCCGGTGCCGTGATCGGCGTCAAGGGCAGCGTCGCGACACGATTCGGTGGCTATGGCTACGACCTGTTCGCCGGCACGCCGATCTACAAGCCGTCCGGGTTCCCGACGGCGCGTGTCACGGTTGGTTTTCAGGTCACCGCACAGTTCTGATGATGAAAGCGTAAGCCCGTGCCCGGCCTGTCCTGAAGCCGGCGCCCGCGTCACAGCGCGACGTCGTACACCTCCCGCGCCGCCGCCCGAATCGCATCGACCATCACCGTCACCGCCGGCGAATGCAGCCGGTCGGTGCGCGTGATGATCCCGAAATCGTCCATCCGGCAGTCCATCTCGAGCGGCAGCACCGTGACGATGCCGTGCCGCGCGTAGTACCGCGCGACGTCCTCGGCGAGCACCGCGATCATGTCGCTCTGCTCGATCAATTGCGTGATGAACAGCAGCGCGGCCGTTTCGACGACGTTCGCCGGCGGCGCGAGGCTCGCGCGCTGGAACACGAGATCGAAGCGGTGGCGCAGCACGCTGCCGGCCGGCGGCACGACCCAGGCGGCGCGCTGCACGTCCGCGAGCGACAGCGGCGCGTGCGCGAGCAGCGGATGGCCGGGGCGCACCACGGCCGCCACCGACTCGCCGGTCAGCGGCTCGTAGCGCAGGCGCAGCTTGTCGTGTTCGGCCGACAGCCGGCCGAGCACGATGTCGATCTTTTCCTGCGCGAGGTGTTCGAGCAGCACGTTGCTGGTGTCGATCTCGACCGACACGTGCAGGCCGGCATGCGTGCCTTTCACGGCGGCGACGGCCGGCGGCACGAGGCGCAGGCCCGGCGACGTGATCGCACCGACCGCCACGTGGCCGAGATGGCCGGCCTTCAGCGCGGCCAGCTCCTCGTGCGCCTGGTCGAGGCTGCCGAGCGCCGCGCGCGCGTGGCGGATCAGCGCGTCGCCGTACAGCGTCGGCCGCATCCCGCGCGGCAGGCGCTCGAACAGCACCGCGCCGATCGATTCCTCGAGTTCGCGCAGCAGCTTCGACGCAGCCGGCTGCGTCATGTTCAGCGCCGCCGCCGCGCGGTGAATGCTGCCTTCGTCGGCGAGCGCGACGAGCAGCAGCAACTGGCGCGTCTTCAGGCGGGCGCGGTTTCCCCACGGGCTGGCTTCGGGCATCGTACGGGTTTATATCGATATCGGAATGGATATCGTAATCGCCTAAATCGTCATTAGCCAGTTATCAAAATTCTGCCTAGACTGCGCCGGTATCCCGTCACCACAGGACTGACGATGTCGGCAACAAAACCCAGGCTGCGCTCCGCTCAATGGTTCGGCACGAACGACAAGAACGGCTTCATGTACCGGAGCTGGATGAAGAACCAGGGCATTCCCGATCACGAATTCGACGGCCGGCCGATCATCGGCATCTGCAACACATGGTCGGAACTGACGCCGTGCAACGCGCACTTTCGCAAGCTCGCCGAGCACGTGAAGCGCGGGATCTCCGAGGCGGGCGGCTTCCCGGTCGAGTTCCCGGTGTTCTCGAACGGCGAATCGAACCTGCGGCCGTCGGCGATGCTCACGCGCAACCTCGCGTCGATGGACGTCGAGGAAGCGATCCGCGGTAACCCGATCGACGCGGTCGTGCTGCTCGCCGGCTGCGACAAGACGACGCCCGCGCTGCTGATGGGTGCGGCCAGTTGCGACGTGCCGGCGATCGTCGTGTCGGGCGGCCCGATGCTGAACGGCAAGCTCGAAGGCAAGAACATCGGTTCGGGCACGGCCGTGTGGCAGTTGCACGAAGCGCTGAAGGCCGGCGAGATCGACGTGCATCACTTCCTGTCGGCCGAAGCCGGCATGTCGCGCTCGGCCGGCACCTGCAACACGATGGGCACCGCGTCGACGATGGCGTGCATGGCCGAGGCGCTCGGCGTCGCGCTGCCGCACAACGCGGCGATTCCGGCCGTCGATTCGCGCCGCTACGTGCTCGCGCACATGTCGGGCATCCGGATCGTCGAGATGGCGCTCGAAGGGCTCGTGCTGTCGAAGATCCTGACGCGCGCGGCGTTCGAGAACGCGATCCGCGCGAACGCGGCGATCGGCGGCTCGACGAATGCCGTGATTCACCTGAAGGCGATCGCCGGCCGCATCGGCGTGCCGCTCGAACTGGAAGACTGGATGCGCATCGGCCGCGACACGCCGACGATCGTCGACCTGATGCCGTCGGGGCGCTTCCTGATGGAGGAGTTCTATTACGCGGGCGGGCTGCCGGCCGTGCTGCGCCGGCTCGGCGAAGGCGGGCTGCTGCCGCATCCGGATGCGCTGACGGTCAACGGCAAGTCGCTGTGGGACAACGTGCGCGAAGCGCCGAACTACGACGAAGAGGTGATCCGCCCGCTCGACCGGCCGCTGATCGCGGACGGCGGGATCTGCATCCTGCGCGGCAATCTCGCGCCGCGCGGCGCGGTGCTGAAACCGTCGGCGGCGAGCCCCGAACTGCTCAAGCATCGCGGCCGCGCGGTGGTGTTCGAGAACCTCGACCACTACAAGGCGACGATCAACGACGAAGCGCTCGACGTCGACGCCAGCTCGGTGATGGTGCTGAAGAACTGCGGGCCGCGCGGCTATCCGGGCATGGCCGAGGTCGGCAACATGGGGCTGCCGCCGAAGCTGCTGCGCCAGGGCGTGAAGGACATGGTGCGGATTTCCGACGCGCGGATGAGCGGCACCGCGTACGGCACGGTCGTGCTGCACGTCGCGCCGGAAGCCGCGGCCGGCGGGCCGCTCGCGGCCGTGCGCAACGGCGACTGGATCGAGCTCGACTGCGAGGCCGGCACGCTGCATCTCGACATCACGGACGAAGAGCTGCAGCGCCGCCTGTCGGACGTCGATCCGACCGCGGCGCCGGGCGTGGCCGGCCAGCTCGGCAAGGGCGGTTATGCACGGCTGTACATCGATCACGTGCTGCAGGCCGACGAGGGGTGCGACCTCGACTTCCTGGTCGGCACGCGCGGCGCGGACGTGCCGAGCCATTCGCATTGAGCGACGGGAACACGCATTCCGGGAACGGACCGAGACGGGGCACGAGGGAAACACGGTGACGCGCCGGATGCGGCCGAGCGCGAAGGAAGCGCTGCGTAAGCGTTCACGCACAAACGACGGCCGACCGTGAAGCATGGGTATGAGCGCAGAAGCGCCAACGGGAATCAGCCGCGAAGCATGCGGTACGCGCAAGCACCCGAGCGCAAATGCATACCGGCCGCGAAGAATGGGACGCACGTAAGCGCGCAAGCACCCACGTGCGTCGACGGCGAAGCATGGGGTCCGCGTAAGCGCTGAAGCGCCAACGTGGATCGACCGCGAAGCATGGGATCCACGTAAGCGCTGAAGCGCTAACGTGGGCCGACAGGAGACAAGATGACGACGCAGTACACGAGCGCGCAGGACGCGGCGGAACAGTCCGATTCGACGGCAGCCGTCGACGAACGGCACCTGACCCGCCTGCTCACGCGCAAGCTGGTGCCGTTCCTCGCGCTGATCTACGTGGTCGCCTACGTCGACCGTACCGTCGTCGGCTTCGCGAAGCTCCACATGAACGCGGCGATCGGCCTCGGCGACGCCGCGTACGGGCTCGGCGCGGGACTGTTCTTCATCGGCTACTTCCTGTGCGAGGTGCCGAGCAACCTCGCACTCGGCCGCTTCGGCGCACGCGTATGGTTCGCGCGCATCCTCGCAACCTGGGGCGCGATCACGATGGCCATGGCGCTCGTCCAGGGGCCGACCAGCTTCTACGTGCTGCGCTTCCTGCTCGGCGCGGCCGAAGCCGGCCTCTATCCCGGCATCCTGTACTTCCTCACGCAATGGTTCCCGATGCGCGATCGCGCGCGGGTGATCGGCCTGCTCGTGCTCGCGCAACCGCTCGCCGGTATCGTGACCGGGCCGCTCGCCGGCTGGCTGCTGTCGACGCACGGGTGGTTCGGCCTGTCGGACTGGCAGACGCTGTTCGTCGTCAGCGGCTTGCCTGCCGTGCTGCTCGCGTGGCCGACGCTGCGGCTGTTGCCCGAGTCGCCCGCGCATGCGCGGTGGCTGAACGACGGCCAACGTCGCTGGATCGCCCGGCAACTCGCCGCCGACCGCGACACCTATCGCCCCGATTCGCACGGCAATCCGCTCGCCGCGTTGCGCGACCGCCGCGTGCTGCTGCTCGCCGCGCTGTTCCTGCCGTTCCCGCTGTGCATCTACGGATTGTCGCTGTGGCTGCCGACGATCATTCACGCGTTCGGCACCGGCGATGCGACTACCGGCCTGCTGTCCGCCGTGCCGTACCTGTTCGCGGTGGTCGGCCTGCTCGTCGTGCCGCGCCATTCGGACCGCAAGCGCGAGCGCTACTGGCACATCGTCGTCGTGTCGGCCGCCGCCGCCGTGACGATGGCCGCGAGCGCATGGGTACGGCAGCCCGCGCTGCAATTCCTGTTCATCTGCCTGACCGCGTTTTCGCTCTATTCGATCCAGGCCGTCGTATGGGCGCTGCCCGGCGAATTCCTGACCGGCACGAGCGCCGCGGTCGGCATCGCCGCGATCAATTCGCTCGCGAATCTCGGCGGTTACCTGGGGCCGTACGGGATCGGCCTGATCAAGGCAGCGACCGGCAGCCTCGCGGCCGGCCTGTACTTCCTCGCGGCGACGCTGTTGTTCGCGGTGCTGATGACGTTCGTGGTCCGCGCCGCGCTGCGCGTGCCCGAACCGGCTGCCGGCGCGTTCGCCGGCGAATCCTGAACGCCTTGTTTTCCGGCTGAACGCCGATTCGACTGATGCAGGACCAACCATGACATCGAGCAGCACGCCGCGCTATCGCGGCATTTTCCCCGTCGTCCCGACGACGTTTGCCGAGACCGGCGAGCTCGACCTCGCGAGCCAGAACCGCGCGGTCGATTTCATGATCGATGCCGGCTCGGACGGGCTGTGCATCCTCGCGAACTTCTCCGAGCAATTCGCGGTGACCGACGACGAGCGCGACGTGCTCACGCGCACGATCCTCGAGCACGTCGCAGGCCGCGTGCCGGTGATCGTCACGACGTCGCACTACAGCACGCAGGTGTGTGCGGCGCGCAGCCTGCGCGCGCAGCAGCTCGGCGCGGCGATGGTGATGGCGATGCCGCCGTATCACGGTGCGACGTTCCGCGTGCCGGAAGCGCAGATCTTCGATTTCTTCGCGCGCGTGTCGGATGCGATCCACATCCCGATCATGATCCAGGATGCGCCCGCGAGCGGCACCGCGCTGTCCGCGCCGTTCCTCGCACGGATGGCGCGCGAGATCGAGCAGGTCGCGTACTTCAAGATCGAGACGCCGGGCGCCGCGAACAAGCTGCGCGAGCTGATCCGGCTCGGCGGCGACGCGATCGAGGGGCCGTGGGACGGCGAGGAGGCGATCACGCTGCTCGCCGATCTTCATGCGGGCGCGACCGGCGCGATGACGGGCGGCGGCTTTCCGGACGGCATCCGGCCGATCCTCGAAGCGTTCCGCGAAGGGCGGCACGACGATGCGTTCGCGCATTACCAGACGTGGCTGCCGCTGATCAATCACGAGAACCGCCAGTCCGGGATCTTGACCGCGAAGGCGCTGATGCGCGAAGGCGGCGTGATCGCGTGCGAGCGGCCGCGGCATCCGATGCCGGAACTGCACCCGGACACGCGCGCGGAATTGCTCGCGATCGCGCGCCGGCTCGATCCGCTCGTGCTGCGCTGGGCGCACTGAGCGAGTGGCGAAGGAGGAAAGCACGATGAGCGATGTGATTTCGTTGGGCGTCGTCGGGATCGGCAAGATCGCGCGCGACCAGCATTTGCCGGCGATCGCCGCCGAACCGGGCTTCGCGTTGACTGCCTGTGCGAGCCGTCACGCGGAAGTCAACGGCGTGCGCAATTATCCGGATCTGACCGCGCTGCTGGCCGCCGAGCGCGAGCTCGACGCGGTCTCGCTGTGCGCGCCGCCGCAAGTGCGCTACGCGCAGGCGCGCGCCGCGCTCGAAGCCGGCAAGCACGTGATGCTCGAGAAGCCGCCGGGCGCGACGCTGGGCGAAGTGGCCGCGCTGGAAGCGCTGGCGCGCGAGCGCGGCCTCACGCTGTTCGCGACCTGGCATTCGCGCTGCGCGAGCGCGGTCGAGCCGGCGCGTGCGTGGCTCGCGCAGCGCACGATCCGGGCGGTGCAGGTGCGCTGGAAGGAAGACGTGCGGCGCTGGCATCCGGGGCAGCAGTGGATCTGGGAACCGGGCGGCCTCGGCGTGTTCGATCCGGGCATCAACGCGCTGTCGATCGTCACGCGAATCCTGCCGCGCGAGCTCGTGCTGCGCGAGGCGACGCTGTTCGTGCCGAGCGACGCACAGATGCCGATCGCGGCCGAACTCGATTGCGCGGATACCGCCGGCGTGCCGGTGCACGCGGAATTCGACTGGCGGCACGGGCCGGTCGAGCAATGGGAAATCGCGGTCGACACGGCCGACGGCGTGCTCGCGATCAGCCGAGGCGGCGCGCAACTGTCGATCGCGGGCGAGCCGGTCGAGGTCGGGCCCGAACGCGAGTATCCGGCGCTGTATGCGCACTTCCATGCGCTGATCGCGCGTGGCGAAAGCGACGTCGACGCGAGGCCGCTGCGGCTCGTCGCCGATGCCTTCCTGTTCGGCCGGCGCGTGCAGACCGACGCGTTCGGCCGCTGAACCTGCGTGCGCGTTTCGGCGCGAAGCGCGCGACGCGTGATCGATCACGACACACATCCACGGCATTGGCCGATACAAAGGAGACACCCATGAACCGCACGATTCGTCGACATACCCTGCGCGCGCTGCTGGCCGCGCTCTGCATCGCACCGCTCGGCATGCAGGGCGCCGCGCGCGCCGATGCGCCGCTGAAGATCGGCTTCCTCGTGAAGATGCCGGAGCAGGCGTGGTTCATCAACGAGCAGAACGCGGCGTCCGCGCTCGGCCAGAAGGAGAACTTCTCGGTCGTGAAGATCGGCACGCCGGACGGCGAGAAGGTGCTGGCCGCGATCGACAACCTCGGCTCGCAGGGCGCGCAGGGCTTCGTGATCTGCGCGCCGGACGTGCGCCTCGGGCCGGCGATCGCGTCGCGCGCGAAGCGCTACAACATGAAGTTCGTGACGGTCGACGACCAGCTCGTCGATTCGACCGGCAAGCCGCTGCCGAACGTGCCGCACCTCGGGATGTCGGCGACCAAGATCGGCAACCAGGTCGGTCAGGCGATCGCCGACGAGATGAAGCGGCGCGGCTGGAAGCCCGAGGAAGTCGGCGCGCTGCGCGTCACCAACTACGAGCTGCCGACCGCGAAGCTGCGCACCGACGGCGCGACGCAGGCGCTGCTCGCGAACGGCTTCCGCAAGGAGAACATCTTCGACGCGCCGCAGAAGACGACCGACGACGAAGGCGGCTTCAGCGCGGCGGCGCCCGTGCTGGCCCGCCATCCGAACGTGAAGAAATGGGTGATCTACGCGCTGAACGAGGAAACGGTGCTCGGCGCGGTACGCGCGACCGAGCAGTTGCACATCCCGGCGGCGGACGTGATCGGCGTCGGCATCAACGGCGCGGGCGAGGCGTTCGCCGAGTTCCAGAAGAAGGAGCCGACCGGCTTCTACGGGACGATCGCGGTCAGCTCGACGAACCACGGCAAGGACAGCACGCAGAACCTCGTCGACTGGATCCGCACCGGCAAGACGCCGCCGGCCGACACGCAGACGAGCGGCAAGCTGATGACGCGCGCGAACTGGCAGGCCGTGCGCGCCGAACTCGGTATCTGAGCGGGGCGAGGCGAGAACGCGATGACGATGCAGACGATGACGGCCGCGTCCGGCCACGACGCCGAAGCGGCCACGCCGCCGGATGGCCCGCTGCTCGCGCTCGACGGCATCACCGTGACGTTTCCGGGCGTGCGTGCGCTCGACGCGGTGTCGCTGTCGGTGCGCTCGGGCGAAGTGCACGGGCTGATGGGCGAAAACGGTGCCGGGAAATCGACGCTGCTGAAGGTGCTGTCCGGCGTGAACCAGCCGCAGGCCGGCACGCTGACGCTGAACGGCACCGTGCAGCGCTTCGCGTCGACGCGAGCGGCGCTCGAGGCCGGCATCGCGATCATCTACCAGGAGCTGCATCTGGTGCCCGAGCTGACGGTCGCGGAAAACCTGATGCTCGGGCAATTGCCGAGCCGGCTCGGCGTGGTCGACGAACGTGCGCTCGCCGCGCGCGCGCTCGATGCGCTGGAGCGGCTCGGCGAGCACATCGATCCGGGCATCCCGGTGAAGTATCTGTCGATCGGCCAGCGCCAGATGATCGAGATCGGCAAGGCGCTGATGCGCGACGCGCGCGTGATCGCGTTCGACGAACCGACGAGTTCGCTGTCCGCGCGCGAAACCACGCAACTGTTCCGGATCATCCGCGCGCTGCGCGCGGAAGGCCGCGCGATCATCTACGTCACGCACCGGATGGAGGAAGTCTACGAACTGTGCGACCGCGTCACGGTGTTTCGCGACGGCCGCCGCATCGACACGTTCGAATCCGTCGCCGATCTCGACCGCGACCGGCTGATCGGCTGCATGGTCGGCCGTTCGATCGAGGACGTGTACGGCTATCGGCCGCGCCCGGCCGGCGACGTGCTGATCGAAGCGAAGGGACTGACGGGGCCGGGGTTGGCCGAGCCCGTGTCGTTCACCGCGCGGCGCGGCGAGATCGTCGGCTTCTTCGGGCTCGTCGGCGCGGGCCGCTCGGAGCTGATGAAGCTGCTGTACGGCGCGGTGCGGCCGAGCGCCGGGTACGTCGAGCTGAACGGCAAGCGGGTGGCGTTCGGCAGCCCGCGCGACGCGGTGCGCGCCGGCATCGCGCTGTGCCCGGAAGACCGCAAGCAGGAAGGCATCGTCGCGATCGCGTCGGTGGCCGACAACCTGAACATCAGCGCGCGCCGTCATTTCAGCCCGGCGCGCGTGCTGCTCGACGGGCGGCGCGAACGCGAGCTCGCGCAACAATACATCGAGCGGCTCGCGATCAAGACCCGCGACGGCGAAACGCCGATCGGCGCGCTGTCGGGCGGCAACCAGCAGAAGGTCGTGCTCGCGCGCTGGCTGGCCGAGCGCATCGACGTGTTCCTGATGGACGAGCCGACGCGCGGCATCGACGTCGGCGCGCGCGCGGAAATCTACAACCTGTTCTACGAACTCGCGGAAGCGGGCCGCACGGTGATCCTCGTGTCGAGCGATCTGGCCGAGGTGATCGGCGTGTCGGACCGCATCGTCGTGATGAAGGAAGGGCGGATCGCGGGCGAGGTCGCGAAGGCGCACGCGACGCCCGACGCGCTGATCAAGCTCGCGCTGCCGCGCTAGCGGCGAGCAGTCAACCGGAAAGCAACTGATATGAGCCAGGCAATGCAACCTCAACGTACCTCCCCATCCCCGGATGCGGCCGCCGCCGCGGCCACGCCCGCACGCCCGCGCGGCGGCGTATGGCAGCTGATCAACCGCTCCGGCATCGTGATGGTGTTTCTCGTGCTGTTCGCGACGCTGTCGCTGACGGTGCCGGACTTCCTCACGCCGCGCAACATCCAGGGCCTGCTGCTGTCGGTCACGCTGATCGGCTCGATCGCGGTGACGATGATGTTCGTGCTCGCGCTCGGCGAGGTCGACCTGTCGGTCGCGTCGATCGTCGCGTTCGCGGGCGTCGTCGCGTCGACGCTGATCACCGCGACGCACAGCGTCGTGCTCGGCATCGCGGCCGGCGTGCTCGCGGGCGGCGCGGTCGGGCTCGTGAACGGCGTGCTGATCGCGCGCTACCGGATCAACTCGCTGATCGTCACGCTCGCGATGATGGAAGTCGTGCGCGGGCTCGCGTTCATCACGTCGAACGGCGACGCGGTGATGATCTCCGAGGAGCGCTTCTTCGATCTCGGCGGCGGGTCGTTCCTCGGCATCTCGTATCCGATCTGGAGCAACATCGTCGGCTTCGTCGTGTTCGGCTTCCTGCTGCGCAAGACGGTGTTCGGCAAGAACGTGCTGGCCGTCGGCGGCAACGGCGAGGCCGCGCTGCTCGCGGGGCTGCCGGTGATGCGCATCAAGATCGCCGTGTTCGTGCTGCAGGGGCTCGTGACGGGCTTTGCCGGCGTGATGCTCGCGTCGCGGATGAGCCTCGGCGATCCGAAGACGTCGGTCGGCCTCGAGCTCGGCGTGATTTCCGCGTGCGTGCTCGGCGGCGTGTCGCTGACGGGCGGCGTCGCGACGATCTCCGGCGTGCTGGTCGGCGTGCTGATCATGGGCTCCGTGCAGGACGCGATGAGCCTGCTGAACGTGCCGACCTTTTACCAATATCTGATACGCGGCGGAATTCTGTTGCTCGCGGTGCTGTTCGACCAGTATCGTCGCAACCAGCGGCGCGCGATGAAGATCTGACTTCGACTCACGCGCGGCCGCCTGCACATACGACGAATATCGGGAGACGGCATGCAACAGACTCAACCGGGCACGGCGGCGGCGCTGCTGGTCGACAGCCGCAACACGCTCGGCGAAGGCGCGACGTGGTGCGACAGGACGCACGCGCTGTACTGGGTGGACATCGAGGGCGCGCAGCTGTGGCGCTGCCGCGCGGATGGTTCGGACCTCGCGCAATGGCCGATGCCCGAACGGCTCGCGTGCTTCGCGCTGACCGACGACCCGGACGTGCTGCTCGTCGGGCTCGCGACCCATCTCGCGTTCTTCGACCTGCGCCGCGGCGCGTTCACGCGGATCGTCGACGTCGAGCCCGATCTGCCCACGCGGCTGAACGACGGGCGCTGCGATCCGTTCGGCGCATTCGTGTTCGGGATGAAGGACGAGGGCGCCGAGCCGCCGCGCGCGATCGGCGGGTTCTACCGGCTCAATCCCGATCTCACGCTCGAACGGCTCGCGTTGCCGCCGGCCGCGATCGCGAACAGCATCGGGTTCTCGCCGGACGGCACGCAGATGTATTTCTGCGATTCGCTGGTGCGCGAGATTCTCGTGTGCGATTACCGGGCAGGCGGCGACGTCGCGAACGTGCGGCCGTTCGCGCGGCTGACGGATGCGGACGGCGATCCGGACGGCTCGATCGTCGATCGCGACGGCGGGCTGTGGAACGCGCAGTGGGGCGGCCGAAGGGTGGTGCGTTATGGGCTGGACGGGATCGAGACGGATCGCGTCGAGGTGCCGACCGCGCAGCCGAGCTGCGTGGCGATCGACGGTGAAGGCAGGTTGTACGTGACGAGTGCGCGCGTCGGGCTGAGCGACGACGCGCTGGCCGGCGACGCGCACGCGGGCGGCGTGTTCGTCGCGCAGACGCGGCATGCGGGGCTGCCGACCGCGCGGTTCGCGGGCACGCCGCGCGGTTGATCGCGTCGTCGCATACGGGTTCCCGGCCACGGGATCCTGCCGACGCGGCGGGCTGCGCGGTCGGGCCTGCGATCCGCCGCACATGCGCGAGCGCACGGCGGCCGACCGTCATCTCCGAACGTCCGTCCCTCTCCCCGCCTGCTGGTAAGATGGCCCGCAATTCCATCCTGCCCGCACCATGAGTTCCGCACCGACCAAGCCCGCGCATCCGAAGAACGCCGCGAAGAACGCCCGCGCGACGGGCGACAAGCCGAAAGCGCGCGTGCAACAACGCCTGACCTACGTGATCGGCGGCCTCGACCGGCTGCTGCGCCGTCACATGACCGATGCGCTCGCGCCGCTCGGCATCACGCTCGCGCAATACACGGCGCTGTCGGTGCTCGAGGCGCGCGGCGCATCGTCGAACGCGCAGTTGGCCGAGCGTTCGTGGATCACGCCGCAATCGGCGAACGAGGTGATGAGCGTGATGGCCGCGCGCGGTTTCGTCACGCGCGAAGCCGACCCGTCGCACGGCCGCATCATCCTGCTGACGCTGACCGACGCCGGCGCGGCGATGCTGCGCGAATGCGAAGCCGTGCTGCGCCCGCTCGAGGCGCGCATGCTCGGCGACATCTCGGCCGACGACGCCGCGCACGTGCAGCGCGCGCTCGAACTGTTCTCGCGCAACCTGCGCGGCTGACCGCTTCCCCGATTGCCGCGACGCGGGCCCGCCGGGCCCGCTCGCTTCGTCCGCGCCCGCGGCGCTCGCCCGACCGCTCCCCGATTTCCCCGACGCTTTCCCCGCCTTCCGCTCCGGGTTTACACCGGCGCTCGTGCCGCTTGCAATATCAGGTAGCCTGATATTAAATGAAGTCGTCCGCAGCAGGGATGCTGCGCACCGAATCGCACAGGAACGAACGACAGGAACAGACATGAGCAAGTACGACAATCGCTGGCAGACCGTTGAAGTGAAAGTGGAAGCCGGCATCGCGTGGGTGACGCTGAATCGTCCCGAGAAGCGCAACGCAATGAGCCCGACGCTGAACCGGGAGATGCTGGAAGTCCTCGACGCGATCGAGTTCGACGACGAGGCGAAGGTGCTGGTGCTGACCGGCGCGGGCGCCGCGTGGACGGCCGGCATGGATCTGAAGGAGTATTTCCGCGAGATCGACGGCGGCCCCGATGCGCTGCAGGAAAAGGTGCGCCGCGATGCATCGGAATGGCAGTGGCGCCGCCTGCGGATGTACAACAAGCCGACCATCGCGATGGTGAACGGCTGGTGTTTCGGCGGCGGGTTCTCGCCGCTCGTCGCGTGCGACCTCGCGATCGCAGCGGACGACGCGGTGTTCGGGCTGTCGGAAATCAACTGGGGCATCCCGCCGGGCAACCTCGTCAGCAAGGCGATGGCGGACACGGTCGGGCATCGTCGCGCGCTGCACTTCATCATGACCGGCGATACGTTCACCGGCGCGGAAGCGGCGGAAATGGGCCTCGTAAACAGCAGCGTGCCGCTCGCCGGGCTGCGTGACGCGACGATCGCGCTCGCCGCGCGGCTGATGGACAAGAACCCGGTCGTGCTGCGCGCGGCGAAGCACGGCTTCAAGCGTTCGCGCGAGCTCACGTGGGAGCAGTGCGAGGATTACCTGTATGCGAAGCTCGACCAGGCGCAACTGCGCGACCCGGAGCGCGGCCGCGAGCAGGGGCTGAAGCAGTTCCTCGACGACAAGACGATCAAGCCGGGCCTGCAGGCATACAAGCGCTGATACAAGCGCCGACGCAGCCGCCGGCGCGAGCGCCGGCGTAATCGCAAGAGACAGGCAAGGCAGGAGACGACATGACCGACAGACGGATGCTGATCGGCGGCGAGTGGTGCGCCGCCCGCGACGGGCGGACCTTCGACCGCCTCAACCCCGCGACGGGCGCGCTCGCGTCGCGCGCGCCGGCGGCCGGCATCGCCGACGCCGACGCGGCGATCGACGCCGCGCACCGCGCATTCCCCGCGTGGGCGGCGCTCGCGCCGACCGAGCGGCGCCGCCGGCTGCTGAAGGCGGCCGACCTGATGGATGCGCGCATCGACGCGTTCGTCGAAACCGGCGTCGCCGAGACGGGCGCGACGCCCGGCTGGCTCGGCTTCAACGTGACGCTCGCGGCAAACATGCTGCGCGAGGCCGCGTCGATGACGACGCAGATTGCCGGCGACGTGATCCCGTCCGACGTACCGGGCAATCTCGCGCTCGCGATGCGCGTGCCGTGCGGCGTGGTGCTCGGCATCGCGCCGTGGAACGCGCCGGTGATCCTCGGCACGCGCGCGCTGGCGATGCCGCTCGCGTGCGGCAACACGGTCGTGCTGAAGGCGTCCGAGGCGTGCCCGGGCGTGCATGCGCTGATCGGCGCGGTGCTGGACGAAGCGGGGCTCGGTGCGGGCGTGGTGAACGTGATCACGCACGCGGCGGCCGACGCACCCGAACTCGTCGAGCGGATGATCGCGCATCCGCACGTGAAGCGGATCAACTTCACCGGGTCGACGCACGTCGGCCGCATCGTCGCGCGCCATGCGGCCGCGCACCTGAAGCCCGTGCTGCTCGAACTCGGCGGCAAGGCGCCGGTGCTGGTGCTCGACGACGCGGATCTCGACGCGGCCGTCGACGCGATCGCATTCGGCGCATTCTTCAACCAGGGGCAGATCTGCATGTCGACCGAGCGCGTGATCGCCGCGCGGCCGATCGCCGATGCGCTCGTCGAGCGGCTCGCCGCGAAGGCGCGCACGCTGGTCGCGGGCGATCCGCTGGCCGGCCATCCGCTCGGCACGATGGTCGATGCGCGAGCCGCCGCGCGCGCGGCGTCGCTGGTCGAGGATGCGCGTGCGCACGGCGCGCAACTGCCGCTCGGCTGCCGTGTGGAAGGCGCGACGATGCAGCCCGCGATCGTCGACGGCGTCACGCGCGATATGCGGCTCTATCGCGAGGAGTCGTTCGCGCCGGTCGTCGCCATCCTGCGTGCGGATAGCGACGACGACGCGGTCGCGCTCGCGAACGACAGCGAGTTCGGGCTGTCGGCGAGCGTGTTCAGCCGCGACGTCGCACGTGCGATGGCGGTCGCACGGCGGATCGAATCGGGGATTTGCCACATCAACGGGCCGACCGTGCACGACGAAGCACAGATGCCGTTCGGCGGCACGAAGGCGAGCGGCTACGGCCGGTTCGGCAGCCGCGCGTCGATCGCCGAATTCACCGAACTGCGATGGATCACCGTGCAGACCGCGCCGCGGCACTACCCGATATGAGCGAGGTCACGATGAACGTCTCGCACCCCGCCGGTGGGCCGGCGGCCGACACGGGCGGCGTGCGCTATCGCGCGGCCGCCGTCGCGGTCGGCGCGGCCGAGATTCGCCGCGATGACGACGGCACCTGGTACCTGCGCTCGCGCGAGCCGCTCGGCGACTATCCGACGCGCATCACCGACTGCCTCGTGCGCGGCGCGCAAGCGCACCCCGACCGCGTGCTGGCCGCGCGGCGCGGCGCCGACGGGCGCTGGATCGAGATCACGTACGCGCAGATGCTCGAACGCGCGCGCGCGCTCGGCCAGGGCCTCGTCGATCTCGGGCTGTCGGCCGAACGTCCGCTCGCGGTGCTGTCCGGCAACGATCTCGAGCATCTGCAGCTGATGTTCGCGGCGATGCTGGCCGGCGTGCCGTACTCGCCGATCTCGCCCGCGTATTCGCTGGTGTCGACCGACTACGGCAAGCTGCGTCACACGCTCGGCGTGCTGCGGCCGGGTGCGGTGTTCGTCGCGGAGCGCGCACCGTTCGCGCGTGCGCTCGACGCGACGCTGCCGGCCGATGCGGCGCTGATCGTCGCCCGCGATGCCGATGCACAGGAGGATGCCGACACCCGCGGCACGGGCCGCGCGGTGCCGCTGTCGCGCCTGCTCGCCACCGCTCCGCGCACGATCGACGCGATCCACGATGCGGTCGGCCCCGACCATCTCGCGAAGATCCTGTTCACGTCCGGTTCGACGAAGCTGCCGAAGGCCGTGCCGACCACGCACCGGATGCTGTGCAGCAACCAGCAGATGCTGCGCCAGACGATGCCCGAACTCACGCGCGAGCCGCCGGTGCTGGTCGACTGGCTGCCGTGGAACCACACGTTCGGCGGCAGCCACAACCTCGGCATCGCGCTGTACAACGGCGGCACGCTGTACATCGACGACGGCCGCCCGATGCCCGGCCGTTTCGACGAAACCGTGCGCAACCTGCGCGAGATCGCGCCGACGATCTACTTCAACGTGCCGAAGGGCTGGGAGGAGCTGACCGCCGCGCTCGAACGCGATGCCGCGTTGCGCGACACGTTCTTCTCGCGCGTGAAACTGTATTTCTTCGGCGGCGCGGGGCTGTCGCAAGCCGCGTGGGATCGGCTCGACCGCGTGACCGAAGCGCATTGCGGCGAGCGCATCCGGATCATGGCCGGCCTCGGGATGACGGAGGCGTCGCCGTCGTGCCTGTTCACGACGGGGCCGCTGATGCGCGCCGGCTATATCGGGCTGCCCGCGCCCGGCTGCGACGCGAAGCTCGTGCCGTGCGGCGGCAAGCACGAACTGCGTTTCAAGGGGCCGAACGTGATGCGCGGCTACTGGCATGCGGACGTCGATCCGCGCGACGTGTTCGACGAAGAAGGCTATTACCGCAGCGGCGACGCGGGCGTCTTTGCCGATCCGGCGCGACCGGAACTCGGGCTGCTGTTCGACGGGCGGCTCACCGAGGACTTCAAGCTGAGCAGCGGCACGTTCGTCAGCGTCGGGCCGCTGCGCGCGAATGCCGTGTCGACGGGCGCGCCATACGTGCAGGACGTGGTCGTGACCGGGATCGATCGCGACGACATCGGCTTGCTGGTGTTCCCGCGCGTCGATGCGTGCCGTGCGCTCGCGGGGCTCGCCGCCGATGCGTCGGTGGCCGACGTGCTGCGCGCGCCGCCCGTGCGGGCGGCGTTCGCGGCGTGGCTCGCCGAGCTGAACCGGCACGCGAGCGGCGGCTCGACGTTCGTCGCGCGGATCCGGCTGATCGACACGCCGCCGTCGCTCGATCTCGGCGAAGTGACCGACAAGGGTTCGCTGAACCAGGCGGCCGTGCAGAAGCATCGCGCGGCGACGATCGACTCGCTGTACGATCCGGCGCGGCGCGATCCCGACGTTATTTACGCGTAGGCAGTACGCACGCGCGGTAACGAGCAGCAAGCAGTAACGAGCATCGACAAGCAGGCACAACGACCGGCCGGCCACGACACCGGCAGGCATTTTTGCGGCCAGTGAATCAGGTTGCCTGATAAGGGCGGCCGTTCATGCGACACCTCGCGCGCCGAACCGCCATTGGCTGGCGGCGGCGCGCGAAGGTCGTTGCAAGGCCGACCGACTACAAGACATCGGATTTGGAGACAGCATGAACACTTACGTTGCCGAAAAACCCACGGTCGCGACCACGCTCGCGCTGTGTTTCGCGATCGCACTTCTCGAAGGGCTCGATCTGCAGTCGGTCGGCGTCGCCGCGCCGCGCATGGCGCGCGAATTCGGGCTGTCCGTGTCGCAGATGGGCATCGCGTTCAGCGCGGGCACCTTCGGGCTGTTGCCGGGCGCGATGCTCGGCGGGCGGCTCGCCGACCGGATCGGCCGCAAGCGCGTGCTGATCGCGTCGACCGTGCTGTTCGGGCTGCTGTCGATCGCGACCGCGCAGGTCTCGAGCTTCGCGATGCTTGTCGTCGTGCGCGTGCTGACCGGCATCGGCCTCGGCGGCGCGATGCCGAACCTGATCGCGCTGTCGTCCGAAGCGGTCGAGCCGCGTTCGCGCAGCAGCGCGGTCGCGACGATGTACTGCGGGATCCCGTTCGGCGGCGTGATCGCGTCGCTGATCGGCGTGCTGCTCGCCGGCGACACCGAATGGCGGCACATCTTCTACGTCGGCGGCGTGGGCCCGCTGCTGCTCGTGCCGCTGCTGGTGTGGTTCCTGCCGGAATCGCGCGCGTATCTCGACGTCGCGGGCACGCCGGCCGCGCGCACGAGCGTCGCCCGCACGCTGTTCGGCGACGGCCGCACGACGTCGACGGTCGCGCTGTGGGTCAGCTACTTCTGCACGCTGATCGTCCTCTACTTCCTGCTGAACTGGCTGCCGTCGCTGATGGCCTCGCGCGGGCTCGACCGTGCGCACGTCGGCCTCGTGCAGATCGCGTTCAACGTCGGCGCGGGGCTCGGCGCGCTCGGTATCGGTGCGGCGCTCGACCGGATGCGCGCGTCGCGCGTGGTCGGCGGCATGTATGTCGGGATCGTGCTGTCGCTCGCCGCGCTCGCGGCCGCGCCCGGTTTCGCGTCGCTCGCGGCGGCCGCGTTCGCGGCGGGGATGTTCGTGGTCGGCGGGCAGTCGGTGCTGTATGCGCTCGCGGCGATCTACTACCCGACCGCGATGCGCGGCACCGGCGTCGGCGCGGCGGTGGCCGTCGGCCGGCTCGGCTCCGTCGTCGGGCCGCTCGCGGCCGCGACGCTGCTGGCCGCCGGCCGCAGCGCGCCCGTCGTGATCGGCGCGAGCATCCCCGTCACGCTCGTCGCGGCCTTCGCTGCCTTCGTGCTGATTCGCCGCCCGCAAGCCGGCGACTGAGGTTTCGTTTTTTCAATGCGCGCCGTCAGAGCGCGCGATTCAACAAGGTCTGGAGACGCAACGAAATGAAAACGAAGACAAGGAACGGCCTGCTGGCCGCGGGCGCGTGTTGCGCGCTCGTCGCACCGGCTGCACACGCGCAGTCGAGCGTGACGCTGTACGGGATCATCGATACGGGCGTCGAATTCGTGTCGCACGCGAACGCGGCCGGCGACCACGTGGTGCGGATGCCGGGCGTGACGGGCGAGTTGCCGTCGCGCTGGGGGCTGCGCGGCACCGAGGATCTCGGCGGCGGCTACCAGGCGGTGTTCACGCTCGAAAGCGGCTTCAACGTGCGCGGCGGCGATCTCGGGCAGGGCGGACGGCTGTTCGGGCGGCAGGCGTTCGTCGGGCTGAAGAGCGGTTTCGGCACGCTCGCGTTCGGCCGTCAGTACACGATGACCTATCTCGCGCTGCAGGGCGCGGACATCATCGGCCCCGACATCTACGGGCTCGGCTCGTTCGACGCGTACGTGCCGAACGGCCGCGCCGACAACGCGGTGACCTACCTCGGCACGTATCGCGGCGTGACGCTCGGCGCCGCGTATTCGTTCGGCCGCGACGGCGCGGGCACCGGCAACTCCCCGGGGCAAGGCACGTGCGCGGGGCAGGTGCCGGGCGACGCGGTGCAATGCCGCAACTGGTCGGTGATGCTCAAGTACGACAGCGCGTATTTCGGCGCGGCGGCGTCGTACGAGGAGCAGCGCGGCGGCACCGGCGCGGCCGCGAACTTCTTCGACGGCGTCGCGCCCGTCCCCTTCACGAGCAGCGGCGGCAAGGACGCGCGCACGCACGTGAGCGCGTATGCGCAGGCGGGCGGCGCGAAGATCGGCGCGGGCTGGATCGGACGGCGCGTGTCGACCGGTTCGCCGGCCGCGGCCGGCGCGCATTCGGATCTGTTCTTCGTCGGTGCGTCGTATGCGGTGAAGCCCGCTTTCATCGTCGACGGCGAAGGCTACCGGATCGTCAACAGCGCGCACGACACGCGCGCGACGATGGCGACGCTGCGTGCGACCTATCTGCTGAGCAAGCGCACGGCCGTCTACGCGCAGTCGTCGTATTTGTGGAACAGCGCGCACGCCCGCTACTCGGTCAGCGGCGGCGGGCCCGGCACGACGCCCGGCGCCGGGATGGGGCAGCTCGGCGCGATGGTCGGCGTGCGGCACATGTTCTGATTCACCGGCGTGACGAACCGAACGGGAGTTATCTTGAACAGAAAATCTGCAATCCTCTGTATTGCGCCGCTGTCGGCCGCCGCCATGCTCGCCGGTTGCGGCGGCGACGATTCGATCGGTGCCGCGCCCACGCACCTGAGCGCTGCGACGCCGGCCGCGATGGCGCAGACCTGCGACGCGCTCGCCGCGAAGCTCGCGTATGCGAACACGTCGTTCACGTCGGTGACGACCGCGGCGGCCGGCGCGCTGACGGTGGCCGGCAAGCCGGTCGCCGAGCACTGCGTGATCGCAGGGAAGATGAACGAGCGCGTGAGCGCGGTGGACGGCAAGACCTATGCGATCGGCTTCGAGATGCGCTTGCCGAAAGCGTGGAACGGCCGCTTCTTCTACCAGGCGAACGGCGGGCTCGACGGCAACGTCGTGACCGCGACCGGCGAGATCGGCGGCGGCGGGCCGCTGACCAACGCGCTGAACCAGGGTTTCGCGGTGATCAGCTCGGATTCCGGGCACAGCGCTGCGCAGAATCCGCTGTTCGGCCTCGATCCGCAGGCGCGGATCGACTACGGCTACGGCGCCGTCGATGCGCTGACGCCGATGGCGAAGCAGGTGATCCGGCTCGCGTACGGCAAGGCGCCCGATCGCAGCTATTTCGGCGGCTGCTCGAACGGCGGCCGTCACGCGATGGTCACGGCGGTGCGCAACCCGGCCGACTACGACGGCATCATCGCGGGCGATCCGGGCTTCCATCTGCCGAAGGCGGCGATCGGCGAGATGTACGGCGCGCAGCAGTTCGCGAAGATCGCGTCGGCCACCGGATCGAACGGTTTGCCGGATATCCGCAGCGGTTTCGACGATGCGGAGCGCCAGTTCGTCGGCGCGAAGATCCTCGACAAATGCGATGCGCTCGACGGCGCGGCCGACGGGATGGTGCAGGACGTCGCCGCGTGCCAGGCGCACTTCAGCATCGATGCCGATATCCCGACCTGCGCGAACGGCACGCGCACCGGCGCCTGCCTGACGCCCGCGCAGAAAACCGCGCTGGAGAACGTGTTCGCCGGGGCGCGCAACGGCGCGGGCACGGCGCTGTATGCGAGCTTTCCGTACGATCCGGGCGTGGCTGCCGGCGGCTGGGCGTCGTGGAAGCAATCGGCATCGATCACGCTCGATCCGGCCGCGATGGCGTTCACGTTCATGACGCCGCCGAAAACCGCCGCGGCGCTCGCGAACCTGCCCGGTTTCGCGCTCGGCTTCGACATGGACAACGACGCGCCGGCGATCTTCGCGACGAATGGCGTGTACACGCAATCGGCGTGGTCGTTCATGACGCCGCCCGACGAGACGAACCTGTCCGCGCTGAAGGCGCGCGGCGCGAAGCTGCTCGTCTATCACGGCACGGGCGACCCGGTGTTCTCGTTCAACGACACGCGCGACTGGTACGCGCAGGTCGCGCAGGCGAACGGCGGCGATGCGTCGAGCTTTGCACGCTTCTATCCGGTGCCGGGGATGAATCACTGCTCGGGCGGGCCGGCTGCCGACCAGTTCGACATGCTGACGCCGCTCGTCGCGTGGGTCGAACAGGGGCAGGCGCCGACGGCGATCGTTGCCGCCGCGCGCGACACGACGAACGCGGTGCCGAACGCGGACGTGCCCGCATCGTGGGGTGCGGGGCGCACGCGGCCGCTGTGCCCGTATCCGCAGATCGCGCGCTACAACGGCTCGGGCGACCTGAATTCGGCGGCGAGCTTCAGTTGTCGCTGACGTAGCCATCGATGGGAAGCGGCCGGCGCAGGCAGTCGTGCGCCGGCCGTTTCATCGCAGCGTTTACTCGCCGGCGTCGACCGGCACGTCGAGCCCGACCTTCACGCGGCTCATGCTCACCAGCGTCTTGAACCGCTTCACGTTGTTGTTCGCGAAGAACAGCTCGCGCGTGAGCGCGTTGTACTGATCCATGTTGCGCACCGCGAGGATCAGCACGAAATCCCATTCCCCCGTCACGTAGTAGCACTGCTGGATCTGCGGGCAGCGCTCGAACGTGCGCTTCATCGCGTCGAGCTGGTCGATCTGCTCGCTTTCGACCTCGACGTTCACGACGATCGTCAGCGGATGATCGACCTTGTCCGGCGCGACGACAGCCGTATAGCGCTCGATCACGCCGTCTTCCGCGAGGCGCCGCAGCCGCCGGTTCACGGCGGCGGTCGACAGGTTGACGCGCGCGCCGAGCTCGGCCTGCGGCGTCTGCGCGTCGCGCTGGACTTCCATCAACAGCTTGCGATCGAACGCATCGAGAGAGGGCGTCATGATGGCGGGTCGAACCTCGAAAGAATGAGAAATTTTTGCGTCTGAGCCGTCGATTTGGCGATTTCATTCGGCAGTGTACGCAATATTATTTTTCCAACCGATGGCGAGCGCAACCTGCGTCTGCCTGATCCGATTCACCCGACGGACCGCCGGCGGTCCCGCTCCGGAGCCCTTTGCCATGCTGATCGCCAACCCGCGCGCGTCGCGCACTGCCTACCCGAACGCGCTGCGCCGCGTGATGAACATCGCGTCGGCCGACGAAAGCGGCGCGTGGCTGTCGCACTGGCCGCTCGTCGGCCACGCGCGCACGCCGCTGCGCGCGCTGCCCGATCTCGCCGCGCGGCTCGGCGTCGCGAGCGTCAGCGTGAAGGACGAGTCGTGCCGCTCGCCGCTCGGCAGCTTCAAGGCGCTCGGCGCGCCGATCGCGCTGGTGCGGCTCGTGAAGCGGCTGCGACGCACGCAGGAGTTCGATCCGCGGGGGCTCGTCACCGGCCGCTATGCGTCGGCGCTGGCCGACCTGACGGTGATCAGCGCGACCGACGGCAATCACGGCCGTGCGCTGGCCGCGGCCGCGCGCGCGATCGGCTGCGGGTGCGTGATCGTGCTGCACGCGAACGTCGACGCCGAGCGCGAACGCGCGATCTCGGCGTACGGCGCGCGGATCGTGCGCATCGCGGGGAACTACGACGAATCGGTCGTCTGCGCGGCGCAGCTCGCGCAGGCGAACGGCTGGTACGTCGTGTCGGATACGTCGTACGACGGCTACGAAGCGATTCCGCGCGACGTGATGCAGGGCTACGGCGTGATCGCCGCCGAAGCGGCCGCGCAGGCGGCAGCGGACGACGGGCGACCGTTTACGCACGTATTCCTGCAGGGCGGCGTGGGCGGCCTGGCCGCAGGCGTCGCGAGCTACCTGTGGGAGCGCGACGGCGTGCAGCGGCCGCGCTTCGTCGTCGTCGAGCCGCGCCAGGCCGATTGTCTGTACCAGAGCGCGCTGGCCGGGCGCGCGACGAAGGCCACCGGCAGCGTCGATTCGGTGATGGCGGGGCTCGCGTGCGGCGAGGCGTCGCCGCTCGCGTGGGATTTCCTCGAGATGTGCATCGATCACTTCATGCTGATCGACGACGAAGACGCGGTGCAGGCGATGCGCAGCCTCGCGGCCGGCAGCGAACGCGACGTGCCGCTCGTCGCCGGCGAATCGGGCGCGGCCGGCGTGGCCGGGCTGGACGTGCTGATGCGCGACCCGGCGCTCGCACGGCAGGTCGGGCTCGATGCGCATGCGCGGGTGCTGGCGATCAATACGGAAGGGGCGACCGCGCCGTCCGTGTACCGGAAGTGCGTCGGCGAGACGGCCGACGCGGTGCTCGCGCGCCAGCGCGCGTGGCTCGGCCGCGCGGCGGTGGCGGCCTGAACGACATGACGACCGACGAGGCGAACGCGATGGACGAAACCGACGCAATCGAAGCAAGCACGCTGCACGGCCAACTGAAGACCTGGCGCCGCCATCTGCACCGGTATCCGGAGACGGGTTTCGAAGAGGTGAACACGTCGGACTACGTCGCGCGCATCCTGACCACGCTCGGGCTCGACGTGCATCGCGGCATCGGCGGCACCGGGCTGGTCGCGAACCTGACGGCCGGCACGGGCACGCGCGCGATCGGCATTCGCGCGGACATGGACGCGCTGAACATCGCCGAGCACGCGCCGGGCCGCGAACACGCGTCGCGCACGCCGGGCAAGATGCATGCGTGCGGGCACGACGGCCACATGTCGATGGTGCTCGGCGCCGCGCAGTTGCTGGCCGAACGCAAGGATTTCGACGGCACGGTGCGCTTCATTTTCCAGCCGGCGGAAGAGCACGGTCGCGGCGCGAAGGCGATGATGGCCGACGGGCTGTTCGAGCGTTTTCCGGTCGACGCGATCTTCGGCGCACACAACATGCCGGGCATGCGCGCGGGCACGTTCTCGACGCGTGCGGGCGGCATCATGGCGAGCGAAGACAATTTCGTGATCCGGATCGACGGGCGCGGCACGCACGCGGCGCGGCCGCACATGGGCATCGACCCGATCGTGATCGGCGCGCAGATCGTGCTCGCGCTGCAGACGATCGTGTCGCGCAATCTCGACCCGGGCCGGCAGGCGGTGGTGTCGTGCACGGAATTCATCACCGACGGGCTGCGCAACGTGCTGCCGTCGACCGTGACGATCAAGGGCGACACGCGCAGCTATTCGCGCGACGTGCAGACGTTGCTGGCCACGCGGATGCGCGAGATCGGCGAAGGGATCTGCCGCGCGCACGGCGCGACCTGCACGTTCGAGTACACGCACGAGTTCGCGCCGACGGTGAACTCGCCGGAATGGGTCGAGACGGCCGTGCAGGCCGCCGCGCACGTCGCGGGCGCCGATGCGGTGAACGCCGACGTGCAGCCGATGATGATCTCGGAGGATTTCGGCGCGTTCCTGCAGGCGGTGCCGGGCAATTTCACGTTCATCGGCAACGGCGACGCGGCCGGGCAGGGCGGCGTGCCGCTGCACAACGCGACGTACGATTTCAACGACGAGATTCTGCCGGTCGGCGCGCGGTATTTCGCGGAAGTCGCGCGGCGCGCGTTGCGGGCCGCGTAGCGGGCGGGTGGGCCCGGTACGCGCTCGCGCGAGTACCGGGCCTTGCGTCAGCGCCTCACACCAGTTCGCCCAGACACGCATCGAACTGCGCGACGAGCCGGTCGACATCGTCGGCGGTCGTTTGCGGGCACACGAGCATCATGTTGTGGAACGGCGTGATCAGCACGCCGCGATTCAGCAGGTACAGATGCACGATATGCTCGAGTTCGCTGTCGAGCTGCGCGCCGGCCAGCGTGCCGTTGCGCGGCGGTACGGGCGCGAACTGAAACTCGGTGCGCGCGCCGATGCGCGTCACGCACCACGGCAGCCCGTGTTTCGTGATCGCGTGCTCGAGGCCCGTCGCGAGCCGCGCGGCGAGCGCGAACATGTGCGCATAGGCGGCGTCGGTCGCGACTTCGGCGAGCGTCGCGCGCATCGCATGCATCGCGAGCATGTTCGCGGTGAGCGTCGTGCCGATTCCCGAATGGCCGGGCGGCGCGTTCAGCTTCGCCTGCTTCGCGCGTTCCGCGAATTCGGCGCTGAACCCGTACACCGCGCACGGCACGCCGCCCGCGATCGGCTTGCCGACCACCAGCATGTCCGGTTCGAGACCGTGCGCGACCGCGTAGCCGCCGGGGCCGCTGCTGATCGTGTGCGTCTCGTCGATCACCAGCAGCGTGCCGTGGCGGCGCGTCAGTGCGCGTGCGGCCTCCCAGAAGCCCGGGTCGGGCAGCACCATGCCGATGTTCGTCATCGCGGGCTCGGCGAGCACGCACGCGACATCGCCGTCCTTCAGCGCCGCTTCGAGCGCGTCGAGATCGTTGAATTCGACGACACGCGTGTTCGCGAGCAGGTCGTACGACTGCCCGAGCAGGCTGTCGCGCTGCACCGGGCGGCCGTCGACGAGATCGACGAACACGTCGTCGACCGTGCCGTGATAGCAGCCGTTGAACACGACGATCGTGTTGCGGCCGGTGGCCGCGCGCGCCCAGCGCAGCACGAAGCGGTTCGCGTCGCTCGCGCTCAGCGCGAATTGCCACACCGGCAGATGGAAGCGGCGCGCGAGTTCGCGCGACACCCAGGCGGCGTCCTCGCTCGGCAGCATCGTCGTGTAGCCGCGCGTGGCCTGCTCGGCGAGCGCGCGGGCGACGGGTTCGGGCGCATGGCCGAACATCGCGCCCGTATCGCCGAGGCAGAAATCGACGTAGCGATGACCGTCGACGTCGGTGAAGGTCGCGCCGCGGGCCTCCTTCACGTAGAGCGAGAACGGGGTCGACCAGTCCTGCATCCAGTGCAACGGCACGCCGAACAGCAAGTGCTCGGACGCCTCCGCGGACAGCGCGCGGGAAACCGGCATGGCTTCGGCGAACGCCTGGCGCTCGCGATCGAACAGCGCGCGGGCGCGGATGAGCTCGACTCCGTGGCGGGTAGGCAAAGGCAGCTCCTGGACTGTGGGAATGGACAAACGATAGCGCGGGTGGCGCGGGGCTGACCAGAGGCGGAATTACCGAGGCGGGTCGGCGGCGCACGGGCAGGAACCGTACCGTTGGAGCGTGGTGGCCGGAGAAGATTGCGCGGAAGTTTTTGCGCATAAACATACGACAACATATCTCTATAGCTCCATTCGTCGATGTGAGTGTGCGCACACATACGATACGTAACCCCATAGATAACAGGGTAAACGACAAATACATACGCCGCGCCGATCGCGTCTAGACTGCGTCATGTAGTACGACGACGTATAAATAACGATCCGCCGACCGGCGCATCGATACCCTCTACCCTGAAGGAGTGCCCATGGTCGCCCATCGCCGCCGTTCGTCTTCGTCCGCCCGATCGCCCGCGTCGAAACGGGTATCGCGCCGCGCTTTCATCGGCTGGACCGGCGCGCTCGCCGGCGGCGCGATGCTCGGCGGTCCGTTCGCGGCCACCCGGGCGCTGGCGAAGGGCGCGATGCCCGATGCGTCGGCGGTCGATCTTGTGTGGGGCGAGCACGGCGCGGCGGCGCGCATCGCGGCATCGCTCGCGCACGTGTCGCGGCTCGCGCGGCGCGGGCGCGACTTCGACGTGACGCAGTACGGCGCGCGCCGGTGCGCGACGGTCGCGCAGACGTCGCCGTACCCGGCAGCGAAATCGCCGGTCAGCCCCGGTTCCGAACTGACGGTCGCGCCCGGCGCATTCGATGCACGCCCGGCGTTTCTCGCGGCGATCGACGCATGCCGGCGTGAAGGCGGCGGCCGGGTCGTCGTGCCGTCCGGCACCTGGTACTGCGCGGGGCCGATCGTGCTGCAGAGCAACGTCACGTTCCATCTGAGCGCGAACTGCACGATCTACTTCAGCCCGAACCCGGCCGATTACGCGAAGGACGGCCCGGTCGATTGCGGCGCGAACGGCCGGCTGTACTACAGCCGCTGGCAGGCGAACGATTGCCTGAACTTCGGTGCGCCCGTCTACGCGCGCAACGCGACGAACATCGCGCTGACCGGCGAAGGCCCGACGTCGGTGCTCAACGGGCAGGCGATGACGCCGTTCTCCGGCAGCGGCGCGAACAGCGTGTGCTGGTGGACCTACAAGGGCTCGTCGGGGGCGTACGGCGCGGGCGCGACGGTGCCGGCCCAGAACTACGCGAACCCGAACAACGTCGACCTGCGGATCGTCGCGCCCGCGATTCCCGACGCGCTCTATGCGCTGCTGACGTCGCCCGTCACGCCGTGGCAGCAGGACCAGAACTACCTGCCTGCGCTGTCCGAGGCCGGCGTGCCGGTGGAGAAACGCATCTTCGGCCTCGGCCACTACCTGCGGCCGTGCATGGTCGAATTCATCGGCTGCACGAACGTGTTGATGGCGAACTACCAGACCCAGAACACGCCGTTCTGGCAGCACCATCCGACCGCGAGCCGCAACGTCGTGATCCGCGGCGTGACGACCAACAGCATCGGCCCGAACAACGACGGCTTCGATCCGGACGCGTGCACCGACGTGCTGTGCGAGGACTGCACGTTCAACACCGGCGACGACTGCATCGCGATCAAGTCGGGCAAGGACCGCGACGCCGAATACGGGCCCGCGAAGCGGCACCTGATCCGCAACTGCACGATGAACAGCGGGCACGGCGGGATCACGCTCGGTAGCGAGATGGGCGGCGGCGTGGAGCAGATCTATGCGACGAACCTGTCGATGCTGAACGCGAACTGGCAGACCAACCCGCTGAACATCGCGATTCGCGTGAAGACCAACATGAACCGCGGCGGCTACGTGAAGGATTTCCACGTGAAGGGCGTCTCGCTGCCGAACGGCGTGACGCTGAAGGGCGGCGGCTACGGCAGTGCGCTGCTCGCGGGCAGCCCGGTCAACGCGAGCGTCCCGCTCGGCGTCGTCACGCCGTCGGCCGGCAATCCGTCCGCGGCGCAGGGCGGCATCGTCACGTTCGACTGCGACTATCAGCCGGCGAACGATGCGGTGCGCACGCGCGCGCCGGTCGTGCAGAACGTGACGATCGCCGACGTGAAGGCGAGCAACGTGACGCTGAACGGCGTGAGCGCGTCGTGCTTCCAGGCGATCGTCGCGCAGGGGCCGGTCGCGTTCGACTACAACGGCACGCCGCCCACGCCTGCGGTGCAGCCGATCTCCGGCGTGACGATCGCCAATTGCGACTTCGGCACGCCGGTGGCGTCGGGCACGCCGACGGTCACGTCGCCGGGGCCGATCTATGCGTTCAACGTGAGCGCGATGACGCTGACGAACGTGACGATCGCCGGGCAGGTCGTCAACGCGACGATCGCCGACACGCGGTGAGATGACGTCACGTCGCGGCGTTCGCGTGCAACCGGTCGGCGCCTGCACGCGAACGCCGATGCGTCATGCCAGCATCTTGATCATGTAGTGCTCGTCGTAGAAGCGGCCATCGACGCACATCGAGCGCGGCTCCGTGCCGAACCGCACGAACCCCTGCGAGGCATACAGCCGCTCCGCGGTGTGGTTGGCCTCGTTCACGCACAGCATCAGTTGGCTGCATCCCCATGCGTTCGCCGCATGCGCGGTCGCGCTGTCGAGCAGCGCCTGCGCGATGCGTTGCCCGCGATACGCGGCGTCGACGTAGACGCCCCAGATCGTCGCCTTGTGCGCGATCTTCGTGCGCGCATCGCGGCGCACGCCGGTGATGCCGACGAGCGTGTCGCCGTCGAACGCGCCGAACACGGCCTGTACCTGCGTCGGCGTGAGGCGCTTTGCGAATTCGTCGACCGGCACCTGCGATTCTTCGTCGAGCGTCGGCAGAAAGGAGGTGGGCGCGGTGTCGACCGCACGCAGGCGGACGGTCCGGAAACAGGTGGCGTCGGCCGCGTCGAGCAGGCGGATCGTGATCGTCATCGGGGGCATTCCGGTTGAGGGGCGTGCTTGCCCGCGTGCGCCGCTGCGGCGGGCGCGGGATGCATCGTCCTTATCCTAACGGGAATCCGGATGTCGCGGCGCGATGCCCGGTGCGGGCACGATCGTGAACCGGGAAGACGGTGATGACGGCGGGGCGCGCCGCCATCGACGAGGGACGCCGGGCGCGTGTGCCGTTGCGCCGAACCGGCGCCCGACGCCGAAGGCTCGGCACGCGCGAGATCCGCTCACGCGCGCGCGACGGGAATCAATAGCGCGACAGCTGATTGCCGTTGATCTGCACGCGGTCGCCCGGACGCAGGTTGCCCGGCGACTGCACGTCGAACGAGCGCATCGAGCCATCGCTGACCTGCACGTCGATCCGGTAGCTGCTCGGGCCTTGCGCGGCGCCCATCTGCTGGCCGATCTGGTTGCCCGCCACCGCACCGCCGAGCGCGCCGATCACCGTTGCCGCATCGCGGCCATGACCGCGGCCGAACTGGTTGCCCACCAGGCCGCCGACCAGCGCACCGACGACGGTGCCGGCGACACCCGACGGGCCGACCGAGCCGTTGACCGGCTGGATGTTCGCGACGGTGCCGTATTGCGTGCCGTACGGGTTCGCGTATTGCTGTTGCTGATTGCCATACGAGTCATACGGCTGCGAGCCGTACTGCGACGGGTTGCCGTATTGATCGTACGGTTGCGGCGCCTGGTTCGGATACGCCGGCTGCTGCTGCACGTAGCCCGGTTGCGAATACGCGGGCTGCGCATAGCCGGGCGTCGCGTATTGCTGCTGCGGATAGCCCGGCTGCGCGCCGTAGTAGCCCGGCGCGACGCACGCGGTGAGCGGAAGCGCCGCCACGGCGACGAGCGAGGCGAACAGAACGGTCTTCGTGGAAGGCATGCGCATCATGTGTTTCCTGCATCGGCAACGTGTCCGCCGATGGATTCCCGACACGGGTGGCGAACTCGGCGTGAGTATAAGGAATGGGCGGATGCGCGTCCGGTGCGGCCGGGTAACAACGTGTAAAGTCTGTTGCCGCGTAAATCGCCGATCGGGCGCGGCGTCGAAGCCCCGTCCGGCAACGCGGCGACGCGGCTTCCCGGCGGCCGCTTGCGGGTGATTCGGGCGATGCGGGCGATGCGCGGCCGCCGACCGGTCGGCCCTTTCCCCGTCGATCACGCTCGCCGTCGCACCCGGTCCGGGGCGCCTGCGCGCCGCACATCGCGAAATCGAATGCGCGGCATCGCGACATTTAATTGGCCTCGGGCAGCGGCGTCCGATATCGTGGCCGGATTCCCTGCCAACGGTCGCGCCGCGCCGGCTGCGGTTCCTTCCCCTGTCCGCGCCGGTGTCGCGCCGCGACCACCCCCTATTCCAGGCCATGACCGAACGATTCTTCATCAACGCCGTCGACGCCGGCGGCCAACCCGTCAACCTCGTCGTCCGCGACGGCCGCTTCGCCGCGATCGGCGCCGATTGCGCAGCCGCGCCCGGCGCGCAGACGATCGACCTCGACGGCCGCGTCGTGCTGCCCGGTTTCGTCGACGGCCATATCCATCTCGACAAGAGCTTCGTCGGCGATCGCTGGGTGCCGCACGAACCGGTCGGCTCGCTGCGCGAGCGGCTCACGGTCGAGAAGCGCCAGCTCGCGGCCGCGCCGCCGATCGTCGAGCGTGCGAACGCGCTGATCGCGCAGGCCGCCGCGTTCGGCACGATCGCGATGCGCAGCCACGTCGACGTCGACGCGACGACGGGCCTGTCGAACCTGCACGCGGTGATGGCCGCGCGCGAACGATGGCGCGGGATCGTCGACATCGAACTGGTCGCGTTTCCGCAGGCCGGCGTGATCACGTGCCCGGGCACCGCCGAGATACTCGATGCCGCCGTGCGCGAAGGCGCGGACGTGGTCGGCGGGATCGACCCGACGACGCTCGACGGCGACGCGGACGGCCAGCTCGACATCGTGTTCGGCATCGCCGAGAAGCGCGGCGCGAAAATCGACATCCACCTGCACGAACCGGCGGAAACCGGCATCGCGCAACTGCGGCGGATCGCGGCGCGCACGCGCGCGGCCGGGCTCGGCGGGCGCGTGAACGTGAGCCATGCGTACGCGCTCGGCCAGGTGAGCGATGACGATGTGCGGCGTACGGCCGCGGTGTTGGCCGAAGCCGGCGTATCGATCCTGACGAATGCGCCGGGCGACTGCGCGTTCCCGCCGGTGCAACGGCTGCGCGACGCGGGCGTGCACGTGTTCGCGGGCAACGACAACATCCGCGACGCGTGGTGGCCGTACGGCAACGGCGACATGTTGCAGCGCGCGATGATGGTCGGCTACCGGTCGGGCTTCTACACCGACGAGGCGCTCGGCGTCGCGCTCGACATGGCGACGTACGCCGGCGCGCGCGCAATCGGCAAGGAGAACTACGGAATCGCGGTCGGCTGCGACGCGAGCTTCGTCGCGGTGCGCGCGCCGAATGCGGCGGCGGCCGTCGCGGGCGTGCCGGCCGAACGCTGGGTATTCCGCCGCGGCGAAAGCGATACGGACGCGCCGTTCGCCCCGTCGCTGCGCTTTACGCGCTGACCCACCCGAGCGGCGGCACGGCGCGCGCCGTGCCCGCCTTGCACCGACCGACCCGACCGGACCCGACATGACGAACCTGCTGATCCGTAATGTCCGCACGAACGCGGACGCCACGCTCGATATCCTGATCGAACGCGATCGCATCGCGCGCGTCGGCCCGTCGCTCGATGCGCCCGCCGGCTGCGCGATCGAGGACGGCGCGGGCGCGTTGGCGCTGCCCGGCCTCGTCGAAGGCCATACGCACCTCGACAAGACCCACTGGGGGATGCCGTGGTATCGCAACCAGGTCGGGCCGCGCCTCGTCGACCGCATCGAGAACGAGCGCCACTATCGCGCGACGAGCGGCCATGACGCGGGCGCCGCATCGCTCGCGCTGGCGCGCGCATTCCTCGCGGCCGGCACGACGCGCATTCGTACCCACGTCGACGTCGATACCCAGGCCGGGCTGCGCCACCTGAACGGCGTGCTGGCCACGCGCGAGACGCTGCGCGGGCAGGTCGAGATCCAGATCGTCGCGTTTCCGCAATCGGGTGTCCTCGAGCGGCCGGGCACCGATGCGCTGTTGTCCGACGCGCTCGGCGCCGGCGCCGACCTGCTCGGCGGGCTCGATCCGTGTGCGATCGAAGGCGATCCGGTCGAGGCGGTGGACGTGCTGTTCGCGATCGCCGGGCGCCACGGCCGCGGGCTCGATATCCATCTGCACGAGCGCGGGTCGATGGGTGCGTACTCGCTCGACCTGATCCTGCAGCGCACGGCGACTCACGGCATGCAGGGAAAGGTCACGATCAGCCATGGTTTCTGCCTGGGCGATATCGCCGAACGCGAGCGCGATGCGCTGCTCGCGCGGATGGCCGAGCTCGGCGTCGCGATCGTCACGACCGCGCCGGCCGCGGTGCCGGTGCCGCCGTTGGCCGCGTGCCGTGCGGCGGGCGTGACCGTGATCGGCGGCAACGACGGCGTGCGCGACACGTGGACGCCGTACGGCTCGCCCGACATGCTCGAGCGCGCGATGCTGATCGGCATGCGCAACGATTTCCGCCGCGACGATGCGCTCGAAGTCGCGCTCGACTGCGTGACGCACGGTGCGGCGCGCGGCTGCGGGTTCGCGGATTACGGGCTGCAGCCAGGCTGCCGCGCGGACGTCGTGCTCGTCGATGCGCTGACGTTCGCCGAGGCCGTCGTCGCGCGGCCGGTGCGGCGTCTCGTCGTGTCGTCCGGGAAGATCGTCGCGCGCAACGGCGCGCTGGTGTGAGTGCGGGCGGCCCGCTCGGGTGCGTCAACGCGTCCGGCGTGCATGGGCGGTGTCCTCGGTATGATCGGGCCTTCAACGATTCGACCGGGAGATCGAGATGCGACGCATGGCAGCAGGACGGACGACACGATGGATCGCGGCGGCGATGTTCGCGGCGACGGCCGCGCATGCCGCCGCAGCCGGCGCGGGCGACACGCAGCAGGAGGCCAATCGCCGGACGGTGCTGGCGTTCTACGAGAAAGGCTTGAACGAGAAGGATGCGGACGCCGCGCTCGCGTATGTCGGCGATCGCTACGTGCAGCACAACCCGAACGCGGCCGACGGGCGCGACGGCTTTCGCCAGTTCGTCGCGTTTCTGCGCGACAAATATCCGCAGTCGCACAGCGAGATCAAACGCGCGTTCGTCGACGGCGACTACGTGATCCTGCACGTGCACGCGGTGCGCGAACCCGGCACGCGCGGCAGCGCGATCATGGACATCTTCCGGCTCGAGCACGGCAAGATCGTCGAACACTGGGACGTCAACCAGCCGGTGCCCGAGCAGGCGGCGAACGGCAACACGATGTTCTGACGCGGAGCCGTGCGGCCGGATCGGGCGCGCTTCGCTTACCGTCCTTCGAGTTCCAGCATCGCCGCGAGCGTCTTCGTCAGCGCGCCGACCATTGGGTCGGCCGTCGGCCGGTGCAGGATCGCGATGTCCATGTGCTCGATCGGCGCGAAGCCCTGCTTCGCGGTCAGCACCACATGCTCGTCCGTCACCACGCGCGCGGGCAGCACGCTGATGCCGAGGCCGTCCGCGACGGCTGCCTGGATCCCGCTCAGGCTCGACGTCGTGAAGCTGATCCGCCAGCGGCGGCCGCGCTCCTCGATCGCCTTGATCATGTCGTCGCGGTACAGCCCGCGCGGCGGGAACACGACGATCGGCACCGGGTCGAGATCGATCGACGGATGCTTCGCGCTGTCGATCCAGCGCAGCTTCTCGGGCCAGCGCACGACCGCCTCGCGGCTGTCGCGCCGCTGCTTGATCAATACGAGATCGAGTTCGCCGCGATCGTACGCGGCGCTGATGTCGCGGCTCAATCCGCACGTCACTTCGAGCTTCACCTGCGGATGCTCGCGCTTGAACGCCGCGAGCGCATGGGTCGTGCGGCCCGCCGCGAAATCGTCGGGCACGCCGAGCCGGATCGTCAGCGCGACCGTCGCGCCCGACAGCGCCTCCAGCATCTCGTCGTTCAGCGCGAGCATGCGCCGCGCATAGCTGAGCACCGTCACGCCCGCGTCGGTCGGCCGCACGTCGCGCGTGCCGCGGTCGAGCAGGCGGTGGCCGGCGATTTCCTCGAGCCGGCGCACCTTCTGGCTGACCGTGGATTGCGTCGAATGCAGGCGCGCGGAAGCCGTCGTGAAACTGCCGCAGTCGGCGACCATCACCAGCGCGCGCAACAGGTCGATGTCGAACAGGGGTCTATTCATTTTTGTACTTCTGTGAATTCGAGCATTTCGTTTTCAAATGCGTGCGACGACTTTTAACATGGCCGCCCATCGCGGGCAATCGCGGTTTCGCCGGACCCGGCGGGGGGGGCGCGACGCCACGGGCGGCGGAGATCGGGTGGGGGCGGGAGGGGCGCAAGTCTTAGCGGGCGCGCGATTTTGGTTCGGGCGTGCTGTCGGGGAGTTTCCGCAGGAACGCTTCGGCCAGTTCGACGCAATAGTCGAACGATGGCGTGTAGTCGAGTGTCCGGATGGCGTCGAAGCGCGGCTGTACGAACGCGCGATGTTCGTTGAGCAGACGCAGAAACGTGTCGCGATGCCGAACGAGGAACGCACCGGCTTCCATCAGGCTTTCCGGCTCGCGCTCGATGACTACGCACAGGTCGAACAGATCCCGCGCGGTCGGACGATCGCCGCGATGCCACATTTTCTTGGCGACGATTTCCGCGGAAGTCTCCACCTTGACGACATGATTCATCAGCATCCATTCGTCGTAGCCGGGAGACGTCAGATTCCGGGAGACGACGAAGTCGATTTCGCCGTTGGGCAGCACCAGCTTCACGAAGCTGGCGTGTTCCTCGTAGTCCATCGTGATGTCGGACGCGGCGTCGCTGATGCGGGGATTCACGTACCCGAGATACTGCGGGTCGGGTACGAAGATGTCCACGTCCTTGCTGACGCGATGGCCGTGGCGCAGCATGAGAACCGTGCCCCCACCGAACGTCCAGAACGGATTCGGCGTGCCGTGCTTCCGTATCTCGTCGACCAGTGTCAGCGCGTGGCGAAAAAGACCCTGCCACGGTCCGTCGGGCAACGTGGATGGTGCGGTCATGCCCATACGTCCCGATACAGATGGAGATCCTTCGACCACGCGGCAAGGTTTTTCCAGATGGTCCGAAGCGGGGTGCCCGAGCGCTCGGCGGCTTCCTCGGCCGCCTTCACGACGACACGCAGCGGCACTTCGTCGAGGATGACGGAGAACTGCGATTCGTATCCTTCAGGAATCCGTCCGGTGGTCAATGCGTCGGCCAGCAGTCGTTCGGTCAATTCGCCCTTGTAGCTCACGTTCGCACTCACGACGGCCTTGTGGAGACCGTTTTGAGCCTGCCGCGGCAGCGCCAGGAGTTCGATGCCGAGCACGCTGAGCAACGGGATGAGCTTGTTGATGCCGAGATCCTTCACCTTACCGCTTTCGAGCTGGTTGATGGTAAGACGAGACAACCCGGCGAGCTTGGCAAGTTGGGCCTGCGTGAGGTCGAGTTCGGCCCGCCGCCTGGCGACGGCCCGACCGATTTCATAGAGTTGCATGTTCACCTCCCCACGCGGATTCGTCGCGCTTCAATGTAAAGTATATATTACATTTTCGACCGGGGTACTGCCTCCCGGGAGTTTTCGAGGCGGTATAGGTCGCATCGTGATTTCGCTGAGGCACGCCTCGTTCGAGGCGCCGCTCAGATCGCATATATCGACATCATTAGCCTGTGGGCATCCGGAAAAACGCCCGCTGTGTTGGACGTGCGTCGAACAGGGTAAACACCCGCCATTCCCGTAAATCAGCCATAAATAAAGCGTCGCCCCGTCTTTCCGCGTCCGCTGGACCTCGACCCATCCCGTCTCCGCTTCCTTCCGCTTGCACTCGGAAATCTGGCGGTCTAGACTGCGTCGCAGTTTCATCGAAGTCCCCCGTCTTTCGCGCCTCGCACCGGCATGCCGTCGCGGCGCCTTCACCGGACGCCGGCGTCGCCCGCCGCGTCGAGACTTTCAAGGACACGCCATGAACCGTACCGCCAAGTTCCTCGTTACCGCGCTCGCGTTCGCGCCGCTCGCATCGTTCGCGCAGGACACGTCGACGATCCGCTGGGGTATCGATCCCACGTATCCGCCGTTCGAGGCGAAGCAGCCCGACGGCTCGCTCGCCGGTTTCGACATCGACCTGCGCAATGCGATCTGCGAGCAACTGCATGCGAAGTGCGTGTGGGTCGAGCAGGGCTTCGACGGGATGATTCCGGCGCTGCGCGCGCGCAAGTTCGACGTGATCATGTCCGCGATGACGGCCACCGACGAGCGGCTCAAGCAGATCGACTTCTCGAACAAGCTGTATGCGTCGCCGGGCGCGCTCGTCGCGCCGGTCGGCTCGAAGCTGCTGCCGACCGCCGCGTCGCTCGCCGGCAAGCGCGTCGGGATCGACCAGGGCACGACACAGGAGGCGTACGCGAAGGCCGAATGGGCGACCAAGGGCGTGACGATCGTCTCGTACCAGAATCAGGACCAGGTGTATCAGGATCTCGTCAACGGCCGCCTCGACGCGACCTTCCAGGACAAGACGCAAGCCGGCTACTCGTTCCTGAAGACGCCGCGCGGCAAGGGCTACGCGTTCGCGGGCCCGGACGTGACCGATGTGCGGATCACCGGCTACGGCGTCGCGATGGGCATACGCAAGGGCGACGCCGACATGAAGAAGCGGCTGAACGACGCGATCGCCGCGATTCGCGCGAACGGCACGTACCAGAAGATCGCCGCGAAATACTTCGACTTCGACATCTATGACGCGAAGCAGCAACTGACTTCGGCGCCGTGACCCCGTGACCCATTCGATCGACAGGTACACCATGACGAGTATCCAGGAGCGCGTCGCGCAAGCCGTGACGCCCGAACTGATCGCCGCGTTCCGCGACGAAGGCGCGGTCTGCATCAAGGGCATCTTTTCGCCCGACGAAGTGGCCGCGTTGCGGGCCGGCATCGACGCGAACCTCGCGCAGCCGAGCAAACGCGCGAAAGTCGCGAGCCGGCCCGACGATCCGGGCTGGTTCTTCGAGGATTTCTGCAACTGGCAGCACAACGACGCGTATCGCGACTTCATCGTGCGCTCGCCGGCGCCGTCGGTCGCCGCCGCGCTGATGGGCACGGACAACGTGCGGCTGCATCACGACCATCTGCTCGTGAAGGAGCCCGGCACGCGGCAGCGCACGCCGTGGCATCAGGACCAGCCGTACTACAACATCGAAGGCGACGACAACGTCAGCATGTGGATTCCGGTCGACCCGGTGCCGCTCGAATCGACGCTGGAATTCGTCGCCGGCTCGCATCTCGGGCCGTGGCTGATGCCGCGCACGTTCATGGACAAGGAGGCGAAGTGGTTCCCGGAAGGCAGCCTCGCCGATCTGCCCGACATCGAAGCCGACCGTGCGGCCTTCCCGATCCGCCGCTGGGCGCTCGAACCCGGCGACATGGTGTGCTTCCGGATGCTCACGCTGCATGCGTCGGGCGGCACGCGGAACCGCCGGCGTGCGTTCTCGATCCGCTTCGTCGGCGACGATGTCCGTCACGCGCCGCGCCGCTGGAAAACGTCGCCCGATTTTCCCGGGCTCGCGGAACAGTTGCCCGACGGCGCGCCGCTCGATCACCCGCTGTTTCCGGTCGTGTGGTCGCGCGACGCGGGGCAGGTTGGCGCGATCTGACTCGACGTCACGAATGAACACGGCGGCCGTTTCATGACGAAACGGCCGCCGTGCGTGTCGGGGGCGTGCGACGAAGGATCAGGTCGGGTGGCGCCCCGCGCCCGGCTTGAAGCGCGAGCCGAGCCGGTAGCGGTTGCCCGGATGCAGGAAGTGCACGAACGTGACGGGCAGCCCGTCCGTCCACGTGCGGCGCGTGAGCGTGAGGCACGGCTCGTCGGCGCGCATGTCGAGCAGCCGCGCCTGTTCGCCGGTGGGCAGCGACGCGTCGACGACGTGTTCGATTTCCAGTTCGTAGTGCGACACGTTGTTGTACAGGTACTCGGATGGCGGCTCGATCTGGAAATCCTGATCGATGAAGCCGGGCGCGGCAGCCGGGTTGACGTAGCGATCCTCGAGCTGGATCGGGCGGCCGTTTTCCTCGTGCACGCACACCACATGAAAGACCGGCGTATTGACCGGCAGGCCGAACGCGGCCGCGACGTCGAACGACGCGGGCTCGCGGGCCTGGCTGAGCACGCGGCAGCGGTACTCGTGCCCGCGCGCACGGATCTCGTCGCGGATATGCGCGATCATCAGCAGGTTCGACTGCGGCTTCACCTCGGCGACGAACGTGCCGACGCCCGCGATGCGCTTCAGCACCCCTTCCTCGGTCAGCTCGCGCAGTGCGCGGTTGACCGTCATGCGCGCGACGCCGAACTGCGCGGCGAGATCGAGTTCGGACGGAATGCGGTCGCCGGGGCGCCAGTCGCCGGCCTCGACGTTCTGGCGAACGAGCGTCTTGATCTGCTGGAACGGTGCGGTGGCCCTGGTGACCATCGGAAGATCCTTGCGCGAAGAAGTGACGAGGCTAGTCGTCGTGGCTGACGATGACCAGAATCTCCGCCTGCGCGGTGCCGAGGCTGCGCGTGCGGTGGGGAATGAGTGCGTTGAAATAGACTGAATCGCCGGCCCTGAGTTGCACCGTCTCGTTCGGAAATTCGATTTCGACCCGCCCCTTGTGCACGAACAGGAATTCCTCGCCTTCGTGCTCGCGGAACGTCGACGCGACGAATTCGTGCGGCGGATGCACGACGAACGGCAGCATCTTCTTCGGCGCGACCCCGGCCGCGATGCTCTCGAAACGGTGCGCGTGGCTGTCGGCCGCCGCGCCCATCGCGGTGCGCTCGCCGGCGCGCGTGACCGTGATCAGCTCGCGGTTGCCGCTTTCCGAGAACAGTTGTTCGACGTCGACGTTCAGCGCCTTCGACAGCTTCAGCGCGACCGCGATCGACGGCACGCTCAGGCCGCGCTCGACCTTCGACAGGTAGCTCTTGGTGAGGCCGGTTTCCTCGGCCAGCACGTCGAGCGTCCAGCCTTTCTGTTTTCTGAGCAGCTTCAGGCGAATCGTCATGGGGCGCCGGGTGTCCTTTGAAAAACCGATTGTAACGCATGACACAATGTGTCATTCGGTGTATTGTGTGTCATGCGCTCGGGGAAACGGCCGCGGACGGCGCGGCGGACCCGGGGCATTCAGGAGGCGAACATGGCGGAAACGCTGAATTTGACGAAGGAAGCGCTGGTCGCGCTGGCGGAGCGGCGCCTTGAAAACGAAGTGGGCGACAGCGGCTGGTCCGCGCGGCAAAAGCTCGCGCTGACGTGCCGGATCCTGTTCGACGCCGGCCACGACTCCGGCCTGGCCGGGCAGATCACCTGCCGCGCGGATGCGGCCGGCACCTACTACACGCAGCGGCTCGGGCTCGGCTTCGACGAGATCTCGGCCGCGAACCTGCTGCGTGTCAACGAGGATCTCGACGTCGTCGATGGCGAAGGCATTCCGAACCCGGCCAACCGGTTCCATACGTGGATCTATCGCGAGCGCCCGGACGTGAACTGCATCATCCACACGCATCCGGCGCATGTCGCGGCGCTGTCGATGCTCGAGCAGCCGCTCGTGGTGTCGCACATGGACACCTGCCCGCTGTACGACGATTGTGCGTTCCTGAAGGACTGGCCGGGCGTGCCGGTCGGCAACGAGGAGGGCGAGATCATCTCGAAGGCGCTCGGCAGCAAGCGCGCGATCCTGCTGTCGCATCACGGCCAGCTCGTGGTCGGCAAGACGATCGAGGAGGCGTGCATTCTCGCGCTGCTGATCGAGCGCGCCGCGAAGCTGCAACTGCTCGCGATGTCGGCCGGCGAGATCAAGCCGGTACCGCCCGCGCTCGCGCGAGAAGCGCACGACTGGATCTCGAAGCCGAAGCGCGACGCGGTGACGTTCGACTACTACGCGCGCCGCGCGTTGCGTACGCATCGGGACTGCATCGCGTAAACGAGCGTGCCGTTTCGATCCTGTCAGACAATCATTGAGGAATACGAATCGTGACGATTCTGCTGAAGGGCATCATTGCCTACCCGGTTACGCCGTTCTCCGCCGACGGCGGCGTCGACCTGAAAGCGCTCGACGCGCTGATCGAGCGCCTGATCGCCGACGGCGTTCACGCGATCGCCCCGCTGGGCAGTACCGGCGAAAGCGCCTACCTGTCCGATGCCGAATGGGAGGCCGTCGCCACCGCGTCGATTCGTGCGGTGCGCCGGCGCGTGCCGACCGTCGTCGGGATTTCCGATCTCACCACGGCGGGCGCGGTGCGCCGTGCCCGCTTCGCCGAGCGGGCCGGCGCCGATGCGGTGATGGTGCTGCCGGTGTCGTACTGGAAGCTCGGCAACGACGAGATCGTCGCGCACTACCGCGCGATCGGTGCAGCGATCGGTATCCCGATCATGCTGTACAACAACCCGGCGACGAGCGGCGTCGACATGTCGCCGGACCTGATCACGACGATCTGCCGCACCGTCGACAACGTGACGATGGTCAAGGAGAGCACCGGCGACATCGGCCGGATGCATCGGCTCGCGCAATTGAGCGGCGGGACGATCCCGTTCTACAACGGCAGCAATCCGATGGCGCTCGCCGCGCTGGCCGCGGGCGCGGCCGGATGGTGCACGGCCGCGCCGAATCTGAATGCCGCGTTGCCGCTCGCGTTGTTCGACGCGATGCGGACCGGCGATCTCGCACGCGCCCGATCGGTTTTTCACGCGCAGTTGCCGTTGCTGCAGTTCATCGTCAACGGCGGGTTGCCGGTGACCGTGAAGGCCGGCTTGAGGTTGCGCGGCTTCGACGCCGGGGAACCGAGGCGGCCGCTGCTGCCGCTCGGCGAAGCACGCACGCGCGAACTCGAGCGACTGCTCGCGGCGCTGCCGGACGGTGTGGCCGCATGAGCGACGACGCCCGGCCGGCGATCGCGGTCGCCATCGGCGCGGTGCGGATCGGCGCGAGCCGTCCGCTCGCCGGCACGCCGCACGCAAGCGCGATCGACAAGCAGCCGGCGGATGCGCGCCTGTGGCTGGGCGCGCTCGGCTTCGCCGGCGACACGCCGGCCGATGCGCGGCATCACGGCGGTCCCGACAAGGCCGTTCATCACTATGCGCACGATCACTATGCGTGGTGGGCCGGGCAGATCGGCGCGCGCGACGTGCTCGCCCGGCCGGGCGCGTTCGGCGAGAACCTGTCGACGCGCGGCATCACCGAGCACGACGTGTGTCTCGGCGACGTGTTCACGCTCGGCGGCGCGGTGCTCCAGGTGTCGCAGTCGCGGCAGCCGTGCTGGAAGCTCAACGCGCGTTTCGATCATCCGCGGATGGCGGCGCTCGTGCAGCAAAGCGGCCGGACCGGCTGGTACTACCGCGTGTTGCAGGAGGGCTGGGTGGCGGCGGGCGATGTGCTCGCGCTCCACGCGCGCCGCTACCCGCAATGGCCGCTGTCGACGGTGCTCGACGTGCTGTATCGACGCACGCTCGACATGGCCGCGCTCGATGCGCTGTGCGACGTGCCGGTGCTGCCGCCCGGCTGGCGCAGGATGCTGGAAAAGCGCCGGACGGCGCGGCAGGTCGAAGACTGGACGAAGCGGCTCGAAGGGTGACGCGCCGCGTCCGATGCTTACTTCGTCGGCAGGTTGCGCACGTCGGCCGTCGGCTCGTTGCCGAATGCGTCGCTCAGCGCATAGCCGATCAGCTGTCGGGCGGTTGCCTCGGGCGTCGCGAGCGCGCCGCTCGACTTCAGCTCGTCGAATTTCTCGCGCATCGGGAAATCGTCTTTGCCGGTCGCGCGGATCGTGGTCTGCATGCCCGTGTCGACGACGCCCGGCGCGACGCTGCAGATGCGCAGCGGGCCGTTCGCGTCGAGCGCGACGGCGCGCGCATGGTGATCGAGCGCGGCCTTGGTCGCGCAGTAGACGCTCCAGCCCGCATACGCGTTGCGGGCCGCACCGCTCGACAGGTGCACGATCCGGCATTCGGTCGCGGCCGACGCGGCCTGTGCGAGCGCGGCCGACAGCATCAGCGGCGCGGCGACGTTCAGGCCGACCGCGCGGGCGACGATCGCCGGGTCCTGCGCGGCGAGCGGGCCGATCGGATCGACGATGCCCGCGTTGTTGAACAGCAGCACGAGCGACGCGCCGTCGACGAAGCGGCGCAGGGTGTCGCCGGCCAGCCAGGTCGCGATGGTCTTCGAGTCCGACAGGTCGAGTTCGACTTCGGCGAAGCGCTCGCCGGCCTGCGACGCGAGCGACGGATGACGGCTGCGCGACACGCCGAGCACGGCGATGCCTTCCTGCAGCAGTTGTTCGGCGAGCGCCGCGCCGACGCCGCGCGTGTGTCCGGTGACGATGGCGCGCACGGGTGCGGGAGAAGATGCAGTCATGGTGGTGAACCGGTGAGGGCGTGAACGGGTTTGACGAGCGGCGCGCGGCATGGTGCAGCGCGTTCAACGCGGGCGATGCGTGGTATCGACGTGTGAAGGCGATCGCGCGCGGCGCCGCTGATATCGGGATGAACGTCTATCGTAGCGCCGGCATGCGCATCGCGCAAACGCCCGGGCGTGCGCGAAGGACGAATCTGCGGCGCCGTGCACATGGGTCGCCGCGTCGTCGCCCGCTATCGGGCGCGCCGCTACGTCCGACGAAAGCCCGCCGCGGCGCGTGCGCGCGCCGGTGCGGCGAGTGGCGCCGGGCCACGCGTCGCGAGCTATCATATGGCTCGCCCGTGCGCGACGCCGGACGGGCCGCGACCGTTTCCCTTCACCTGCTGCACGCTGCGACGCCACTCATGAACACCACGCCGGATACGCCCACGCCCCGCGCTCTTCGCGAACTCACGCCTCTCGAGGCCCGCATTCTCGGCGTGCTCGTCGAGAAACAGCACACGGTGCCGGATACCTACCCGCTGTCGCTGAACGCGCTGACCGCGGGCTGCAACCAGAAAACCGCGCGCTCGCCGGTGATGAACGTCAGCGAGGACGAAGTCACGACCGCGCTCGACGGGCTGAAGCACTTGAGCCTCGTGATGGAGGGCAGCAGCAGCCGCGTGCCGCGTTTCGAGCACAACATGAACCGCGTGCTCGGCATTCCGAGCCAGGCGATCGCGCTGTTGACGATCCTGTTGCTGCGCGGCCCGCAGACGGCCGCCGAGTTGCGCCTGAACAGCGCGCGCCTGCACGGCTTCGCGGATATCTCGTCGGTCGAGGCGTTCCTCGACGAACTCGCGGCGCGCGCGCAACCCCTCGTCGTCCGGCTGCCGCGTGCACCGGGCGCGCGCGAGAATCGCTGGATGCATCTGATGTGCGGCGCGGTGAACGTGGCCGATTTCGCGAGCGCGGATGCCGGCGGTGCGGAGGCGGTGCCGCCTTCCGAATTCGAAGCGCTGAAGGCCGAGCAGAAACGCCTCGCGGACGAAGTGGCGCGGCTGAATGCGCTGGTTCGGCGGATGGCCGGCGAACTGGGGATCGACGCCGACGCGCAGGGCGACGCGGGCTGATCGCTTCCTGACGCAATGGCGGTGGTGCGCGCGCACCGCCGCGTTACTTCAGCGCGACGCCCGGTACGAGGTAACGCGCACCGCCCGGTCTCAGGATCGGCGCGAGCGCGGGTGCCATAATCGAGCCTGCCCATCATTCCAGACAGACGTCCCCGGAGAATCGCCATGCAGAACCTCGACAATCCTTCCCACGATCGCGAGGTAGGCAGCGCCGACGCGACGCAGGACACCACGCGCATCGACGACGTCCGCATCGGCGCCGTGCGTCCGCTGATTTCCCCGGCGCTGTTGCTCGACGAACTGCCGGTGCCGGCCGCCACGCAGACGCTCGTCGAGGATACGCGCCGCGCGATCGGCGATATCCTGCACGGTCGCGACGACCGGCTGCTGCTCGTCGTCGGCCCGTGCTCGATCCACGATCACGACCAGGCGCTCGATTACGCGCGCCGCCTGAAGGTTGCCGCCGACGCGTTGAAGGACGACCTGCTGATCACGATGCGCGTCTACTTCGAGAAGCCGCGCACGACGGTCGGCTGGAAGGGATACATCAACGATCCGCGTCTCGACGGCAGCTTCCGCATCAACGAAGGGCTGCGCGCCGCGCGGCAACTGCTGCTCGACATCAACGCGCTCGGCCTGCCGGCGTCGACCGAATTCCTCGATCTGCTGAGCCCGCAGTACATCGCCGACCTGATCGCGTGGGGCGCGATCGGCGCGCGCACGACCGAGAGCCAGAGCCATCGCCAGCTCGCGTCGGGCCTGAGCTGCCCGATCGGCTTCAAGAACGGCACCGACGGCGGCGTGCAGGTCGCGTCGGACGCGATCGTCGCCGCAGCCGCGAGCCATGCGTTCATGGGGATGACGAAGATGGGGATGGCCGCGATCTTCGAGACGCGCGGCAACGACGATGCGCACGTGATCCTGCGCGGCGGCAAGAACGGGCCGAACTACGATGCGGCGCACGTCGAAGCGAGCTGCGCGGTGCTGCGCAAGGCCGGCCTGCGCGAGCAGGTGATGGTCGACTGCTCGCATGCGAACTCGAACAAGTCGCACGAGCGGCAGATCGAGGTGGCGCAGGATCTCGCGCGGCAACTGTCGCAGGGCGAGCACCGGATCGTCGGCGTGATGGTGGAGAGCCATCTCGAGGCCGGCCGCCAGGATCTGAAGCCGGGCGTGCCGTTGCAGTACGGCGTGTCGATCACCGATGCGTGCCTGAGCTGGACGCAGACGGAGCCGGTGCTCGACGTGCTGGCGGAGGCGGTGCGGCATCGCAGGGTGTATTCGCGCAATGCGTGACGCAGCGGGGCGGCGCGGCCGCCACCGCGTCGTTCGGCGCGCCGCGAAGATCGGGTGGCCGCCTGCGAGGTTGTCCTGATCGACGGGCCGCGGCGTCATTTTTTCGCGCCGCGCGCGCGTCTGTTCTGCGTGGTCTTTGATCTTGATCCGGTTCGTTCCACCTGCCGCATCGCACTCCGAACGCACGATCCGTCGATTGCCGCTACCATGAACGACGTGTTGCACGCTGCGGCCCGGCCACGCCGGTCCGCCACGCACACACGCCGTGGCGGCGCGGCCGGCCGCCACGCGACTGACGAAGCGCGGGGCGGCCATCCGCGGGGCGGCCCCCCGTGGGGCGGCCACCCGCAGGGTGTTCACCGATCGGCCGTTGCGCCCGTGTCGCTTCGTTCCCGGAATCCACAACAACCGAACCGGAGTGCAACGCATATGAAGTTCTACAAGACCCTCCTCGCAGCAACCGTCCTCGCGTCGAGCGTCGGCGCGCACGCGCAGATCGCGGGCGCGCAGCCGATCAGCGTGACCGTCGAGCAATCGCAGGCGCTGCTCGAAGGCTGGAGCGTGAAGAAGAGCGTGCTCGGCAAGACCGTGTACAACGACGAGAACCAGAAAGTCGGCAAGGTGCGCGACCTGATCGTCGCGCCGGACGGCTCGGTGTCGGCCGCGATCGTGTCGGCCGGCGGCTTCCTCGGCGTGGCCGCGCACGACGTCGCGGTGCCGATCGCGTCGCTCGACGTGCGCAACGGCAACATCTATCTGCCCGGTGCGACCAAGGAGGCGCTGAAGGCCACGCCGGCGTTCCAGTACGCGAAGGTGCCGTCGCCGCCGAAGCCGAAGAAGCTCGACGAAAAGCACTGATCTGCCACCTTGCGCGGCACGCGTCGTCCGTTGCGTGCCGCGCGTCCTCGCGACGGTCAGGTCGCGTCGAGTCCGCCGTCGACCGTGATCACCTGCCCCGTCATCCATGCCGCCTGTGGCGATGCGAGCGACACGATCCAGTTCGCGACGTCCGCGGGCTCGCCGCGCCGGCCCAGCGGAATGCGCGCGCGCTCCTGCGCCTTGATCGCTTCGATCTCGGGTACCGACAGCTTCATCCGTTCCGACAGGAAGTCCGTTTCCGTCGGACCCGCCGCGACGGCGTTCACGCGTACGCCCGCCGATGCGAGCTCGAGCGCCCAGCAGCGCGTCAGATGCTCGAGCGCGGCCTTGCTCGCCGCATAGTGCGACAACAGCGCCGCGGCCTTGTGACCGAACGTGCTCGACACGTTGACGATGCTGCCGCGGGCTGCTTTCAGGTGCGGCAACGCGGCGGTCGCGAGCATCGACGGTCCGAGCGTATTGACCGAAAAGATCGCACTGATCGCTTCGAAGGTAGCCTGCTCGAGCGGCAGGATTGCACCCGCGCCCGCATTGTTGACCAGCACATCGAGCCGCCCCGCCAGTGCGACCGCTTCGTCGATCGTGCGCGCGGCGTCGGCCGGATCGCCGGCATCCGCGACCACGTAGTCGATGCCCGGCGCGCTGTGCGCGGCCGCGGACAGCGCATCTTCGCGGCGGCCCGTGATGACGACGCGCGCGCCTTCGCGTGCGAACGCGACGGCCGCTGCCAGCCCGATGCCGGCACCGCCGCCGGTAACGAGGACTACCTTGTTGTCGAATGACTGCATGACTTTCTCGTGAAGACGATGGGTTGAATGTGCGTGCCGTTTAGCGTTCGGGCGCATCGTCCGCCGGCGCGAGCGCCACGACGTGGCTGATTCCCTCGTGCGCCATCTTCGTGTACGGACAGAAACGCTCCGTATTGCGGACGAGTTCTTCCGCCACCGCGCGCTCGACGCCCGGCAGCCGCACGCGAATGTTCGCGTTCAGCATGAACAGCCCGTCCATCGGATCGCGACAGAAGTCGATCGATGCGGATACCGATGCGCCGGCGATCGACACGCCCGCCCGTGCAGCCAGCAGGCTCAGCGCGCCGTGAAAGCACGCCGCATAACTGGCGGCGAACAACTGTTCCGGGTTCGGGCCGTCGCCGGGGCCGCCCAGCGCGGACGGCAGGCGCAGCTCGATGTCCAGGCGCCCGTCGTCGGAACGGGCGACGCCCGATGCGCGGCCGTGCTCGGCCGCCCCGCCCGTGACGGTCACCGTCGTCGAGTACAGCGTCTGCGGTTCCCGTCCGCGATACCGGTCGAGCAGCGACAGCGGCGGCGGGCGCAGCGGCGTCATGGCGTGGGTGATCCGGCTGCGGCGTTCAGCGCACGAGCGCGTTCTGCCGGAACCATGCATCGAAGGTCGTCGCGCCGAGGCGTGCGCCGGGCGCCGGCACGAGCGTGTCGTCCTGCAGCAGCGCGCCGAAGTAGTCGGCGCCCGCATCGCGCGTCACCGTCCGCGCATCGTGCGTGGCCGCCAGGAAACGCTCGACCAGATCCGCGATCCGCACGCGCTCGGGGCCGCCGATCTCGGCGATGCCGTTGCGCGGCGCGTCGAGCGCGAAGTCGGTCACGGCGGCCGCGACGTCGTCCGATGCGATCGGCTGGAAGTGCGCGGTGGTCAACCGGACCGTGTCGCCTTGCGTGCCAGCCTGCGCGATCGCCCCGACGAATTCGAAGAACTGCGTCGAGCGCACGATCGTGTACGGCACGCCTGCGTCGCGGATCAGGTTTTCCTGAATGATCTTGCCGCGGAAATACGCGCTCTGCTGCAGCCGGTCGGTGCCGACCACCGACAGCGCCACGTGATGGCGCACGCCGGCCGCGCGCTCCGCGGCGAACAGGTTGCGCCCCGACGCCTCGAAGAAGGCCTTCACGGCCGCTTCCTCGAACGACGGCGAATTCGCGAGATCGACGACGACTTCCGCGCCGGCGAGCGCGTCGTCCAGTCCCGTACCCGTGATCGTATCGACGCCGGTCGACGGCGCGGCCGCCACCGCGTCGTGGCCGCGTGCGATGAGGTTCCTGACGACCTTGCTGCCGATGAGGCCGGTACCGCCAATCACGACGATTTTCACGATTGCTCTCCTTGAACGGGCGCGCGACATGCGCGCCGCTTGAACCTGCCGAAACCGGCGACCGTCGCGCTCGCACGATCGGGCCGGTATCTTGCCGAACGGCGCAGCGCCGTACTCGCGTGCGTGTCGAACAGCCCGCATCGTAGGCATGCGCCGCGTGATCCGGTAGAGGGCTGCAAGCCCTCACCGTGTTGCTGCGAATGCATCAATCGACCGTCTCCAGCGGCGCCATCGTCGTCATCGTGGCCGGGCACTGCAGGTCGCGCGCACGCGTCTGTTCGATCATGTAGTCGATGAACACGCGGATGCGCGTGGGCAGGTGCTTGCGGCTCAGGTAGCAGAGGTAGTGGCCGCCGTCGTCCGGCGCATGCTGGCCGAGACAGCTCACCAGCCGGCCGTCGGCGAGCAGGTCGCACACCTGGTACGCCGGCAGTTGCGCGATGCCGAGCCCGTCGAGCGCCGCGCGCACGACGAGGTCGATGTCGTTGAACGTGTGATGCGCGGCGAGCTGGCGCTGCTGCGTCAGTCCGTCGATCCTGAATTCCCATTCCGTCACGCGGCCCGACGCGGTGCACAGGTTGATGCAGCGATGCCGAGCGAGGTCGTCGACGTGGCGCGGCAAGCCGTGCCGGTGCGCGTACGCCGGCGACGCACAGACGATCATCTGCATCGGAATCAGCCGGCGCGCGACGATCGCGCTGTCCTCCATGCGGCCGTCGCGGAACGCGACGTCGATGCGGTCGGCGGAGAAATCGGCCGGCCGGTCGTTCAACAGCAGGTCGAGCGTGATGTCCGGATACCGCGCATGGAAATCGCGCAGCAGCGGCGCGACGACCTTGCGGCCGAAGCCCGGCGTCGAGCCGACGCGCAGGTGTCCGCTCGGCGGCCCGCTGCGCAGCTCGCGCATGTCCTCGAGCGCCTGCGCCAGATGCTCGATGCCGGGCCGGCAGTTTTCGTAGAAGAGCTCGCCTTCGCGCGTCAGCGACACGCTGCGGGTCGTGCGCTGGAACAGGCGTGCGTCGAGCCGGTCCTCGAGCCGTTGCACGTGGCGGCTGACGGACGAGCGGCCGACGCCGAGGCGATCGGCGGCGCGCGCGAAGCTGCCTTCGGTGACGACGGCCAGAAAGGTGACCACGCCGGCATAGCAGGTCGAGAAGCTGCGCGCGAACGGATCGTCGGCATCGGGGCGGCGAATGGAGGTGTCGGGCATGGAGGCGCTGGAATCGTGGTGTCCGTATGCGACTAGACGTTTCAGCGCTGCTGCCTGTGACACCGCCCGCCGCATTTTTTCAAACAGGGTGCGGGCGACGTGCGAGCCGGCTATTTTTCCGGCACGAGCACGGGTGCGCCCTTGTCCTTCAACAGCAGCACGATGAACTTCGCGGGCCGGGTCCGGCTCGCGTTGCGTCCGACCGTGTGCAAGTCGTTCGGGCCCTCGTAGAAGGTGTCGCCCGGCTTCAGCGTGACGGGCTCGCCGCCCTTCACCTGCATCACGATCGAACCCTCGACCACATAGACGAACGCGTCGGCGTGGTGGCGGTGGACGGGATCGACCGCGCCGGGCGGATACTCGACCGAGATCATCAGCGCTTCCTTGCCCGGGTACGCGTCGAGCGGCTTCGTCATCAGCGGCGTGACGATGGCCGAGGGCGCCGCGCGAGCGGCGCCGGTCGCGGCGCCCGCGACGACGAGCGCGGACGCGATCACGTGTGTCATGCGAATCATGGTGGTGGCTTCCGGTGGGCCGCCGGCCGACGGCCGGCAGCGAAGGAGGGTGGCGGCCGGCCGTCAGGCAAGATTCGCCTTGTCGAGGCCGAACGCCTTGTCGGACGAGCCCGGCACGGTCCGGAACGCGACGTTCGCGCGGTTCCAGCCGTTGATCGCCATCACTTCGAACGTCAGGTCCGACAATTCCTTTTCGGAGAACTGGCCGCGCACGCGCTCGTAGAGGTCGTCCGGTACGCCATGCTCGGGCAGTGTCGTCAGGACTTCGGTCCACGCGAGCGCGGCCCGCTCGCGCGGCGAGAAGAGCGTCGATTCGCGCCACGTCGCCAGATGGTGCAGGCGCAGCTCGCGCTCGCCGTGGATGCGCGCTTCCTTCACGTGCATGTCGACGCAGAACGCGCAGCCGTTGATCTGGGATGCGCGGAGCGACACGAGATCCCGGATCGATTCCTCGATCGCGCTGTTGCGCAACTGATTGCTGAGTTCGAGGAATTTCTTGAACAGCTCGGGCGACTGTTGAATGTAGTTGATACGCTGCGTCATGATTTCTCCTGGCGACGAAGAGGCTGGCCCGCGCTGCGCGGGTGTCGTGGGCGGCAGGGCGCCGCGCGAAATCATCTTAGGAGTGTGCGCCGACGGGCGGTAGCCACGCACGGGGACGCATCGTGTTGCGCGCGCTGCACCAATCCGCGCTCGACCGCGGCCGGCGCGCGATGCACGCGTCAGCCGGCGGCGCAGGCAGCCGCGATCCGGGCGAGCTTGTCGGGGTTGCGCTGCACGAGAATCCGGCCGATGCGCGTACCGTCGGTCTCGAACGCCATCGCCGCTTCGAGCCGCCCGTCGATGAAGCGCAGCAGCGCCCACTGGCCGTTGAGCACGACCGGCCGCATCTCGACACCGCTGCCGCAGCGCAACCACGTCGCATAGAACAGTTGAGCGATGCGCCGGCCGCCGACCATCGGTTTCGGGAAGCTCTGGACGTGACCGCCGCCGTCGCCGATCAGCATCGCATCTTCGGCGAGCAGCGCCTGGATCGACGGGAAGTCGCCTTGCGCGAGCGCCTGCGTGAACGTCTTCAGTAGCCGGCGATGCGTTTCGTGCGGCACCGCATGCCGCGGCAGGGTATCGTCGCGCAGCCGCGCCCGGGCCCGGCTGACGAGCTGCCGGCATGCGGCTTCGGTCTTGCCGATCGCGTCGGCGATCCGGTCGTAGTCGAACTCGAAGATTTCATGCAGCAGGAACGCCGCGCGCGCTTCCGGCGTCAGCCGTTCGAGCAACAGCAGGTACGCCACCGACACGTCGTTCGCGCGCTCCGTCATTTCCTCGGGCGTCGCGGGCGATTCGCCGAGCTCCGGTTCGGGCAGCCAGATACCCGTATAGTGCTCGCGCCGGAGCTTCGCCGCGCGCAGGCGATCGATCGACGTCCGCGTCGTGACCGCGACGAGCCACGCCTCGGCGTTCTCGATGCTGTCGCGCGCCGCGTCGTGCCAGCGCAGCCACACGTCCTGCACGATGTCCTCGGCATCCGCGACGGAACCGAGCATCCGATACGCGATCTTCTGCAGGCGCGGGCGCAGCGCGTGGAAAGTTCGTGCGTCGTCGGGCGTCACAGCCACACTCCGTCGAACCCGAACGTCACCGGCCCGCTCAGGAACGCGCTGCCTGCGTCGTCCCATCGAACGGTGACGTCGCCGCCGTCGCACGTCACCCGCACGGTGTCGTCGAGCAGCCCGCGCCGGATGCCGTTGACCACCGCGCCGCACGAACACGAGCCGGAGCCGAGCGGCACGCCGCCGCCGCGTTCCCAGATACGTAGACGGACATGCGTGCGGCTGAGGACCTGCACGAAATGGACGTTGGTCTTCAGCGGAAACAGCGGATGCGCTTCGATCGGCGGGCCGAGCGCTTCGATGTCGAGCGCAGCGACGTTGTCGACGAAGAACGTGCAGTGCGGATTGCCCATGCTGCAGGCGGCCGGCGCACCGGGCAGCGGCAGCGCGAGCGTGTCGACGGCTTCCGAGAGCGGCACGTTCCGCCAGTCGACCAGCGGCGCGCCCATTTCGACCTCGATCAGCCCATCCGCCCCCTGCGCACAGTGCAGGCGCCCGCGATTCGTACGCAGCACGACCGACGCCGCGCCGGTTTCCCGCATCAGCTTCCATGCGACGCCGCGCGTCGCGCTGCCGCAGGTATCGAGCGCCGAGCCGTCGGGATTCCAGAACGCGACGCGCGCGGCGGCATCGTCGCCGTCCGAGATCGCCGCGAGCTGGTTGAAGCCGATGCCGCGACGCCGATCGCCCATGCGCCGCACGAGGTCGCGATCGATGCGCTGCGCGGGATCGTGTTCCCGGCCGCGCAGGTCGACGATGACGAAGTCATCGCCATTCGCGTTCATTTTCTGAAATCCGATCGGCATGGCGGTTCCGGAATGGAGGCAGGCAAATACTGTACGTGGCTCGCCGGTCGCGGGCAATCGCGGCCCGATGGCATGCAGGCGCCACGCATCTACGTAATTCTACGTAGATCCTCATACGTAGTTATCCGCTTGTAAGCGGCCCCCGTCGCGCGGAATACTACGGCCCATCGCCGCGGTCTCTGCGAGGCCGCGGCACGACGCATCGACGTCACGCGGGTTCGGCCCCTCGCCGCATCCACTCAAAAACACATTGGAGACCAGGAGACGCCATGAATCGGGCTTCCAGTACCCTGCTCTGGATCGCGGTCGCGCTGCTCGGCGCGTTCGCATTCGGCACGATCGCGCTTGCACACGGCGAGCGCGTCAGTGCCCTCTGGATCGTGATCGCCGCAGTCTGCGTGTATCTGATCGCGTATCGCTTCTACAGCCGTTTCATCGCCAGCAAGGTCATGCAGCTCGACGGGCTGCGGATGACGCCGGCGGTCAAGTACAACGACGGCCTCGACTACGTGCCGACCAACAAGTACGTGCTGTTCGGCCATCACTTCGCCGCGATCGCCGGCGCCGGGCCGCTGGTCGGCCCCGTGCTCGCCGCGCAGATGGGCTACACGCCCGGCATGCTGTGGATCCTGGCCGGCGTCGTGTTCGCCGGCGCGGTGCAGGACTTCATCGTGCTGTTCATCTCGACGCGCCGCGACGGCCGCTCGCTCGGCGATCTCGTCAAGATGGAGCTCGGCACGGTGCCCGGCGTGATCGCGCTGTTCGGCGCGTTTCTGATCATGGTGATCATCCTCGCGGTGCTCGCGCTGATCGTCGTGAAGGCGCTGACCAATTCGCCGTGGGGCACGTTCACCGTCGCCGCGACGATTCCGATCGCGCTGTTCATGGGCGTCTATACGCGCTTCATCCGTCCGGGCCGCATCGGCGAAGTGTCGATCATCGGCTTCGTGCTGCTGATGGCGTCGATCGCGTTCGGTCAGCACGTGCACGATTCGCCGACCCTCGCCGCGTGGTTCACGTTCAGCGGCACGCAGCTCACGTGGATCCTGATCGGCTACGGCTTCGTCGCGTCGGTGCTGCCGGTGTGGCTGCTGCTCGCGCCGCGCGACTACCTGTCGACGTTCCTGAAGATCGGCACGATCCTCGGCCTCGCGATCGGCATCCTGGTCGTCGCACCGGAGCTGAAGATGCCCGCGCTGACGAAGTTCGTCGACGGCACGGGCCCCGTGTGGTCGGGCAACCTGTTCCCGTTCCTGTTCATCACGATCGCGTGCGGCGCGGTGTCGGGCTTCCACGCGCTGATCTCGTCGGGCACGACGCCGAAGCTGATCGACAACGAAACCAACGCGCGCTTCATCGGTTATGGCGCGATGCTGATGGAATCGTTCGTCGCGATCATGGCGCTGGTGGCCGCGTGCGTGATCGAGCCGGGCATCTACTTCGCGATGAACGCGCCGGCCGCCGTGCTCGGCTCGACGCCGGAAGCCGTCGCGAACACCGTCACGCAATGGGGCTTCGTGCTGACGCCCGACATGCTCACGCAGACCGCGAAGGCCGTCGGCGAAACGACGATCATCGCGCGCGCGGGCGGCGCGCCGACGCTGGCCGTCGGCATGGCGCACATCCTGCACCAGGTGATCGGCGGCGAAGCGATGATGGCGTTCTGGTACCACTTCGCGATCCTGTTCGAGGCGCTGTTCATCCTGACGGCCGTCGACGCGGGCACGCGTGCGGGCCGCTTCATGCTGCAGGATCTGCTCGGCACGTTCCACCCGGCGCTCAAGCGCACCGAATCGCTGCCCGCGAACCTCGTCGCCACCGCGCTGTGCGTGGCCGCGTGGGGCTACTTCCTGTACCAGGGCGTGGTCGATCCGCTCGGCGGCATCAACACGCTGTGGCCGCTGTTCGGCATCTCGAACCAGATGCTCGCCGCGATCGCGCTGGTGCTCGGCACCGTCGTGCTGTTCAAGATGAAGCGCGAGCGCTATGCGTGGGTGACGATCGTGCCGACCGCGTGGCTGCTGATCTGCACGCTGACGGCCGGCTGGCAGAAGATCTTCGACGCGAACCCGAAGGTCAGCTTCCTCGCGCACGCCGCGAAGCTGCAGGCCGCGGTGGACGAAGGCAAGGTGCTCGCGCCGGCGAAGTCGATCGCGCAGATGAAGCGCATCATCTTCAACGACTACATCGATGCGGCGCTGGCCGGGCTGTTCATCTTCGTCGTCGTGGCGATCGCGGTGTACGGCGTGATCGCCGTGCTGCGCGCGCGCCGCGAGTCGAAGCCGACCGTGCGCGAGACGCCGTACGAAGCGATGCCGGCCGCGCAGGCGCTCGGCAGCGGACGTTGAAGCGGAGGCCGCGATGTTCAGCGATCTCGGCGGCGATCTGCGCAGCGCGGGGCGTTACCTCGGGCAGGCGTTGCGGCTGATGGTCGGCCTGCCCGACTACGATACCTACGTCGCGCACATGCGCGACACCCATCCGGACCGCGAGCCGATGACGTACGAGGCATTCTTCCGCGAGCGTCAGAATGCGCGGTACGGGTCCGGGGCGGGGAAGTGTTGCTGAACCGGGCCGTTGCAATGTTGCAATGAACTGACGAATCGGTTCGGTATCGAAACGGAAAGCGCCGCGATGGCTATCGCGGCGTTTTTTTTTGGGGGGCGGGCCGGCCGCGCATCACACGGCGCACGCCAGCCGTTTGCCGGGGCGCAGCACGGCGATATCCGGCCGCCGGTATCATAGGGCTTCTTTTTTTTCCGATGGCCCCCGCAGGAGAACACGTCGTGCATGTCGGTGAGCGTTTCAACAGCATTTCCCATCTCGTCGGCGCGGTGCTGTCGGTGGCAGGTCTCGTCGCGCTCGTGACGATGGGCGCGCTCGAAGGCGATCCGTACAAGGTGGTGAGCTTCAGCGTGTACGGCGCGATGCTGATCCTGCTCTACGCGATCTCGACGGCGTATCACAGCGTGCGCAACCCGCGCCTGAAGGCGATTCTGCAGAAATGCGACCATTCGGCGATCTACCTGCTGATCGCCGGCAGCTACACGCCGTTCACGCTGGTCACGCTGCGCGGCCCGTGGGGCTGGTCGCTGTTCGGCGTGAGCTGGGGGCTCGCCGTGTTCGGCATCGTGCAGGAGCTCACGCTTGGGCGCCGCACGCGCCTGCTGTCGATGATCCTGTACGTGCTGATGGGCTGGCTCGCGCTCGTCGCCGTGCGGCCGCTGATCCATGCGCTGCCGCCGATCGGCACCGCATGGCTCGTGGCCGGCGGCGTGATCTACAGCGCGGGGATCTACTTCTTCATCAACGACGAACGCATTCACCATGGCCACGGCATCTGGCATCTGTTCGTGCTGGCTGGCAGCCTGTGCCAGTTCGTCAGCGTCGCGATGTATGTCGCGTGAGCGGCGCGCCGTGCCGCATGAGCGAGCGCTTCGGCGCGGCGGCGGTCATGCGCGCTCGGCCGTCGATGCTGCGCCGCGCAGCACGTTGAACCCGACCCATCCCCAGTACACGCGATGATGCGCGATCAACCCGTCGCGCAGATCCATCACCTCGACGAGATCCACCTGATCGCCGTCCGGCGTTGCGCGCGGATATTCCCACGTCAGTTGCCGTCCGTTCGAAAAGAACACGCCGGTGCGGTACCAGCGTCCGAGCCGGTTTCCCGGATCGCGCAGGCCGGCCGCGAAGAATTCGCCGATTGCGGGCTTGCCGCGCAGCATGCCGGAGCCGTGGCCGGGCAGCGCGACGACGATCAGCGGCGTTTCGAGTATCGCGTCGTCCGCGTAGAGCGACATCAGCGCGTCGAGATCGCGCGCGACGACGGCGGCGTGCCAGCTCTGATGAATGCGGTGCGCATCGGTGTGGTCGGCGAGGGTCATGGCGGTGGCGGCACGCGTGGATAACGGCACCACTGTATCGGCGCGATGCCGCCGGACGTTTCAGCGCGGGCCGAAACGTGGATGCCGCATGTGCCGGACACGTTCGTGCCGCCCGCAAGCCCCTCGCGCAGCAGACCGCTCGGTCCGCAGGCCCGTCAGCCGCCCAGCGCGCCGAGGTTCAGCTCATGCGACTTGCCGATCCACACCGCGCAATCGCGATGGTCGCGCAGGTCGTCGCCGGTATTCGGATGCAGGAAGATGTCGAGCGCGCCGTGATTCAGCACGAGCCACGGCACGATGTCGTCGAATCGCGCGGCGCCGAACGCGATCTGGTACGACCAGGCCGGATGCGGGCCGACGAGGCGTTCGTGAAAGCGACCGAGTTCGATGGCCGCGCCGAACCGCGCGTCGACGACCTGGCGAAACGCCCAGGCCGCGTCGCGGCTCGCCGCATCGAAATAGACGTGCGCGTGCCAGCTGTCGATGGCGGTAGTGTCGAGGGCGGCCATGGAGAGACTCGATTAAAAAGGGAAATGCCGGAGATGCCGTGCGAAACGGCCGATGCGTGATTATCGCGCGTCCTCGCCGATTGCGTCGTGTCTCGGTCCGGCAAGCCGATGCAGATGATTTGTCCTATATCGAAGAATCGGCTGATCCGATGCGGTCGTCTCCGCGGTATCCGCGTGCGCGATAGCACGCCGCAGCCTTGCGGGCAGGCGCGCCGGCCGGAATCGCACCGGCAACACGTCATTTCCGAAATCGAAAGAGCGGAATGAGCACCCGCCGAATCGCCGGTAAAGATTCGATCAGATCGTTGAATGAAATAAAGAAATTCCATTTCGACGGGATTCGCGAGCGACGCCGTCCGCACGCCGAATGCGCGGCTGAAAATAACAATTGCGGATTCGGCTATTCAAGCGACATGCGCCCCGACATACGATGATTTCAACGCATCGATGATGGATCGATGCGGGGACAACCATCTGGAGGCCACTATGCGATCACTCGTTCCCGTTGCCGTTCTTTCCTGCGCACTCGCTGCGCTGCCGGCCGTCGGCTTCGCGCAGTCGATCGGCGCCGGCGACACGCCGCATGCCGCGCCGTTGACCTGGTCGGCGGCGCGTGCCGAAACCGACGTGCAACTGATGCAGATGACGCGTGCCGGCTATCGCGCGACGACGGCCGGCAACCAGAACTATCCGCTCGCGATGCAGCGGGCGCTCGAGCGCGTGAACAACCCGATGCCTGACCGGTGGCGCGACGAAAAGGCCGCGATGGAAGCGCGGGCGGCCCGCGACGCGCAGAGCGGCCATCCGGTGAAGGCGTTCTTCGTGAAAACCGCGTACTACCTGAAGGGCGAGAACACGTTTTGACTCAGGAGACGAACATGGCATGCCCCGACCGATGGTGCGGCGTGTTGCGTGCGTCGGCGATACGCAGGCTGCCGCAAGCGTGCGCGACGCGACGGCGCGCCGATGTGCACGGCATGCGACGCCGGGCGAACCCCCTGCGCGACGCGGGCCGCAGCGCCGTCGCGTGCCGCGGCGCGTGGCGCGGGTCGGCGGAGGACGGCGCGTCCGCGCGCGGGGGCGAATCATGAAGGCTGCCCGAAAAGGCCGCCGCCATCCGCCGTTGACGCGCGAATGGCTGCTGCCGCTGCCGCCCGCGCATGCACGCGACATCTCGCTGAAATGCCACATGGCGCTGGTCGCGCTGCGCGGCGAGCACGGTAGCGAAACGTTGCTGATGCGGCTGCGCACGAGCGTGTATCTGGTGTTCCTCGCGCTCGACGATGCGGTTTCTCCCGATGCGACCGTCGACCTCTGCGTCGACGCGGAGCGCGCGCTGGACGCGAGCGTGGCGCGCGCCGCGCAAAGCGGTGCGTGGACGCTGCACGACGACGAATGCGCGGTGCTCGAACGCGTGCTCGCCGCGAACGACGCATGCGTCGCGACGCTCACGCGGCATCGGCTGGCGGAGCTGTGGCGTCATGTCTGCACGTTCGCTACGGCCGAACAGCCGGGGCTGGTCGCGCAGGCCGCGGCGAAGATGCGGGAACCGGCCGTTCTGCATTGAGTGGCGGCCCGCGGGCCGTGTTTCATACGCGTCTGATTCCTTCGCGCGGCCGCGCGCCGTCTAATGACATGACTGGAACCCCGGCGAGCCGGGCGATGACGATCCATCCTCGCGTTGGCGACGAACGTGCGTGTCGACGCGAACGCATTCGTTTCAGTCAGGAGGAGCGATGGCGCTATACAGGAGCGGCGGCTACTTCACGTGCGGAAGTGGTCGCGCATTCAGCGAGAACCTGCCGCCGGGCAGCAAGGTGACGGTGGCGGGCATCTATCGATGCACCGTGTGCGGCGACGAGATCGGTATTGCGAAAGCGCAGACGTTGCCGTCCGAAGAGGCGCATCCGCACGATCTCGATCCACCGTCCGACCCGCTGCTCGATCCGGGGCCGACCGCGTGGCAACTGATCGCCGCGGCGGAGTCGCGAAGCTAGGCAATCGACGGCAGCCGCCGCACGCGGGCGCGCAAGCGCAATGCGTCACTCGGCGTCCGTCAAAACAAAAAGCGCCACAGAGCGAACTCCGTGGCGCTTTTCAATGCGCGGCCGTTGCGAAGGCGCGAACCTTCGCACGGTGCAACGCGCTTAAGCGGCCGTCGCCGACTTCGCCGGCTTCTGCAGCTTGCCCTTGCCGGCGCGCTGGATTTCCTCGAGCTTGATCTCGACGTGGCGCGAGAACACGTACTCGGCCGGACGCTGCTTCGCGATCGAGATGTCCGGTGCGAACGGGCCGTCGGTCTTGATGCCCTTGCGGCTCACGCGCAGCGCCTTCAGCGGGTTGGAGATCGTGTCCATCACGGCCGTGGCCTCGAAGCCGCAGTGGACCATGCAGTCCGCGCACTTCTCGTAGTTGCCGACGCCGTAGTTGTCCCACTCGGTCGTTTCCATCAGTTCCTTGAAGGTCTTCACGTAACCTTCGCCGACCAGATAGCACGGCTTCTGCCAGCCGAACACCGTACGCGCCGGGTTGCCCCACGGCGTGCACTTGTACGTCTGGTTGCCGGCCAGGAAGTCGAGGAACAGCGACGACTGGCTGAACGACCAGCGCTTGCCGCCTTCGCCGCGCTTCAGGATTTCGCGGAACAGGTTCTTCGTCTTGTCGCGGTTCAGGAAGTGCTGCTGATCCGGCGCGCGCTCGTATGCATAGCCCGGCGACACGGTGATGCCGTCGACGCCGATCGGGCGCAGCGTGTCGAAGAACTTCGCGACGCGCTCGGGGATCGCGTCGTTGAACAGCGTGCAGTTGATGTTCACGCGGAAGCCGCGGCGCTTCGCTTCCTTGATCGCCGCGACCGCCTTGTCGTACACGCCTTCCTGCGACACGGAATGGTCGTGCATGTCCTTGTCGCCGTCGAGGTGGACCGACCAGACGAAATACGGGCTCGGCTGGTAGTCGTCCATCTTCTTTTCCATCAGGAGCGCGTTCGTGCACAGGTACACGAACTTCTTGCGCTTCATGATGCCCTTGACGATTTCCGGCATCTCCTTGTGGAGCAGCGGCTCGCCGCCGGCGATCGACACGACGGGCGCGCCGCACTCGTCGACGGCCTGCAGGCATTCCTCGACGGACAGGCGCTGGTTCAGGATCGGATCCGGATAGTCGATCTTGCCGCAGCCGTTGCACGCGAGGTTGCAGCGGAACAGCGGCTCGAGCATCAGCGCGAGCGGATAGCGTTTGTTGCCGGACAGGTGCTGGCGCACGATGTAGGCGCCGACACGGACTTGCTGGAGCAGCGGAATAGACAAGGGATGTCCTCCTTAAACTTCGCGGGCGACAGCTTGCGTGAGCTTCGCCGGCAACTTGAATTCGACTTTTTCTTCACGGCCCGCCATCGTCGCGACATCGACGGGCCCCAGCGCGCGCAGCGCGCCGATTACATCCTCGACCATTTCCTCGGGCGCCGACGCACCGGCGGTCAGGCCGACCGTCTGCACGCCCGCGAACCATTCGGGCTTCACTTCCGAGCCGTCGGCGACGAGATAGCTCGGCACACCGCTTTCGGTGCCGATCTCGCGCAGGCGGTTCGAGTTCGAGCTGTTCGTCGCACCGACGACGAGCAGCACGTCAACCTGTTCGCTCAGCTCGCGCACGGCGGCCTGGCGATTCTGCGTGGCATAGCAGATGTCGCGCGTGTCCGGGCCGACGAGGTCGGTGAACCGGCGCTGCAGCGCTTCGATGATGCCGCGCGTGTCGTCGACCGACAGCGTGGTCTGCGTGATGTACGCGACCGGCGTATCGACGGGCAGCGTCAGCGTATCGACTTCGGCTTCGCTCTGCACGAGGATCACCTCGGCCGGAATCTGGCCGATCGTGCCCTCGACTTCCGGGTGGCCCGCGTGGCCGATCAGGATCAGCCGGCGGCCCGCCGCGACGTACTGGCGGCCCTGCACGTGCACTTTCGTGACGAGCGGGCAGGTCGCGTCGAGCACGTCGAGCCCGCGCGCTTGCGCGTCGTGCTCGACCGTCTGGGCGACGCCGTGCGCGCTGAAGATCGCGACGGCGCCGTGCGGCACCTCGTCGAGTTCCTCAACGAATCGTGCCCCTTTATTACGCAGATTTTCGACGACATGCCGGTTATGCACGATCTCGTGACGCACATAGACCGGCGCACCGTGCTGTTGCAGCGCGCGATCGACGATCTCGATCGCACGGACAACCCCCGCACAGAAGCCGCGGGGCTGGGCAAGGATGACTCGCATAAGTGAGCGAACTCCGACGACAGACGCCGGGGTCGAGGCGCTGGCACACGCTTGCTCGCCCCGGCTTGGTGTTATGAAGGCAGGAACGAACCGGCCGGCCAGGCCCCGGAACCCCGAATTAATCGCGCATTTTAACCCTATCGCGCCGTCCTTGCTTCGGCGCCGTGTCGAACCGTTGCAATTGCGGGAGAGCCGCGTCGGCGCTGGCCCGCCCGGAACCCGGTAAACTGCGCGGTTTCGCGGTCGGCCGCTCCGGCTGCCCGCCATCGCGCTCATTTCAAGGCCATTCGATGACCGTCGATTCTTACGCGTATTGCCCGTCCGCCCATGCGGATTTGGGCGTTTCGTTCCCGACCCTTATTCATGCCGCCGAAGCCGGCGCCCGGCAGGAGGCAGGCCGATGATGCTGGCGATCGCTTTCCTGGTGTCCGGCCTGTCGCTGGTGATCTGGATCGTGCTGCTCGTCGCGCGCGGCGGCTTCTGGCGCGCGCAGCCCGCGCGGCCGCTGCCGCCCGACGCCCGCGGCGCCGCGGCCGAAGCCGGCTGGCCGGCCGTCGTGGCGGTCGTGCCGGCGCGCAACGAAGCCGACGTGATCGCCCGCGCGGCGACTTCGCTGCTCGAGCAGGATTATCCGGGCGCGTTCCATCTGATCATCGTCGACGACCACAGCGACGACGGCACCGCCGACGCGGCCCGCGCGGCCGCGCTCGCGATCAACCGCGCCGACCGGCTGACGGTGCTGACCGCGAAGCCGCTGCCGGCCGGCTGGTCGGGCAAGGTGTGGGCGCAGTCGCAGGGGATCGCGGCGGTGCAGACGCTCGGCCTGCCGGCCGACTACCTGCTGCTGACGGATGCCGACATCGGCCATCCGGCCGACGCCGTCGCGCAGCTCGTTACGCGTGCGCAGGCCGAGAATCGCGATCTCGTGTCGCTGATGGTGCGGCTGCGCTGCGACTCGTTCTGGGAAAAGGCGCTGATCCCGGCGTTCGTGTTCTTCTTCGCGAAGCTGTACCCGTTCTCGTGGATCAACAACCCGCGCAACCGGACGGCCGGCGCGGCCGGCGGCTGCATGCTCGTGAAGCGCACGGCGCTCGAGGAAGCGGGCGGCATCGAATCGATTCGCGGCGCGCTGATCGACGACTGCAGCCTCGCCGCGCAGATCAAGCATCGCGGCAGCGGCCACCATCCGATCCGGCTCGATCTCGCCGATCGCAGCGTGTCGCTGCGCCCGTACGACAGCTGGCGCGACATCTGGAACATGATCGCGCGCACCGCGTTCACGCAGCTCCGCTATTCGCCGCTGCTGCTGGCCGGCACGCTGCTCGGGATGACGATCATCTACCTGGTGCCGCCCGTCGCCGCGCTCGCCTACGGCGCGCGCGCATGGCCGGCGTGGCTCGCGTGGGCATCGATGTGCGCCGCGTATGCGCCGATGCTGCGCTATTACCGTCGCTCGCCGCTGTGGGCGCCCGCGCTGCCGCTCGTCGCGCTGTTCTACGTCGGCGCGACGTTCGCGTCCGCGTGGCGGTACTGGCGCGGCAAGGGCGGCCAGTGGAAGGCGCGCGTCCAGGCGCCGGTGGAGCGCTGAGTTACGCCGACCGATACCGGCCGTCCCGATCAACCGGAACCCTGAAAACACACAGCCCGGATCGACGCAAGCCGATTCGGGCTGTTTGCTTTCCGGCCGGTTGCCGGCCGATGCGCGCGCTTACCGCTGCGTCAGCATCATGTACATCTGGATCACGACGTCCGGCGAGAACGTGAACGGCACCCAACCGTAGCCCGTATGGCGGGCGACCAGCAGGCGGTCGCCGTTCGACTGCTTCTGCACGGCCATCATCGGGTTCTTCGTCGTCACGAAACGCCAGCCGGCCGGAATGCCGGGCGGCGGCTCCGGCTGCATCGACGCGCGCGCGTGCGCGAGTTCCTCGATCAATTGGCCTAGTTGCTCCGGATGCAGCGTGATCGATTCGCCGTTGATGGTCAGCGTGAGTTCGTTCTGGGACGGGCGCGCGACGTGCAGCGTCGCCTTGTCGGCCGGCGCAGGAGCGATGCCGCCTTCAACCGCGGTTTCGGCTTGTGCCGCCGGGATCGGTGCGGTCTCGGTATCGGCGGGGGCGTCGGCTGCTTCGACCGTTTCGGCCGCTTCGGTCACCGCCGGCGCGGCCGCGTTCGCGGGCGCTTGCGCCGCCGCTGCCGGCTCGACGACATCGGCTGTCGCGGCCGAGGCGGTAACCGCGTTCGTCGCGGCTTCCGTGACGACGGCCTCGACCAGCGCTTCGGCGTCGGCGATGGCCTTCGCGTGGTGCTGCGCGGCCGCTTCGGCCTGGGCGATCGCTTCGGTATGGCGCCGCGTAATGGCTTCGGCTTCGGCGGTGGCTTCGGCGTGGCGTTGCGCGGCGGCTTCGGCCTGCGCGATCGCTTCGGCGTGACGCCGCGTGATCGCTTCGGCCTCGGCGGTGGCTTCGGCGTGGCGCTGGGCGGCCGCCTGCGTGTCGGCGAGCGCCTGCGCGTGACGCTGGGCGAGCGCCTCGGCCTCGGCGATCGCGGCCGCGTGGCGTTGCGCGGCGGCCTCGGCTTCGGCGGTCGCTTCCGCGTGACGCTTCGCGGCGGATTCGGCTTCGGCGGTCGCCGCGGCATGGCGTTGCGCAGCCGCTTCGGCTTCGGTCGCGGCGGCGTGATGGCGCTGCGCGGCGGCCTCGGCTTCGGCGATTGCCGCCGCGTGGCGCTGCGACGCGGCTTCGGCATCCGCGTGACGTTGCGCGAGCGCTTCGGTCAGCGCGGTGGCTTCCGCATGGCGCTGGGAAGCGGCTTCGGCTTGCGCGGCCGCATCCGTATGACGTTGGGCAGCCGCTTCGGCGGCGGCGGTGGCGTCGGCGTGGCGCCGCTGCGCGGCTTCGGCATCGGCGGCAGCGGCCGTGTGGCGCTGCGCGGCGGCCTGCGCTTCGGCTTCCGCCGCCGCGTGGCGCTCGGCTGCGGCCCGGGCTTCCGCCGCCGCGGCGCGCGCGAAGGCTTCCGCGCTGCGGGCCGCCTGCTGGGCGGCGTGGTGATCGTGGAGGAGCTGATCGACGCCCGTGGCGAGCGAAGCGATCTGATCGTTCAGGTTCATGCGTGTCTTCTCTGCGTAAGACCCGCGATTTTAACCGCTGCGCCGATACCGGTCCGTGCGCGACGTGTAACAAAGTGCGCGAAGCGGCGCGAGGTGCGCCGCTTTGTGTTACTTCAGGTAGCCCGCCGAGCCGAACCAGTCCAGCGCATCGCGCAGCCCTTCGCGGTACGGGCGCGCACGGTAGCCGAGCTCGCGCTCGGCCTTCGCGGACGTGAAATACATCTTGTTCTTCGACATCCGCAGCCCGTCCACGGTGACGAACGGCTCCTTCTTCGTGAACTTCGCGACCGCTTCGGCGCCGACCGCGAGCGGGTACAGCGGCCAGCGCGGCAGCGCGATCGTCGGCGCCTTGCGGCCCGTCATCTGCGCGATGTCGGCGAGCATCTGCTGCAGCGGCAGGTTCTCGCCGCCGAGGATGTAGCGCTCGCCGATCCGGCCGCGCTCGAGCGCGAGGAAGTGGCCGTGCGCGACGTCGTCGACGTGCACGAGGTTCAGCCCCGTGTCGACGAACGCGGGAATCTTGCCGAGCGCGGCCTCGACGATGATGCGGCCGGTCGGCGTCGGCTTGACGTCGCGCGGGCCGATCGGCGTCGACGGATTGACGATCACGGCGGGCAGCCCTTCGTCGGCGATCATCCGCTCGACCGCGCGCTCCGCGAGCACCTTGCTGCGCTTGTAGACGCCGATCGCCTGCTCGGCCGTGAGCGGCCGGTTCTCGTCGGACGGGTCGCCGGCGCTCGTCACCTTCAGCGTCGCGACGCTGCTCGTGTAGACGATCCGCTCGACGCCTTCCGCGCGGGCGGCGCGCATCGTCGCGACCGCGCCTTCGAGGTTCGCGCGCTCGATCTCGTCGGGGTCGGGCGCCCACAGCCGGTAGTCGGCCGCCACGTGCAGCAGGTAGCGCACGCCGCGCAGCGCGGCGCGCATCGACGCCTCGTCGCGCATGTCGCCGGTGACGATCTCGGCATCGAGATCCGCGACGTTCGTGCGCGGGCTGGTCGGGCGCACGAGCACGCGCACCGCATAGCCTTTCTGCTGCGCGATGCGCGCGACGGCCGAGCCGACGAAACCGGACGCGCCGGTGACGAGAACGAGATCGCGGGAAGTATCAGTCATGCGTTTCCTTCAGGGCCACGCGGGCGGCGCGGCGGTTGGGCATCGGCGAGATTGTACGTGGTCGGCGCGTGCGGCGACGCCCGGCCGGCGCGTGTGCGAAGCGGCCGACGCGACTACAATGCCGGGCTTGAATGCAACGGGAGGGCGACGCGATGAGCCGCAATGAACTGGACGAACGGATCGAGACCTACTACGTGCGGGTGCGCGGCGTCGTGCAGGGCGTCGGCTTTCGTCATGCGACGGTGCGCGAGGCGCATGCGCTGAAGCTGCGCGGCTGGGTCGCGAATCTCGAGGACGGCACCGTCGAGGCGATGATCCAGGGACCGGGCGCGCAGATCGACCGGATGCTCGCATGGCTGCGTCACGGGCCGCCCGCCGCGCGCGTGACCGAGGTGACCTTCGAGGAACGCCAGACCGAGCGGCGCTTCGAGCGCTTTCAGCAGCAGTAAGCGGCACGGCACGGATCATGACGGGGTATCCGGAAGCCGGGCGCGGCCTCATGCTGTCGGTGATGGCGTCGACGCTGTTCGCGCTGATGTCGGCTTACGCGAAACTGCTCGCGCCGCTCACGGGGCTCGACATCTTCGCGTGGCGTGTCGTGTGGACCGCGCCGGGCGCGCTCGCGCTGATCGCGCTGCGCGGCCGCTGGCCGGCGCTCGTCGAGCTTGCGCGGCGCGGTGCGCGCGACTGGCGCCTGCTGATCGCGCTGCCGGCGAGCGCGGCGTTGCTCGGCGTGCAGCTGTGGCTGTTCCTGTGGGCGCCGCTGCACGGGCGCATGCTCGAAGTGTCGCTCGGCTATTTCCTGCTGCCGCTGACGATGGTGCTCGTCGGCCGCTTCTACTATCGCGAACGGCTCGACCCGCTGCAATGGGCGGCGGTCGGGTGCGCGGCGCTCGGCGTCGCGCACGAGGTGTGGGCGACGCGCGCGTTCGCATGGCCGACGCTGGTCGTCGCGCTCGGCTATCCGCCGTATTTCGTGCTGCGCCGGCGCATCAACGCCGATTCGCTGGCGGCCTTCGCGATCGAGATCGTGCTGCTGTGCCCGATCGCGCTGGCGATGGTCGCGACGAGCACGACGCGTGTCGCCGGCCATCCGACGCTGTGGGCCGCGTTGCTGCCGGGGCTCGGCATCCTCAGCACGCTCGCGCTCGCGAGCTACCTGAAGGCGAGCCGGATGCTGCCGATGGCGCTGTTCGGCATTCTCGGCTACGTCGAGCCCGTGCTGCTCGTCGTGGTGTCGCTGCTGCTGCTCGGCGAGACGCTCAGCGTCGCGCAGCTCGCGACGTACGGACCGATCTGGGTCGCCGTCGCGCTGACCGCTTGGCACAGCGCGATGCTGATGCGGCGCCTGCCCGCGCGCGGATAAGCGCGTCGTCACGATGCGCCGGCCGTGCGGAACGTGCCGCGCATCGCGTGCATCGTCGACCGCCGAGTCGTGCTCGTTGCTCCGCCGAATCCCTCGATACTGACCGCCGACTGGCGCCGCGCTGACGCGAATCTGGCGACGCTGCCTGCTTCGCCGCGCAACGCGCGTGCTTGTAATCGAAGAGAAGATTCGGTTGCACTTTGTTACTTAGGGTCTCCCCTGATCGGTCATTAAACTGATCTGACCGACTTCCCTTCGTATGCAGCTTTTCAATGAACGGTCATCTCCGTGCCGGGCCGGCCGGGTTGGCGCGATGCGAGCATACGCGTATCGCCGCCGATCGCGCTCGCCTGCTTTTTTCCGATCCCTTCTCCGGTGCGCGTCGCACCGCCGCCGCACAGGTGCGCTCATGTCGTTGAGGCCGTTGCATTCCGCCACGGTGCCGTCGTCGCGCAGCGGCCGCCTCATCGAAGTCGATTTCTTCCGCGGGCTCGTGTTGTTGATGATCGTCGTCGATCACATCGGCGCGAGCGTGCTGTCGCGCGTAACGCTGCACGCGTTCGCACTGTGCGATGCGGCCGAGGTGTTCGTGTTCCTCGGCGGCTTCGCGACCGCGAGCGCGTACGGCGCGATTGCCGAGCGGCACGGCGCGCGCGCCGCGCAACGGCGCTTCGTGCGGCGCGCGATGCAGATCTACCGCGCCTTTCTGGCGACGTCGACGCTGATGCTCGTCGTGTCGGCCGTGCTCGACCACTACGGCATCGAGGCGCCGAACCTCGCGCTCGACGACGTCAGCGTGATGCTCGCGTCGCCGCTCACGGGCGCAGCCGAGCTGCTGACGTTCCAGCGCCAGCCGTATCTCGCGTCGGTGCTGCCGATGTACGTGCTGTTCGCGCTCGCGTCGCCGGTGCTGGTGCCGTTCGCGCGGCGCCATCCGTGGTTGCTCGTCGCGATCAGCGCCGCATCGTGGCTCGCGGCGGGCTGGCTCGGCCCGGAGCTGCTCGACACCGACGGCTTCCGCTGGAGCTTCAACCCGTTCGCGTGGCAACTGATGTTCGTCGCCGGCGTGCTCGCGCGCTGCCAGCCGTTCTACCGGCACATCGCGCTCGGCCGCTGGGGCGCCGCGGCAACCGGGCTCGCGTGCGCGATCGTGCTCGGCTGTGCGAGCTACAAGCTGTTCTCGGGGCTGCCGGTGCCCGAAGGCGTGCTCAAGCGCGATCTCGCGCTGCCGCGCGTCGTGAGCTTCGCGGCCGTCGCGTGGCTGATGGCCGATTGCGTGCGCTTCGGCTGGATCGCGCGGATCGCGCAGGGCGTGCGGCCCGTCGTGGCGGTCGGCCAGCGCGGGCTGATCTGCTTCGTCGCGGGTGCGGCGATCTCGCTCGTGATCGACTCGCTGCTGCACCCGGTCGTGCGCGGCGCCGATCTGCGGCATGTCGGCGTGGGCCTCGTGGCCGACGCGTGCGCGCTCGGGCTGATGATGGCGGTGGCCGGTTCGGGAACGTGGATCGCGCGATGGCGCGGCGCGGCGGCGTAGGCGCGCGCGAGGGAGCATGCGGCGCGGCAGGTGCCGCGCGGCGTCAGTGAGGTGAGCCGATACGGGAGCGGGGCGGGGCGGTTGCGTCGTCGGCTTCGGCGTCGTCGCGTTCGTCCTGCGCCGGGTCGTCGCGCTCCGCGAGGACCGCGTCGGCTTCGGCCGCGGCCCGGGCGGCGCGCATCGCGGTGCAGCGCTGCGCGTGCCGGATGTCCGACAGGATCCTCAAAAGCCGCGTCGTCTTGCTTTTCATCGTGCTCTCCCACCCGTGCGCATCTCGCGAAGCGGATGCATTGCCTGCAACCAGTGTAGGACGCGTTCGCGCACCTGGCGGGAGAATGTGGCGTGCAAGCCGCACGCCGAGGGATAGTACTTACTGCGCGGCGGCGACCTGCGCCTGCAGCGCTTCCTCGCGGCGCTCTTCCGCGCAGCGCTGATGCTGGCGCGACAGGCGGTTCATCAGCGGCAGCAGCAGCAGCGCGAGCAGCATGCCGATCGCGGCGAGCCAGCCGAGCTTCTCGAACAGCGACAGGTAGAGCGGCAGCGATTCGGTGGCCGGCAGTTCGTGCGACGGCATCTGCGCGAAGTTCGCGACGACGCTGCCCAGATACTGCGACACGCCCGTCGCGACGAAATACGCGCCCATCATGAAGCCGCTCATGCGCGCCGGCACGTAGCGGGCGATCATCGCGAGGCCGAGGCCGCTCACCAGCAGCTCGCCGAGCGAGTACAGGCCGTAGCCCCACACCATGAACCACGACGACACGCGGCCGTCGACCGCGTAGCGGCCGCTGATCGTGAACACCAGGTAGCCCGCGGCGACCGCGCCGAAACCGAGCGCGTACTTCGCGGCGACCGGCAGGTCGCGGCCGCCCTTCGCGACGGCGTTGTAGACCCACACGAGCACCGGGCTCAGCAGCATGATCCAGATCGGGTTCAGCGCCTGGAACTGCGCGGCGCTCCACGTGAACAGCGTCGTGCCGAACAGCATGAAGCGCGGGTCGACGTTGCGCAGCGCGAACAGCGTCAGCGACGTCGACATCTGCACGTAGAAGATGAAGAACAGGATCACCTGGCCGATCAGCACGAGCGCCGCGATCAGGCCCGCGCGTTCCGAGCGCTCCGACTTCGCGATCATGTACGCGAAGATCGCGAGGATCGCGAACGCGGCCGTCCACACGCTGGCGACCGCGAGCTGCTTGTGCTGCAGCACGTACAGCGTGATCAGCGCGAGCGCGACGCCGCCGGCCGCGACCGCGCCGAGGCGCTTCCAGCGGATCGGTTCGTCGTCCGGCTGCGAGCCGACGTGCGCGAGCGTACGGTGCATCAGCATGAAGTTGAGGATCGCGAGCAGCATGCCGCCGCAGCAGACCGCGAACGCGGTGTGCCAGCCCCAGTGATCCTTGATCCACGGCGTCGCGAGCATCGACACCGTCGAGCCGATGTTGACCGCCATGTAATAGATCGTGAACGCGCTGTCGATGCGCGCGTCGTCGCCTTCGTAGATGCGGCGCACGAGGTTTGCCGCGTTGGCCTTGAACAGGCCGTTGCCGACGACGATCACGCCGAGCGACGCGTACATGTACGTCAGGTGATCGTTCGGCACCGCGAGCATCAGGTAGCCGGCGCACAGCACGCACGCGCCGATGATCATCGTGCGGCGCGCGCCGAGCACCTTGTCGCCGATCCAGCCGCCGATCGACGGCGCGGCGTAGACGAGTGCGGTGAATGCCCCCCAGGTCAGGTTCGCGTGGCTGTCGGTGAAGCCGAGGCGGTCGACCATGAAGAGGACCAGGAGCGCGGCCATGCCGTAGTAGCCGAAGCGCTCCCACATTTCGATGAGGAAGACCGTCGTAAACGATCGGGTCTGTGAAACAGGTGCGTGCATCATCAATCTCGTTTGAAACGGACGGCGCGGATCGCGCGTCGCCTTGAGGGTCGAACTGGCGCCGGAGCACTGTGGCCGGGTAGGCTTGCGTCGGCGATGGAGCAGTCGGGCGGGTGGCCCGGGCCGGGGTCGGACTCCGCCCGACGAGGCGGAGCGCGGCCCCGACCGGCGCGCGAATGGTAACGTTTGCCGGTCCGGTGCGTCAGGTCCGCGCCACTTAGGGAAACTCCCGATGTGGCAGCAGCTTTCAGGAACATTTGTCTCATCATCTACTTGTAAGCTTGGCGCCCGTTCTCCGCAGATTCCCGGAGAGCCGCTTGCAGCTTGCCTGTGAAGCCGGCGAGTCTGGCAAGATAGCGCGTCGTTTCGCTCGCTTCGGGCCCTGTTTAGTGCACCGGGCTCAACGCCGAAGGCGTGTGCGAACCCGAAGATTAAGCTATCTCGAATTAACTTAGTTACTTTCCATCAAACATTTTTTGACGACCACTTTTCGGCCTGCTATGGTTCCCCCCACTGAAAACTCGCGATCGGCAGACGCTGTCGCACTCGGCAGCAAGATTCGCGCGTTGCGCCAACGTCTGAAGCGCACGCTCGACGACACCGCTACCGCCGCGGGGATTTCGAAGCCGTTTCTGTCTCAAGTCGAGCGCGGGCTCGCATCGCCGTCGCTGACGTCGCTGGCCGGTATCGCGCATGCGCTCGGTGTGACGGTGCAGTACTTCGTGGATACGCCGAGCGAGGAACGCTCGGTTTGCCGAGGCGATCAGTTGCGCTTCTTCGGATTTGCCGATTCGGCGAACCTGTTCGCGAGGCTGACGAACGTGTCCGAAGGACGCCAGCTGGAGGCGATCCTCGTGAGGATGCCGCCGGGGCAGAAGCGGTCGGAGGTGACGACACATGCAGGAGAGGAGTTCCTGTACGTGATTGAAGGGGAAGTGTCGCTGACGCTGGAAGGCAAGACGTTCGTCCTGCAGGCCGGCGACAGTTCGCACTATCAGTCGACGGTCCCGCACAGCTGGGTCAACACCGCGAAGATCGAGTCGGTGGTGGTCTGGGTCGGTACGCCGCGACTGTTCTAACGCACGGGTATTCCTTCGTTTCTTCGACGGAATGCCCGTCGAAAGAAATGTAAGGAATACTAACATGCAATACGAGAACCACGGGCCTCCTCGATCGCTGCTCCCGTCAGCGTCTCACGCGTAAGCCGCGGCATCCGCCGCGCGACGCCCACCGAACCACCTTCTCAAGACCGCCACGATGAAATCCTTGCATGCCATGTCGGCCGTGCTGGCCGCGCTCGCCCTGACGACGCCCGTCGCCCACGCCGTAACCGTTCCGTCGAACGTCGCGCTCGCCGCGCAACAGGACCTGACGCGTCAGGTGCCGGCCGAAGTCGAGTCGCTCGATCCGGCGCACATCGAATCGTGGACCGGCAACACGATCGGCCTCGACCTGTTCGAAGGGCTTGCGCGCATCGATGCGGCCGGCCAGGTCGTGCCGGGCGTCGCGCTGTCGTGGGAACGCAAGACGCCGCAGACGTGGATCTTCAAGCTTCGCCACGACGCGAAGTGGAGCAACGGCCAGCCGGTGACGGCCGCCGATTTCGTCTATTCGTGGCAGCGCCTCGTCGATCCGAAGACGGGCTCGAAATACACGATCCTCGTCGAGTTCATCAAGAACTCGAAGGACATCATCGCCGGCAAGGCCGCGCCGTCGACGCTCGGCGTGCGCGCCGTCGATCCGTACACGCTCGAGGTGACGACCGACGTGCCGGTCGCGTTCTTCCCCGAACTGACCGCGATGGCGCCGCTCGCGCCGGTGAACAAGGACGTGGTCGCGAAATTCGGCGACGCATGGACGCGCCCGGGCAACATCGTCAGCAACGGCGCATACCAGCTCGTCGACTGGCAGCCGAACAACCGCATCGTGGCGACGAAGGACGCGAAGTACTGGAACGCGTCGAAGGTCGTGATCAACAAGGTCACGTACCTGCCGATCGAAAGCGACGAAACCGCGATGCGCATGTACCAGGCCGGCCAGATCGACTACAGCTACTCGATCCCGTCGGGCATCTTCCAGCAGGTGAGCAAGCAGTTCGGCGGCGAACTGCGCCCGGGCCTGCAGCTCGCGACCTACTACTACTACCTGAACAACAGCGACGCGGCGCTGAAGGACAAGCGCGTGCGCCAGGCGCTGTCGATGGTGATCGATCGCGACGTGCTCACGTCGAAGCTCACGCAGGCCGGCGAGAAGCCGATGTACGGGCTGATGCCGAACGGCACGAAGGGCGTGCAGCCGTTCACGCCGGAATGGGCGTCGTGGCCGATGGCCAAGCGCATCGCGACCGCGAAGGACCTGCTGAAGCAGGCCGGCTATTCGGACGCGAAGCCGCTGTCGTTCACGCTCACGTACAACACCAACGACCTGCACAAGAAGGTCGCGCTGTTTACCGCATCGGAATGGCGCACGAAGCTCGGCATCACCACGAAGCTCGAGAACGTCGAGTTCAAGGTGCTGATGAAGCAGCGGCATGACGGCAAGGTACAGATCGCGCGCGACGGCTGGTTCGCCGACTACAACGACGCGATGACCTTCTTCGACCTGATCCGCTGCGGCAGCTCGCAGAACACCGTCGGCTATTGCAACAAGCAGATGGACGCGCTCGTCGACGAAGGCAACCAGAAGCTCGACGACAAGGCGCGCGCCGCGCTGCTCACGCAGGCGCACGACATGGCGATGAACGACACGCCGATGGTGCCGCTGTTCCAGTATTCGGCCGACCGTCTCGTGAAGCCCTACGTGGGCGGCTATTCGCTGAAGAACGTGATCGACATGCGTGCTTCGCAGGACATGTACCTGATCAAGCACTGAGCGGAGCGATCATGCTGGCCTACGCATTGAGGCGCACGTTGTGGGCGGTGCCGACGATCCTCGCGGTCATCACCGTCTGCTACCTGCTGCTGCATTTCACGCCCGGCGGCCCGTTCGATACGGAGAAGCAGTTGTCCGCCGCGACGCTCGCGAACCTGAACGCGAAGTATCACCTCGACGAGCCGCTGTGGAAGCAGTACCTGCTGTATCTCGGCTCGCTGCTGCACGGCGATCTCGGCCCGTCGTTTCGCTACGTCGACTGGTCGGTGAACGATCTCGTGAAGAAGGCGCTGCCCGTGAGCCTCGGCGTGGGCGGCGTGTCGATCCCGATCTCGATCGTGCTCGGCGTGCTGCTCGGCACCGTCGCGGCCGTGCGCCGCGACAGCGTGATCGATCGCTTCGTGATGCTGATCGGCAACTTCGGCAACGTCGTGCCGCCGTTCGTGCTCGGCCCGGTGCTGGTGTGGATCTTCGCGATCCTGCTGAAGACGTCGGCCGGCAACGGCTGGCTGCCGGCAGGCGGCTGGGGCGACGGCGGCTGGCAGTACCGGCTGCTGCCGATCGTGCTGCTCACCTTCATCAACGTGTCGTTGCTCGCGCGCGTGATGCGCGGCTCGATGATCGAGACGCTGTCGAGCAACTACATCCGCACCGCGCGCGCGAAGGGCCTGCCGGGCTCGACGATCGTGCTGCGCCACGCGCTCAAGCCCGCGCTGATGCCGGTCGTGTCGCTGTTCGGCACGGTCTGCATCACGTCGATCACGGCGGCCGTCGTCACCGAATCGGTGTTCGCGCTGCCGGGCCTCGGGCAGCTCGTCGTGAACGGCGCCATCAACCGCGACTACACGCTGGTGCTCGGCCTCGTCGTGCTGACGACCGTTTTCGCGGTGCTGTTCAACCTGCTGGTCGACCTCGCGTACGCGTGGCTCGATCCGCGCATCCGTTATTGAGCGAGGCACAGCGATGACCCCGACCACTCCCGTCGTCGGCCTGCCCGTGCAGACCGATTCGCCGCCGCGTTCGCGCTCGCCGCTCGAGCTGGCGTTCGCGCGCTTCCTTCACAACCGCGCGGCCGTGTTCAGCCTCGTGCTGCTCGCGTTGATCACGCTCGCCTGTTTCGCCGGCCCGTGGCTGCTCGCGGCCGATCCCGCCGCGAGCGACTGGGCCTCGATCAGCCTGCCGCCGACCTGGGCGAACCAGCACTGGTTCGGCACCGACGAGCTCGGCCGCGACCTGCTCGTGCGCACGCTGATCGGCGGCCGCGTATCGATCGAGGTCGGCCTGCTCGGCACGCTCGTGTCGGGCCTGTTCGGCGTCGCGTGGGGCGCGACCGCGGGCTTCGCGGGCGGCCGCGTCGACTCCGTGATGATGCGCATCGTCGACATGATGTACGCGATCCCGTACCTGCTGATCGCGATCCTGATGATGACCCTGTTCGGCCGCTCGTTCATGTTGGTCGTGCTGACCATCAGCGCGTTCTCGTGGATCGACATGGCGCGTGTCGTGCGCGGCCAGACGCTGTCGCTGCGCAACCGCGAGTTCGTCGATGCGGCGCGCGCGATCGGCGTGTCGCCGGCGTCGATCGTGCTGCGTCACGTCGTGCCGAACCTGCTCGGCGTGGTCGTCGTGTACGCGACGGTCTCGGTGCCCAATATCGTGCTGACCGAGTCGGTGCTGTCGTTCCTCGGCCTCGGCGTGCAGGAGCCGATGACGAGCTGGGGCGTGCTGATCCAGGACGGCGCGCAGAAACTGGAATCGATGCCGTGGCTGCTGCTGGCCCCGACCGTCATGCTGTGCGTGACGCTCTACTGCGTGAACTTCGTCGGCGATGGCCTGCGTGACGCGCTCGACCCGAAGGATCGCTGAAATGGCTGCACTGCTGGAAGTTGAAAACCTCGGCGTGCGCTTCACGCGCAAGGACGCGCCGCCGATCGACGCCGTGAACGGCGTGTCGTTCTCGCTCGAAGCCGGCAAGACGCTCGGCATCGTCGGCGAATCGGGCTCGGGCAAGAGCCAGACCGTGATGGCGCTGCTCGGCCTCCTGGCTGGCAACGGCACGACGACCGGCACCGCGCGCTACCGCGGCGAGAACCTGCTCGACATGAATACGCGCGCGTTGAACGCGGTGCGCGGCGACCGGATCGCGATGATCTTCCAGGATCCGATGACGTCGCTCAACCCGTTCCTGACGATCGAGCGGCAGATGACGGAGACGCTGCAACTGCATCGCAAGCTGTCGCGCAAGGCCGCGATCAAGCGCGCGATCGAGGCGCTCGAATCGGTGCGCATTCCCGATGCGGCGCGCCGCATCCGCATGTATCCGCACGAGTTCTCGGGCGGCATGCGCCAGCGCGTGATGATCGCGATGGCGCTCTTGTCCGAGCCGGAAATCCTGATCGCGGACGAACCGACCACCGCGCTCGACGTGACCGTGCAGGCGCAGATCATCGACCTGCTGCGCGAGCTGAACCGCGAGCGCGGCACCGCGATCGTGCTGATCACGCACGACATGGGCGTGGTCGCCGGCCTCGCCGACGACGTGATGGTCATGTACGCGGGCCGCACCGTCGAATACGCGCCGGCCGAATCGATCTTCGCGGCGCCGTCGCATCCGTACACGATCGGGCTGCTCAATGCGCTGCCGCGCCTGACCGACGCGGACGATGCGCCGCTCGTCGCGATTCCCGGCAACCCGCCGATGCCCGGCGCCGCGCCGGCCGGCTGTGCGTTCGCGAAGCGCTGCACGTATGCGGAAGAACGCTGCGCCGCTGCGCGCCCGGCGCTCGAAACCTATGGCGCCACGGGCGCGGTGCGCGCGTGCCACCGCCCGGTGGCCGATCTGACGGGAGGTCTGCGATGAGCGTCGATGAACGCCGCCAAGCCGGCGCGACGGACGACACGCTGCTGTCCGTCGAAAATCTGAAGGTGCATTTTCGCGTGCCGCTCGGCGGCTATCCGTGGTCGCCGAAGGGCACGCTGCGCGCGGTCGACGGCGTGTCGTTCGACGTCAGGCGCGGCGAGACGGTCGGGCTCGTCGGCGAATCGGGCTGCGGGAAATCGACGCTCGCGCGCGCGTTGGTCGGCCTCGTGCCGATGACGGCCGGCACCGTGAAATGGCGCGGCCAGGCCGTCGCGCCCGATCACCTGCGCGGCACCGCGATGCGGCGCGAAGTGCAGATGATCTTCCAGGATCCGCTCGCGTCGCTCGACCCGCGCATGACGATCGAGCAGGTCGTCGCGGAGCCGCTCGTCACGCATCAGCCCGGCCTCGGCCGTACCGACGTGCGCCGCCGCGTGATCGCGATGCTCGAACGCGTCGGCCTGAACGCGCATCACCTGCTGCGTTATCCGCATGAATTTTCCGGCGGGCAGTGCCAGCGCGTCGGCATTGCGCGCGCGCTGATCGGCGAGCCGCAGCTCGTGATCTGCGACGAGCCCGTCTCGGCGCTCGACGTGTCGATCCAGGCGCAGATCGTGAACCTGCTGCGCGATCTGCAACGCGAACTGTCGTTGTCCTATCTGTTCGTCGCGCACGACCTGGCGGTGGTGAAGGCCATCAGCCAGCGCGTGCTCGTGATGTATCTCGGCCGCGTGATGGAGTTCGGCACGCGGCATGACGTGTACGGCGTGCCGCAACACCCGTACACGAAGGCGCTGCTCGATGCGGCGCCGACGCCGGAGCCGGCGCGCGAGCGTGCTCGCCGTCCGATGCTGCTGGCGGGCGAGATGCCCTCGCCGCTCAACCCGCCGTCCGGCTGCGCGTTCCGCACGCGCTGCCCGGTCGCGATCGACGCGTGCGCGCAGGACGTGCCGCTGCCGGAAGTGCGGCAGGGGTCGGCGGCGCGCGTCGCGTGCATCCGCGCGGGCGCGGCGTGATGTGAAGTGACGCAGCAAACATAACCAAGGCAGGTCAACAGGGGTAGGTGCGGCGCGAACGATCTTCGCGCCGCGGGTACAGGCGCGTCCTTAGCCGGGCTCGCCGGGGGGCCGGGAGCGGATCGCAACCGGTGTGGACGATATCAACACGAGACGAGAATTATTACGATGAAAAAGCAGAAGACGATCGGGACGGCATCGAAGATGCTGCTCGCATGGGGACTGCCGGCGCTCGCCGGCGTTTCGCTGACGGGTGTCGCGCACGCCGACGACGCGGCGAGCGCGCCGCTGACGGTCGCGCAGGCCGCGCCGGCTGCCGGTACCGGCGCAGCCGTTGCGCAGGCAACGACGCCGAACGCCATTGTCAACGCCGAGGCGACCCAGGCCGTCACGCCGCCCGACGAGCCGTCGGCGCAGTCGAAATCGAACGGCTTCATCGCCGACAGCCATCTCGACTTCCTGTTCCGCAACTATGCGGACGTGCTCGACGCCAAGGGCGGGCCGCATCGCCATGCGTGGGTCCAGGGCGCGATGGCGAACTTCGAGTCGGGCTATACGACCGGCCTGATCGGGATCGGCTTCGACGCGTCGCTGTATGCGGCGCTGAAGCTCGACGGCGGTCAGGGCGCCGGCAGCATGGTGCACATCGCGAAGGGCGGCGGCGGCGGCAACCAGCTCGCGTGGGCCTACCCGGGCATCTACGACGTCAAGGCGCGCATTTCGAACACGGTGGTCAAGTACGGTCTGCAGGCCGTCGACAACCCGTTCATGGAGCAGCACGACAACCGTGCGTTGCCGCCGACGTTCCTCGGCGCGACGCTCGTCAGCAACGAATTCAAGAACGTGATGCTCGAGGCCGGCAGCTTCACGAAGACCGACGCGCGCGGCCATACGACGCTCACCAACCTGACGACGCAATACGGCGGCACGCGCATCAATCGCCTGACCTACGTCGGCGGCACGTGGGACTACTCGCCGAACGGCGAAGTCGCGCTGTACGCGAACCAGGCCGACGACGTGTGGCATCAGTACTACGCGTCGGTGAAGCACAGCATCGGCAGCCCGCAGACGATCAAGTGGACCGGCTTCGGCAACGTCTACTCGACGCACGACACGGGCGATGCGCTGCAAGGCAAGATCAACAACAACGCGTACAGCCTGTCGCTGGCGGCCCAGCATGGCCCGCACGAACTGCTGCTCGGCTTCCAGCAAGTGCTCGGCGACCAGTTCTTCGACTACCTGAACGAAACGAACGGCATCTTCCTGACCAACTCGATGGACGTCGACTACAACGCCCCGCACGAGAAATCGCTGCAGCTGCGTTACACGTTCTACGGCAAGGAAGCGGGCCTGCCGGGCTTCAAGGCGATGGTGTGGGGCGTGACGGGCTGGGGGGCGGACGGCAGCGCGGGCGCGGCGAACGACCCGAGCAAGTCGAGCATCTACTGGAGCAACGGCGCGCCGGTGCAGGGCCGTCACCACGAGTTCGGCTTCATCCCGTCGTACACGTTCCAGAGCGGCAAGCTGAAGAACACGAAGGTCACGTTCATCGCGATGTGGCACAACGGCTCCGCGCACTACTCGGACGCGTCGAACACCGAGTACCGTCTGGTCGTGAACCTGCCGCTGCACGCGTTCTGATGGAAGGGGGCGCAAGGCCCCCTGTCTCGCACGGCCGGCCCGCGATCGACGCGATCAGGCCGGCTTGTGCCATCCCGTGACGGAATCGTTCGCGGCGGGCACGTCTTCCACGAGCGACGTGAGCTGGCGGCCCGTGTCGCGCCATGCGTCGAGGCCGCCGCGCAGCGCGAGTGCGTCGGTGAAGCCTGCATCGAGCAGGCGCTTCGCCATCAGCGCGGCCGTCACTTCGTTCGGGCACGAGCAATACACGACGAACTTCTGCGTGAGCGGGTAGCGTGCGACGATGTCGCCGATCTGGCGCTCGTCGGCGAACTGCGCGCCGGGAATCGCGAACGGGTCGAGCTTGCGGTGCTCGGGCGAGCGGACGTCGAGCACCACTGGGGCGGCGGTGTCGCGCAGCAGCACGTCGAGCTCGTCGACGCCGATCCGCGCGTTCGCGAGCTGGCGGATCAGCGCGCGGCGGCGCATCCAGCGCACGGCCGCATAGATGGCGAGCAGCGCGACGATGACGAGCAGCGCCGCACGGCCGAGACGGCTCGCGCCGGCGAACAGCCAGTCGATCTGCCGGTAGAACACGAGGCCGGCGATCAGCCCGACGATCGTCCACAGCGCGGCGCCGAGCGCGTCGTAGCCGGCGAACGTGCGATAGCGCGTGCCGAGCGCACCGGCCATCGGCACCGACACCAGCGACAATCCGGGAATGAAGCGCGCGACCGCGAGCACGCGCACGCCGTAGCGGCCGAAGAAGCGTTCGGTCTTTTTCACGCAGGTATCGCGCGACAGCGACAGCCGGCAGATCGTCTTCAGCGTCGTGCCGCCGTAACGCCGCCCGGCGACGTACCAGACCGTGTCGCCGATCAGCGCGCCGAGCACCGACAGCACCACGACCGTCACGAGCTGCGAGCCGATCATCGCCGGATGCATCGCCGACATCGCGCCGAACAGCACGAGCGTCGGCATCGCGGGCACCGGCAGGCCGATGGCCGCCGCGAGCACGTTGGCGAACACGAGAAGCGGCCCGTACTGGGCGACGAGGTCACGTAGGAGCATGACGGCTGGCCGAAAAGGAAACGCGTGGGCGGGAAATGCAGATGGGCCGATTATCGGCCTTTTTCAACGCAGCGGCGGGAATGATGCAAAGCGCCTGACGGCGGCAGGGGGATGTGGGTGAGCCGACGCTTGGCGCGCGGCTCACCGTTCGGAATCAGGAGGGCGTGCGGGCGAGCGATGCGGCGCCGTGGTTTTCGCCGGGCAGCTCGGCGCCGTGCGAGCGGATCGCCGCGATCAGTTCGGCCGGGGTGATCTCGTAGCGGACTTCGCGGTGGATGCCGGGCTTGCGTTCGTCGATCTCGATCAGCAGCACGCTCTTGCCGTCGCCGGTCGCTTCGAGCCGGAGCGAGCGCAGTTCGCGGCCGTCGGCCGCGTCGTGTTCGGTGAGCAGGGTCATTGCCCCGGATGAGCCGGTAGTGCGCATCGAACCTATCCTCGTGTCGTGGATGCCTTGGCGGCAAAGATGTCTTTGTTGAATACGGCTTGATGCAGTTTAACGCGAACGGGCCGCAACACGGAGCATTTTCGTGGGGTGAAATGAGGGCTGAACCACCGATCCTTCTGATGTTTGAGCCGCGCCGGGCGGGCGTCTGCGCTGGATCGGGCGCCGGCGGGAACCGGTCCCCCGAGCGGCATTCGCGGCCACGCCGACGCGGGCGGCGACACGCGCTGCGCCGCGCGTCGCCGCGGTGGCGTCAGAAGCGGTCGGCGAGCCCCATCGCCGGGTCGCTGACCGAGTGCCGGCCGGTTTCCACGCGGCCGGCCACGCGGCGCGAGAAGCTCGCGTCGCTGTCGGCGGTGACGATGAAGTCGTACCAGTAGCCGGTCGAGTCGAGCTTCCAGTGCAGTTCGGACTGGTCGCCGGCGCGCACCGTGACGGTCCACGTGGTGCCGGCGCCATGGCCGTTGCCCCGATCCTGGCCGTTACCGTTTTCGTTGTCGCGGCCATGACCGTGGTCGTCGTTTCCGCCGTGTCCGGATAGCGGCCCGTAGACCTGGTTCGACTTCACCGTGAAGCGCACCGTGCCGCCGCCGTCGTTGCGCAGCCGCAGGTGGAGGTTGCCGCTCGCGCCCGCATAGCCGACGCGTACTTCCGGATGCGGCGCGCGCGCGCCGGCCAGGCGGCTCAGGTCGCCGGTGAAGCGGCGGTGATAGCCGTTCGGGCCGAGCACCCACAGGTCATATTTACCGCCATCGTCGGCGCGCGCGGCCCAGTCGCCGTGCAGCGTCTTGCCGGGCTCGACGACGTAGCGCCGCGGCAGCCGGTCGAGGTGCAGCTTGTCATAGACGTGAAACACGGCGGCGGCGCGGCCGGTGTTCGCGAACTTCAGCGTGACCGTGCCGGCGCCGGCATCGGTGCGCGCGCTCGCGTGCAGTTCGTACGGCAACGCGCGCGACGGGCGCACGCCGGTCGCCTGTGCGGGCAGCGCGGGCGTCGCGGGCGGCACGATCTTCGGCGCGGTTTGCTGCGCGGCGCTCAGTGCGTCGACCTGGCTTTTCGTCGTCCGGCCCGCGAGCGTCGGCAGCGGCTCGTTGTTCGGCGTGCGGAAATTGAACGCGCTCGTCAGGTCGCCGCACACCGCGCGGCGGTACGCGCCGATCTGCGGCTCCGCGACGCCGAAGCGCGTCTCGAGGAAGCGCAGGGTCGACGTATGGTCGAACACCTGCGAGTTGACCCAGCCGCCGCGGCTCCACGGCGACACGATCCACATCGGCACGCGCGGGCCCGGGCCGTACGGGCGGCCGTCGGTCGCCGGCTGGCTCGACGTCGCCGGCGTGAAGTCGTGGTATTCGACCGCGACGTCGGCGGCCGACAGCGTATGGCCGCCCGCGAGCGTGCCGTCGGCGTTGCGCGACGGCACGGCCGGCGACGGCATGTGGTCGAAGAAGCCGTCGTTCTCGTCGTAGTTGACCAGCAGCACGGTCTTGCTCCAGACCTCCGGATTCGCCGTCAGCGCGTCGAGCACGGCCTGCACGTACCAGCCGCCCTGCGCGGGGCTCGACGGCCCAGGGTGCTCGCTGTACGCGGACGGCGGGATGATCCACGACACTTCCGGCAGCTTGCCGTTGCGGATGTCGTCGCGGAACGTTTCGAGAAAGCCGTACGGCATCGTGTTGCCGAAGCCCTTCGCGAGCGGGCTCAGCGGATCGTCGATCGCGGGGTCGTAGAACGCGCCGGCCGCCGTCACCGGCTGCGTGATATCCGTCGACGCGACGTACGCGGGCCGGCGCGCGGCCGGCATCTGCTCGATCGCCGCGCGCCAGTGGCGGAAGCTCATCATCTCGTTGCAGCCGAAATTGTCGATCAGGCTCTGGTAGACCTTCCAGCTCACGCCCGCCCGTTGCAGCCGGTCCGCATAGGTCGTCCAGGTCCAGCCCTGGCTCGACGGGCCGATGTCGTTGCCGCCGTTGAACTGGTTGTTCAACGCGGCGATCTTCACGCGGCTGCCGTCGGCCGGGCTGATGCCGTTCGGGCCGTTGGTGCCGCTCCAGTAGAACAGGCGGTTCGCGATCGTGCCCGTGTGCATCCCGCAGTGGTAGTGGTCGCACAGCGTGAACGCATCGGCGAGCGCGCGCTGGAACGGCACTTCGGCCGCGTCGTAATAGCCCATCGACAGCGGCGTCTTCGCGTCGGGCCAGCGGTTCATCCGGCCGTGATCCCACGCGGCCTGCGCGTCGGCCCACGTGTGCGGCGTGCCGCCCGCGCGCTGCGCGTTGCCCTGGCGCGCGTCGAGGTGATACGGCGTCACGGTCGCGGCGGGCGCCGCCTTCGTGTACGCCTGATAGAACACGTCGCGGCCGTTCGGCGATGGCACCGCGAAGCGGTCGCCATAGCCGCGCACGCCCTTGAACGTGCCGAAGTAGCTGTCGAACGCGCGGTTCTCCATCATCAGCAGCACGACGTGCTTGACGTCCTGGATGGTCCCCGTTTCGTGGAAGGCGGGAATGGCGAGCGCGCGGCGAATGCTCGGCGGAAACGCGGACAGCGCGGCGGCGGCGAGGCCGGAGCCGGCGGTCTGCTGAAGGAATTTGCGGCGTGACGTCATGGCGTTCGGATCCTGTGAGGGTGGGAGCGTTCGTGAGTTCGTCCGGCGGCGCCCGCGCGGCGTCCCGCCCCGGGACAATCCGCGATGCGTGCGTGCCTGGGGTGTCGGCCCTGCGTCGCGGCGCGTATCGCGCCCGACGCGCGACGTCGCGCGGATGCCGCGGCCTCGCTGTCGCGATCCTGCGTGCTACATGCGCGTGATGCGCGGGGCAGGTATCGGCACACACCGGCCAGACGCACGCCGGGCTGGGGCGGCGCCCAGTCTAGGGGCGCGACATGACGTCGACGTGATGAAGAAATGACATCGCATGTCGCGTGCGTGACGTTGCGTGCGCAACGATTCGTTCACGCATGAATGCGGGATTGAAAACGGTAAGAAATTACCGGTCGTCGCAGGCGCGACCGGTCAGAATTTTCCGGATTTCGTGGGGATGGCATGCACTCGCTTCGTTGCGGATACAACCTGACGCGCGACGGCGTGACGCCCATGTTTCAAATGCGTGAAATCGGCTAAGCTCGATGCGTTGCTGCGCGCGTGCGCAGTCCGCGCGTTCGGCGCGACTTTTCGGAACCGGCCCACCCATGACCGATATCAGGATCCGGCACAGCGAGACGCACGACGTCGACGCGATCCGGCAGATCGCCGCGCATCCCGCGGTGTACACGAATACGTTGCAGCAGCCATTTCCGTCGCTCGAAAAATGGCGGAAGCGGCTCGACGACGTGCGCGAGCACGGCGTGAGCCTCGTTGCCGAAATAGACGGCACGGTGGTCGGCCACCTCGGCCTGCATCCCGAGCCGAATCCGCGCCGGCGCCACGCGGCGGCGCTCGGCATGATGGTCGACGCGGCCTATCACGGGCGCGGCATCGGCGGCCGGCTGCTCGCGGCCGCGATCGATCTCGCGGAGAACTGGCTGAACATCACGCGTCTCGAACTGACCGTGTTTACCGACAACCGTGCGGCGATCGCGCTCTACGAGCAACACGGTTTCCGCATCGAAGGCGAATCGCCGGATTACGCGTTGCGCGACGGCGTGCATGCGTCCGTGTATCACATGGCCCGGCTCAGGGCGCGGCAATGAAGGGCCGGCCGTCGCGGACGTGACGGCACGCGGGCACGACGCCGCGCGTCATATTCAATCGAGAATTCGTTCGTTTTCCTTCGGCTGTACCCGTCGTATCGTCGAACGATTTGCCGGTCGCCGCGGTCGGCTTCGTTTTTCCGTATCGATGCGTGCGCGGCGCTGCAGGTCGGCCGGCTTCATCGCCATCGCATCGCGGCCCTCGTTGTGCGCGCGGCATCCCCCTGAAACCGTCTTTTTCAACGGAACCCGCTTCGATGAAAACCGTTCTTCGCAATCTCACCGCCGCCTGTCTGTTCGCTGCCGCCAGTGCCGCGCTTGCCGCTGCCGCGCCCACCGGCGCTCCGGTGGCGAACGCATTGCCCGACGGTGCGCATCTGCCGCCCGGCATCGCATGGCAACACGGCGACGTCGATGCCGCGTTCGCGCTCGCGAAGCGCGAGGGCAAGCCGCTGCTGCTGTACTGGGGCGCGGTATGGTGTCCGTCGTGCAACCAGGTGAAGTCGACGATCTTCAGCCAGCAGGCATTCAAGACGCGTTCGTCGTTCTTCGTGCCCGTGTATCTCGACGGCGATACCGAAAGCGCGCAGAAGCTCGGCGAGCGTTTCAAGGTGCACGGCTATCCGACGATGATCCTGTTCCGCCCCGACGGCACCGAAGTGACGCGGCTGCCGGGCGAAGCCGATCTCGACCGCTACATGCAGGCGCTGTCGCTCGGGATGACGGCCGCGCATCCGGTGCGGCAGACGCTCGCGACGGCGCTGAAGAACGGCGCGTCGTTGACGCCGGACGAATGGCGCCTGCTGGCCGACTATTCGTGGGATACCGACGGCGCGTTGCCGGTGCCGGCCGATCGCGTCGCCGAGACGCTGCAGTCGCTCGCGCAACGCGCCCGGGCGGCGGGTGCGAAAGCCGAATCGGCGCGTTTCGCGCTGAAGTCGGCGGTGGTCGCCGCGTCGGACGACCCGGCGCAGGCCGGTGCGCTCGACAAGGCCGCGCTTGCCGATTCGCTGCGCACGGTGCTGCGCGATCCGGCGCTGTCGCGGGCCGATTCGGACGTGCTGGTCGCGGCGCCCGCGCGCGTGGTCGCGTATCTCGGCGGCGACGACGCGCAGCGCGCGAAGTTGCGCGGCGCGTACGACACGGCGCTGGCGCGCTTGTCGACCGACGGCACGCTGTCGTCGATCGACCGGCTGATGGCGCTGCACGGCCGCGTGCTGCTCGCGCGCGGCGATGCGCGCAAGGGCGCACCGCCCGCCGCACCGGCGCTGGCCGACACCGCGCGCAAACAGATCGCCGCATCGGTGCAGCGCGCGGCGAACGCGTACGAGCGGCAGGCGCTCGTCAGCGAAGGCGCGGACACGCTGACCGACGCGGGGCTGTACGACGAATCGGATGCGTTGCTGAAGGCCGAGTTGCCGCGTTCGTCCACGCCGTACTACTTCATGTCGGGGCTGGCCGCGAACGCGAAGGCGCGCGGCGACAAGGCGGCCGCGCTCGACTGGTATCGCAAGGCGTACGACGCGGCGAGCGGGCCGGCGACGAAGCTGCGCTGGGGCGCGACCTACTTTGCGAATGCGGTCGAACTGGCGCCGGACGATTCGGCGCGCATCGAAGGGATTGCAGCCAGTGTGCTCGCGCAGGCCGACAAGACCCGGGACGCGTTCTACGGCGCGAACCTGCGCGCGCTGACCAAGGTCGTCACGCAACTGAACCGCTGGCGCGGCAGCGGCGCGCACGATGCGTCGGTCAGGTCGGTCGTGAAGCAGTTCGACGGCGTGTGCGGGAAGCTGCCGGCGGGCGATCCGCAGGCGGCGGCGTGCGCGAAGCTGATCCAGCCCGTGAAGGCGTAACGGCGCGCGGGGGGATCGCCGGGCGGGCCGACGATTACCGGCCCGACTCCGACGACGCGCCGCGATCGCTGCCGTATCCGGCGTCGTGCTGACGGGCGATCTTCGCTTCGGCGGAGACGATGCTGGCCGGATAGAACCAGTCGCTCGACTGGAAGCCGGCCTGCTTGAGCGCCTTGACTTCGGCGTGGACCTGCGCACGCGTGAGCGGCTGGTTCGACTGGGCGTGCGCGGCGAACGGGGCCGACACGGCGAGGACGGCGGCAATGGCTGGGATCAGGCGCTTCATGATGGGGACCTCCACGATTTCCGGTGAATCGCGGCGCTTCGTTCGTCGAAGCGCCGCGAGACGTTGAAACCAGTGTAGGCCGAGGCAGGCGCCTGAAAAATGCGATCGCGCCCAACGCAGTGTTTTGCTGCGGGTAACAATGCGTGGGGGGCGGGGGCGAGCGATGGCCCGGACGACTGCCGGCGTGTCGATTTGGCGTAGGGAAATGAAAATCGGACCGGATGCGCTTGCCGGAATCCGTTCCGGTGCGCATGCGGTCCGATCCTGAAAGGCGAGACGGCGGCGCACGCAGCGCCGCCCCGATGCCGAGGCTTACACGAGCCCCGTCGCGTAGTACACGGCGATCACGAAGAACACCGCGAGCGTCTTGATGACGGTGACCGCGAAGATGTCGCGATACGACTCGCGGTGCGTGAGGCCCGTGACGGCGAGCAGCGTGATGACCGCGCCGTTGTGCGGCAGCGTGTCCATGCCGCCGCTCGCCATCGCGACGACCCGGTGCAGCACGTCCATCGGGATGTTGGCCGCCTGCGCGCCCTTGATGAACAGGTCCGACATCGCGGCGAGCGCGATGCTCATGCCGCCGGACGCGGAGCCCGTGATGCCCGCGAGCGAGCTGACCGACACGGCTGCGTTGACGAGCGGGTTCGGGATGCTCTTCAGCGCATCGCTGACGACGAGGAAGCCCGGCAGCGCGGCGATCACGCCGCCGAAGCCGTATTCCGACGCGGTGTTCATCGCGGCGAGCAGCGCGCCGGCGACGGCGGCCTTCGAGCCGGCCGCGAAGCGACCGCTGACGCGCTTGAATGCGGTCAGCAAGACCAGCACGATCCCGAGCAGCAGCGCGGCCTCGACCGACCAGATCGCGACGACCGTCTTGATCGACGTCGTGACCGGCGCGTGCACGCCCGGCAGCACTTCCGGCGCGACCGTGTAAGACGCGGCGCTGTACCACTGCGGGATCAGCTTCGTGAACGCGAAGTTCGACACGCCGACGAGGATCAGCGGCAGGATCGCCAGTGCGGGATGCGGCAGCGCCGTTGCCTCGACGCGCTCCGGCTCGTTGACGAGCGACGTGCCGTAGCCTTCGCCCTTCGCCATCGCCGAACGGCGGCGCCATTCGAGATACGCGAGGCCGACGACGATGATGAACAGCGAGCCGATCGTGCCGAGCGCGGGCGCGGCCCAGGCAGTCGTCTTGAAGAACGTGGTCGGGATGATGTTCTGGATCTGCGGCGTGCCGGGCAGCGAATCCATCGTGAACGAGAACGCGCCGAGTGCAATCGCGCCGGGCATCAGCCGTTTCGGGATGTTGCTCTGGCGGTAGAGTTCGGCCGCGAACGGATAGACCGCGAACACCACGACGAACAGCGATACGCCGCCATAGGTGAGCAGCGCGCACACCGCGACGATCACCGCATTCGCGCGCGAGCGGCCGATGTAGCGGATCGCCGCGTGGACGATCGACTCGGAGAACCCGGACAGTTCGATCACCTTGCCGAATACGGCGCCGAGCATGAAGACCGGGAAATACAGTTTGACGAAGCCGACCATCTTCTCCATGAAGATGCCGGAGAAGACCGGTGCGACGGCGGCGGGGTCGGTCAGCAGCACCGCGCCGAGCGCGGCGATCGGCGCGAACAGGATCACGCTGTAGCCGCGATACGCGGCAAACATCAGGAACGCCAGCGCGGCGAGGACGATCACGAAAGACAAGGGAGTCTCCTAATGGCTTTGGTTGTTGTTCGATCGCGCGGTGCGCCGCGGACCGGCTCAGGTTCGTGCAGGTTTCGTGCCATCGGCCGGATTGCGCCGCCGGACATGGGTCCGCCGGCGGCCGGCGGGCCCGCGCCGGCGTAGGTCTGACGATTCTACATAAAACGTCTCCATCCGGAGACGTTTTGGCCATCCGGTCGACCGTCGACATCGTGCAGGGCTTTCCCGGACACCGCATTGCGGCATGTCTCCGGAATGAGATAATCCGTCTCGTTCCGGAGACACCCGGCCGACGATAAACGGAGACGAAGACACGATGATGAACGACTGGGCCCGCCTGCCCGTCAACTACGGCGACGTGCTGCGGCGCGCTGCCGAGTCGCTGTTCCGGACCTTCGAGGATTCGAGCGCGGGCACGGTGGTCGTCGATCGCGACGCGCGCGTCGTGTGGATGAACGAGCGTTATGCGGCGCGCTTCGGTTTCGCCGATCCGCAGCAGGCCGTCGGCCTCGATTGCGAGGCCGTGATTCCGAACAGCCTGATGCGCGAGGTCGTGTCGACCGGGCAGCCGATCCTGCTCGACATCATGGAGACGGGCCGCGAGCCGCTCGTCGTCACGCGCCTGCCGTTGAAGAACGAGGCCGGCGAGACGGTCGGCGCGATCGGCTTCGCGCTGTTCGACCAGTTGAAGACGCTCACGCCGATTTTTTCCCGCTACGCGCAGCTTCAGCAGCAACTGATCGCGACGCAGCGCTCGCTCGCCCAGGCGCGCCGCGCGAAATACACGTTCGCGAGCTTCGTCGGCACGAGTGCCGCGAGCCTCGAGACCAAGCGCCAGGCGCGCCGCGCCGCGCAGGTCGACTCGCCGGTGCTGCTGCTCGGCGAGACGGGCACCGGCAAGGAGCTGCTCGCCCACGCGATACACGCGGCATCGGCGCGTGCGCTCCAGCCGCTCGTGACCGTCAACGTCGCCGCGATTCCCGACACGCTGCTCGAAACCGAATTCTTCGGCGCGGCGCCCGGCGCGTACACCGGCGCCGATCGCAAGGGGCGCGTCGGAAAATTCGAGCTGGCCGATCGCGGCACGCTGTTTCTCGACGAGATCGGCGACATGCCGCTGCCGTTGCAGGGCAAGCTGCTGCGTGTGCTGCAGGACAAGGAGTTCGAGCCGGTCGGCTCGAACCGGATCGTGCGCGCGGACGTGCGCATCATTGCCGCCACGTCGGCCGACCTGCCGGCGCTCGTGGCAGCCGGGCGGTTTCGCGCGGATCTCTATTACCGGCTGAACGTGCTGACGATCCATGCGCCGCCGTTGCGCGAGCGCGCATCGGATATCGCCGCGCTCGTCTACGCGACGCTCGAGGAGCTGGCGGCTCAGCACGGGCGCGCCGCGCACTGCGAGCTGACCGACGATGCGCTGCGGATGCTGTGCGCGTATCCGTGGCCCGGCAACGTGCGCGAGTTGCGCAATACGCTCGAACGCGCGCTGATGCTGTCGGACCGTTCGGTGATCGATGCGCGTGCGCTCGCGCCGTTTCTCGGGCCGGTGCGCATCTCGCCGGAGGGTGCCGCGCCGATGCAGCGAGTCGCCGCGGCGCCGGCCGAGCAGCGCGCGGGCGATGCGTCGACGGCATCCGGTGCGCCGGCCGCCTCGTACGCCGATGCGCTGGCGGCCTGGGAGCGCCAGTTTCTGACCGATGCGCTGGCGGCCTGCGACGGGAAAGTGGTCGAAGCGGCCGCGCGTATCGGGATCGGTCGCGCGACGCTGTACAAGAAACTGGCGGCGCTCGGTATCGACCGGTAGGCCGATCGGCGATGCCGATGCGGCTCGACGTAACGCATCGAACGGGAGATCGCGATGAAGCGGATCGGCATTGCAGGATGGCTCACCATGTTGCTCGCGAGCGCCGCACTCGCGCAGGCCAGCGACGCCGATGCGCCCGACGCGCGGCGCAACTGGTACGGCGATCCGTTCGTCGCGCTGTCGCAGGACGTGGCCGAATGCCCATTGCCGCTCGGCCCGTGGATGACGCGCGCCGAGATGACGGACGATGCGCACTACCGCGCCGAACGCGGCACGACCTGCTGGCTCGCCCATCGCTGCACGAAGCCGAACTCGTATATGTATGACGCGTCGATCGCCGATGCGGCGAAGGCGCACTTCGCCGGCTCGGATCGTCTGCGCGGCACGAGCCTGTGGATCACCGTGCAGCGACGTTTCGTCTACGTCGAAGGATGCGCGGATACGACGCTCGATCGTCAGGCGCTGCAACGCGAATTCGAGGCGCTTCCGGACGTCGAGCAGGTTTTCGTTCGCATCACCGACGATCCGCGCAAGCGCTTGCCGTACAAGGCGCGCGGGCAACCCGAGCGCACGCCGGACTGACGGCCGAAGGGCTGCCCATGGCATACTCGCGACATTCAAAAAAAGGTTGACGGGAAGAACGATGAAACACATGCTTGCGTCGGTCTGTTGGTGGCCTCGGGCGGCCGTGATGGGGGTTCTGGTTGCCGGGCTCGGCGGGTGCGGTGGCAGTGCTCCACTGTTCACGTCGGACGGGCGTCCGACCACTCAGGTGCAATGCACCGGCAGCGACTGGAGCAATTGCACCGACAATGCCCGGGCCATGTGCAACGGCGATTTCGACGTGATCCAGCAATCGACGGATGACGCCGTGCGAAATCTTCTCTTCGCATGCAAGAAGAAGAGCGGTTATTGATCCCGAAATGACCGGCCGAGGAGATCACGATCGGGCGAAGCGCTTTTCCGTTTGCTTTGAGTCACTTGTTTTTCACGAATAACACTCATGGAGTCCCATCCATATGGCGACCTACAGGCAACTGAGCGCGCAGCTCGAACGGCTTCAGCAAAAAATCGACAAGGAACGCGAAAAGGCGATTGCCGATGCGATTGCGCATATCCGCGCGAAAATCGACGAATACGACATTACGCCGGAAGAGCTCGGTTTTCTTCCGGCAAAATCGGCTGCCGCCGCTGCCGCCGCTGCCGCCGCTACCGCCGCGAAGCCCAAGCGAACCTTGCCGCCGAAGTACCTGAACCCGAAGACAGGTGAAACCTGGAGCGGCCGCGGGCGGGCGCCGGCATGGCTGGGCAAGAATCGCGGGCGTTTCCTGATCAAGGACTGACTCCCGAAAATCCTCACCTTTCGCGTGCCGACCGACGGTGCGAACGGCCCTGCGGCCTTCGCACCGTTTTGTTTGGGCGCAATCGTCATGCGCTTTTCCCCGGCGAATTGAAGTGCAACGTCGCGCAATTAACGGATCCCGTTTTGCGAATTCGCCGCGATCCGGCCGCATATTGCGGCGAATTTCCGTAAACACCCGCGTAATGGCGCAATGCATGCGCATTGTCGTTCGCGCTTTTCGCGGTGCCTGCCCGACACGGATTTTCATCACCTTTCGCATGCTGGCGCGGTGTGTCGTGCGATTCCCGAAGATACTCACCATGGCTCCTGTAAATCCTCACCTTTGAGAAGCGGCTGCAGCGTCGTGCCGCGTGACGTGCCGCGCTGCGTGCATCGCGCGAAGAACTGGCGCTGCGACGCCGGGCAGCGTGGGTTGCCGTCCATGGTGCGAGCATTGACGGCCGTCGAATAGTCGGCCGTTCGGCATATAGGCAGTCGCGGGCGCTTCGCCTATGCTTGGAGTTCGCGTCGATCGGCGCACGGCCTGCGTGGCCGCATGCCGATCGTGTCGTCTTTCGTCACCGCAGGGAGCCGATGTGACCGTTCGCCATCTCGATGCGTTGTTCCAGCCCAGGTCCGTGGCGATCGTCGGCGCGTCGTCGCGCGCGGGCAGTATCGGCGCGATGGTGTGGTCGCGTGTGCTCGACGGCGCGTTCCAGGGGCCCGTGTGGCCGGTCAATCCGAAATATCGCGAGCTGGACGGGCATGCGGTCGTCTCCGATGTCGACCGGCTGCCCACGCCGCCGTCGGTTGCCGTGATCTGCACGCCGCCCGCGACCTGGGCCGGCATCGTGCGCAAGCTGGGCGAGCTCGGCACGCGCGTCGCGGTGATTGTCGGCGAGGCGCGCACCGAGGCCGATCGCGCTGCGGTCGATCGCACGCTGAAGGCGGCGAAGCCGTTCGTGCTCCGTATCGTCGGGCCCGGCAGTCTCGGCGTGTCGTCGCCCGCGCGGCATGCGCATTTCGGCGCGCCTGCCTATACGGCGCGATCGGGCGGTGTCGCCTGGGTGTCGCAATCGAATGCGCTGACGAACGCGGTGCTGGGCTGGGCCGATGCGCGGGGCCTCGGCTTTTCGCATGTCGTCGCGCTCGGCAGCGAATCCGATGTCGATGCGGGCGACGTCCTCGACTATCTGGCGAGCGATCCCGGCACGCGCGCGATCCTGCTCGAGCTCGATACCGTGCGCGCGGCGCGCAAGTTCATGTCGGCGGCGCGCGCGGCCGCACGCAACAAGCCGGTGCTCGCGTTGCGCACCGGCCGTGCCGATCCCGGCGATGCGCTCTACACGGCGGCGTTCCAGCGCGCGGGCATGGTGCGCGTCGATGCGCTCGACGATCTGCTCGACGAAATCGAGACGCTCGGCGTCGGCCGCGTCACCGCGCGGGGCGCGGCGACGCTCGTGACGAGCGATGCAGGCGTGGCGAAACTCGCGGTCGATGCGGTCGCCGAAGTGCGCGACGTGCTGACCGACTGGTCGCCCGCGGCAACGTCGGCCGTCGCGGCCGCGCTGCCGCACCTCGCGGCGCCCGGCAACCCGCTCACGCTGGGCGACGATGCGCGCCCCGAGCACTTTGCCGCGGCAATCAAGGCGCTCGCCCCGTTTCCGCAGACGGGCACGCTGTTCGTCGTTCATTCCACTTCGCACAGCGCGCCGGCCGATTCGGTCGCGCGCACGCTGATCGACGCGCGGCAGCATGCGCATCGCGGCATCCTCGCGTGTTTCTTCGGCGCGGTCGACGCGGCGACGCGCGACGCGCTGCACGCGAACGGCATTCCGGTGCACACGACGCCGCAGCGGCTCGCACGCGCCTATGCGCGTCTCGTCGACTACAACCTCGGGCGCCAGTTGCTGATGCAGACGCCGGAGGGCACGCCGCCGCAGCCGGCCGAGTGCGTGGCGTCCGCCCAGGCCGACGCACGCCGCATGGTCGAAGCCGGTCAGCATGAACTGGCCGGCGAAGCCGCGCTGCATTGGCTGTCCCGTTTCGGTCTGCAAGGCGAGCAGCCCGACGAACCGGCCGGCAAGAAGGTCGTCGACATCACGGTCGACATGTACGACGATTCGAACTTCGGTCCGGTGTTTCGCTATGCGGTGCCACCGGCCGATGGCGTATCGGCGCCGTTCGTCGTCTACGGCCTGCCGCCGCTGAACACGGTGCTCGCCCGCGCGGTGATGGAGCGTTCGCCGTATGCGCGCAGCACGCCCGTCGAGCCGACGCTCGATGCGCTGACGGCACTGTCGCAAGTCGTGTGCGACGTGCGCGAAGTCGTTGCGATGTCGGTCACGCTGCGCGTGCTGCCCGACCGCACATGGGTGGTCGCGCCGCGCATCACGCTGGCTTCGGGGCGCAGCCGGCTCGCGATCATGCCGTATCCGCGGCACCTCGAGCAGACGCTCGAGTGGCGTGGCGAGACGGTGACGATCCGTCCGATCCGTCCGGAAGACGAGGCCGCTCACAACGAGCTGCTCGGCGCGATGACGCCGGAAGATCTGCGGATGCGTTTCTTCGGCGCGGTGCGCAGCTTCGATCATTCGCAGGTGGCGCGCATGACGCAGATCGATTACGACCGTGAGATGGCTTTCATCGTGTCCTTCACCGATGTGTCGGGCCGCGACCACACGCTCGCGGTCGCGCGTGCAGTCGCCGATCCCGACAACGAGACGGCGGAGTTCGCGATCGCGGTGCGGCCCGATCAAAAGGGCAAGGGGCTCGGCCGGCTGATGATGACCCGCATCATCGACTACGCGCGCTCGCGCGGCACCGCGTGGATGGTCGGCGAGGCGCTGCGCGAGAATTCGGCGATGATCTCGCTCGCGAAATCGTGCGGGTTTGCGGTGTCGACGACGGAGGAGCCTGGCGTCGTGGGTTTCAGGATGAAATTGCAGCCGTAGGCGTCGGTTTCAGGTCTGGCGCTTGGGGCAACGCAGGGCGCCGACGCGTCCGAACATTTCGCCATGCCGCACGCTAAATAAGGAATGCAAATCGTTTGAGCCGGCCTTGAAGCATGGCGCCCGGCAACGTGTCGGACCTGTCGGTCGCAGCGATACCGCGACGCATGCATGGCGTGCTGCGATATTCGTCCGCTGCAGCCGTTTCCACCGATGCGCCTGCAAGCATTCGCTACCGCACTCCGGCTTCGCGTTTTCAACGCCGTCGCCAAGGTGAGACTTTTCGGGAGCGGCGAGTGAGCTTTTCCGGGGCAGCATGGTGAGCCGATACGGGAGCGTTCGGTGAGCTCTCCCGGGAACGGTCGGTGAGCACCTGCGGGAGAGGCCGGTGAGCCTTTCCGGGAGGCTTCGGTGAGCACTTGCGGGAGCGATGGGTGAGGACGTTCGGGAGCCGTCAGTGAGCGTTTCGCGAGTCTCGGGTGAGGCTTTTCGGGAGACCGTGGTGAGCGCTTGCGGGATGCTCAGGTGAGCTTTTTCGGGAGCATGCGAACGCGCGGCTCCCGTGGGCGCGGCGCCGGCCCGTGCCGGCGTGACGCGCGGGTGCGGGCACGCAGGAACCGTGCCCGCGATTACATTCACGCAGCGAGTTTCGCCGCCGCGTCGTTCACCTGGTCGCGCGAAATCGCGAGTTCCTCGAGGTGCGCATCGGCATAGACTGCACCGGTTTCGCGCTCGAGGCGGGCGATCGTGAGCGCACAGCGCGCGGTGTCTTTCGGCATCGCGATGAAGCGCTTGACCGACTCGCCGGACGTGAATGCGTCGAACAGTGCGCCGCGCACGTCGTCCGGAAGCGTCTTGGTCCACTGGTACGGCTTGCCGTTGAACGTGATCGACGGCGGCAGCGTGCGTTCCTTCTTGGTCGCCGTGATGAGCCCGTAGGTGCGCGCCGCGTCGCCGATCTGCTCGGGCGAGAAGAGTTCGTCGGGCGTGATGTCGAACTGCTCGATGTAGTTTTCGATCGCCTGCATTGCGGCGGCACGATCGTCGCGCTTTTTCTGCGCGCGCGCGACGATATCGCGCAACTCGTCCGCTTCCTCGGGCGTGATCGTGAAGCTTGCCTGCTTCTGCTGAAGTTCGGAGAAACGCTGGAATTCTTGATCGTTCAGAAGTTTGGCCATGACATCCATCGGACACGACGGTCGCGACAACCGGCCGCCGTAGTTTTTGAGAGGGCCGCTATTCTAGCGTAGCGCCGCGGGCGCCCGATGCGACATCGCGCATCGGGCACCGCACGGGCGTCGCGCACACCCGGAGCCGGCGCCGCCGCGCCGTGCCCCGTGCATTTTGTCGGGTAACCCGCGCGTCAGCAGGTCTCGGTGCGGCACATCGACAGATAAGCGGCCGTATCGCGCAATGCGTCGACGACCACGTCGACGGACGGCGCCATGTGCGCATCGATGCGGCGCATGTACGGGCACGTCAGCACCGCGATCGCGTGGCCGGCCGGCCCGAGGATCGGCACGGTCAGGTCGGTCACGCCATACGCTTGCCGGCTGTCCTGGCGGAGATAGCCGGACTGCCGGATCGACTGACACGCATTCGCGAGCTCCTGCTCGTTCAGCGGCGCCTCGCCCTTGACCTTGCAGTGCTCGGCCAGCATGTGCGCGCGTTGCTCGGGGCCTTGGTACGCCAGCATCATGCAGCCCGACGCCGTATCGGCGAGGCCGACGCGCGAGCCGAGCCGGACCGACACGCCCCACGGGCCGGGCCCGTCCACCTGCGCGATCACGAGCAGGTTGCCGCGATCGTAGACGGACAGGTGGCACGACTGCTCGGCTGCATCGGCGAAACGCTGCATCGGCGGCAGCGCCTCGGCGATCAGCCGGTTCATCGGCGGATGCCGGTGCGCAAGCGCGAACAGCTTGAGGCTGAGCGTGTAGCGGTCGCCGCCGGTCGAGCGCATCACGTAGCGGCGCGCGACGAGGCGTTCGAGCATCCGGTAGATTTCGCTCGCGTTACGTCCGAGCTCCTTCGTGATTTCGGTGCGGGTGAGTCCTTCCTTCTGCTCGGACAGGAGTTCGAGAATGTCGAGGCCCTTGTCGAGCGCGGGTGCGCGATAGCGGTCGATAGCGGCCATCGATTCCCGTGCGTCGCAGCCGGGAAGCGGGTCGTTGGTTGTCTGCATTGTCGGTGTGAGGTTGGGGGATTACCGTCGATCGGTTGGCGACGCACGCTGGCCGGTTCTGCACGCGGATAGGGCGGCCGCGCGGATGGCGATGGAAGCCATCCGTGCGAGCTTAGCAATAAACATACAGTGTGCAATGCAGCGTCTTTTTACCGATCGTTACCGAACAAGAACGGATGGGCAAACGTTTTCGATGACAGGGGCACCCCGAATAGCCAGTATTCATGCACCGATGGCAGGCGCTGCCGCGAACGGCGGCCGATCGATCGACGCGGGTGCGGCGGGTGCTGCGCCGCAGCGCCGGCAGGCGCACCAATAGTCGGTATCCGTCGCGCGTCAATTCACGGCGCGCGGCCGATGGTACAAAGGCTTGCGGGCCAGCGACGGCGCGGCCGCGCGTGCAGCCGGCCGGCATGGGCCGGCACGCGTCGCGGATGCCGGGCCGTCGTCGCCGATGCGCAGACCGGCGGCCGCCCGTTCGATGCGCGCCGTACCGTCGTACGGCGCCGCGATCGCTGCGCCCGCGCGACGCTCGCGCGTCGACGGCATGCCGCAGGCGGCGCCGACGCGTGCACTCGACGATCGACGACCCGTCCGGCGCGCGGCCGCGAAAGGCCGCGTCGGCCGGTATCCTGTCCCATTCGACAACAGAGGTTAAGCACGATGAAACTGCTTCGCTATGGCCCGTCCGGCCAGGAAAAGCCCGGCATCCTCGACGCGGCCGGCCGGATTCGCGACTTGTCCGCGCACGTGCCGGATCTTGCCGGCGATGTGCTGTCCGACGCGGGTCTCGCGCGGCTGCGCGCGATCGATCCCGCCACGCTGCCGCTCGTGTCCGGGGAGCCGCGCATCGGCGCGTGCGTCGGTCGCGTCGGCAAGTTCATCGGCATCGGCCTGAACTATGCCGACCATGCGGCCGAAGCCGGCATGGCGGTGCCGAAGGAGCCGGTCGTATTCGGCAAGTGGACGAGTTCGATCTGCGGCCCGAACGACGGCATCGATATCCCGAAGGGTTCGGTCAAGACCGACTGGGAAGTGGAACTGGGTGTCGTGATCGGCGCGACGTGCAAGGACGTCGACGAAGCGCGCGCGCTCGATTACGTCGCGGGCTACTGCGTCGTCAACGACGTGTCCGAGCGCGAATGGCAGCTCGAGCGCGGCGGCCAGTGGGACAAGGGCAAGGGCTTCGACACGTTCGGCCCGCTCGGCCCGTGGCTCGTCACGCGCGACGAAGTGCCGGATCCGCAGCGTCTCGACCTGTGGCTCGAAGTCGACGGCCACCGTTATCAGAGCGGCAACACGCGCACGATGGTGTTTACGGTCGCGCAACTGATCGCGTATCTGTCGACCTGCATGACGCTGCAGCCGGGCGACGTGATCACGACCGGTACGCCGCCGGGCGTCGGCATGGGCATCAAGCCGTCGCCGGTGTTCCTGAAGGCCGGCCAGGTGGTGCGCCTCGGGATCGAAGGGCTCGGCGAGCAGTTGCAGAGCACGCGCAACGCGCAATAAGCGGGTGAGCGGCGCGGGCGGCTGGAGCATGCCGCCACCCGCGCGCCGGCCATGCTACCCGACCCGTCGGCATGACCGCCGCCGCGACCGGCGCGCGCCGAACGACGAGGTAACCGAAACCATGGGCCCGGTTCCGCGCGATGCGGAATCGGGCCTTTGTCGTTCGTCCGGGGCCGGACGAAGCGGATCAGACGACGTTGTCGAGCTCGCAATGCGCTTCGAGCCGATACCCGTCGGGATCGACGACGAACGCCGCGTAATAGCCGGGGCCGTAGTGCTCGCGCTTGCCGGGCCCGCCGTTGTCCTTGCCGCCATGCTCGAGCGCGGCGCGGTAGAACGCGTCGACCTCGACCGGCGACGCGGCCTTGAACGACAGGTGCAACCCCGAATCGGGATCGGCGACGACGGGGCGAGCCGCGTGCTGCAACCACAGTTCGGGCTCGGTCGTGCCGTACCCGATGGCGCCGTCGTCGCTATACAGACGCTTGTAGCCGAGTGCGCCGAGCGCGCTGTCGTAGAAGGTGCGGCTGCGGTCGATGTGTGCAACGCCGAACGAAAGGTGATCGATCATCTGTGGCTCCTTTGAACTGAGGGGGGACGTCAGTGCGGCGAACCTGCTTATAGACACCATGCCAACCGCTTGTAGCGAAACGCGCCGAGCGCGATGTCGTCGTACGTGCGGCCGGTGGGCTTGTGGATAACGCTGAACGAAAGACGATCGATCATCTGTGTCTCCTTGAGTCGAAGGGGGAGCGGGTGCAGTCAACCTGTTTTTAACCACCATGCTGGTTATGTTAGAAATCGCTCGGGCGCTTGTCAACCGACATGGTGGTTAGATACGATCGCGTCATGAGAAAAACGCAACCTTCCGTCACGACGGACTGCCTGATCCCGGCGCCGCCCGAAACGCTGAGCCTCGATTTCGCGAACACGCTGTACTGGCGCGGCAGCGACCCGCCGACGGAAACCTTCGGCACGCTGGACGACCTGCTGGCGTGGTGCCGCGAACAGGCCGGCGTACCGGCCGGGCTGGCCGACGCATGTCGCGTGCCCGGCGAAGGGAAAGGGACGGGCGACGCGCCGACGATGCTCGCGCGGGCGCTCGCGTTGCGCGAGGCGCTATACCGGCTGTTTCACGCCCAGGCGGAGCAGCGCGAGCCGCGGGATGCCGATCTCGCGCTGCTCGGCGGCTTTCTGGCGGAAGCGTCGCCGCGCGTTGCGCTGGCGCGCGTCGACGGTCGCTATGCGTGGCGGATCGACGCGTCGGGCGCCACGCTCGCGGGGCTGTTGAGCCCGGTGCTGTGGTCGGCGATCGACCTGCTCGGCGGCACGCGGCTCGCGAAGGTCAAGCGCTGTGCGAACGATGCATGCCAGTGGCTGTTCATCGACGACAGCAAGAACGGCAGCCGACGCTGGTGCTCGATGTCGTCGTGCGGCAATCGCGCGAAGGCGTATCGCCACTATCACAAGGCCGAATGACGGGGCGGCCCGAACCTATTTCGCCGACAACTTCCGCCACAGCGTCGTCTTGCTGATGCCGAGCATCGCGCACGCGCGGTCGCGGTCGCCGCCGCACGCGTCGAGCACCGCGCGGATCTCGTCGGCTTCCGCGCGACGGCGGCGCGCATGCAGCGTTTGTGCGTCATCGGCGTCGGCCGCGTCGGGCGGCGCGGCGAACAGCTCGGGTGCGATCGCCTGCAGCGCGCCGGGGGCGAGCGCCGCGCACGCGGCGCCCGGATCGCCTTCGTCGACTTCCTCGGCCAGTTCCACCGCGATCCGCTCGACCACGTTTTGCAGTTCGCGGACGTTGCCGGGCCAGCGGTAGCGCGCGAGCGTCGCCTGCGTCGCGTCGAGCACGCGCAGCGCGTCGTCGGTGTCGCGCACGCGTTCGGCGAGACGCGGCTCGCGCCGTGCGGCCTGCACGAGCAGCGTCGCCGCGAGCGCGGGAATGTCGGCCGCGCGCTCGCGCAGCGGCGGCAGGCCCACGTTCAGGATGTTGAGCCGGTAATAGAGATCCGCGCGGAACGTGCCGGCCTCGACGGCCGCGAGCAGCGGCCGGTGCGTCGCGGCGATCACGCGCACGTCGATGCGGATCGGCTCGGTCGAGCCGAGGCGGATCACCTCGCGCTCCTGCAGCACGCGCAGCAGCCGGCTCTGCAGCGACGGCGGCATCTCGCCGATCTCGTCGAGAAACAGCGTGCCGCGGTGCGCGGCCTCGAACAGGCCGGTCTTGCCGCCGCGCCGCGCGCCGGTGAACGCGCCTTCTTCATAGCCGAACAGTTCGCTCTCGAGCAGCGCTTCCGGAAACGCGCCGCAGTTGACCGCGACGAACGGATAGTTGCGCCGCGCGGACAGCGCGTGCAGGCTCTGCGCGATCATTTCCTTGCCGGTGCCGCTTTCGCCGAGCACGAGCACGGTCGCGTCGGATTTCGCGTAGCGGCGCACGAGATCGCGCACGCGCGTCATCGGCGCCGATGCGCCGACCACGTCGTCGAGCGCGTAGCGTGCGGCGAACTGCTGCGTGGTCGGTTGCGAACGCAACGCGCGATCGAGCCGTTCGACCGCACGCGATTCCTGGAACGTCAGCACGCTGCCCGACGTGACGCCGCGATCGACCAGCGGCCCGCGATGCACGACGTAGCGCACGCCGCGTATCGTCGCGAGCGCGTCGCCGTCTTCGCCGCGCAGTGTGCGCAGCTCGGGCCGCAGGTCGACGAGCGCGCGACCGACGGCCGCCGCCGGTTCGACCCCGAGCGCCGACGCGAGCCGTTCGTTGATCGCCTCGACGCGGCCGTGCGCGTCGAGCGCGACCACGCCGTCGCGCAGGTGCTGCAGCAGCGTGTCGAGCCGCTGGCGGCGGAATGCCTCGGCGTGCGTCGCATATGCGACTTCGAGCGCCGTCTCGACCGCCTTGCGCACCGACGCATGCGAATACAGGAACACTGCACCCATGCCGGCGCTGGCCGCGAGGTCGGTGACGAGGCCCGGGCCGACGATCGTCTCGATGCCGCGATCGCGCAGGTCGTGCACGCAGGCTTCCGCTTCCTGCGCGGACTGATATGACGCAAACTGCACGTCGAGGCCGTACGCGGCGACGAAGCGGCGCACCTCGGGCGGCGTTTCGCCGGCGCTGACGAGCGCGATCCGCGATGCGTCGCGCCTTGCGCGCGCGAGCGCCTGCATCACGTCGAAACCGGTCGGCGACACGACCACCACCGGCACCTGCGCGCGCGTTTTCAGGAAGCCGCCGTTCGAGCCGGCCGCGACGATCACGTCGGGCCGCGCGGCGCCGGCCTCGGCGATCGCGCTCAGCGCGTCCTCGTACGCGCGCGTCACGATGCGCACGTCGGCGCGTTCGTCGAATTCGCCGGCGATCTCGCGAAACAGGTCGCGCAGGCGGCTGATGCCCATCGCCCAGATGCGCGGGCGCACGGCGCGGTCGGCCGGGCCGACGGGCTTGGTCGAAGTGAGGTCCATGACGGCCGATTATGCGCGTGTGATTTCATTTTTGAAACATGAAATTGCCGAATTGAAATGAGCGACCGATGCAACGCCCTCGGCGGTTGCTTAAGAATCAGTGAGTTAGCGACGTTTCGCACGCTGGCCCGGTCCTTGCTGTTATCGGGCATTCCATCAGGAGGCCGTTCATGAGCAATACGCATCTTCAGAGCGCCGGCGCGAAGTTCCGCGCGGCAGTCGCGGCGGAGCAGCCGCTGCAGGTGGTCGGCGCGATCACCGCGTACGCGGCCAAGATGGCGCAGGCCGTCGGCTTCAAGGCCGTGTACCTGTCGGGCGGCGGCGTCGCGGCGAACTCGCTCGGCATCCCCGACCTCGGCATCAGCACGATGGAAGACGTGCTGATCGACGCGACCCGGATCACCAACGCGACCGACCTGCCGCTGCTGGTCGACATCGACACGGGCTGGGGCGGCGCCTTCAACATCGCGCGCACGGTCCGCTCGTTCATCAACGCCGGCGTCGCGGCCGTGCACCTCGAGGACCAGGTCGGCCAGAAGCGCTGCGGCCACCGCCCGGGCAAGGAAGTCGTGCCGACCGAGGAAATGGTCGATCGCGTGAAGGCCGCGGTCGATGCGCGTACCGACGATCAGTTCGTGATCATGGCGCGCACCGATGCGGCCGCCGCCGAAGGGATCGATTCGGCGATCGAGCGCGCGGTCGCGTACGTCGAAGCCGGCGCGGACATGATCTTCCCGGAAGCGATGAAGACGCTCGACGACTACCGTCGCTTCAAGGCGGCCGTGAAGGTGCCGATCCTCGCGAACCTGACCGAATTCGGCTCGACGCCGCTGTTTACGGTCGACGAGCTGCGCGAGGCGAACGTCGACATCGCGCTGTACTGCTGCGGCGCGTATCGCGCGATGAACAAGGCCGCGCTGAACTTCTACGAAACGCTGCGCCGCGACGGCACGCAGAAGGCAGCCGTGCCGACGATGCAGACGCGCGCCGAGCTGTACGACTTCCTCGGCTATCACGAATACGAGCGCAAGCTCGACGAACTGTTCGCGCAGGGCAAGAAGTAATGCGCCCGCGCGCCGGGACGCGGTTCCCGGAACGCATTGCATGAAGCCGGGGCGCGCCGCAGCGCCGGCCCCGGCCGAGATAGATCCCCATTGGAGAACGGAAACATGAGCGAGACGAAAGACGCAGCAGCACCGGCCGCCGCAGGCGCATTCAAGCCGAAGAAGTCGGTGGCGCTGTCGGGCGTGACGGCCGGCAACACCGCGCTGTGCACGGTCGGCAAGACCGGCAACGACCTGCACTATCGTGGCTACGACATTCTCGACGTCGCCGAATCGTGCGAATTCGAGGAAATCGCGCACCTGCTCGTGCACGGCACGCTGCCGAACCTGACCGAACTGGCTGCCTACAAGACCAAGCTGCGTGCGCTGCGCGGCCTGCCGAGCGCGCTGAAGGCCGCACTCGAACAGATTCCGGCGTCGGCCCACCCGATGGACGTGATGCGCACGGGCGTGTCGGTGCTCGGCACCGTGCTGCCGGAGAAGGACGACCACAACCTGCCGGGCGCACGCGACATCGCGGACCGCCTGATGGCGTCGCTCGGCTCGATGCTGCTGTACTGGTATCACTTCTCGCACAACGGCAAGCGCATCGAAACCGAAACCGACGACGACTCGATCGGCGGCCACTTCCTGCACCTGCTGCACGGCAAGACGCCGTCGAAGTCGTGGGTCGAGGCGATGCACACGTCGCTGATCCTGTACGCGGAGCACGAATTCAACGCGTCGACGTTCACCGGCCGCGTGATCGCGGGCACGGGCTCGGACATCTACTCGGCGATCACCGGCGCGATCGGCGCGCTGCGCGGGCCGAAGCACGGCGGCGCGAACGAAGTCGCGTACGAGATCCAGAGCCGCTACAGCTCGCCGGACGACGCCGAAGCCGACATCCGCCGCCGCGTCGAGAACAAGGAAGTCGTGATCGGCTTCGGCCATCCGGTCTACACGATCTCCGATCCGCGCAACAAGGTGATCAAGGGCGTCGCGCACAAGCTGTCGAAGGAAGCGGGCGACCTGAAGCTGTACGACATCGCCGAGCGCCTGGAATCGGTGATGTGGGACGCGAAGAAGATGTTCCCGAACCTCGACTGGTTCAGCGCGGTGTCGTATCACATGATGGGCGTGCCGACCGCGATGTTCACGCCGCTGTTCGTGATCTCGCGCACGTCGGGCTGGAGCGCGCACATCATCGAGCAGCGCATCGACAACAAGATCATCCGCCCGAGCGCGAACTACACGGGCCCGGAAGACCTGCAGTTCGTGCCGATCGAGAAGCGCTGACACGTCCGCCGCGCGCACCGGCGCCCGCGAGGCGGGCGGCCGGCGCGCGCGGCGCGTCATACCCCGAATTCCCGCCCCACATCATGAATACCGCCTACCGCAAACCCCTGCCCGGCACGTCGCTGGACTACTTCGACGCGCGCGCCGCGGTCGACGCGATCGCGCCCGGCGCCTACGACACGCTGCCGTACACGTCGCGCGTGCTCGCCGAAAACCTCGTGCGCCGCTGCGATCCGGCGATCCTCGCCGAGTCGCTGAAGCAGATCGTCGAGCGCAAGCGCGAACGCGATTTCCCGTGGTTCCCGGCGCGCGTGGTGTGCCACGACATCCTCGGGCAGACGGCGCTCGTCGATCTCGCCGGCCTGCGCGACGCGATCGCGGACGGCGGCGGCGACCCGGCGAAGGTGAACCCGGTCGTGCCCGTGCAACTGATCGTCGACCACTCGCTCGCCGTCGAATGCGGCGGCTTCGACCCCGACGCGTTCGCGAAGAACCGCGCGATCGAGGATCGCCGCAACGAGGATCGCTTCCACTTCATCGAGTGGACGAAGAAGGCGTTCGAGAACGTCGACGTGATCCCGCCGGGCAACGGCATCATGCACCAGATCAATCTTGAGAAGATGTCGCCGGTGATCCAGGCGCAGGATGGCGTCGCGTTCCCGGACACCTGCGTCGGCACCGACAGCCACACGCCGCACGTCGATGCGCTCGGCGTGATCGCGATCGGCGTCGGCGGCCTCGAAGCCGAGAACGTGATGCTCGGCCGCGCGTCGTGGATGCGCCTGCCCGACATCGTCGGCGTCGAGCTGACCGGCAAGCGCCAGCCCGGCATCACCGCGACCGACGTGGTGCTCGCGCTGACCGAGTTCCTGCGCAAGGAAAAGGTGGTCGGCGCGTACCTGGAGTTCCGCGGCGAAGGCGCGGCGAGCCTGACGCTCGGCGATCGCGCGACGATCTCGAACATGGCGCCCGAATACGGCGCGACGGCCGCGATGTTCTTCATCGACGGCCAGACGATCGACTACCTGCGCCTCACCGGCCGCAGCGACGAGCAGGTGAAGCTGGTCGAGACGTATGCGAAGACGGCGGGCCTGTGGGCCGACACGCTGAGCAACGCGCAATACGAGCGCACGCTGACGTTCGACCTGTCGAGCGTCGTGCGCAACATGGCCGGCCCGTCGAACCCGCACAAGCGGCTGCCGACGTCCGATCTCGCCGCGCGCGGCATTGCCGGCCAGTGGGAAGAGCAGCCGGGCCAGATGCCAGACGGCGCGGTGATCATCGCCGCGATCACGAGCTGCACGAACACCAGCAACCCGCGCAACGTGATCGCGGCGGCCTTGCTCGCGCGCAACGCGAATGCGAAGGGCCTCACGCGCAAACCGTGGGTGAAGAGTTCGCTCGCGCCCGGCTCGAAGGCGGTCGAGCTGTATCTGGAAGAAGCGAACCTGCTGCCGGAACTCGAGAAGCTCGGCTTCGGCATCGTCGCGTTCGCGTGCACGACCTGCAACGGGATGTCGGGCGCGCTCGACCCGAAGATCCAGCAGGAGATCGTCGATCGCGACCTGTACGCGACGGCCGTGCTGTCCGGCAACCGCAACTTCGATGGCCGCATTCATCCGTATGCGAAGCAGGCGTTCCTCGCGTCGCCGCCGCTCGTGGTCGCGTATGCGATCGCCGGCACGATCCGCTTCGACATCGAGCGGGACGTGCTCGGCCACGACCCGAACGGCCAGCCCGTCACGCTGAAGGACATCTGGCCGAGCGACGAGGAGATCGATGCGATCGTCGCGTCGAGCGTGAAGCCCGAGCAGTTCCGCAAGGTCTACGAGCCGATGTTCGCGCGCGGCGCCGACGCCGGCGAGCGCGCGGCGCCGCTCTACGACTGGCGCGCGCAGAGCACGTACATCCGCCGCCCGCCGTACTGGGAAGGGGCGCTGGCCGGCGAGCGCACGTTGAAGGGCATGCGCCCGCTCGCGGTGCTCGGCGACAACATCACGACCGACCACCTGTCGCCGTCGAACGCGATTCTGCCGAACAGCGCGGCCGGCGAGTACCTCGCGAAGATGGGCCTGCCGGAAGAAGACTTCAACTCGTACGCGACGCACCGGGGAGACCACCTGACCGCGCAGCGCGCAACTTTCGCGAACCCGACGCTGATCAACGAGATGGCGGTCGTCGACGGCGCGGTGAAGAAGGGCTCGCTCGCGCGCGTCGAGCCGGAAGGCAAGGTCATGCGGATGTGGGAAGCGATCGAGACGTACATGAATCGCAAGCAGCCGCTGATCGTGATCGCCGGCGCCGACTACGGCCAGGGCTCGTCGCGCGACTGGGCCGCGAAGGGCGTGCGGCTCGCGGGCGTCGAGGCGATCGCCGCCGAAGGCTTCGAGCGGATCCACCGCACCAACCTGATCGGGATGGGCGTGCTGCCGCTCGAGTTCAAGCCGGGCACCAACCGGACGACGCTCGGCATCGACGGCACCGAGACCTTCGACGTGATCGGCGAGCGCACGCCGCGCGCCGACCTGACGCTCGTGATTCACCGCAGGAACGGCGAGCGTGTCGAGGTGCCGATGACGTGCCGGCTGGATACGGCCGAGGAAGTGTCGATCTACGAGGCCGGCGGCGTGCTGCAGCGTTTCGCGCAGGACTTCCTCGAATCGTCGCAGGCCGCCTGAACGACGCACATTGAGAACACAGACATGGCTCATATTCCTCAAATCAGGATTCCCGCGACCTACATGCGCGGCGGCACCAGCAAGGGCGTGTTCTTCCGGCTGCAGGATCTGCCGGATGCCGCGCAGGCGCCCGGCGCCGCGCGCGACGCGCTGCTCTTGCGCGTGATCGGCAGCCCCGATCCGTACGGCAAGCAGATCGACGGGATGGGCGGCGCGACGTCGTCCACCAGCAAGACGGTGATCGTGTCGACGAGCACGCGGCCGGGCCACGACGTCGACTACCTGTTCGGGCAGGTCGCGATCGACCGCGCGTTCGTCGACTGGACCGGCAACTGCGGCAACCTGTCCGCGGCCGTCGGCCCGTTCGCGATCGCCGGCGGCCTCGTCGATCCGGCGCGCGTGCCGCGCGACGGCGTCGCGACCGTGCGGATCTGGCAGGCGAACATCGGCAAGACGATCGTCGCTCACGTGCCGATCGTGAACGGCGCGGTGCAGGAGACGGGCGACTTCGAGCTGGACGGCGTCACGTTCCCGGCCGCCGAAGTGCAGCTCGAATTCATGGACCCGGCCGCCGAGGAAGAAGGCGCGGGCGGCTCGATGTTCCCGACCGGCAACCTCGTCGACGATCTGGCCGTGCCGGGCGTCGGCACGCTGAAGGCGACGATGATCAACGCGGGCATCCCGACGATCTTCGTCGACGCGGAAGCGATCGGCTATACGGGCACCGAGCTGCAGGACGCGATCAACGGCGACGCGAAGGCGCTCGAGAAGTTCGAGACGATCCGCGCGCACGGCGCGTTGCGCATGGGCTTGATCGACACGCTCGACGAAATCGCGACGCGACAGCACACGCCGAAGATCGCGTTCGTCGCGAAGCCGGCAGATTACGTCGCCTCGAGCGGCAAGCGCGTGAATGCGGACGACGTCGACCTGCTGGTGCGCGCGATGTCGATGGGCAAGCTGCATCACGCGATGATGGGCACCGCGGCGGTCGCGATCGGCACGGCCGCGGCGATTCCGGGCACGCTCGTCAATCTCGCGGCGGGCGGCGGCGAACGCAACGCGGTGCGCTTCGGCCATCCGTCGGGCACGTTGCGCGTCGGTGCGGAAGCGAAACGGGAAAACGGCGAGTGGACCGTCACGAAGGCGATCATGAGCCGCAGCGCGCGCGTGCTGATGGAAGGCTGGGTGCGTGTGCCGGGCGACGCGTTCTGATCGTCGTCGGTACCGGCGCGGATGCGGGCGGCTTCGGCCGCCCGCGTCGTTTTCGTCAGCCGTGCAGGAAGCGGCGCAGCGCGTCGTGGCTCAGGCGGCGTGCCGTTTCCGAGATGCGCGCGCCGGGCACGATGTCGAACCCGTGTACGCCGCCGGGCAGCACGTGCAGCTCGGTCGGCACGCCCGCGCGGAGCAGGCGCTGCGCATAGTCGAGATTCTCGTCGAGGAACAGGTCCAGCGAGCCGACCGACAGGAACGTGGGCGGCAGGCCGTCGAGCCGCGTGGCGCGCGCGGCCGCCGCGTACGGCGACACGCCGTCGATGCCCGGCGCATGACCGAGCAGCGCGGTCCAGCCGAACCGGTTGTTGGCCGCATGCCAGATGAATTCGCCGGCATGCGGATGCGGCGTGCGCGTGCAGGTGCGATCGTCGAGCATCGGATAGATCAGGTGCTGGAACGCGAGCGGGAATTCGCCGCGGTCGCGCGCCAGCAGCGCCAGCGCGGCGGCGAGCCCGCCGCCCGCGCTTTCGCCGGCCACGCCGATCCGCGCGGCGTCGAGGCCGAGCGTGTCGGCGTGACGGAACACCCACGCGAGCGCCGCATAGCAGTCCTCGATCGCGCCGGGAAACACGGTTTCCGGCGCGAGGCGGTAGTCGACCGAGATCAGAGCGCAGCCGAGCTGCGTCACGAGCGACCGGTGCACCGCTTCGAGATCCCTCGCCGCGCCGCGCACGAAGCCGCCGCCGTGCAGGTGGACGATCGCCGGCAGCGGGCGCGCGTGGCCGTCGGGCAGATAGACGAGGACCGGGACGTCCGGCGCGCCGGCGGGGCCGGGCACCGTGCGGCGTTCGAGCGTGCTGCCGGCCGGGTCGGGCGCCGGCAGCGGCAGCACGCGCCGGCGCGACTGCGCGAGGTTGTCGGCGTCGAGCGTGACGGTCGGCCAGGTCTCGAGCAGCGGGCGGATTTCGGGATCGACGAGATGCAGGGTCTTCAATGCAGGCTCCATCGTGGAAGTGGGCGGCGCGCCGCGGTCACAGCACGCTACGCGCGACGACCCAGCGGTGCACCTCGGTCGGGCCTTCGAAGATGCGCATCAGTCGCGCCTCGGTGGCCATCTGCTGCAACGGCATTTCCTTCGTCATGCCCATCGCGCCGAGCGTCTGCATCGCATGATCGATGACGGTCCACGCCATTTCGGTCGCGAACACCTTGACCATCGAGATCTGCGTGCGGGCATCCTGCCCGGCATCCACGCGCGCGGCCGCTTCGTAGGTCATCAGGCGGCATGCGTGGATCTGCGTGAGCGCGTCGGCGACCCACCACTGGACCGCCTGACGCTCCGCGAGCGGCACGCCGAAGGTCGTGCGCTGCTTCGCATGGTCGCACAGCAGCGCCACCGCGCGCTCGGCGCGGCCGATGCACCATGCGGCCATCTCCAGCCGCCGGTTCGCGAGCCGGGCCTGCATCGGCGCGAAGCCGGCGCCTTCCCGGCCCAGCAGTTGCGCTGCGGGAATGCGGCAGTCTTCGAGCACGATCTCGTAGGTCGACAGCCCGCCGATCATCGGAATCCGGCGCTCGATGACGAAGCCCGGCGTGCCACGATCGACGATGAACGCCGACATGCCGCCGCGCTTGCCCTTGTTGCGATCGGTCAGCGCCATCACGATCGTCCAGTCGGCTTCGGCCGCGTGGCTGATCCAGATCTTCCGGCCGTTCAGCACCCAGCCGTCGCCGTCGCGCACGGCCGTCGTCGACAGCGCGCCCGGATCGGAGCCGGCGCCGGGCTCGGAGATCGCCATCGCCGCACGCGTGGCGCCGCGTGCGTACGGTTCGAGATAGCGCGTGCGTTGCGCATCGTCGGCCGCGTCGCACAGCATTCGCAGATTGGGCGAATCGGGCGGCAGGATGTACGGGGTGACGGTCGTGCCGATCGCCTCGTTCACGCCGACCATCGCGACGGCCGGCAGATCCGAGCCGCCCGCGTCGAGCGGTGCGTCGAGTCCCCACAGGCCGAGTTGCCGGGAGCGCGCGTCGAGGTGCGCGCGCTCGTCGGCGAGCAGCCCGAAGCGCTGGCCGTCGGCCTCGCGCGCCATCACCGCCGCTTCGAGCGGAATCAGTTCGTCCTTCACGAAACGTGCGACGAGGTCGCGGATCATCCGGTGTTCGAGTTCGAGTTCGAAATTCATCAGGGTGGGTCCGTACAGGGGAGGAAGAAGTCGCGCCGTCAGCCGGCGTTCGCGTGCGCCGCCGCGCGGGCGCGCAGCGTGCCGAGCAAGGCGAGCGCGCCGGCCGCCAGCAGCGCGGCATTGAAATAGAGCCCGCTGCGCATCGACCCGGTGGCCGTGTTGAGCACGCCCATCAGGAACGGGCTCGCGAACCCGCCGATCGCGCCGGTCATCGTGATCGCCGCGATCGCGACGGCCATCGCACGCTTGGGCAGCGCGAGCCCCGGCAGCACCCAGAACGCGGGCAGCGCCGCGGCGTGCGTGGCGACCGCGATGCACAGCGCGATCATCAGATGCGACGTGCCGGCGCTGGTCGCGAGAGCGGCGAGCGCCGCCGCGCACGCGAACATCGCGACGGCGCCGTGCTTGCGCCATTCGCGCCGGCGCTCGGTGCGCCAGCCCATCGCGAGCATGCCGACGATGCCGCACAGATACGGGAGCGCGGACAGCAGCCCGATCTGCATCGCGCCATGCAGGCCGCCGCGATGCAGGATCACGGGCATCCAGAACACGAGCGCGTAGCCGGCGGCCGCGATCGCGAAATTGGCCGCGCACAGCAGCCAGAAATCGCGATGCGCGAGCAACGGCTGCGCCGCGTGCGCGGCCGGCGTACCGGCTTCGGCCTGCGCATGCGCGGCGCGCAGCGCGGCCTTGTCGGCGTCGGACAGCCAGCGTGCGTCGTCCGGCCGGTCGTCGAGAAAGCGCAGCGCGACGAGGCCGAGCGCGCTGCTCGGCAGCCCTTCCACGACGAACAGCCATTGCCAGCCGCTCAGGCCGGCCACGCCGTCGAAGTACGACAGGATCGCGCCCGACACGGGGCCCGCGATCAGCCCCGCGAGGTACAGCGCGGTCATGAACAGCGCGAACGCCTTGGCGCGTTGCCGCGGCGGATACCACGCGCCGAGATAGAACAGGATGCCGGGGAAGAAGCCGGCCTCGAACACGCCCAGCAGGAAGCGGCACGCGTAGAACTGCGCGGGCGTCGCGACGAACATCGTCGCGGCCGAGCCGAGGCCCCACAGCACCATGATCCGGGCGATCGTCCGGCGCGCGCCGATCCGCGCGAGCCACGCGTTGCTCGGAATCTCGAACGCCATGTAGCCGATGAAGAAGATGCCCGCGCCGAGCCCGTAGACGGCGTCGGAGAAGTGCAGTTCGGCGGCCATCTGCGCGTGCGCGAAGCCGATGTTGATGCGGTCGATGAACGACAGCGTGTAGCAGAGGATCAGGAACGGCAGCAGCCGGCGCGAGATCCGGCGGTAGAGCGCCTGCGGCGCACCGTCGTCGACGGCGCTCGGGCGGGTCGAAAGGGTCGGGGTCATGGGCACTCCGTCAGAAGCGGTGGGAGATGCCGAGCGCGAACACCTGCTCGGTGCCGCCCGGATGCGGTTGCAGACCGGCGACGACGGTGTTGCGGGCGTCGCCGCCGTTCTTCATGTAGAGATAGCGTGCGTAGAGCGACGTCCGCTTCGACAGCGGATGGTCGTAGCCGACGCCGAGCGCGGTCGCATCGTTCGCCGAGCCCTTCACGTCGCGGCGCACGAGCGACACCAGCATGCGATCGAGCGCGCCGACGTCGATCGACGCGCCGACGCTCGCGGTCGAGAACGCGGGCAGCCGCGCCGCCGTGCCGACGCCGTACAGGAACGCGGCGTACAGCTTGACCCGCGCGAACGCGTAATTGGCCGCGAACACGTAGTGGCGGGTCGTCGACGGGGCGACGACGGGCGCCAGGCTGCCGGACGACGTATCGCCCTGGAAGCCGGCGCCGACGTAGAGCCCGCCGATCCGGTACTGAAGCCCGGCGCCGTAGTTGCGTCCGGCCTGCGTCGATAGCGCATTCGGCGTCGGAAAGCCGTACGTGGCCATCACGCGCAGGCCGTTCCAGTCGGGGCTCAGATATGACGCCGCCTGGTTGAAGCGCGGAATCGGCGGGGTCGTGTTGCTCGTGATCGTGTCCGTCGACGTCGCGAGCAGCGCGAGCGGCGACATCCGTTCGTTGAGCCCGAACGGGTCGCCGTCGTACACGACGTAGAACGCGGGCGTGTATTGCCGGCCGAGCCGCAGGTCGCCGTAGCGCGTGTTCCGCAGCGACACGTACGCCTGCCGGTAGAACAGCGTGCCGCCCTGGAACGATCCGTCGGCCGGCGAGAAGCCGCTTTCCAGCACGAATTTCGTCGACGTGCCGCCGCCGAGATCCTCGACGCCCGTCAGTCCGAAGCGGCTCGTCGACGAGCCGCCGCCGCTTTGCCGCACGCTCGACAGGCTGCCGATGCGATCGAGTTCGACGTAGCTGTCGACGATCCCGTACAGCGTGACCGACGACGCGTGCGCCGACGTGGCGCACAGCACGCACACGCCGACCAGGAATGCTTTCCGTTGCATGAAGGTGTCTCCGTCCATGTTTTTTGGGCGCGCCCGCGTTCTGGGAGCGGTGCGCGCGGAGGGGCCGCGATGCCGTGCCGGGCTCAGCGTCCCTTGAACACCGGCTTGCGCTTTTCGAGAAACGCGCGGGCGCCCTCGATCCGGTCCTCGCTCGCGTAGACGTCGAGGCCGACGTCCAGCCGCAGCGCGGCGGCCACCGGCAGCCCCTGGCTGCGCGTCGCGGTTTCCTTGATGCGGCGGATCGTGAGCGGCGCGTTCGCGGCGATCGTCAGCGCCAGTTCGCGCACGGTGTCGTCGAGCGCGGCGCCGGGCACGACGCGGTTCAGCAGGCCGGCGCGCCGCGCTTCGTCCGCATCGAAGCGGCGGCCCGTGAACAGCAGCTCCATCGCGATCGCGCGCGGCAACATGCGCGGCAGCAGCACGCTCGCGAAGTTCGCGCCCATGCCGACCCGCGCTTCGGGCAGCGCGAAGGTCGCGTGATCGGCGGCGATTCGCAGATCGCACGCGAGGGCGATTTCGCAGCCGCCGCCGATGGCGTAGCCGTTGATGGCCGCGATGGTCGGCTTGCGCAGCTCCAGGATCAGCTCGTGCACGTTGCGCGCGAGCCCGCGCATCGGCTGCATCCCGCGTATCTCGGGATCGCCGAGGTCGACGCCGGCGCTGAACGCGCGTTCGCCCGCGCCGCGGATCACGATGACGCGAATCGACGGGTTGTCGTCGAGCGTGACGAGTTCTTCGCACAGGCGACGGATCGCTTCGGCAGACAGTGCATTGGCGACGTGCGGGCGATGGATCGTCAGCCATGCGATGCCGTCGGCGTCGTCACGCAGGATCGACGGGGCATCGTCCGTCAGCGAGGAAAACGAGCGCGGGGTGGTCATGACGCGCTCCCGGCGGCGTCCGCCCGCGTGTCGTGCAGCACGCCCGCCTGCCGCAACGCGTCGCGGCGCGCCGCATCGATCCCGAATGCGTCGAGCACGGCGTCGGTGTCGGCGGCGAACGGCCGGGGCGGCCGGCGGATCGCGCCGGGCGTGCGGGACAGTTTGGCGGGGATGCCCGCGCCGGTGTACGTATCGGTATCGACGAACATCGCGTTGCGCGCCGCCTGCGGATGGCCGAACGCATCGGCCACGGTGTTGACCGGCCCCGTCGCGACGCCGGCGTGCAGCAGTCGCTCGACGACGTCGTCGGCATGCAGTTCGGCGGTCAACCGGCCGAGCAGCGTGTCGAGCGCATCGCGATGCGCGACGCGCTGTGCATTGGTCGCGAAGCGCGGATCGCGCGCCAGCTCGGGCACGCCGAGCGCCTCGACGAGCCGCGCGAACGTACGGTTGTTGCCGGCGCCGGTCGCGACCGGCTTGTCCTTGCACGGATAGACGCCGTACGGCGCGATCGCGCCGTACACGTTGCCGGTCGCGACGGGCACGTCGCCGGTCGCCATCCAGCTCGTGCTGACCGGGTGCAGCATCGACAGCGCGGTGCTGAACAAGTCGATGTCGACGTGTTGCCCCAGGCCGGAGCGCGTCCGCTCGACGAGCGCGATCAGGATGGTCGAGACGGCGCTCAGGCCGGCCGCGTAATCGACGACCGGAAACGGCACCTTGAGCGGCATGCCGCCCGGCTCGCCGTTGATCGACATGAAGCCGGCGAGGCCCTGCGCGACGGCGTCGTAGCCCGGAAACCGCGCGAGCGGGCCGTCGGTGCCGTATCCGGAGATCGAGCAGTGGACGAGGCGCGGAAAGCGCGCGCGCAGGCAGTCTTCGTAGCCGATGCCCCAGCGTTCGAGCGTGCCCTGCTTGAAGTTGTCGATCAGCACGTCGGCCGTCTCGAGCATGCGGAACAGCACGTCGCGCCCGTCGGGATGCGACAGGTCGAGCGCGAGATTGCGCTTGTTGCGGTTGAGACCCCAGTAGTAGCTGGAGATGCCGCTCGGCATCGCGGGCCCCCAGTCGCGCGTTTCGTCGCCTTGCGGCGGCTCGATCTTGACGACGTCCGCGCCGTGGTCGGCGAGCGTTTGCGCGCAGAACGGCCCCGCATAGACGCGGCTCAGGTCCACCACACGCACGCCTGCGAGCGCGCCTTCGTTGTTGCTGGTCATGACGATGTCTCCTTCGTTGTGGATTCGACGGGCCAGCCGGCATGCGCCGGCTGCACGGCCGCGATGCGTCGCGGGTTCAGCCGCGCGCGGCGAACAACGCGTTCACCGCCGCGCGATGTTCGGGGCTGGCGTGCGCGAACGCCTGGTACGACGCCGACAGGTCGAGCAGCGAGTCGAGGCTCGCGTGGCGGCCTTCGCGCAGCAGCCGCTTGGTCAGGCGCAGCGCGGTGCCGGAATGACGGGCGATGCGGCCGGCCAGTTCGTGCGCATGCGCGAGGAGGTCGCCATCGGGCACGACGCGCGACACGAGCCCGCAGCGCAGCGCGGCCTGCGCGTCCAGCGCGTCGCCGGTGAACGACATTTCCGCGGCGACCGCCGCGCCGACGATCCGCGGCAGGAACCACGCGCCGCCGTCGCCCGGCACGAGGCCGAGCGCGATGAAACTTTCCGCGAAGCGTGCGCGCTCGGCGGCGATGCGGATGTCGCACATGCACGCGAGATCGGTGCCGGCGCCGATGGCCGGGCCGTTGACCGCCGCGATGGCCGGCACTTCGAGGTGCTGGAATGCGTGCGCGAGCCGCTGGATGCCGCGGCGATAGCTGGTCCGGATCGCGGCGGGATCATGCGGGCCTGCTTCCGCGAACGCGCGCATCGCCTTCACGTTGCCGCCCGACGAGAACGTCGTGCCGGCGCCGGTCAGGATCAGCACGCGGATCGATTCGTCGCGGTTCGCTTCGTCGCAGCAGTCGGTCAGCGCGTCGATCGCGTCGGTGTCCGAAATGGCGTTGCGGGTGTCGGGACGGTTCATCGTGACGGTCAGGATCGCGCCCTGCCGTTCACGGATCAAAAAGGCTGCCATGGTGTCTCCGTGTGTTCGGTGCCGCGGGGCTTCACGCCGCGGGCCGAAGCCTAGTATCGTCACGACGGTTGGCGGCGGGAAATTCCGTTCCACATACGTGGAAGGCCTGCGCCGGTCGCTGCGGAGAGGCGGGATGAGCGGAAATGTGGTCAAGAGCGCAGCGCGCGTGTTCGAGGTGCTGGAACTCTTCAGCACCTTGCAGCGGCCGCTGAGCGTGCGCGAGATCGCCACGCGCTGCGGGTATCCGGGGTCGAGCGCGGCGGCGCTGCTGACCAGCATGAAGACGCTCGGCTACCTCGCGTACGACGACGCGACGCACGCGTATGCGCCTACCGCGCGGCTCGTCAATCTCGGCGAAGCGCTGGTCGATTCGGCGGCCGGCAGCCGGCGGCACTGGCATGCCGTCGCGAAGCGGGTGGCGGCGCGCACGCACGAGGCGGTCGTGATCGCGGTGCAGAGCGACCTGTACGTGCAGTACATCGATGCGGTCGAAGGCTCGCACTCGATTCCGGTGCAGTTCTATGCGCCGATCGGCACGCGTCGCGAGATCTGCATGTCGGGACTCGGCTGGGCGCTGCTGAGCATTCAGCCGGACAGCGCGATCCGCCGGCTCGTGTCGCGCAGCATCCGCCGGATCGGGAAGTCGGGCAGGACGATCGACGAGGACGTCGTGCTCGACAAGGTCGAACAGACCCGCCGGCTCGGTTATTCCTATTCGGCGCACACCGTCACGCAGGGCGCCGCGATGATCTCGATGGTGATCGCGGACGGCTGGAACGGATTGCCGCTGGCGATGGGCGTGGCCGGGCCCGTCGAGCGGATCGACCCGCATCGGGACGCGATCGTGCGCGCGATGCGGGCGGCGCTGGCCGAGCGCGCGGGCGACGGGCCTCGCTAGGGCGCGTTCACGCCTCTCTGTTCGGAGAAATTCGTTCGGGAGGCCAGCGCAAGCCCGTGATTACCGTGATCAGGCTCTGGCCGCGCGAAGCCGGCGCGCGCACGCATTCGCATAGAATCGGAACGTTTCGCCGTTCCTGTCCCGGCTGCATTTCAGCGAGGTCGCCATGCCATTGAACGCGCCGCTTTCCGGCATCCACATCGTCGAGTTCGAGGGGCTCGGCCCCGGCCCGCTCGCGGGCTGGATGCTCGCCGGTATGGGTGCACGCATCACGCTGGTCGCACGCCCGTCCGGCCGCACGAGCGCGCCGGACGCGCTGCAGGCCCGCGATGGCGACCTGCTGCGCGAAGGCAAGACGATCGTCGAACTCGACCTGAAGGCGCCGGCCGGGCGTGACGCCGCGCTCGATCTGGTCGCGCAGGCCGATGCGCTGATCGAAGGGTTGCGGCCCGGTGTGATGGAGCGGCTCGGCCTCGGGCCCGACGCTTGTGCGCACCGCAACCCGAAACTCGTCTACGGACGCATGACGGGCTGGGGCCAGCACGGCCCGCTCGCGGCCGCGGCCGGGCACGACCTGAATTACGTCGCGCTGACCGGGCTGCTGTCGCTGTCCGCGCCGCGCGACGGCCGGCCGGGCGTGCCGCCGACCGTCGTCGGCGATGCGGGCGGCGCGCTCGGGCTCGCGTTCGGGATCGTCTGTGCGTTGCTCGACGTGCGCGGCGGCGGGCCGGGGCGCGTGGTCGACGGCGCGATCGTCGACATCGTGTCGATGCTCGGGTCGCTCGCATTGTGGGCACGCGCGAACGGGCAGCTCGACGGCGCGCAGCCGAGCCTGTTCCACGACGCGCCGTTCTACGACGTGTATCGCTGCGCGGACGGCGAATGCGTGACGATCGGCGCGCTCGAGCCGCCGTTCTATGCGCTGCTGGTCGAACGGCTCGGGCTGACCGACGTCGATCCCGCGTCGCAGTACGACCGGGCGCGCTGGCCCGCGCTGAAGGCGCGTTTCGCGCAGGTGTTCTCCCAGCAGCCGTCCGCGCACTGGCGCGCGCTGCTCGAAGGCACCGACGCGTGTTTCGCGCCGGTGCTGGGCGTGGCCGACGCGGCCGTGCATCCGCACAACGCGGCGCGCGGGATCTATCGGACGGACGAGCACGGCAACGTGCGGGCGCGGGTGGCGCCGCGGTTTATGCCGCTGGCGGGGGACGGGGCCGAGTAGGGATATCAAACTTCACGGGTCGAGAGCGAATTCGGTACCGCCTGTTTGGCACCAAATATCACACTAAATATAGTGTCAAATAAAGTACAATATAAATTCGATCGAAAAAGGAGCAGACATGCCCCATACCATCCTGGCTAGCGTGACGGCGAGCGTCTCGGAGCTGAAGCGGAACCCGATGGGAACCGTGGCGGCGGGAGAGGGGTTCCCGGTCGCGATCCTGAATCACAACGAACCCGCGTTCTATTGCATTCCGGCGAAGACATGGGAGGCGATGGTCGAACGTCTCGAAGATATCGAAGACAACGTGCTGGCCGACTCGCGCGCCAAGGAGAAAGCCGTCAAGGTCAAGTTGAATGACCTTTGAGCTCGCCTTTCTCGAATCTGCGTTGAAGGAGTGGAGGAAGCTCGATCGCACCATTCGCGATCAGTTCAAGGCCAGACTCGTCGAACGGCTCGAGAACCCTCGCATTCCTTCGGCGAAGCTGCACGGTCATCCGGACCGCTACAAGATCAAGCTGCGCAGTATCGGCTATCGCCTCGTGTACGAAGTGCGCGATACGGAAGTCGTCGTACTGGTAGTCGCGGTGGGGCGTCGCGAGCGCGATGCGGTCTATCTTGCCGCGATGAAGCGCTAGCGCGACACGCGCTGCGTGTTCGGCGTTCTCTCATTGACCTCGCGACGGGCGTCGTCTCACGCCGTTTCCTCCGGCCTGTCCGGCACCTTTCCGTCGCCGACGCGATTGATCGTGCCTTGCGCGATCGCGACGAGCCGCTCGTGATCGCCGTCGATGACGAACACGTGACACTGACAGGTCGCCTGGTGCCGGCCCGCGTAGACGAGCTTCGCGCGGGCGACCAGCGTGCCGTTCACGGCCGGCCGCAGGTAGTTGATCTTGTATTCGGCGGTGATCACGCGCGGACCGAGCACGAGCGCGCCGGCGAACGTCAGCGCGTTGTCCGCGAGATAGCTGATGACGCCGCCGTGCACGAAGCCGTGCTGCTGCCGCAGTTCCTCGCGCACCGGCAGACACAGCGACACTTCGTTGTCGCCGATATGCATCAGCTCCGTGCCCAGCAGCATGCTGAACGGTTGCGCGCGCAATGCGCCGCGCGCGTGGTCCGTGATGTCGGTCATCGAACTTCCTTCCAAATGAGTGCCGCTTGCGCTGAACTCTAGGAAGGGGGCTGCGGATAAGCAAGGAAATTCGTTCGCGTTTCGGGCAAATTCCGGTGCGATGCGACGCGATTATTGCGCCGAATGCCCAAGATCTTCCGCGTTTGCGGGCGATTCGACGCGAATGCGCGTGCGAAGCGCGCGATTGACCTGCGTTGCCGGCAGTCCGCCTAAATTCCGACGAAGAAATGCCGCTAATGCCGGGGCATTGCCTCATCGTCCGCTCTCCAGGAAATCCTCCATGTTCGGAAAAATCAAGCTCGCGTCGGGTCTGCTCGGCGTGTTGACCGTGTTCTGTCTCTTCCTGTTCGCGATCGAAGCGCTCGGCTTCTGGACGCTCGCGTCGACGCGCAGCGGCGTCGACGATCTGTCGAACGTCGCGATCGCGCAGGTCGACGCGGCCAGCCGGGCGACCGAGCAACTGCTCGACGCACGCATCAACCTGTCGCGTGCCGGCACGCGGATGGTGCGCGGCGGCCCGAAGCCCGAAGACATCATCCGCCACGCGGGCGCGTCGCTCGCGGAAGCGGACAAGGCGTTCGCCGTGCTGACGGCCGCGCAGCCGGTCGACGACACCAACCGCGCACGCGTCGCGGCGCTCGCCGAACGCTATCGCGCGCTGCGCGGCGCGCTGGGCGAGCTCGTGCAGTTCCTCGACGCCGACAATATCCAGGCGTTCCTCGACCAGCCGACCCAGGGCTTCCAGGACGCGTACATCGCCGAACTGCATCGCTTCACCGACTATGGCGGCACCTCGAGCCGCGCCGCGCTCGACACCATCGACGGCGGCATGCTGTGGTTCAAGTCGGTCGGCATCGTGCTGCTGGTGGCGATGCTCGCGGCGAGCGCCGCGATCTACGCGGCCGCGCGGCGCGCGGTCGTCGCGCCGCTGGAGCAGGCCGGCCGTCATTTCGAGCGGATCGCGCAGGGCCGTCTCGACGAAGCCGTGCAGGCGGGCGGCGTGTTCGAGATCGACCGGATGCTGCGCGGCCTCGCCGCGATGCAGACGAGCATCGCGGGCACCGTGCGCACGGTGCGCCACGCGTCCGATGCGATCCACCTCGGCGCGGGCGAGATCGCGGGCGGCAACGCCGACCTGTCGGCGCGTACGGGCACGCAGGCCGCATCGCTCGAGGAAACCGCCGCGAGCATGGAGGAACTGACCGCGACCGTCCGGCAGAACACCGACAGCGCCCGTGCGGCGAGCGCGCTGGCCGACGCGGCGCTCGAAGCCACCAGCCATGGCGGCGGCGTGGTCGACAGCGTGATCGACCGGATGCGCGGCATCGCGCAGAGCTCGGGGCGGATCGCGGAAATCATCTCGGTGATCGACGGCATCGCGTTCCAGACCAACATCCTCGCGCTGAACGCGGCGGTCGAGGCCGCGCGGGCCGGCGAACAGGGGCGCGGCTTCGCGGTGGTCGCGGGCGAAGTGCGCTCGCTCGCCCAGCGCAGCGCGCAATCGGCGAAGGAGATCAAGGCGCTGATCGAGGATTCGGTCGCGCAGATCAACGGCGGAGCGGAGCTCGTCGAGCGCGCCGGCGACGCGATGCGCTCGGTGTCGGCGTCGATCACGCGGGTCGTGCAGACGATGGCGGAGATCACGGCGGCGTCGGTCGAGCAGAGCGTCGGGATCGAGCAGGTGAACCAGGCCGTCACGCAGATGGATCAGCTCACGCAGCAGAACGCGGCGCTGGTCGAGGAGGTCGCGGCCGCCGCCGCATCGCTGAACGACCAGACCGCACACCTGATGCAGGCGGTGTCGGTGTTCGAGCTGGGCGACGGACGCGCCGCACCGGGCGGCCGCGCGGCGCCGTCGTTCGCCGCGACGGGTTACGAACCGGCCGGCAGCGCCGCGTAGGCGGTCGCGAGGTGGTAGGGCGTCGTCGACGGCATGTCGGCGCGCGACACCTGGCCCTCCGCCGTCTTGCACTCGAACCAGCCGCGCGGATGCAGGAAGCGCGCGGCGAACCGCTCGATCTGGCGCGCGAGCGGCGCCGAGGCCGGCGTGCCGCCGTGCGTCGCGAGCGCGCGCAGGTATTCGGTCTGCGCCCAGATCCGCTGCGTGCCGTCGATGCATGCGCCTTGCGCGTCGAGCGCCGCGCACACGCCGCCCGTCTGCGGATCGACGCCGTATTGCTCGGCGAACGCGAACGCGCGCGACAGCGCGGCGGGAAGCCCGGTCTGCGCGAGCCGCGCGCCGGCCGCGTCGACCAGATAGAACCACTCGAACTGATGGCCGGGCTCGAAACGGTTGTCGGCCGCCCCGAGCGGCAACTCGGCCACGCAGCCGGTCGCCGCATCGACGAACGTGCGCTCGACGGCCTGCGCGGTGCGCGCGAGCGCATCGTCGAACGCCGGGTCGCCGAATGCGTCGGCGGCTGCGAGCCACGCTTCGGTCAGATGCATCAGCGGATTCTGCAGCGCACCGCTGCCGGATGACGAGAAATCGGCGTGGCGCGCGGCATCGAGCAACGCGTCGCCGTGGCGCGGCGCGAAGCGGTCCTGGATCAGCGCGGCGGTTTCTTCCGCCACCGTGCGTGCGGCGGCGTCGCGCGACGCCGCATGCCATGCGGCGCACGCGAACACGACGAACGCGTGCGTATAGAGATCCTTGGTCGTATCGAGCGGCGCGCCCTGCGCGTCGACGCTGTAGATCCAGCCGCCATGACGCGGGTCGCGAAAGTGCCGGCACAGCGCGTCGAACAGCGTGGCCGCGTGCGCCGGGTCGCCGGCCTGCGCGAACACGAACAGTTGCCTCGCGCACGCCATTGCGCGATAACGGGTCACGGGCAGCGGCGCGTGGGTGGCCGGATCCACGGCCTCGAACGGCAGGTGCAATGCCGGGTCGAACCCTGAACCCCGCCAGATCGGCAAGACGACGTGCGCGAAATGGTCGCGCAGTTGGGCGGCCTGGGCGGAAGCGGAGTCGGAAACGGACATGGCGGGGTTGAGCGCTTGGATCGGAAAACGTGTCGGCGCGGCCCGGGAATCGGCGCGGCCGGGGCCAAGGATAAAACATTCCGCGCGGCCGGCACCAAAAAAAGGAGAGAAATCGGATGCTCAACAACCTGGAACTCGTGATGCGGCTCGTGCTCGCGGCGGCGCTCGGCAGCGTCATCGGCTTCGAGCGCGAGCGCCTGTCGTGGGCGGCCGGCCTGCGCACGCACATGCTCGTGTGCGTCGGCTCGACGCTGATCATGATCGTGTCGGCGTTCGGTTTCGCCGACGTGCTCGGCACCAGCGACCACGTCGTGCTCGATCCGTCGCGGATCGCCGCGCAGGTCGTGTCGGGCATCGGCTTCCTCGGCGCGGGCTCGATCCTGCTGCGCGGCGAGATCGTGCGCGGGCTGACGACGGCCGCGAGCCTGTGGTCGGTCGCCGCGATCGGCCTTGCGGTGGGGGGCGGGCTCTATGTCGCGTCGGTGTCGGCGACGATCATCATCCTGATCATTCTGGCCGGCATCAAGCCGCTGGAGCGGCGCTATTTCACGGTGCGGCAGCGGCGCCAGCTTGCGTTGACGGTTGCGAGCGGCACGCTGACGTTCGATTCGCTGCACGCGGCGCTCGGCCCCGACAGTGCGCGCGTGAAGCAGTTCATCGTGCAGCGTGCCGACGACTCGGGCGAGCAGGACGAGGTGCGCATCGCACTGGCGCGGGTGTCGGAACTCGAATACAAGGCGATCTGCGACAAGCTGCGCGCGCTGCCGGGCGTTACGCGCTTCGACGGCGGGAACGGGCTCGCGGGGGATGAATAGCGTGAATCGGTTGCGGGGCGTGCGGCAATGGTGGATCGCCGATTTTGTTCGATATCAGGGGGCGCGCCTGTGGGGCAGGTTATTCGATTTCCATGAAGTGGCGAATTGGAGGCACCACCAGGCCTATTGGCGGAGTGCGCGCAGGCTGGCTCTGTTATTCGGAGTGTGGCACTCGGCGGCGCTTTGCATTGCTTGGTCGCGAGGACGATCCGCGAAGTAGCTGCCCCCGATAAGCTGGTAAAAGACCTTGTCCAATGAAGTCCAGGTGAAATTCTGCGTCAAGCCCCACTCGCCCCCTGATCACTGCAGCGTTTCGACCGGTCGAACGTGCTGTCGAGCGACTCGGCCTACGCAACGCCGAATGCGCCGAGTACGAGCGGCGCGGTGTTGAAAACGTGACTCTTTCGCCACGGTTGCGGATCAGCCGCGAACAGTATCACGCGTTCCAGGAAGTCACGGAGATTTTGTGTCTTCGAGACGCGATTAACGCCAATGCCGGCGCTTTTTCAAGATATCCGCAATCGAATTGTCATCGATCTCGTCCGTTCAAAAATGGGCGGATCGAATCGCTCATTATTCGCGTCATTGAAAACCTATGTCGTTGCGCGGTAATTTTAAAACGGGCAAGATTTCATACGGAGAGCTGCGTCTGGTGCATAGAGTGTGGACCGATCGCCATAATGCACTCGTCGGACGACTCCGACGAGTGTCCGCGACAGGCCGGACACTTCAGCCCGAATTCGACATGTATTGTCCGGCCGCTTCCGGTGGACTTCAGGTAAGCTAACGAGGCATGACCGCACTGGCCGAAAGGGACAGACTGGCTTCGGGTATTGGCGGCGGATGCTTCCCCGGAGTGGTGCGACGTATTCCAGAAAGCGTATGCGGCACCCCTCTCCAGCGGGTAATCCGTCTTTTCGTACCCACATTCACAACTTGCGATTGCGACACATGTCTTGCTCAAATTCGATTACGGTTCGGGGTGCATTGAATTCGGCGGGAGCCGAAGCCGTTCGATCCATGCAATTGCCGTCGGGCATAATCCTGTCAGAATGGACAGGTCATAATACGCTGACCGAATATAAGCGCTCAACGGAGAATGTGCTGAGTATCTATTTGTCCGGCGGTGAAAATTGTGCGCAGGTCGATGGGCGGCGCGTCGTACGCCGAGGATTTAAGAGCGCGGTCTGCCTGTTCCCGATTGGCGAAGGCGAATCGCAGTGGCGGATTACCGAGCGCCTCAATTTTCTGCACATTTACTTCGACCTGCCCAGTTTGGAGCCCAGCCTGATCCGGTCCTTGCGACAGCCGCCGGAGGCCTACCGGTTCCGCGAGGTATTCCAGGAAGCGTCCCCAGTCATCAGTGCGGCGGCGAACAGCATCGCGCAGGCCGATTGGGGCGACGACACGCTGTCGCTAGGCATCGACAGCCTGATGAGCTGGATTCTGCTCAATGCGATTCGCGGATATGCCGAGGCCGAGCTGGAACCCGTGGATGCGCGCGGCCGTCTGTCGATGAAGCAGGCCGACCAGATCCGCGAGTATTGCAACGCCAACCTCGGTGAGATCGTGCGGCTCGAACATTTGGCGGATCTGGTGAATCTCAGCCGCTATCACTTCCTGCGCAAGTTCAAGAACACGTTCGACCAGTCTCCGCACGCGTTTCTGACCGAGCTGCGGATGCGCCGCGCGCATGACATGCTGAAACACACCAATCAGAAGATCATGAGCATCGCACTCGAGTGCGGCTACGCGCAGCACAGCCGGTTTTCTACCGCGTTCAAGCGACATTACGGCTATTCTCCCGGCGCCGTGCGCGGGAAATGACCTCGCCCGGGTCAAGGGGAGGCTTTCGCGTCGCGAATCAAACCGGCCAGGTCGGGTGACCGCAACTTCCGATGCGAGAGGGCGGGAACGCGCAGTTCGCTCGCAAGACTGCGCACCTGCTGCTTGTGGGCGGCCTTCAGGTTGTCGTGAAAAGCGATCGCGTCCACGCCGCCCTTGATCGATCGGGCGCACGCGACGAGGTCCGTAAGCCGTTCGGGCGCGTCGTAGCCGTGCGCGACCAGCCAGTGATTCGGGAGCACGTGCGACAGTGCGAGTCCTTGCGTGTCGCCGTAGTCGCGCAGCAGTTGCGTGAAGCCGGGCTCGAAGTGGACACCGCCGATGCAGAGCAGCGAGATCGCCGGTTGGACGATTCGCTTGCCCACCGTCAGCAACGCGCGCGCGAGCACGTCGACGGCGTCCGGGCACGTCCACGCGTCCTCGGTGCTGCCGATTTCCAGATCGATGACCGACGGCGTGACGGCGGAGACGAGGCTGCCGGGCTGGGCGCCGTAGAGCGGCCCGGACCAGTGCGTGGCTTCCATCCACGTCGAGTACGAATCCAGGCCCGCTTGCCGGCGCTCGTGTTCGACCGTCAGAAACAGGCTGCGTGCAATGGCGGGATCGACCGGGCTGAACGTACCGCTTTCCATGTCGCCGGTCGTCTGAATCGTGAAGATGCGATCAGGCGCGTTTTTCCCTTCGTGCCAGTTGACGATCACGATCGCGTCCGCATCGCCGAAGCCGGTGTTTACCAGCGGAGCGTAGCGTCGATAGTTGTGACTGAACACGTCGTCGAGTTGCAACAGGTCGTAGCGTACGCCTCCGGATTGCGTGTGCAGTATCGGACGTCCGTCCACGGTGCCTTCGACTTGCCAGTCGATGCCGACCGCAAGAAGTCGCGCCAGCACGCGCGCCGATACCGGATCTTTGTCGAGATTCGTGCAGAAAGCCAGGACGATGTGCTTCACGGGTGAGCGTCTCCAAAATGGGGTGGTGCGGCCGCCTTCAGAAAAGCAGGAACGCGATCGAAGAGGCGGACAGCAGCGCCAGGATGCGCTGGAGCGTCTTGCCGTTCAGGACGTGGCACATCACGAGGCCCCCTACCGCCCACAGCGAGTTGCATGGGAAGAAGACGAGCCCGAGGGTGAGCGACAGGAGCGTCGCGTCGATGTAGACGTTCCCCGTCAGCGGCAGGAACGTCGACGTCGCGCTGGCGCCGAGCAGCCAGATTTTCGGGTTCACGACCTGGAGCAGGGCAGCCTCACCGAACGTAATGGGATGTTCGATCGAACGACTTTCGGCATTGTCCGACTGCGACGTGTAGAGCTTGTAGGCCAGGTACAGGATGTACGCGGAACCAATCACTTTCAGCGCCGGGTGCAGCAATGGGTAACGGTTCATCACGCTGAACAACCCGAGCGCGACGACCATGAACAATACGAACACGCCGAACGAGATGCCGGTCAGCGACGGCAATGTGCGCCGGTATCCGAATTGCGCGCAGTTGGCGGTCGTCATCAGGTTGTTCGGCCCCGGAGAGATGATCAGCGGGATCGAAAACAGCATGATCTGGAGCAGCTTGCCGACCAGCGCGTCGTCAACGTTCATCTAGCCGGTCTCCTTGCCGCGATTCGCGCCCACCGCAAGCCGCCGGCGGACGGCGCTGAGGTGATGTACGAGTTCGACCAGCGGGCCGCGATCGCGCATGCGATAGGTCGAACCGATGTCCGGCTGAGGTTCGCTGTTCCATGTGGCGATATCGGAATCCCGCTTCAGGCGGGCAACGAGGCTGTCCATCGCGGCACGCTCGGCACGCGAATAGAGCGTTTCCGAATTGTCGTCCGGAGAGAGCCGAACCGAATGACGGCTAATGATGGCGCCAGTGTCGAGACCTGCGGACACCCGATGAATCGTCGTGCTCAGCTTGTCGAGTTCGCCGTGATGCAGCGCGAAGAAGAAGCAGTGGTTGCCGCGGTAGTACGGCAAATGACCACCGTGGATATTGACGATGCGATCGGACGGGACAAGCGACAGCACGGCCGTGCCGATTTTCTTGGTACCCATCACGATATAGACATCGGAGATTTTCTCGCGCAGTGCGTCGAGCACGATCGTGTCGTTGATCCACGACGTTTCCAGATACCGCACGCCGGCATGCCGTCGAAGCGCGTCCCATGTTTGCGGCCCGTCGTCGCGAAGAAAGTAGCGGCGGCGGTAAGTGTCATAGCCGAATAGCTTGCGTCGCCATTCGTGGTAACGTGTCCAGAAATACGCGCGATAGTGGCCCTTGCGAAGCAGGCGCGATGCCTGTTCGCGCCCGGGCTCGACGATGACGCGAACCTGTCCGAACGCGTTCAGTATTTCCGTGGCAAGGTACAAATGATGCGGGCCATCCGAGCAAAGCAGTGTGATGTCGGTCATGCGCGGATACTCATGAAGCGGTGATCGAGCGCTTGCTTCGCCGCAGCAGCGCGCGACTCGCGCAATCGCTGACGTCTACGCTGATCCAGCAAACGCGCGGCGAGCGTCGCCAGTGCGGCGCGCGTGTTCCGCGTCGACGGCCCGCCGCCGCTGTCGAGGCGATCGAATACGGTTGCGCTTTCCAGTTCGACATGGAGGCGGTCGAGCATTGTGCCCGCGGCGGTGTCGAGCACATCCTGCGTAGCATCAGGCGTGTTTGACAGCGCACGGCTCACAGCCGCGTGGGCGTCCCTGAACGATGCCATGTGTTGCTGCACAAGCGATTCTGCAACGAGTGTCGCGCCCGCATTGCCCATGTCGATTGCGCGGCGCGCGGCGTTGGCGTCGAACTGGATTTCGTTTATCGCATAGACGAGCACCTTCAGCATGTCGATGACGAGTCCGCTCATCGCGCTGACCGCTTCCACCGCGGTGCGACTTGCCTGATAGGAGTTACCGGTCGGCAAATGCGACAGTGATGACAGTGCCCCGGCGCAATGTCCGGCGATCCGGTCGTGACCAAGGCGCAACCATTCGAGCAGATACGGATTGCGCTTTTGCGGCATGTTGGACGACCCGCCGTACATGCCGTCGGGCAACGTGACAATCCCGATTTCACGCATCGACCAGAGCTGCAGGTCGGTGGCGATACGGTTCAGATTGCTACTCAGCTCGGTTAGCAGACAGGCGCAGCGCAGTGCCGGATTCTTGTCGGTGATCGCGCTCAGCGAATTGAGCGGCCCCGTCGAAAAACCCAGCAGGTTCGCCGTGCGTCGCGGGTCGGTGGTAAACGTCGTGCCCGCACCCGCGCAGGCGCCAAGCGGAGAGGATGTCAACCCGTCGCGCAGCGAGGACAGCGCGTCGAGCGTCCCGAGCAAGATATCGCACTGTGCGACGAGATAGTGTGCTGCCGACCCTGGCATGGCGGTCTGGTACTGGCTATAGATCGGCAGCGGAACGTCGGCTGACTCCGCAGCGCGTCGTGCGAGCGCCTCGCCGAGATCAATGGCCCGGCGCGTGACTTGCGACAGCGCCTGACGGATGGTCAGCAGAAGGTGCGTGCTATTGATGTCGTTGCGCGAGCGCGCCGCCTGAACCATGCCGCCCGTGTCTCGTCCGCAACGGCTGATCACGTACTGCTCGTAGTCGAAGTAATCTCCGCGACCGGAAACGTGTTCCCGCAGCAACGCCGGATTCGCTTCCAGCGCCATCACCGCTTCTCGCAGCGAGTGGAACTGCTCCGCGCTCAGGATCGACTGTTCCCGCAGCATGATCAGATGGGCTTTTTCGATCGCGAGAAGATTAACCGTAAGCTTGCCGAAGCATGGGGGGGAGTGTTCGTAGACGATATCGTGAATCGTGTCGCGGTCCGGCATCTCCCGGTCCGGATCGTCGTACAGTACGCGTGAACGCCTCCGTAGCGACAATGCGTTCCGGAGCACGGAGCCGGCGCTCGGTCCGAATGAAATCACGTAGCCGGCGCGATCCGAAAAGTCGAACTTGCCTGCGTTGACGCCTTCCTCGCGAAACAGTCCCGCATCGGCGCAATCGTCCGGGAAATCGATACCAACATAGCGGCGCCCGACTTCCGGCACGACGAACGCGACGGCGCTGTGCAGCGCGGGTGTCGGCACGACAAACTGGCTGCGACCCGAGAGATGGCTGCGTACGTACAGATCCGCGATCGACCATCCATAGGCACGCTCCATCAAACGGGGAATCATGCCCCCTGCCAGGCGCGCATTGATTTCGATGATGCTGATTGTGTCGCCGTGAACCTTCAGTTCCGTATGCGCGGGACCGAACATATAACCGACGGCGTGAAGCGCGCGACGGACGGTATCGACGATGCGGGCGTGGGTGGCCGCATCGAGGTTCGCCGGCAGGACGTGCGCCAGTTCGAGGAAATGCGGCGGCTTGGTCAGGAACTTGCGTGTCACCGCGAGCACATGATGGCCGTCGGCGTCGCTGAACGATTCGACGGAGAACTCCACCCCCGGGACGAAGCGCTGGCAAATGAACGCGCTATCGGATATGTCCGGAAAATCCTGCTCCCGTTCGACCAGGCGCACGCCGATGCTGCCCGTGCCCTGTCTGGGCTTCACGATGACCGGATAGGTTAGCTTGCGCGCAGCATTCGCCGATTCGATTGCCGCGGTGTACGGGTACGGGACGCCATGGTCGCGTAACGTATCTTGAAGCCGCAACTTGTCCCGGCACAAGGCGACGGCCGCCTCCGAATTGCCGGGCAGGCAGAGACGCTCGGACAATCGTGCGACGTTCTCGATGAATCCATCACTCGTCGACGCGACATAACGCACGTCGGGAAGATCGCCGACGATACGCTCGAGCGTGTCGACAGACTGCGTGTCGCAATCGATCACGCGAACGTCCGGCGACAATCGGTCGAGAAAAGCATAGCGTGCACGGTCGCGCACGAGGAAACAGGTTTCGTCGTAGTTCAACGACACATCGAGCAAGCTCTGCCCGAACCCGGTGGTGTTCGATTCGATGTAGACGATCGCCATGATTCATTGAAACCGGTGAATGTCCGCGCGATTCCATTTCATCCACGCCCATTCCGTATCGGCGTCGTAAGCAGTCGGTTGCTCGATCTGGACCGGCCGGAGCTGATCGTATGCAGGGCTGTCGTCGTTGCTGGCGAAAGTCGAGTCGACATAGCGGGAACCGTCGTCCGGGCTCAGAAAGACGATCGGCGTGTCCGGATATCGGTTGCGCACGAATCGGACCACGGCAAATGCGGCGCCGGTGGTCGGCCCGCGAAAATGTCCGGTGGACTTGTAGAGTTTGCGCGTGAAATGATCGGCAAGTTCCGCGCTGACCCAATGCACGTCGTCGAACAGCGCATGCTTCAGATTGCCGGGCATGATCGTGTTGCCGAGACCGCGCAGCTTGCGGGGGCCGTCGATCTGGCCGAACAGGACGCTGTTGAAAGTGTCGACACCGACGAGCGTGCAGTCGGCGCCTGCCGCGCGCAGTGCTGTCGTGATACCGCAGCTTGATCCGCCGGAGCCAACCGGTGCGACGAGAATCAGGCGGGGGCCGATCGTGTCGAGCAGTTCGTGCGCGATGTTGGCATAAGCGAGCGCGTTGTTCTCGTTGTCGTACTGCCGGCACCAGAAGGCTCCCGGCTCGGCAGCGAGAATTTCATGCAGCCGATCCAGTCGTGCCTTCTGATATCCTTGGCTGCCTTTCTTGTCCGTGACGATTTCCACCCGGCCGCCCAGCATTTCGAGCTGGCGTTTGAATGTCGGGTCGATCACGGGATCGCCGATTGCCACGAAGGGGTGATTCAAGCGGTTGCATACGATGGCCATTCCGAGGGCGAAATTACCGCTCGATGTCTCCACGACGGTTTTTCCCGGCTGCAATTCGCCGCGCGTGCGCGCCTTGTTGATGATGTAATTGGCCGGCACGATCTTCATCGCCTTGAAAGACAACATGTGCAGGGCGCGTTCGATTGGAAACAGCACGGCGTCCTGCATTGCATCGAGCGACGATTCGTATTGAAGCATGTGCGATTCCTATACCGTTGTGTATTGAATGGATTCGATTCGATGTGCGTGCAGCCGCGCCTGTGCATGCGCTGCCGATGCTCCCGTCTCGGCGGCGTTGGCGTCGTAGAGCAACCCCACGCACGTTCCCGAATGGGTGGCGACTAGACCGAGCGCGTTGGTCTCGTTGCGCAGCGTGCGCAGGATGCCGATGTGTGGGTGGGGATTGAACGACTGCGACAACTCGCAACTGCGAGTCGCGATCTCGCCGAGCTCGGGTAGATCGAGGTCGCGAACCGCCGTTTTCATGCGCGCCAGCATTCTGCTGTATTCGTCGCACACTTCCGCGGACGGATCGCGCCTCTTCCGGTTGAATTCGATCGTGTCGCATTCGCCGCCGCGATCCGCGCTGACGATCACGAGCGGGGGAGTCTTGCCGAGCCGCTCGTCGAGTTTCACTTCACGGTGGAAGAACGAGACGATGCCGTCGTACATCACGCCGTCCGTCGGTTCGATGAAACGAAGGATCGACTCGATGGTCTCGGGTGCCGGCGTTCGGCCATACGCGTACGCGGCGGCACGGACTGCCGCGACCATGTCGGCCGACGAACTCGCCAGCCCCTTGCCCACGGCGAACATCGACTTGAAATGCAGCATGCCGCCTGGCGGAAGATCGTGAAGGCGCAGGTAATCCTGAACCGCGCGACAGGCCTTGGTCTTGAATCCGACATCCACGGCGACGTGATCGGAGCCAGTGATCTCGAATTCGACGACGCTCTTCAGATTGACCGGCAACGTGACCAGAAAGTGCCGATTGTCCGGCAGGACACCTTGCATCAGTTCGCCGAATGTCCCGTGGCATTCGCCTCTCGGAAAGAGTGAAAGGAATTCGTCGTTTCGTAGCGCATTGTCTTGCTCTGAGAGAACGTCCATTTTCCCCTCTCGAAAATGAAGGCAAATCGTGGTGTCGAGCTGTGAAGCATAGCGATGGCCGTTCGTCCGCTTCTTTACGAAAATTGCGCACTAGTATCGAAATTTTGCTCAGCTGCGAGTGGCCGGTGTGAGCAAGACCGGTCGAAAAGTGGCGTGGATCGGACCGGGTTCCCGCTCACGAAAAATGGTGATGAAATGCGCTGGATTCCCGTCGTGTATGGGTTTGCGGCCGAACGGGCCGCGTGGCGACCACGCCGATCGATGGCGTGCCGTCGCGCAGCAATATCAACTGAATTGCGCGGTCGAGCGGGCGTCGCCGCACTTTACTCATGCAGCTGGCCCGGGATAGAGTATTTCCACCACGAAGAGGGTGTGCCGGGCCGGCGGGCAACGGAGTGTGCTTCTCCGTCACTGCCCTTGCCACGGCGAATCCGGCATGACATGCGACTGAAAACGGATCGATGAATCGTCGTGTTGTGTAGTAGTCCGATTCAATAGCAATAAAGCTGCTTATACCGGCATGTGTGCATCGACGCGTTTTGATTTTCAAGTCAAGACCCGCCGGTTTGCTGGTGTGCGAAAGTCATTCAACTATTCTGGAAATGCGAAATGGAAACGGTGTTCGGTGGCCGATTCATGACATTTGACGGGTATGACGTCCGCAGGCCCATGACATTACGCGAGGCCGCCGAATGCGTGCGTGATCGGGAAGTTGCCGTGGCATTGCTGGACGTGGTCGAGCCTGGCGAAATCGATGCATGGTGGAACGATCGTGGCTTTCCCGATTTGCGCAATCATCAGTACCACCGCGCGCTGAATGCCACGGGCATCACGCTCGGTCAGCTTCAGCGTTCGAATTCCGAGGCCCTGGTGAACAATGTCGCCGAGTACTTCGGTCATGCCGGTGTCGCGAACATCAACATGCGCGAGACGCGCTTCATTCAGTTGTTCATGCGGGAGCTGGGTGCGGAAACCCTGCAATTCGGGAACTGGAGTCAATTCATGCTGGCCACGAAGCGTGAATATCCTCCTTTTGAAGGCGATCCGTTCAGCTTTGCGCCGCACTGCGACTGCATCGACTTCGGGCGTGACGCCGAGCGGTGGCCGTTTCGGCTCAATCTCGAGCAACTGGGCGCATTCATCACGATACAGAAGGCCGAGAACGAGGCGGGCTTCGTGCTGTGGAACATCCGCCCGGAATCGCGTCGGCAGCTCGACCAGTGGGCTGAAGAGTATGCGATGAACAAGACGCTGGGCGTGCTTGATGGCGTCGATGCGCTGACCGTGCGGCCAAGGAGCGGTCAGCTGTGCATATTCAATAGCCGCAATCTGCACGCGGTCGAGCGGTGCTCGTCGATGCGTCGCACGATCGGTACGTTCCTGGTGTATCACGAGGCGGGCTGGAAGCTGCTGCACTAGCCTAGGCGACATCCATCGCACTGATCGTTGGCCACGAGAGACATCCCGTTTCGTTCGAAACCCTTGCCTATGTACGAATTGTCCGTTACGGCGTCTGACGGAAAGAAGCTGCGCGCGCTTCATGGCGATTGGCTTGAAACTAATCCGTTCCTGACGTTGATACTTCCGTTCGGGCTTCGTGTCGATGCCGCCCGAACGCTTTGCTCGCTGTTGGCGAGTGAATTCAACGTGGTCACCTGGCAAGGGCGCTCGCTATGCGATCAGCCTCCCGGTCCGCACGAGAGTGGATTGACGCCCGAGGCGCATGTGCGAGACATGTGTTCGGTGCTGGACGCGCTCGGTGTGCGCAAGACGGGGGTTGTCGGATTTTGCTCGGGCGCCGGCATCGCACTTGTAGCCGCGACCATCGAGGGGAGTCGAATCGATCGCCTTGCGCTGGTTTGCGGAGAGTACATGCTCAGTCCCGCGGTGTGCCCGCAATCGAATTTTCAAAGGGAGGTCGACAGTCTGTTGCCGTTGGCGGCGGAAGGTATCAACTACGCGGCCGCCTTATGCGAGAAGCTCGCAGCGAGCCGCGTGCGTGCGTCATCCAGGACCGAATTCGATGACGAGGTACGCATGCCGTTTTCGTCGGCGGCGCGTCTGTACCGCCACGGGCTGAACTACCTATCCTATCGCGGTACCGACTTCATGGCGCTGGCCGGCGGCGTACCGCACCCGACGCGCCTGATCTCGACCGATCGCGACGAGCAGGTCAGTGCCGCCAGTTCGCAGGTCATTGCCGCGCTGTTGCGCAACGCCGAGCAACACCTCGTGGTGCCGGGAGACCACTACGAAATCCTGCGGGGAAGGAACGCCGTGAACGATTCTATCGTCGAGTTCTTCGGCGGCAGGGGGGCAGCATGACGGTGTGCGTCCCGATTCACTTCAGGGCGCTCGGTGATCCGAGCGTCCGTTTTGTGTCGATCCAGCGGGGTGGGAGATGAGCATACTCGAGCGATTCGGACAGATGGTCCGGCGTCATGCCACGCACACGGCGCTTGCCGCAGACAGCGCGCGGTATACCTACGCGAAACTCGACGAGCTTTCCGATCTGTTGGCGGCTCGCCTCGTCCGGTCGGGCGTTCTCGCGGGCTCGCCCGTTGTGCTGCTTCTGCCGCGTTCGCCCGGCGCGGTGATCGCGATGATCGGTGTGTTGAAGGCCGGCGCCTACTATGTGCCGGTCGACCCGGCCGGCCCGGCAGCGGTGCTGAACGAGCATCTGCAGGAACTCGGCGCACGCGTTGCACTGACGTTGTCCGAGAACGTCGCGCACTTGAAGTTCGATTCGGATCTCGCACGCATCGCGCTTGTCGAGATCGGTCGGGACGGGGTTCTGCCGGCCCGGAACGATGATGCCGGAATGATCGCACTCGCGCAGCCGGCGACGCCGATCTCCGTGGCCTATGCAATGTTCACCTCGGGCAGCACCGGCAAGCCCAAAGGCGTGCTGGTGCCGCATCAGGCAATTCAGCGCCTGGTCGTCGAAACGAACTACATCGCGCTGAATTCGCGCGATCGCGTCCTGCAGATGGCGCCGATTACGTTTGACGCATCGACATTCGAAATATGGGGGGCATTGCTCAACGGCGCGACGCTGGTGATCGAGGAATCGCCCGTGCTCGATCTGAACGCGATGGGCCGCCTCGTGCGCGAAGAACGCGTCACGGTCATGTGGTTGACGGCTGCGCTTTTCCATCTCGTGGTTCGCAACCGGCTCACGTTGCTGTCGGGACTTCGCGTGCTTCTGGCGGGCGGCGATGTGCTTCAGCCCGAATCGGTCAGGCGCGTGCTCGGCGCCTTTCCGTCGCTGACAGTCATCAATGGATACGGGCCGACCGAAAACACGACGTTCACCTGTTGCCACGTGATGACGGCTGCTACGCCACCGGGAGCAACGGTACCCATCGGCACACCGATCACGGGGACGACGGTGCGCGTCCTCGACGGGAGCGGTCAACCGGTACGCCGGGGCGAGGCGGGTGAACTGTATACGGGAGGGGTCGGCCTCGCACTCGGCTATCTGAACGATCCGGAGAAAACCAGCGCGGCCTTCGTCGACGATCCGCACTGCGAGGGGAGCAAGCTGTATCGAACGGGCGATCTCGTGCTGGAAGGCCCTGACGGCGCCTATGAATTCATCGGCCGCCTCGACAGGCAAGTGAAGATCCGCGGTTATCGCGTATCGATAGAACAAGTGCAGCAGGTTCTCGCGACGGCCGATGGCGTCGAGGACGCGGTTGTCGAGATCGGCCGCGACGAACTGGGAGAAAAGCGCCTCGTCGCGTTTGTGCAGTCATCGCAGGAACCCGCCAAGGTGCGGGTGAGCGTTCGGGAGCACCTCGGGCAGCGTCTGGCGAGCTACATGATTCCCGACATTATCGAAGTGCAGGTCGCACTGCCGTTGACCGTCAATGGCAAGGTCAACAGAAAGAAACTGATGAGTTCGCAGGAGAACCGTAACACTGGAGAGGAACATGAGCGAATCGTTGCAATTCAAGGAATCCATTCGGAAACGGCTGACCGGGCTATTGAAAGATCGCGAGATCGGTGACGACGACGACTTCTTCGACCTGGGCGCCAGCTCGCTGTCGATCGTCGAACTGCAAGTCAAGATCGAAGAGGACCTAGGTGTAACCGTACCCACGGCCAAGCTGATGCTGGCGCCGACGTTGTCCGGCTGGACAGAACTTTATCGAGCGGCAGCCGCGGTTGCGGCGGTCGTAGAGAAATAGCACCAAGTGATTCAACCGTGAGGATCGACATGACGCAGTTTTCACTGACTCCAGACGAACTCGCCCAATTCCGTGCTCAGGGCTTCTTTGGACCGTTTCGCGTGTATTCGCCCGAAGAGGCGCGCAAACGCTACCGAGTAATTCGAGCGGAGCTTTTCGACAGGGAACACGCCATCTACGATCTGCCGGCGACGAGTCCTATCGCCAATTATGATCGCCACCTCGATGTGAACCTGCTCAGCGAGCATATCTGCAAGCGCGAGATCGTCGAACGCGTCGCTAGCATGCTGGGCCCGGACTTGTTGTGTTGGCGATCGGAGATGTTTCCGAAGTATCCCGGCGACGAGGGGACGGACTGGCATCAAGCCGACACGTTCGCGCATGCATCGGGCGCGCCGCAGATCGTCTGGCCAGGTGAGAGCCGGTTCGGCGGGGCGATTACCGCCTGGACTGCGTTTACCGACGCGACCGAGGAGAATGGTTGTCTCCGCTTCATTCCCGGCACGCACGAAGAGATGTTCTACGACGAGTCGAAGAAGATGGCCTACGACGTTTCGAAGATCAACACCCAGGAGAAGGACGGGATCAAGCGCGGATTTTTCGGTTACGACTACCGTTCTCTCCAGAAGGATCCGTCGTGGAAGCCGGACGAATCGCAGGCGGTGTCGCTGACGATGCAGGCAGGGGAGTGCGTGATCTTCTGGTCCACGCTCATGCATTCGTCATTTCCGAATACAACGACCGATACGACACGACTCGGATATGCGAGTCGCTACGTTCCGACCGGTGTGAAGGTGTATCCGGATACGAATGTGGTCGAGGAGTACGGCAGCTCCATTTCGCTCGACAAGTATGGCGTCGTGCTGGTATCGGGCCAGGACCATTACGGGCACAACAAGCGTGTCCACAGCAATGTGAGAGGGCGGCCGTTCGATTTCGACAACCGCGGCTGACTGTCCGATACGAGCGATATCCGGATCGTCACCGTCCGCGAACGGCGCGATGATGGTGGCGATCCGATTCACGCGATGGAGTGAACATGCAAGCAACCAGGGCACTCGTGAAGCGCCTTTTCTCCGAAGCGCTCGGTGTTGAGCACGTCGCTTCCGATGCGGATTTTTTCGTGCTCGGTGGCGGATCGCTTGCGGCAGCGGTGCTGGTGACGAAGATCGAGCAGGCGTGCGGCATCGAAGTATCGCTGCTGGACTTCATGAATCATGCAACGGTCGATGGTTTCGCCGGTATCGTTGAACAGCGCCTGAGCAACGTCGCATGAACCGTGCCGCCTGCTCATCGAACACCATGGACGTGACGCGCGGCGTGTTCGACGCGAACGGCGTCGAGATCCATTACCTGCGGCAAGGCAGCGGCCCTTTGGTCATCTGCTCGCACGGCTTTCCCGACCATGCCGGCTCCTTCCTGCCCTTGGTCGCCGAACTGGCGGAAGCAGGGTTCACAGCGGTCGCGCCGTATTTGCGTGGCTACGCGCCGTCGAGCGCCGCTCCGCCGGATCAGTACCACACCTGCTACATGGCGTGTGACCTGAAAGCGTTGATCGACGAGCTTGGTTTCGAACAAGCAATTCTGGTCGGGCACGACTGGGGGGCGCAAGCGTCCATCGCAGCGGCCATTCTGTTTCCGGAGCGGGTCGCCAAGCTCGTCGCGCTTGGATGGAGTCGTCCTGACGCGGCACAGCGATTGCACTACGACTACCTGAAGGGAATTTGGCATACGTTCTTTTTTCAATCGCCATCAGCCGAGCAGGTGCTGGCCCATGACGATTTTGCTTTCATCGAGGCGTGGTGGCGCGACGCATCCAGAAACTGGGACGTGCCGCGGGACACGATCGAATCGGTCAAGGCCACTTTTCGCCAGCCGGGCGTGCTCGAGGCGGCGCTTGCTCAATACCGCTGCCGTCATGTCGAGTTGCGTGACCCGGAGCGCCGTGACCAGCAGGCACGCATTGCCGCCGGGCCGGTAACCGTGCCGACGCTTCTGATGCATGGTACCCACGACCGCGAAGGACGCCTCGAAGCATTTACGGGCGACGGCGTGCCGGCGTATTTTTCCGCGGCACTGACGCGCGAGATCGTCGAGGGAGCGGGGCATTTCCTTCACCTTGAAAAGTCGGGCGACGTGAATCAATCGATTATCGATTTCATTGTGGCGCCATCATGAACCGGATTCATTTGTCGGATATCCACGTGGATGATTTCGCAGAGCAGGACATCATCCCGTGTCTTGACTACTGGTATCGCTCGCCCTCGACCCTCATGGAGTCGATGAACGTCGACGTCGGCAAGTTGCCGAGCGAGCAACGCATGCGGGAGTTGCTGACGATTCTGGTGCAGCGGGCACACGGCGGCATTGCACGTGCACCGATCTTGGCGATTCGCCACATGGGCGATGCGATCGGCGTCCACGAACTGACGCACCTCGAACCGGGACTCAGTGCCATCATGCACGCCCATATCTGGCAGGCCCGCTACCGTGGCATCGGCATCGGATCGGTGTCGTATCTGGCGGCCATGCGCATCTTTTTCGATCGATTCGATTTACAAAGCATCCGCTTCGAGACGCCGGCCGACAATGCGTCGGCACAAGCCGTCAAAAGCAAGCTCGGGATCGCGCCGCAGGGCGAAGGCGTCATTGACATGCCGATGCTTCGCAATCCCGTGAAAACGGTCAGCTATCGCGTGTTGCGCCACGAACTGGACGGCATCGCGGAGTTCATCAAATCGACAGCGGGCTGACCACGATTCGCCGCCAGCGTTCGCTGTCACTGGAGCACCATTGCCAATATCCGTCAGGAGAATCCCATGTCGTTTGCTCTCGCATCAGGAATCGACCAATTTAAGCCACTTGCGGTCGCTGCGTACATTCTCGCGCTGTCGATTACGCCAGGGCCGAATAACGTCATGCTGGCCGCGTCGGGCGCGAACTTCGGATTCGTGCGCACGTTACCCCATTTGCTCGGCATTACGGTGGGTGCAACCGTTCTGGTGGTGTTGAGCGCGACGGGGCTCGGCGTCGTGTTCATCGAGTATCCGGCCGCAAGACTGGCATTGTTCGTCGTCGGCGCCCTCTATCTGGCGTACCTCGCCTACAAGATCGCGAACGCAGGGCGGCCTGCCGCCAAAGACGCGGAGACGAAGCCGTTTTCGTTCATTCAGGCCGCCATGTTCCAGTTCGTCAATCCGAAGACGTGGCTGATGGCCGCGAACCTGATCATTCTGTTTTCGGTCGACGGCCAAGGCTTCGTTTCGTCGGTGATCGGGATCTGCATATTAATGGTCGTGATCAATTTTCCCGCCGTGTCGGCGTGGGCGGCACTGGGCGTCGGGATGCAGGCTCTGCTGCAAACCGAGCGTGCGCGGGTGATCTACAACCGCTCGATGGCGCTGCTGCTGCTCGCATGCGTGCCGTTGCTGTTCTGGAAATAGGCCCGATCGAGTATGCCCGCCATGCCGGAAATCACCACGCTTCCCCGTGGCCTCGTGTCCTTCTCCACCAACGGGCACCCGGACGCACGGATTTTCTGTTTGCCCTACGCGGGCGGCAGTGCTTCGGTCTTCGCCGGCTGGCAGAGTGCGTTGCCGGCGAATTTCGAGGTGTGCGCGATCGAATTGCCAGGGCGCGGCAGCCGGTTTTCCGAAGCCGCGCTGACGCACATGGATGTGGTCGTCGACGAACTGGTTCGCATCGTCGGCGACTGTCCACCCGCGCCGTTCGCGTTGTTTGGCCATAGCATGGGGGCCGTCGTTGCGTTGGAGCTGGCACGTCGGCTCGTCGACCAGGGGTGCCGTCCGATCGCACTTGTCGCGTCGGCATGCGCCGCGCCACACCTGCCGATTCGACGCGAGCACGTACTGCATCTGCTGCCGCGCGATGCGTTGATCGATGCGTTGATACGTCTCGACGGGTTGCCGGCAGTCGCGCGCGAGCGCAGGGACTTCCTCGACACCTTCATGCCGACCATTCGTGCGGACCTGCAGTGCAGGGAAACATGGCGGAGCACGCCGCGAGATCTTGGCATACCTGTTCACGTGCTGACCGGCACGAACGACGCGCTGGTATCGGAAACGGACGCGCTGGCCTGGCAGGTGTTCACGTCTGTCGAGTTTTCGATACGATGCTTCGACGGCGGACATTTCTTTATCCATTCGGCAATGCTGACCGTACTGGATCATCTGGCCGCGATCGTCCGGCGCTCATTGGCGGCTCGTCGCGACAACCTGATGTCGCCGGTTTGCAGCGCGTATGCCACGGATAACGACAGAGGTACGAAGTGAGTCATTTCGAGAATTGGCAGATCCGCAAGCCCGCGGTTTCGGCATCGGGCGGCATCGTCGTCAGCCAGCACTACAAGGCATCGAACATCGGCGCAGCGGTGCTGGAGGACGGCGGCAACGCCATCGATGCCGCGATAGCCGCGAGTTTCGCAATCGGGGTGCTCGAGCCCTGGCAAAGCGGGCTGGGCGGCGTCGGGCATATGGTCGTCTCGCCGGCCGACGGAACCGCATTCAGCATCGACTTCGCGGCGCGGGCTCCGTTGGCGCTCGAAGCCGAAGACTATCGCCTGACCGGCGAGCCCGCGCGGGGCATGTTCGGGTGGCCCGCGGTAATCGACGACCGAAATCTCGAAGGCCCGTTTTCGATCGGTGTCCCGGGGCAGGTCGCCGGCATGACGCTGGCGCATCGCGAATTCGGCTCGCTGCCTTGGCGGCGGCTACTGGAGCCGGCGGTTCGCTGCGCCCGGGAGGGACTCGAGGTCGATTGGTATCTGACGTTGAAGATCGCGTCCGTCGCCGCCGGGCTGGCACGTTATCCGGCGAGCAATGCATGTTATTTGCGGGATGGGCATGCGCCCGCGTCGGACTGGTCGGGCGCGGCGTCGCGCATCCTGCTCGAGGATCAGGCCGCCACGCTGGAGCTGCTTGCCGAGTGCGGCGGCGACGACTTTTACCGGGGCGAGCTTGCCCGCCGGATTGCCGCCGGGTTCGCGACCGTGGGGTCGCGCCTGAGCCTTGACGATCTCGCCGCCTATCGCGCCGAAATCGCGCCGATTGAAGCGCTGCACTACCGTGATGCAGATATCCTGACTTCATCGGCGCTCACGGCAGGGCCGGCGCTGGCGCGCGCGCTATCGCTGTTCGCGGGGCAATCGGCCGTCGACGGGGTTACACGCCCGGACGCGCGATTCTTCTCGCGAATTGCAGACGCGCTGACGCAGACCTATGCCGAGCGTATCGACGGCACGGCGCCCGCCGACGACGCACGACGCGGGACGTGCACGACGCATATCAGCGTTGTCGACCGGCACGGCAACGCGGTAGCGTTGACGCAAACGCTCTTGTCGATGTTCGGCTCGAAAGTGACCTTGCCGCATACGGGTATCGTCATGAACAATGCGATCATGTGGTTCGATCCGCGACCGGGGAAAGCCAACTCGATCAAGCCCGGTGCGGTGCCGCTGTCGAACATGTGCCCGACGGTGATCAAGCGCGCGACGGGTGACGTGCTTGCGCTCGGCGCATCCGGCGGCCGGCGGATAATGCCGGCCGTTATGCAGCTCATTTCGTATCTGATCGATTGCGGGATGTCAATTGAGGACGCAATTCATTTCCCGCGCCTGGATGTGAGCGGCGACCCGTGGGTGACGTTGGATGAGCGACTCGACGCATCCGTTTCGCATGCGATCGGCGCGACGCGCGAAGTCCGGCGTGCCGCTAACCTGATTGCTCCCAATTTGTTCGGGTGCCCTAATGTTGTCCTGCGCGATGCAGGAATCCGGCAGCTGACTGGGGGAGCGTTCGTCTCGTCTCCGTGGTCAGCGGCGGTAGCAGAGCGTGACGCACGTTGAGGCTGCCGCGATCCAGTTCACGACCGATCACACCATGCACGAAGATTTCAACTATCTGACCAGTATCCTGAATGCCCCCGTCTACGACGTGGCCGTCAAGACGCCGCTCGAATGCCTGTCCCGGCTCTCCGAACGTTTCGATCGTCGCATATTGCTCAAGCGGGAGGACATGCAGCCGAGTTTCAGTTTCAAGGTACGGGGCGCGTATACGCTCATGGCGCGGCTGTCCGGCGAGGTGCTGGCCCGCGGGGTGGTGACCGCCTCCGCCGGCAATCATGCGCAAGGCGTGGCGCTCGCGGCGCACACGCTCGGCTGCAATGCGCGAGTGTTCATGCCCCACACGACGCCCGAGATCAAGATACAAGCCGTCAAGCGCTATGGCGCCGAGGTGGTGCTGTACGGCGACAATTTTGACGATGCCTGCGATGCTGCGCTGGCCGACGCACGCGATCGCAAGAGTACGTTCGTGCCGCCTTTCGATCATCCGCACGTGATTGCAGGCCAAGGTACCGTTGGGATGGAAATTCTCCAGCAGACGACCCGGCTTGACGCGATTTTCGTACCGATCGGCGGCGGCGGGCTGGCCGCCGGCATTTGCGCGTACGTCAAGCGGGTGAAGCCGCAGATCAGGATTTTCGGCGTGGAGCCGAACGACGCCGACAGCATGTATGAGGCTCTGGAGGGTGGCGCACCGGTGCGGCTGGCACACGTGGGCCGTTTTTGCGACGGTGTGGCAGTACGTCAGGTCGGGGCGTACAGCTTCGAGTTGTGCAAGCAGTATCTCGACGGCATCGTGCGGGTAGACAACGACGAAGTCTGCGCGGCGATCAAGGACGTTTTTATCGATACGCGCTCGATTCTCGAGCCGTCGGGCGCCCTCGCACTCGCCGGATTGAAGGCCTGGCAATCGCGCGAGCAGCAGGGCGCGACACTGGTTGCCATTGCATCCGGGGCCAACATGAATTTCGATCAGCTGCGCTATATCGCCGAGCGTTCGGCGGTCGGTGAAAACAGGGAGGCGCGTTTCGCCGTCTCGATCGCGGAGCGTCCCGGAAGCTTTCGCGCACTCATCGAGCGGCTCGGCGATTGTGTGGTGACTGCATTCGACTACCGCCGCACGACAGGGGAGGACGCACAGGTGTTTGTCGGCGTGCAGACGCCGAGTGCCGGAGGGGCGCGAAAGATCGTGCAGGACCTGGAGGCAGCTGGCTACCAGGCTACAGATCTCGGCGGGAGTACGTTATGGCGAGCCCATGCGCATCAACTCGTCGGCGCAGACGCGTTCCGCCTCGAGAACGAGAAACTTTTTCAGGTGATGTTTCCGGAGCGCCGCGGCGCCTTGCTGGAGTTTCTGCGGACACTCGCGGATGCGTGGGATATCAGCCTGTTTCACTATCGTAACGAGGGGTTCGACTACGGGCGCGTACTGATCGGGATTCGCTGCGGCCGCGCCGATGCGGATCGCCTGTCCGATGCATTGGAGGCGACGAAGTTCGAGTTCAGCGAGCAAGCCGATGCGTCGTCGTATCTGGCGTCGCTTCATGGCGAACGACGTTGAGAAGGCTGGTCACTACCGCGGGCGAGGCTACGTTGGATACTCATCAATTGATGACGATGTGTTTTTACGCGGTGCTGGTGTTGATCGTGCCAGGGCCGACGAACACGCTGCTGTTTTCATCGGGAATTAGCATGGGGCTGGCGCGAACACTGCCGCTCGTGCTTGCGGAGGCGACAGGCTACGTCGTCGCCATCTCCATTTGGGGGATTGCGCTGCTGGCATTCGCGGCGCAGCATCCTCAAGTTTTGAGCCTGATCAAGGTAGCCTGTGCATCGTACTTGCTGCTGTTGGCCGCAAAAATGTGGACGCGGGGCAGACTGGAAGAAGATCGACGTCCGAAGGCGGTGACGCGGTGGAATCTGTTCATCGCGACTCTGTTGAATCCCAAGGCCTTTCTGCTTGCCAGCACGGCGTTTCCGCTTAAGGCGTTTCATGATGCCAATAGCGGTGCCGTCGCGTTCTGTGTGTTTCTGCTGATCCTCATGCCCATCGGGACCGGCTGGGCGAGCCTGGGGCGCGTGATCAGCATACTGGCATCCGGCCCGCGACATATCACGGCGCTGCTGCGTTCCGCATCGGTCCTGCTGGTTCTGTTTTCCGGGACGCTGTTGTATTCGCTCGTCAAATGAACTGTCTGCGGCTGTGCTGCCCGCCGTGAAAGCGGTTCTTTTTTCATGGTGAGTCATCCGGTCGATGAGGGCCGGCTGAGCCGGTCCGCGAAGCAACGCACGGGCGGCGCGCGTGCGGTCGCGGAGTCGAACTGACGTGCTTACGGCGGCTTCAAGTCTGGGTGTCGATGGATGGCGCCGCGAGGACGAGATGATGTGAGTTTCAAGCGGCCGGGAAGGATCGAGATCGGTTGATCCGCACCGAGCCGGTCAGCATGGTGTCTGAAATGGAAAAGGGGTTACACGTTTTTGACGTGTAACCCCTTGTAGCCGAGGCGAACGAACTCGAACCCCCGACCCGCCGTCCGGCCTTGCCGCGCTTTGACGGAATCGCATGCGTATGGTCTGCCCTCTTCGTGAACAGGTGGTGGGCAGGGAAATTGCCGGGGCGCACTGACGCCTCCGTCCGCGGTCGTCCATTCCCATACCGTCACCGTCTCGTCATCGGGTGGCCGCGACGTTGCCTTCTCGAACGTGAAGACTGGCTTGTCGATCCCGATTGCGCTGTTTGATCGGGGCTTCGCCGTTATCGATTTGTTTGCGCTTGCGCTTGCGCATCGCAGGCGCTTTCTCATGCGCGTCGGCGATAGAGATTTCGGGGCGGGCGTCTAGGGCGGCGTTACGTCTCGTGCCGGTTACGGGGCTGGTGAAGCGCAGGTCCATTTGCAGCTCGGCCGGATCGCGGCCAGCAGTAGCCCTGTCACGTTTCCGTCGAAGGCTGGTTTCTCGGTTAGCATCGCTTTTCGGCCCATCATGCAGTCCATCGAGCGTCACTGGACGAGGCTGAGCGGTGTTGGGGTAAATTGGATGGGTTGATGATTTAATTTATTGATTTGTTTGAAGATGATTGGATTTTGATGGATGTTTTTAGAGAATAATCTGTCAGACATGACCGAATCCGTTTCCCCGCCACGCTCCCGTTCCACCCGCTCGTCGGCCCGTTCGCGCTCCCGCTCGGCTGCTGCCGCAGGCAGCACGTCCGCAAGAGCGACGACACGATCCGGCGCCGCACCGGCCGGCGACGCGCCGCGCGACGAACGGACGCTCGACCTGTTCGGCGATCCGGTGCTGGAGCCGGGCGAGCGCATGCCGGTTGCGGCGCGCGATGAAGCGACCGTGGAAGCCGATGCGACGACCGGTGCCGACGACGGGCGACAAGCCACGCTCGACGGTTTCATCCCGCCTGCGGATGCGGCAACGCAAGCGGAAACCGAAGGGACGGCGGCGACGGCTGGGGAGACTGCAGCCGTTCCGACGCCTGAAGGCGATATGACCGCGAACGTCGACGGCGCATCCGCAGCAGGTCTTGCAACGAAGGCAACCGAATTGCCCGCGGGCGATGGCGGGGTAACGCCGATCGATGCACCCGCGGCCGACGGCGCCGCGAGTGCGGAGACGAAGCGGCAAGCCGCCGATGGCGCCGCGGCGCAGGCGGCCGAATCGCAAGCGGCAGATGGCGAAGTCGCGCCACCTGTCGTCGAGGCGGCGGTCGTCAAATCCCGAGAAGGGAAATCTTCGGGCGACGCCGCGAAGGAGCGCCGCGCGTCGTCGAGCGGCAAGCGCCGGGCGGCTGCCGGGGCCAACGAAGCAACGGCGACGCAAACCGCACCGGTTGCGACGAGCGTCGATTCGAAGCCGGAAACGGTTGAATCGGCCCCGCCGCCCGTCGCCGCCGCGCTGCTCGAGCCGCAGACGCCGGCACAACCGGCACAGCCGGCACAGCCGACACAGCCGACACAGCCGGCACAGCCGGCACAGCCGGCACGTCCGCCCGGGCCGGCGATCGCCCCGCATTCCGCGAAGCCTCACGACACGGCCCGGCAGCCGGACGCTTCGCCGCCGATTGCGCAGCCGGTGACTTCCGCCGCGTCCTTCGTGACTCGGCCATCGTCGGAGCGTACGCAGCCGGCCGCGCCAGCCTTCGATCCGGACACGCACCTGCGCCCGCTGACCGACCGGATCGCCGCGTTGCAGTCCGACGTAGACGGCTTGACGCGCTCGGCCGATCGCGAGATGCGCCGCGTCAACCGCTTGCTGCTCGCGCTGGCCGTCGTCGTGCTGGCGGGGCTCGTCGCGCTGGTGCTGCAAACGCGGCAGATCGCGCACCTGAAGCAGGACGTGGCCGCCAAGCAGCAACGGATCGATCGCCTCGCGGCCGATCTGTCGACGCAGCAGGCCACGCTGATGACGCTCGAGGAGCACCACGAAGCGCTCCTGTCGCAAGTCGACCGGCTTCAGCGCAACGCGAACCGCGACGCGGCCGTCGCGAAGCGGGGGCGTCGCCCGCGCTGAACGTTTCGACCCTATCCTGAGAACGTGATGGAGCAAGGATCGCCGTTCCGCAGCGGCGGGCGGCTGTCGCACGCGTGCGGCAAACCGATGCAGCCCACTGGCAGAATTTAGGGAAAACCCTTAGAATGGTGATCGTCTAAGGGAAAACCCTAGCCCTATCTGTCAGGAGTCTCACATGAGCTTCATTTTCGCCCTGGTGCAAAAAATCGACGACCTGTTCGTGTCCCCGCACCTGCCGCTCGACGCCGAATACTCGTACGCCGCACGTCACGCCGAGGCCGAGCGCGTGCGCCGTGCGAACCTGGTGCCGATCGTTCTGTATCGTCGCTGATCCGCTGATCCGCTGATCCGCTGATCCGCTGATCCGCTGATCCGCTGATCCGCTGATTCGGCGCGGCGTCCGCCGCACCTACCTGCCTGCCCGTTTCCCACCGCCGCATCGCGCGCCGGTGCGCCCGTCCCGCTACACTGGAAGTTCGATTCCGTTCACGGCGACCGGGCCATGTTGCAGATGCGGCCGATGACGGCCGGCGAATTCCACGCGTACCGCGCGCGAGCCATCGACGGCTACGCGAGCGATCTCGTTTCCTCCGGGCAAAACGCTGTCGAAGACGCGGCCGATCGTGCGCGCGCCTGTTTCGACACGCTGCTGCCGGACGGCCTGCTGACCGCCGGCCAGACCCTCGTCACGCTCATCGACGGCGCCAGCGGCGATCCGGTGGGCGACCTCTGGTACGCGATCGTCCCCGAAGGGCCGAACCGCACACTGTTCATCTACGACCTCGACATCGTCCCGTCCCGGCGTCGCCAGGGCTGGGCCACGCGCGCGCTCGATGCGCTCGACGCCGAGGCACGCCGGTACGGCGTCACCGAGATCGGATTGTCGGTGTTCAACCACAACGCGGCGGCGCGTGCGCTGTATCGCGCGTGCGGCTTCGCGCCGATCACCACGACGTTGATCAAACCGGTCGTATCGGACTGAATCCGCCGGCTCGCGACGCGTCGTGACGGGCTGCCGGTCCCACACGCCGTGTAGCCGACCAACGTCGGCACGCTTCCCGACTGTTCCTGTCGGTCGAACGTCGAGCCGCCGACCGACCTGTTCGCTCATCCGGCATTCACCGCCTGCCGCATCAACGCGCGCGGCCTTTCCATCTCCGCAGCAGCAACGCGTTGGTCACGACGCTGACGCTGGAAAACGCCATCGCCGCGCCCGCGATCACCGGGTTCAGCAACCCGAGCGCCGCGAGCGGCACGCCGACCAGGTTGTACACGAACGCCCAGAACAGGTTCTGCTGGATCTTGCGGTACGTGCGTTTGGAGATGTCGATCGCGTCGGCGACGAGGGCCGGGTCGCCGCGCATCAGCGTGATGCCGGCCGTGTGCATCGCGACGTCCGTGCCCGTCGCCATCGCGATGCCGATGTCCGCCGCGGCAAGCGCCGGCGCGTCGTTGATCCCGTCGCCGACCATCGCGACGATCCCGCCGTGCGTGCGCTTCAGCTCGGCGACGACGCGCGCCTTGTCGTCGGGCAATACCTGCGCGTGCACTTCGCCGATGCCGAGCGCCGCCGCGACGGCCGCCGCGCTGCCGCGGTTGTCGCCCGTCACGAGCGCGCTCGCGACGCCGCGCGCCGACAACGCCGCGATCGCGTCGCGGGCGCCCGGCTTCACGGTGTCGCCGAATGCGATCAGCGCGAGCACCGCGCGCGGCGCATCGGCACGCATCAGCCACGAGATCGTGTTGCCGGCGCCCTCGAGTTCCGCCGCACGGGCGTCGAGCGCCGGCGGTACCGCGATGTCGAGTTCGTCGCGCCAGCGCGTGCTGCCGAGCGCGAGCCGCTGCCCGCCGACGTGCGCTTCCACGCCGCGTCCGGCCACCGCGCGCGCGTCGGTCGCGACGACCGACTCGGCGGCGCCGCCCTGTGCGGCCACGTCCGCGTCATGCGCGGCGACCACCGCACGCGCGAGCGGATGATCGCTCTGGCGCTGCACGGCCGCCGCGAGCGCGAGCGCTTCGTCGCGCGGCACGCCGACGGCGTCGAACGCCGTCACGGACGGTTTGCCTTCGGTCAGCGTGCCGGTCTTGTCGAACGCGATCACGGTCGTACGCTGCGCGAGCTCGAGCGCCTGCGCGTCCTTGATCAGCACGCCGTGCCGGGCTGCGACGCCCGTGCCGGCCATGATCGCGGCGGGCGTCGCGAGACCGAGCGCACACGGGCACGCGATCACGAGCACCGCGACCGCGTTGAGGATCGCGGTCTCCATCCCGGCGCCGGCGATCAGCCAGCCGACCAGCGTCAGCACGGCGATGCCGAGGATCGCCGGCACGAACACCTCGCTGACGCGATCGACGAGCCGCTGGATCGGCGCCTTCTCGGCCTGCGCGGATTCGACGAGGCGGATGATGCGCGCGAGCGTCGTTTCCGCGCCGATCGCGGTGGTTTCGACGACGAGCGCGCCTTCGCCGTTGATCGAGCCGGCCGTGACGGCGTCGCCGTCGTCCTTCGGCACGGGCAGGCTTTCGCCGGTGATCAGCGATTCGTCGATGTGCGAGCGACCCGACACGATCCGCCCGTCGACGGGCACGCGCTCGCCGGGCCGAATCCCGACGTGCGTGCCGACGCGCACCTGCGACAGCGGCACGTCGCGTTCGACGCCGTGCTCGACGACGCGCGCGCGGTCGGGGCGCAGCGCGTTCAGCGCGCGGATCGCCTCGGTGGTCTGGCGCTTCGCGCGCGATTCGAGCCATTTGCCGAAGCGCACGAGCGTGACGATGACGGCCGACGCTTCGAAATACAGATGGCCGGGATGCGCGGGATCGCGCAGCAGCATCCACAGGCTCAGCCCGTAGGCGGCCGACGTGCCGAGCGCGACGAGCAGGTCCATGTTGCCGGTGCGCGCCTTCACCGCATGCCAGGCCGCGCGGTAGAAGCGCGCGCCGAAGCCGAACTGCACGATCGACGCGAGCACGAGCTGGAGCCACCCGGGCAGCATCAGGTCGATGCCGAACGGTGCGGCGAGCATCGGCGCGACGAGCGGCGCGCTCAGCACGGCAGCCGCGATCACCAGGTTGCGTTCGCGGATCGCTTCGCGGCGCTTGCGTGCGTCGGGGTCGTGCGCGGGGCTGGCCGATCGTAAGTCGGCGCCGGTCGTTTCGGCTGCGGGTGAGGCGGCGGGAAGCGACGCACGGTAGCCGGCCGTGGCGACTGCCGCGATCAACGTGGCGGGATCGAGTGCGCCGGCGCCGTGTACCGACGCACGTTCGGTCGCGAGATTGACCGTCGCGCGCGCGACGCCCGGCACGGCGGCCAGCGCTTTTTCGACGCGGCCGGCGCAGGACGCGCAGGTCATGCCGCCGATGTCGAGTTCGATGTCGGCGGCAGCGGACGTGACGGCAGGCGTGGCGACGGCAGCCGGTGTCGCGTCATAGCCAGCCTGTTTCACCGCGTCGGCAAGCTGCGCGGCGGAGACGTCGGCCGACGCGTCGACCGTCGCGCGTTCGGTCGCGAGGTTGACCGATGCGCGCGTGACGCCCGGCACCTTGGCGAGCGCCTTTTCGACGCGCGACACGCAGGACGCGCAAGTCATACCGTCGATGTCGAGTTCGATGCTTGCGGGCGCGGTTGCGGTTGCGGCTGCGGCTGCGGCGGGCAAGGCAGTGGCAGCGGCCGGGACGGCGGTATCCGACGTCGTCGGCGTTGCGCCATAGCCGGCCTGCTTCACGGCATCCGCCAGTTGCGCGGCGGACACGCCTGCCGACGCATCGACCGTCGCGCGTTCGGTCGCGAGGTTGACCGATGCGCGCGTGACGCCCGGCACCTTCGCGAGCGCCTTCTCGACGCGCGACACGCAGGACGCGCAAGTCATACCGTCGATGTCGAGTTCGATGCTTGCGGCGGCAGCCGGCGCCTCCGGCGTCGCGGGGAGGGGCGCGTGCGCCGAATGCGCGGCCGCGACGGCTTCGACCGCCGCTTCGCGCACCGCTGCGCGGTAGCCGGCCTCGCGGACGGCGTCGACGAGCCGACCGGGTTCGACCGTTTCCTGCGCGGTGACGGTTGCCGCCTGCGCATCGAGATCGACCGCCACGCCGACGACGCCCGGCACGGCGGCCAGCGCGCGCTGCACGCGGCCGGTGCAGCCGCCGCAATGCATGCCGTCGACGCTCAGTTCGATCGTGTGCAGCGCCGCGGAGGCAAGTGGTTCAGTCATGTCGGATTCCCCAAAGGCGCGGTTCGTGCCGCGAATGGTTCCAGTATCAACATTCCCATGATGGTAAGGTCAAGCGCCGGCGACGATGCGTCGCATGTCGATGCACACAGATTGTCACAATGCGGAAAAGGCGATCGCCCGGCTTCCAGACGGACAGCCGGCGCGCGCCGAGGCGCCAGGCTTGGCGCTCGCGAGGCGTTGACGGGTTGATGCTCCTGGTGCAGTTCCGGATTTTTGCCGAATCCCGTGGACTATTTCGGATTTTTTAACGGTTCGGCTAGCGTTCTACCCGTTATTCGGCATATTGGGGGATGCCCTTAGGCGCTATGATACCGGCCTGACATCAGCGCCCACCGTTACGAATCGTAGCGAAACGGTCATCCGGGCACGCTGGGGTGCCTTGTTTTCGCCGTTCGCGAGACGAACAGGGCGTTGACTGAAAAGAATGATATTCGGCCAGTAATCGATGATTGAAAACCAGCGAGAATCAGTTTCTCTGCGACGCGCGTGCGCGTCGCTGGCCATTGCGGCGTTGCTTGCGGGATGCGCGTCGCAACCGGACGCGATCCAGCGGAAAACCGGCTGGATGCGTGCGGAAGTCGCCGACTCCTATATCTATGCGTATCCGCTCGTGCTGATGGACGTCGCGAAGGAAGCGGCGACGGGCGGCGACGGCGCGCAACCGGGGCAGGCCCCGCTCAACACGCTGCGCCACGCGCAGGCGCTGCCGCCCGTCGGCGCGGTCAATCCGCCGCTGCCGGGCGTCGACACGCTCGACTCGACCGGCTGGCTCGACGTCGCCGCCGAACCCGTGATCGTCACGCTGCCCGACACGCGCGGCCGCTACTGGGACGCGCGCGCGCTCGACATGTGGACGAACGTGCTGTGGTCGTCGTCGAGCGTTGCGGCGCGCGGCGCCCGTGGCGCCGGACGGCCGCAAACGATTGCCTTCGCCGCCAGGGACTGGCAGGGCACGCTGCCGAAGGGCGTGCTGCGCGTCGACGTGCCGTCCGCCAATGCGTGGCTCGAAGTGCGGCTGCAGACGAGCGGCGGGCGCGACCTGACGAACGTGAAGAAGCTGCAGCGCGCGATCCGCGTGGTGCCGCTGTCGGTCTACACGGGCGCCGAGCGCGGCGCGTCGGTCGCGGTCCATGCGGGCAGCGCGCCGTCCGAAGCGGTGGGCGGCGGCACGCCGGCCGAGCAGGTTGCCGCGCTCGACCCGAAGGCGTTCTTCACGCGCTTCGCGCAGGCGCTGCAGGACAATCCGGCGCCAGCCGACGACGCGCACGCCCAGGAATCGCTCGCCGACATCGGCGTGAAGGCCGGCTACCCGGTGCTGTGGACGGGCGACCGTCTCACGGCCGCGACGGCCGGTATCGCCGAGGCGCGCGCGCGGCTCGCGACGCCGCCGTCGAACCTGCTGAACGCGAACGGCTGGAACTGGATCGGCGACACGGCCGGCAAGTACGGCCAGGACTACGCACTGCGCGCGTACGCAGCCTACACGCAGTTCGGCACCGCGACGCGCGACGACGAGACGCTCGCGATCACCCGCGTCGACAGCGACGGCCATCCGCTGAACGGCGCGAACCGTTACGTGCTGCATTTCGCGCCGGGCGCACTGCCGCCGGTACGCGCGTTCTGGACGCTCACGCCGTACACGACCAACGGCGCGCTGCCCGACGTCGGCTCGGCGCGTCGCTCGCTCGGCGATCGCGACCGGCTGCGCCGCAACCGCGACGGCTCGATCGACATCGTCGTGTCCGCGTCGCCGGGCGGCACGCATGCGGCCAACTGGCTGCCGGCGCCGCGTACCGATTTCGCGCTCGCGTTGCGCCTGTACGCGCCGAAGCCGCAGGCGAGCGACGGGTCGTGGATGCCGCCCGTCGTCGTCCGGAAATGAACGGTTGACCGCCGCCGTTGTCCGACCGGCGGGCGCGGCGGCGGCGCCCGACCTCCGTACCGTCACTTCCTGAGCCTATACTTTCGGGATAGCGTGCGCGGCCGCCCGGTTTTCCGGTGCGGTCCGTCGTCCATTTCCGAGACATTCAAGCATGGCAAGCGCAGACAAAGAAACCGTACCCTCGACCCTCCATGCCCTCGGTGGCGTTGCACGCTCGCGCCGGACCCGGCGTATCGGCATCGGCGTGCTGATCTTCGTCGTTTTATTCGGACTGCTCGGCTTCTTCGCGGCGCCGCCGCTGATCCGCCATGTCGCCGAACAGCAACTGAGCAAGCAGCTCGACCGTCCGGCCACGATCCAGCGCATCGCACTGAACCCGTACACGCTGAACCTCGAAGCCGACGGCATCCACCTCGGCGAGCGCGGCGGCCAGGGCGACTTCATCGACATCGGCAAGCTCGTCGTGAGGCCGTCGTGGTCGTCGCTGTTCCGGGGCGCGCCGATCGTCAACGAAATCCGGCTCGATTCGCCGCGCTTTCATATCGTCCGTTACGATGCGCAGCGCTTCAACTTCACCGACCTGATCGAGAAGTTCTCGTCGCCGTCGCCGCAACCCGACAGCAAGCCGACGCAGTTCTCGGTGTCGAACATCCAGGTCAACGACGGCCGGATCGACTTCGACGATCGCCTGCTGAACGAAAAGCACGTCGTCGACAACTGGACGCTCGGCATTCCGTACATCGCGACGCTGGCCTCGAAGACCGACATCTTCGTCGAGCCGAAGCTGCGCGCGCGCTTCGACGGCAGCCCGCTTTCGATCGACGGCAAGACCAAGCCGTTCGCGCAGTCGCGCGAATCGGAGATCGCGCTGAAGTTCGACCGCCTCGACGTGCCGAAGCTGATCTCGTACGTGCCGGCGAAGCTGCCGGTGGTCGTGACGAGCGGCCTGCTGAGCAGCGACCTCACGGTCAATTTCGTGATGAGCGGCGAGACGCCCGCGCTGCGCGTGTCGGGCACCGTCGACCTGAACGACGCGAAGGTGACCGACCGCGCGTCGGCGCCGCTGTTCGCCGCGCGCGGCGTGCACGTCGCGGCGGCCGGCCTCGAGCCGCTGCGCAACGCGATGCACTTCGACGAGATCCGGATCGACCAGCCGGTGGTCGACCTGTCGCGCGACAAGCAGGGCGTGCTGAACGTCGAGAAGCTCGCCGCGCAGCCGGCCGCCGCACCGAAGGCCGAAGCCGGCAAACCGGCCGCGTCGGCCGTCGCCGTTTCCGGCGCGGCCGGCGCCACCGTCGCCGCGGCCAGCGGCGCGACCGTCGCCGCGGCCAGCGGTGCCAGCGCCGCGAAGGCCGAAGGCAGCGCCGCCGCGAAGGCAGCGCCGCCGCTCGACCTGACGATCCGTCGTTTCGCGATCGACGGCGGCACGATCAACGTCGACGACCGCGTGCCGGCGACGCCGACCGCGATGTCGCTGACGAAGCTCGCCGCGACGCTCGACGGCTTTTCGCTGCAGGGCAAGACCCCCGCGAAATACACGCTGTCGACGTCGCTGTCGCGCGGCGGCGACGTGACGGCCGAAGGCGCGTTCAATCTCGCCGCGAAGCAGGCCGACACGAAGCTGACGGTCGCCGCGCTCGCGCTGCCGGCGCTGCAGCCGTACCTGGGCGAGGCGACGCGCGCGCGCGTGCTCGACGGCACGCTCGGCGCGACCGTCAACGCGAAGACCGACTGGGGCAAGACGCCGCTCGCCGCGGAAGTCGCGGACAGCACGATCAGCCTGAAGTCGCTGAAAGTCGCCGCGCCGAACGACAAGGCGCCCGCGATCGCGCTGCCCGACGCGAGCGCGAAGATCGCGAAGGTCGACGTCGCCGCGCGCACCGCGGAGATCGCGAGCGTCGACGCGAGCGGGCTCGCGCTCGACGTGAAGCGCCTGAAGGACGGCAAGATCGACCTCGCGGCGCTGGCCGAACCCGCGCAGGCGGCGGTGCCGCAGCGCACGGTCGCGCGCAAGGCCCAGGCCGCCGCGCCGTCGTGGCACTACCGGATCGATGCGCTGAACGTGAAGGACGCGTCCGCGAACTTCACCGACCTGTCGACGCCGCGTCCGGTGAAGCTGGCGATCAAGCCGCTGGAGCTGTCGGTGCAGAAGGTGAGCGACGACCTGACGAAGCCGCTGCCCGTGCAACTGAAGGCGACGCTGAACCGCAAGGGCTCGCTGAACGTGTCGGGCGACGTGACCGCGCAGCCGCTGAAGGTCGGCCTGAAGATCAACGGCAACCGCCTCGATGCGACCGCGTTCGAGCCGTACTTCGGCAGCGCGCTGAACGCGACGATCGCGAGCGCGCTGCTCAACGCGCAAGGCAACCTGACGTTCGCGCAGGTGAAGGACACGCCGCGCGCGACCTATCGCGGCGACGTCGCGCTGGTCGACGTGCGGATGCTCGACAAGGCGACCTCCGACCCGTTCGCCGGCTGGCGCTCGCTCGCGCTGTCGAACCTGAAGGCGAACTACGACGAGAAGGGCACCGACGTCGACGCCGCGCGCGTGACGTTCTCGAACTTCTACGGCCGCGTGCTGCTCGACGCGCAGGGGCGGCTGAACCTGAAGGACGTGGTCGCGAAGGAGACCGGCCCCGCGCAGTCGCTCACGCGCGACGCGAGCAAGGGCGAGCCGGTGCCGCTGTCGCCGGGCGTGACGCCGCCGGCCGCCGCGCAGGCCGCCTCGGCCGCGGCTGCGCAACAGGCGTCCGTGCCGGCCGCCGCGTCGGCGACGGTGGTCGTGAAGGCCGCGCCGCAGCCGCAGAACCCGGTGCGGATGCATTTCGGCGAACTGGTGCTGCAGAACGGCCGCGTCACGTACACGGACAACTTCATCAAGCCGAACTACACGGCGAACCTCGTCGCGATCAAGGGCACGGTCGGCGCGTTCGGCACGGATTCGACGACGTCCGCACCGGTCGACGTCGCCGCGAACCTCGCGGGCAACGGGCCGATCTCGATCAAGGGCTCGGTGAACCCGCTGATCGAGAAACCAGCGCTCGACCTCACCGCGACCGCGCACGACATCGAGCTGACCAACCTGACGCCATATTCGGCGAAGTACGCGGGCTACCCGATCACGAAGGGCAAGCTCAACGTCGATCTGCACTACCAGCTCGCGAACGACCAGCTGTCGGCGAACAACCACATCTTCATCGATCAGCTCACGTTCGGCGATCGTGTCGAGAACGACACCGCGACGAAGCTGCCGGTGAAGCTCGCGATCTCGCTGCTGAAGAACACGCGCGGCCAGATCGACGTGAACCTGCCGGTGTCGGGATCGCTGTCGAATCCGGAGTTCAGCGTCGGCGGGCTGATCTGGCACGCGGTGTTGAACCTGATCGCGAAGGCGGTCACGTCGCCGTTCACGCTGCTCGCGAATGCGTTCGGCGGCAGCGGCGGCGAGGATCTCGGCTACGTGGAGTTCGCGCCGGGCTCGTACGCGTTGACCGACGCGCAGCAGAAGAAGCTCGACACCGTCGTGAAGATGCTCACCGAGAAGCCGTCGATCCGCCTCGACCTGATCGGCCGCGTCGACCCGGCGCAGGACACGCCGGGGCTGCGCGACGCGTACGTCGAGCGGTTGGTGCGTCAGCAGAAGCTGAAGGACGTGGTCGGTCAGGGCGAGAGCGTCGATCCGATGTCGGTGAAAGTCGACAAGGCCGAATACTCGAAGTACCTGACGCGCGCGTACAAGGCCGCCGACTTCAAGAAGCCGCGCAACCTCGTCGGCCTGCAGAAGACGTTGCCCGATGCGGACATGAAGCAGGCGCTCGCCGATCACGCGCCGGCCGACGACAACGCGCTGCGTGCGCTCGCGCAGCAGCGCGCGCAGGTCGTGCGCCAGTATCTCGACGGCAAGATCGACTCGAGCCGCATGTTCGTCGTCGCGCCGAAGCTCGACGCGAAGGGCATCTCGGACAAGGGCGCGACGACTCGCGTCGACTTCGGGCTGCAGTAAGCGTCGCCGCCATCCGCCGCCGCGCCCGCCCCGCCGGGCGCGGCGGTTTTGTCAGCGCCCGGCGATCGCCGGTTCGCGCTTGTCCAGCTCCTTCCTCGCGGCCAGCGGCAGACGCGCGTCGTCCCACTGCGTCAGCCATTCGACTTCCTTCGCGGTGAACACCTGGCCGTAGTTGCGCAACGCGTACTGCAGCGCGTCGACGACGTGATGGCGAATGATTTCGGGGGTACGTGCATCGTCCAGCACGAACCGGAGAGCTTCCAGGGTTGACATAGTCGTGCTCCGGGTCAGGGAAAACCCTTTATCACACGCCAATAGTCGCGGGCCAAGCCGAAAAAAAATCCGGCCGCGCGGGCCGGCGCACGCGATGGCCGCGTATTGCGACGGCTTCGTGTCATTTGCGATTGGTTACGTTTGACAGAGAACAGAAAGCCCCGCTTCATCCGACCGCCGCACGATCCGGCGATATTTTGCGCGCCTGACGGCAAGTCGCGTAGTTCAACATCAATCGGTGAGGTGGGGTGATGATTTCCAGGTTCATCAAGCAACGGAAAATGGCGGTGATGGTGGCGGGTGCGCTGGCGCTCGCCAGCGCGGGCGCGCATGCGGCGCAACAGGACGGCAACGCTCAAGGCGAGAGCAACGGGCGGACGAGCCGCGTCGTGAAGCACGTGCTGCTGCTGAGCATCGACGGTCTGCACGAACAGGATCTCGCGCGCTGCATCGGTGCGAATACGTGCCCGAACATCGCGGTGCTCGCGAAGAGCGGCGTGACGTACGCGAATGCGTACACGCCGGGCCTGTCGGATTCGTTCCCGGGCCTCGCCGCGCTCGTGACGGGCGGCTCGCCGAAGACGGCCGGCCTGTTCTACGACGTGTCGTACGACCGCAACCTGTACGCGCCGAGCGACACGACGTGCTCGGGCAAGCAGGGCTGGAACGTCGTGTTCGACGAGACGACCGGCATCGATGCGTTCAACGGCGGCGCGCTCGTGCACCTCGACGGCGGCGGCGCGTTCAATCCGCAGGCGATCCCGCATGCGAAGGTCAACGGCCAGTGCGTGCCGGTCTACCCGCACAACTACGTGAAGACCAACACCGTGTTCGAGGCCGTGAAGGCCGGCGTGCCGAATGCGCGCACCGCATGGGCCGACAAGCACGCGTGGGGGTACGACTGGCTGAACGGCCCGTCGGGCACCGGCGTCGACGATCTGATGCGCACCGAGATCAATTCGATCGACCCGACGACCAACACCGACTATACGGACGTCTACTCGCACACCGCGCGCTTCGACAACCTGCACGTGCAGGCGCTGATCAACCAGATCGGCGGCCGCGATTCGACCGGCACGAAGAACGCGCCGGTGCCGACGCTGTTCGGCGCGAACTTCCAGACGCTGAGCGTCGCGCAGAAGGCGCCGGTCGCGAAGGGCGGCGGCTATCTCGACGCCGACTTCACGCCGAACGGGCAGGTCGCGAACGCGATCACGTACGTCGACGACGCGATCGGCCATGTCGTCGCGGCGCTGAAGCAGGCCAACCTGTACACGTCGACGGCCGTGATCGTCACGTCGAAGCACGGCCAGTCGCCGACCGATCACACGAAGCTCGTGAAGAACGGCGACACGCTGACGAAGCTGCTCGAAGCGAACAACTTCATCGACCCGAACGGCAACTTCGGCCAGAACAACACGGCGACGGGCAACCTGAACGACGGTTCGGGCCTGGTCGGCACGGGCTTCGTGCAGACCGACGACGTCGGGCTGATCTGGCTGCGCGATCGCAGCCAGCGCACGGCGGTCGTCCAGACGCTGAAGGCGAATCTCGGCTGCAACGCGCCGGGGATCTGCGCGGACGGCCCGCAGGCGTACGTGTTGTACGGCGCGGCGCTCGCCGACCGCTTCGGCGATCCGGCCAACGGCCGCACGCCGGACATCGTCGTCCAGCCGAATCCGGGCGTGATCTACACGTCGAGCACGAAGAAGGACGAGGAGCACGGCGGCAACGCGCCGGACGACAGCCACCTCGGCCTGCTCGTGTCGTATCCGGGCCTGCATCGTGCGCGCACGGTGAACGATCTCGTCGGCACGAAGCAGGTCGCGCCGACGATCCTCGCGCTGCTCGGCGCCGACCCGCGCCTGCTGCAGGCGGTCGTGGCCGAGAATACGCGCGTGCTGCCGGGGCTCGGTATCGAGCGTTGAGCGCCGGGAACGGCGGCGCGCCCGCGGCATGACGCGGGCGCTGCGGAAGAGAAGTGCGATGAACGCGGCGCCTGGCGGATCGAGGCGCCGCGATGCCGGTGCATGGCTTGAATTCGGGCGCATGCACCGGCATATTCGTCGCGCATCACCCGTTCAACGACGTACCGAGAGGATCGTTCATGCGCCTTCTGCTTGCCCTGCTGCTCCCGTGGTTCCAGTTCTTCACGATCGGCCGCCCGATCGCCGGGATCATCTGTCTGCTCCTCCAAGTCACGATCATCGGCTGGCTGCCGGCCGCGATCTGGTCGGTGTATGCGCTGAGCCAGTACAAGACCGATCGCAAGATCGAGGCGGCGTTGCGCGGGCGGGGGTAGACGCGCAGTGTGCGGTTGATCGATTCAGCGGCGCGGTTCGTATTTTGGTAGAAATCTATCTGTTTTACTCACATCCGCGATGTGATTTGTATAGATTTCTGCCTGAATGGCGGATTCGTGAGTGGTTCGGCCTGATGCCGTCTCCGCAGGAGCGGATGCACGATGCGTCGCTTGATGCATCTGGCCAAAGCTGCGGCCCGACGACAAAACGGCCGCCCGGGCCATCGTTCGACCCGGGGCGGCCGCTTCGCCTACTTCACCGCAAACAGCGTGAGATTCATGAAGATCTTGAAAGCATAGCCGAGCGTGACGGCGCCGATCACGCCGCCCGCCCACAGAACGACGAACCACATCCAGCCGCGCATCCGCGGCCGCGGCGCCGCAGGCGGGCGATCGGCGGAATCAGTGGTGGTAGTAATGCTGGTCTTCATGGCGCACCTTGCCTCGGAATACCCAGTAACCCATCGTCGTGTAGGCGATGATGATCGGGAGGATAACCGCTGCGCCGACCAGCGTGAAGGTCTGGCTCGAACGCGGCGCCGCCGCTTCCCAGATCGTCATCGTCTGGGGAATCGCATACGGGAACAGCGTGACGAGCAGACCGACGTAGCCGAGCAGCACCAGCGCCAGCGCGAGCACGAACGGCGTCATGTCGTGCCGGTCGCGTACCGCGCGACGCATCCACACCGCGCACGCGGCCACCAGGAACGGCACCGGCAGCAGGCGCCAGAACAGGCCCGAATCGAACCAGCGCTGCGCGATGGCCGGATCCTGCAGCGGCGTCCACAGGCTGACGATCGCGATGAAGCCGAGCAGTACGACGGTCAGCGGCCACACGACGCGATGCAGGCGCCGCTGCAGGTCGCCTTCCGTCTTCGCGACGAGCCAGCAGCAGCCGAGCAGCGCGTACGTGACGATCAGGCCGAGGCCCGTCAGCAGGCTGAACGGCGTGAGCCAGTCGAATGCGCCGCCGGCGTACACGCCGTCCTTCACGTCGATGCCCTGCAGGAACGCGCCGAGCGCGATCCCCTGGAACAGCGTCGCGCCGGCCGAGCCGCCGATGAACGCGAGATCCCACAGCTGCTTCGTGCGCCGCGCCTTCGCGCGGATCTCGAACGACACGCCGCGGAAGATCAGGCACACCAGCATGAAGATCAGCGGCAGGTACAGCGCCGACAGCACCGTCGAATAGACGATCGGAAATACCGCGAACAGCCCGGCGCCGCCGAGCACGAGCCAGGTCTCGTTGCCGTCCCACACGGGCGCGACCGTGTTCATCATCAGGTCGCGCTCCCGCTCGTCCGGGAAGAACGGGAAGACGATGCCGATGCCGAGGTCGAAGCCGTCGAGTACGACGTACATGAAGAGCCCCAATGCGATGATCGCGGCCCAGATTACGGTGACGTCCATAGGTTTTTCTCGTATGCGAAAGGGTGGGCTCAGACGGTCTCGATCAGCTCGTCGACGGCCGACATCGGGCGGCGCGCGGTGTGATCGGGGCGCGTGTCCGGCAGGTCGTGCGTCGCGTCGTGCTCGACGGCGGGCAGCGCGGGGCCGGCCTTCATCAGCTTCAGCATGTAGTACACGCCGGTGCCGAACACGAGGAAGTACACGATCACGAACGTCATCATCGACAGGCTGACCTGCTGCACCGACAGCGGCGACACGGCCTGCGCGGTGCGCATCACGCCATACACGACCCACGGCTGGCGGCCGGCTTCGGTCGTCACCCAGCCCGCGAGCAGCGACACGAAACCGGTCGGACCCATCGCGAGCGCGAAGCGCTGGAACCCCTTCGATTCGTACAGGCGGCCGCGGCGGCGCAGCAGCCATGCGAGCGCGGCGAGGCCGATCATCGCGAAGCCGAGGCCGACCATGATCCGGAAGCTCCAGAACACGACTGTCGAATTCGGGCGGTCTTGCGGCGGGAAGTCCTTCAGCCCGCGGATCTCGCCGTCCCAGCTGTGCGTGAGGATCAGGCTGCCGAGGTGCGGCACCTTCACCGCGTAGCGGGTCGTCTCCGCCTTCATGTCGGGGATGCCGAACAGGTTGAGCGGCGTGCCGCCCTTTTCGGTTTCCCACAGCCCTTCGATCGCGGCGATCTTCGCGGGCTGGTGCTTCAGCGTGTTGATGCCGTGCTGGTCGCCGATCACGGCTTGCAGCGGCGCGAGCACCAGCAGCAGCCACAGCGCCATCGAGAACATCTTCTTCACGCCCTTGTCGCGGCGGCCCTTCAGCAGATGCCACGCGCCCGTCGCGGCCACCACCAGCGCGGCGACGATGAACGCGGCGATCGCCATGTGGAACAGGCGGTACGGGAACGACGGGTTGAAGACGATCGCGAACCAGTCGGTCGGCACGACGCGGCCGTCGACGATCTCGAAGCCCTGCGGCGTCTGCATCCAGCTGTTCGACGCGAGAATCCAGAACGTCGAGATCAGCGTGCCGATCGCGACCATCAGCGTCGCGCCGAAGTGCGCGCGCGGGCTCACGCGGTTCCAGCCGAACAGCATGATGCCGAGGAAGCCGGCTTCGAGGAAGAACGCGGTCATGACCTCGTACATCAGCAGCGGGCCGGTGACGGCGCCGGCGAAGCTCGAGAAGCCGGACCAGTTGGTGCCGAACTGATAGCTCATCACGACGCCGGACACGACGCCCATCCCGAACGCGACCGCGAAGATCTTCGACCAGAACAGACAGAGCGTCTTGTAGTACTGCTTGCCGGTCTTCAGCCAGCGATATTCGAGCACGGCGATGAAGCTGGCGAGGCCGATGCTCAGCGCCGGAAAGACGATGTGAAAGGAGACGGTGAACGCGAATTGCAGGCGGGCCAGATCGAGGGCCGAAAGTGCGGTGTCCATACCAGTTGACCGAGGCTTGACGATACCCGCCGGCGGGTGCCGGCGGACCCCGGCGGACAGCGTCGGGGTTGGCTGGAGTATGGGTCGCGATGTTGCACCGCGAAATGCGCCAACTCGTCGCAGATGTCCAGCCCGTCGCGCGCGATTTCCGGATAAATCGTTGATTCGTATCAAGAAGGTCGTTCGCGGCGCGCGTGGCCGCGGCGTGGCGGTCTGACGCACGTGCGTCAATATGGCGCGTCGCGTCATCGGAACGGTTTTGCGCGGACGACAACCGTGTGCCGGGACGGCGATCGGTTTCGATGCGTTAAACGCGTAACGCGCGCGTCCGAACGGGCGGGGCGTCCGTCACACGGGTAACGTCGCGCAACATTCGCGCGCCCGCTCGTAATGGAAACCGGATCGCGTGCGGCGTAGCGTTCGGGATGTCCGGTTCGGATCGACGAACCGGCCTGCCGGAGAACGTGACGTGAATGGATTGAAGCTCGCGCTGGGCGCGGCGGCCGCGGTGGCGGTCGCGACGGGCGGCGTGGCGCATGCCGCCCGGGTCGGGGTCTATATCGGCCCCGGCTACCCGTACTACGCCCCCGTCGTACCTGCGCCGTACTACTACCCGCCGCCCGTCGTCGCGGTGCCGGTCGCTCCGCCGCCGCCGCCCGAGTATGTCGAGAAGGGGCAGCCGCAGGACGACGGCGACGCGAGCCTCTGGTACTACTGCGACGCGTCGAAGCATTACTACCCGTATGTGAAGACCTGCAAGTCGGGCTGGCGCGCGGTGCCGGCGCGGCCGCAGTGACGGAGGCGCGACGATGAAGACCGTAATTCGACCGCTGCGCGTGCCGGTCGCGCTGGCGCTGGCCGCGCTGCTCGGCGCATGCGCATACATGCCGACCGGCCCGAGCGTGATGGCGCTGCCGGGTACCGGCAAGTCGTTCGACCAGTTCCGCGCGGATGACGGCAGTTGCCGCCAGTATGCGTTCCAGCAATCGGGCGGCGTGAGCGCCGGGCAGGCGTCGACCGCGAGCGCGGTCGGCAGCGCCGCCGTCGGCACCGCGCTCGGCGCGGCGGCCGGCGCCGCATTCAACGGCGGCACCGGCGCGGCGGTCGGCGCGGGCGCAGGGCTGCTCGCGGGCAGCGTCGTCGGCGCGGGTGCCGCGCAGGGCTCGGCCTACGATGTCCAGCGCCGCTACGACTACGCGTATCTGCAGTGCATGTATGCGACCGGCAACCGCGTGCCGGTGCCGGGCGGCATGAGCGGCGGTAGCGGCGGCGGGTATGGCGGGGGCGGATACGGCACGACGGCGCCGCGCGCGGTGCCGCCGATGCCGCCGGCGGGCGTCCAGCCGCCGCCGCGATATTGATCCGCGCGATCGCGTGCCTCGATCGGCACGCGCTGCGTGAATTGCGTACACTCTGAGTCTCGTTTTCGGCAGGGCCGGACGCAGGGATGCCGGCTCGTTTACTCAGGGCACAGCGATGATCGATTTACGCAGCGATACCGTGACACGTCCGAGCCAGGCGATGCTGGCTGCAATGACCGCCGCCGAAACCGGCGACGACGTCTGGGGCGACGACCCGACCGTGCTGCGCCTGCAGGCGGTGACGGCCGAGCGCGCCGGCAAGGAGGCCGGCCTGTTCTTCCCGAGCGGCACGCAGAGCAACCTGGCCGCGCTGATGTCGCATTGCGAGCGCGGCGACGAGTACATCGTCGGCCAGCTCGCGCACACCTACAAGTACGAGGGCGGCGGCGCGGCCGTGCTCGGCAGCATCCAGCCGCAGCCGATCGAGAACGCGCCGGACGGCACGCTGCCGCTCGCGAAGATCGCCGCGGCGATCAAGCCGCTCGACAATCACTTTGCCCGCACGCGGCTGCTCGCGCTCGAAAACACGATCGGCGGCCAGGTCTTGCCGGAAGGCTATGTGCAGGAAGCCGTCGCGTTCGCGCGCAGCCGCGGGCTGTCCACGCACCTCGACGGCGCGCGCGTATGCAATGCGGCCGTCGCATCGGGTCGCCCGATCGCCGAGCTGTGCGCGCCGTTCGACACCGTGTCGATCTGCTTCTCGAAAGGGCTCGGTGCGCCGGTCGGCTCGGTGCTGGTCGGCAGCCGTGCGCTGATCGAGCGCGCGCAGCGCTGGCGCAAGGTGCTGGGCGGCGGGATGCGCCAGTCGGGCATTCTCGCGGCGGCGTGCCTGTATGCGCTCGATCACAACGTCGAGCGGCTTGCGGACGATCACGCGAATGCCGCGCATCTCGCGGCCGGCCTCGCGCGCATCGACGCGGTGAAGGTGCTGTCGCATGCGACGAACATGGTGTTCGCGCAATTCCCCGAAGCCGATTGCGCGCCGCTCGAGGCGTGGCTCAAGGCGCGCGGGATCCTCACGCAGATGCTGTATGCGTCGCGCTTCGTCACGCATTGCGACGTGTCGCGCGCGGACATCGACACGTTCGTCGGCGCGGTCGGCGCGTATTTCGCGCAGCGTCGCGCGTGAAGCGGAACGCGCCGGCCGGCGACGGGCCGGCGCGGCGTCGTACGACATGACGTCACGCACGAGGGGGTGACGCGGCGCGTGGTCGATCGATCGTTGCCGTGCCGGCGGGTCACGCTTGCCGCGGCATGTCGGCGGGCGGTGTGCCGTCGTGAAATAGCGATTTCAGCTGCGTGCGCAGTTCGGCGCTGTCGGTGTGCTGGTGGACCGAGACCGCATGTTGCACGGCGGCCTCCAGCAGTTCGTTGTCGGAGTCGGCGCAGATTGCGACCGAGCAATGCGTCGCGCTGGGAAACTCGCGGCAATCGATATAGCGGCGGGACATGATGTTCTCCTCACACGAAAGGGAACGGCCGGACCTGGATGGTCGGCCGCGCGGCGCGTTCGCGAGGCCGATGGAAAAAGTATAGGCGGCGCGGCCGACTTTCCTGTCGCCGTGCATCCCGCGCCGGCAACGTCGATCGTCCGCGCCAGCGCGTTACGGCAACGGCGCGAGCAGCCGGCGCGCCGCTTCGACGACCCGCGCGGATAGCGACGCCATCGTCGGCGACTGCACGGTCCACGCGTGCCAGTACAGCGTGACGTCGGTCGGATGCGCGGGCGCGAGATCGACGAGCCCCTGCGCATCGAGCGGCGCGGCGCCGATCAGCGGCTCCGGCACCATCGCGTAGCCGAGCCCGTGCCGCACCGCGGCGAAGTGCGAATGGGTGCCCGGCACGTAGTGGCACGGGTACGCGCCTTCGGGCAAGCCGAACTTCTCCTTCAGAAACGACGATTGCAGCGTGTCGCGCCGCGAATACGCGACGACGGGCGCGTGGCGCGCGCTCGTGCGGTTCAGGCCGCGCGGGAACCAGCGACCGGCGAACGCGGCCGCGGCGAGCAGCCGGTAGCGCATCGTGCCGAGCGGCGTCGCGATGCAGCCGCGCATCGGCTTCGGCTCGGTCGTCACGCAGCCGACCGCCATCCCGCTTTCGAGCAGCGCGAACGTGTGATCCTGATCCTCGACGATCAGCTCGAACAGGATCCGCTCGCCCGCGAGCACGGACGTCAGCGCGGGCAGGAACCACGTGCCGAGACTGTCGGCATTCAGCGCGATCGTCACCGAGATCGGCGATTCGCGCTCGGCCGCGAGCATGCTCTGCAGGTCGGCCTGCAGCAGCGCGACGCGGCGCAGGTGCTGCAGCACGCGCTGCCCGGCGACGGTCGGGCGGCACGGCCGCGTGCGCAGCACGAGCGGCGTGCCGAGGCTCGCCTCCAGCGCGCGGACCCGCTGCGTGACGGCGGACGCGGTCACGTGCAGGCGCACGGCCGCCTGCTCGAAGCTGCCGGTGTCGGCGACGGCCAGCAGCGCGGCGGCCTGCTTCGGATCGATCGTCATCGACATGTCGGGGGCATTCCTGTGATCGGAGACGAGAACAGGCCGTAGTGTAAGGCAGCGTGCGCGGCGGCCCCGGTGCCGCGCAGCGTCCCGCCGTGCGCGATTCGTCGACGGAATCGGTTGCCGCGCAGGGCGATGCCGGCGGCGCGGGCATTTTGATCTACGCTGTGTGAATGTGCGAACCGCGGTGGCCGATGCCGCTCGCGCAGTGGCGATATCGTCACGCCGACGCCGACGCCGACGCCGACGCCGACGCCCGGCGACGCCATGCAGCATGCCGATTCGACTACACCCACTGAAGCACCCGCAACGGAGCACCAGCGCCATGATCTTCCGGCAACTTTTCGACCCGCAATCGTCGACGTACACGTATCTGCTCGCCGACGGCGCATCGCGCGAGGCGCTGCTGATCGATCCCGTGTTCGAGCAGGTGCGCCGCGACGCGGCGCTGCTCGACGAACTCGGGCTGCGGCTCGTCGCGACCGTCGACACGCACGTGCATGCCGATCACGTGACGGGCGCGTGGCTCCTGAAGCAGCACACGGGCAGCGCGATCGCGATCTCGGCGGCGAGCGGCGCGCAGGGCGCCGACCGCTACCTGAACGACGGCGACCGCTGCATGTTCGGCTCGCGCTACCTGACCGTGCGCGCGACGCCCGGCCACACGAGCGGGTGCATCAGCCTCGTGCTCGACGACGAATCGATGGCATTCACCGGCGATTGCCTGCTGATCCGCGGCACCGGCCGCACCGACTTCCAGCAGGGCGACCCGCGCGCGCTGTATCGCGCGGTGCACGGCCGGCTCTTCACGCTGCCGGCCGCGTGCCTGCTGTATCCGGCGCACGATTATCGCGGGCTCACGGTGACGAGCGTCGGCGAGGAGCGGCGCTTCAACCCGCGCCTCGGCGGCGATCTCAGCGAAGACGATTTCGCCGGCTACATGCGCAACCTCGGGCTCGCGCACCCGCGCCAGATCGACGTCGCGGTGCCGGCGAATCTCCAGTGCGGCGTCGCCGCGAACGCGCCCGATGCGCGGGCGGCGGCCGACTGGGCGCCGCTCGTCTATACGTTCGCCGGTTTCTGGGAAATCGATCCGCAATGGCTCGAGGATCATCTGCCGGCCGTGCAGGTCGTCGACGTGCGCGAACCGGACGAATTCGCGGGCCCGCTCGGCCATCTGCCCGGCGCGATGCCGATCCCGCTCGGCGAACTGGCCGCGCGCACCGGCGAGATCGCGCGCGAGCGGCCGGTCGTGACCGTGTGCCGGGCCGGCGGGCGCTCCGCGCAGGCGACGGTGATCCTGAAGAAGGCCGGCTTCGACGCGGTCGCGAATCTCGGCGGCGGGATGCTGCGCTGGCGTGCCGAAGGGCGTGTCGTGACGGATGGCCGCTCGTAGGCCCCGGCAGTCCCTCGAAAAAAATTCCGGATCGATGTCGAAACGGCCGGGCGCCGTTCGTCGTCAAGGTATCCGATCATGTGGCGCCGCATGACGCGGCGCCGAAACCCGAGAGACCGTCCATGATGCCGACGCTTTACGCCCATCCCTTTTCGTCTTACTGCCAGAAAGTGCTGACCGCGCTGTACGAGAACGGCACGCCGTTCGACTATCGCGTGCTCGCGCACGACGATCCGAAGCCGATGCAGGAGCTCGCCGCGCTGTGGCCGCTGAAGCGTTTCCCGGTGCTCGTCGACGCGGGCCGCACGGTGATCGAGGCGTCGATCATCATCGAGTATCTCGGCCTGCACCATCCGGGCCCCGTGCGCCTGCTGCCCGACGATCCGCGCGCGGCGCTCGAGGTGCGGACGATGGATCGCTTCTTCGACAACTACGTGGCGACGCCGCAGCAGAAGGTCGTGTTCGATGCGCTGCGGCCGGAAGCCGAACGCGATGCGCGTGGGGTGGCCGATGCGCGCGCGATGCTCGACACGTCGTATGCGTGGCTCGACAAGACGATGGCCGATCGCGAATGGGCGGCCGGCGACCGCTTCAGCCTCGCCGATTGCGGCGCGGCGCCGTTCCTGTTCTACGCGGACTGGACGCACCGGATCGACCCGGCGTTCGCGAACGTGATCGCGTACCGCAAGCGTCTGCTCGCGCGGCCGTCGTTCGCGCGCGCGGTCGACGAGGCACGACCGTATCGTTCGTTCTTTCCGCTCGGCGCGCCCGATCGCGACTGACGGGCGCGGCCGTCGCACCGCGTGCCGCGGCCGCGCATGGCCGGCAGCGCGCGCCGGGGCGACGGAACGACAGCAGCAGCGGCAGCATCGCGGGGGCGCCCGTCACATCGTGTGCGTGGCCGACTGCGCGAGCGTCAGCAACTCGTCGAACTGCGTGATCAACTCGAAGCACAGCAGGAACGCGAGCGTATAGGCCGGCGCGGGAAAGCGCCGGATCATCTCCAGCACCGCCGGCGCGAAGCGCGACCGGACCGCGTCGCGCGTCAGCAGCCATGCGATCGCGATGCCGATCGCCGCGCCCGCGATCAGGTCGGTCGGATAGTGAAAGCCGAGATACGCGCGCGGCAGGCAGATGAACACGACCGAATACAGCAGCGCGACGATGCCGATGCGGCGCGCGATGATGAAGATGCCGGTCGCGATCGCCATCCAGAGCATCGCGTGATCGCTCGGAAACGAACTCCATGTCTGCAGCGTCGCCGCGCGCAGTCCGGCCGACGGAAAGTGCAGGTGCAGGTCGGGGTTGTAGATCGGCCGCACGCGGAACGGCAGCACCTGCGCAAGCACGCGGCCGACGGCCAGCGCGATGAGCCCGCTCGCGACGGTGGCGACGACCAGCTCGCGTTGCCGTTCGCGGTTCGGGCCGGGCTGAAACCACAGCCAGCACAGCACGGGAACGAGCACGAAGCCCTTGAACGTGTAGAGGCCCGCGATCACGCGGATCGCGTGATTCATCAACGGGCCGAACGTCACGTGGGTGAGGAAGATCTGGATCGTGGTGTCGAAATCGTTCATGTCCTGTGCGACCCGGGCGGACGCGCAGCACATGACGGGCGGCCAGCTGGATCGGAAAGCGCGCTCGCACGGAGCGCAACGGGGGGCAAGTATGTCACCCGTTATTTCGAAGAAAATGCGAAAAAATACCGGGAATCCCCTGATAAACCGGGGCCGTATGGTGGGGCCGGATGGGAGAGCGCCGTGCGGTGCGGCAGGGCGATTCATCCGACGTTTGCGGGCGGGCGTGCACGTGCGTCGGAAAAATATTTGGGTGAACTGGACAATTCGGCGAGCCGCCGCCGTCCTTGCGCCGGATGAGCGATTGCCGCGCCGGAGCGGTGCGAATCTGCCGCACGGCGCAGCGTCACGCGCGCGTCGATCGAAAATAAAAAAAGCGGGCAAACCGCGTGGGCTTGCCCGCCGGCCTGACGCGATACCCGGCGTCAGTTGCGCCACACCCGCACGGCGAGCGCGGCCAGCGACGTCGCGACGGCCAGCGCGGTCACCGCGTTCCAGCCCAGTTGCGCGAGCAACGAACTGCCGATCGCGGCGCCGGCTGCCATCCCGATGAACATACCGACGAACAGCACTGCGTTGAGGCGGCTGCGCGATGCGGGATCGATCCGGTAGACGATCGCCTGGTGCGCGATCAGCGTGGCCTGCACGCCGAGATCGAAGCCGATCGTCGCGAGCGCGAGCAGGACGAGCTGCGCATGCGGCGACATCAGCGGCGCAGCGGCCATCGACGCGAACGACACCGTCGCGATGCCGATACCGATCCGCGTGACGCGCTCGGGGCCGTGGTGATCGGCGAGGCGCCCGGCGATCGGGGCGGCCAGCGCGCCCGCGGCGCCCGCGAGGCCGAAGGCGCCGGCGGCCGCGCTGCCGAGGTGGAACGGCGCGTCGTGCAGCATCACCGCGAGCGTCGACCAGAACGCGCTGAAACCGACGGCCAGCAGCCCCTGCGCGAGGGCGGCGCGGCGCAGTGCCGAATGGTCGCGCCACAGCGCGCCGAGCGAGCCGATCAGCGCGCGATACGGCAGCCGCGTGGTCGGCTCGAAGCGCGGCAACCCGCGTGCGGCCACGGCGCCGATCGCGGCGACGCTGACGGCCGCGAGCGCGAACATCGCGCGCCAGCCGGCCGTCTCGGCGACGAATCCGGCCACGACGCGCGACAGCAGGATGCCGAGCAGCAGCCCCGTCATCACCGTGCCGACGATGCGGCCGCGATGCGCGTCGTGTGCGAGCGTCGCGGCGGCCGGTACGACGTCCTGCGCCATCGTCGCGGCGAGACCGATCGCGAAGCTCGCCGCGAGCAGCAACCCGAGCGACGGCGCGACGGCGGCCAGCAGCAGCGCGACGACCAGCGCGGCGGCCTTGGTCACGATCACGCGGCGCCGGTCGAAGCGGTCGCCGAGCGGCGCGAGCAGCAGGATGCCGAGCGCATAGCCGAGCTGCGTGAGCGTCGGCACGAAGCCGATCGCTCGCGCCGATGCGCCGAGATCGGGCGCGAGCGCGCCGAGCATCGGCTGTGCGTAGTAGAGCGGGGCGACGCCGAGGCCGGCGGCCGCTGCGAGCAGCAGCACGAGCCGGCGATCGGGCATCGAATGGGCGGCCGGATGGGCCGGGGCATGCGCCACGCGGGGCGTGGTGTCGAGACGGGTCGGGGTGGACATCGCGTACATCCTCGGTTGAAGAATGGAATGGACGCGAGTGTGGCGGTACGCGGCCGGCGACGGTAGTACCGGCTGGCGCAGATTTGTTATACGCTGCATGCATGACCGAAAAATCCTCTTCCTCTCCCGCTGCTGGCGGGTCTCGGCGCATTCAGACGGTGCCGGTTGACGGCGCCGGCTATCGTTTCGAGCTGATGGAAACCTTCGTGCGCATAGTCGAGGCCGGCAGCCTGTCGGCCGCCGCCGTGCAGCTGCATACGACGCAGCCGACCGTCAGCCGGCGGTTGCAGGCGCTGGAGAATTCGCTCGGCATGCGGCTGCTGCAACGCACGACCCATACGATGCGGCTGACCGTCGACGGCGAGCGTTGCTTCAAGCGGGCGAAGGAGCTGCTGGCGAGCTGGGCGGCGTTCGAGGCCGATTTGCGCGGCGCGCAGGAGGAGCCGGACGGGCTGCTGCGCGTCGCGGTGCCGCATGCGTTCGGGCAGCAGCGTTTCGTCGCGCCGCTCGCGCAGTTCCTGCGCGACTATCCGCGCGTGTCGGTCGAGTGGCTGCTGCAGGACGAGGTGCGCGATTTCGTCGGCAGCGGCATCGATTGCGCGATCCAGGTCGGCGAGCCGACCGATCCGGGCGTGGTCGCGATCCGGCTGACGAAGGTGCCGCGCTTCGTGGTCGCCGCGCCGTCCATACTGAACGGCGCCGACGTGCCGGCCGATCCGGACGCGCTCGCCGCGCTGCCGTGGCTCGCGTTGCGCACGTATTACCGTACCGAGCTCGCGCTCACGCATGCAGCGACCGGCGACACGCGGCGCATCGCGATCCGCCCGCGCATCACGACCGCGAACCTGTATGCGCTGCGCAGCGCGGCGCTGCTGGGCGTCGGCGCATGTGTCGGATCGTCATGGATGCTGGCCGACGATCTCGCGCGCGGCGATCTCGTGCACCTCGCGCCCGAATGGCAGGCCGCGCCGCTGCCCGTCTACCTGACTTATCCGCATGCGCAGTTCTACCCGTCGCGGCTCGTGCGGTTCGCGGCGATGATGCGCGAGGCCGTGCCGGCGCTCGTCGAAGGGCGCGACGGCTGAAGCGGGCGACGTCGGCGGGGGGGCGCCGTCAGCCGCGCCGGATCCCTTCGGGCAGCGCGCTGATGCGGCGGACTTCGGGCGAATCGAGCCATGCGCGCGACGTCGCGCAGTCGACGAACATGTCGGTCGCGTCCTCGCCCCAGAACAGGTCGCCGTCGAGTGCGAAGGTCGGCACGCCGAACACGCCGTCGGCGATCGCGCGATCCGTGTTCGCGCGCAACGCGTCCTTGACCGGCTGGGCCTCGACAGCCGTCACGCCTTCCGGAAAGCCGACCGCTTCGCACAGCGCGGCGAAGCCTGCCGGCGTCGACACGTCCTGGCCGTCGCGCCAGATATGCCGGAAGATCCGCCGGATCGCGTCTGGCGAGCTGCCCATCGCGATCGCGAGGCGCAGCGGCCTGATCGGATTGAACGGATGCGCGGGCGGCATCCGGAACGCAATGCCGAGCTTGTCCGCGCGATATTGCGCATGCCGATAGGTGAACACGCGTTTGGCCGCGATTTCCGCCGGCGCTTTCTGGCCCCAGTGCGCGAGCAGCGCGCCGAGCACGATCGGCCGCGGTTCGAACGCGGCGGCGGGCGGCAACCGGTCGAACCGTTCCTGTTGCAGGTAGGCGAACGGCGAAACGAAATCGAAATACCAGGTGGCGGTGCGCGCGGCGTTCATCGCGGTGTCTCCTCGTGCGGGTCCGGTTGACGGTTGCACGCGCGGTGCGTTGCCTGCGAACGGCGCGCTGCGTGCATCGGCGGCCAGTGTCGCATGCGGCTGCCGTTCGCGCTGCCGTGTCGCGTGCCGGATGCAGTCGGCTCCCTACGACCGGGCGGCGTCGTCCGCCGACGATGCGAGCCGCGCGAGACTGTCGCGCACGGCGGGCGCGTCGTAGCGCGCGCCCGCGCCGCCGAGTGCGACGGTCGCCTTCTGCGCGAGCGGCAGCAGCATCGCGAGCGCCGCCGTCATCGCCGGCGCGGCGGCGAGCCGCGACTTCGGGCCCGACACCGTCAGCGCGCCGACGCATTCGCCGGCCGCGCCGAACACGGGCACGGACGCCGATGCCGTCTCCGGGTCGCGCTCGCCGTACGACGCGGCCCACAGCTGTTCGCGCACGTCGCTCCAGCGGGCGTCCTGCGTGTCGGTGAAGGCCAGCAGCACCTTCCCCGATGCGCCCTGGCCGACCGGAAACTCCTCGCCGACGCGGATCGATACGCGCACCGCCCGCGCGGGCTCGACGCGATAGAGCACGGAGCGCACGTCGCCCTGGCGCACATAGAACGATGCCGTTTCCCCGAGTTCGCGGCTCAGCGTCTCGAGTAGCGGCTCGACCACCGGACCGACGCGGAACGAGCGCTGGTACAGCGCGGCGAGCCGCAACGGTTCGTGCCCGATCGCGTACTGGCCGTCGTCGAGCTTGCGCATGAAGCCGCCATGCTCGAGCGCGGCGAGCAGGCGCAGGATCGTGCTCTTGTACAGCCCGGTGCGGCGCGACAGTTCGGCGAGCGACAGCCGGTCGTCGGTCGGGCCGAACGCACGGAGGATCGCGAACGCGCGGTCGAGCACGGCGACGCCGCTGGACGCTTCTTCCGTCGCCGGATCGGCTGGGTCGCGAGCGTGATCTGCTGGATTCCTGGGCACGGCCTGCTTCCTTCGAATGATGGTCGGCGGACTATATCGTTCTATCTGGCAGAACACAAGTTCCAGAAAAACGCGATTTCACGGGTATACCCCGCTTATCGCCCGTTCGACGCACACTTAAAGTTCTATCAAACAGAACTATGTTCTTTCAGATAGAACGATGAGGTGTCGAATGAAGGTTTCCGAAAATCCGGCGGTGCTGGTCAGCGAGGTCGGGCCGCGCGACGGGCTGCAGAGCATCAAGACCGTGATGCCGACGGCCGCCAAGCTGCACTGGATCACCGCGCTGGCCGCGGCCGGCCTGCGCGAGATCGAGGTCGGGTCGTTCGTGCCGGCCACGCTGTTGCCGCAAATGGCCGACGTACGCGAAGTCGTGGCGCACGCGCTCGCGATTCCCGGTTTGCACGTCGCCGCGCTCGCGCCGAACCTGCGCGGTGCCGAAAGCGCGTTCGACGCGGGCGTCCACAAGCTGACGTTGCCGGTATCGGTGACCGAAGCGCACTCGCTCGCGAACATCCGCAAGACGCCCGCGCAGATGATCGACGAGGTGCGCGCGATCGTCGCGCTGCGCGACGCGCGGTTTCCGTCGGTGCAGATCGAGGCGGGCGTGTCGGTTGCGTTCGGTTGCACGATGGCCGGAGCGGTCTCCGACGACGAGACGATCGCGATGGCCGTCGCGATGGCCGAATGCGGGGTCGACGAGATCGGCCTGTCCGATACCAGCGGTTATGCGAATCCCGCGCAGGTGCGCCGGCTGTTCACGCGGCTGCGGCGCGAAGTCGGCGACAAGGCCGGCGGCGCGCATTTCCACAACACGCGTGGGCAGGGGCTCGCGAACGTCGTCGCGGCGCTCGACGCGGGCGTGACGACGATCGACGCGAGCCAGGGTGGCCTGGGCGGCTGCCCCTATGCGCCGGGCGCCACCGGCAACATCGTCACCGAGGATCTCGTGTTCCTGCTCGAGGCGATGGGATACGACACGGGCATCGACGTCGACGCGCTGCTCGCCGCGCGCGCGATCCTGCATGCGGCGCTGCCGTCCGACGCGCTGTACGGCCACGTGCCCGACGCGGGGTTGCCGAAGGGCTTTCGCTATGCGGACGGCCGCGCGTCATCGGCCGTGCAACCGGAAGGTTGCGTGGCGGGAGTCGCACGATGAATGATCGGCAACCGGCCGCCGCGCTGCCGTACGCGGGCGTGCGCGTGATCGAGATGACGCACATGGTGATGGGCCCGACGTGCGGCATGCTGCTCGCGGATCTCGGCGCGGAAGTGATCAAGATCGAGCCGATCGCGGGCGACGGCACGCGGGCGCTGCGGGGTTCCGGCGCGGGCTTCTTCGGGATGTTCAACCGCAACAAGAAGAGCGTCGCGGTCGACGTGAAGGATCCGCGCGGGCTGGAGATCGTGCGGCGGCTCGTCGCGACGGCGGACGTCTTCAGCGAGAACTTCAAGAGCGGCACGATGGACCGGCTCGGTCTCGGCTATCCGGCGCTGGAGTCGCTGAATCCGCGCCTCGTGTACGTGTCGCACAAGGGTTTCCTGCCGGGGCCGTACGAGCATCGCACCGCGCTCGACGAGGTCGTGCAGATGATGGGCGGCCTGGCCTACATGACGGGCCCGGAAGGGCGGCCGCTGCGCGCGGGCGCGAGCGTGAACGACATCATGGGCGGCATGTTCGGCGCGATCGGTGCGATGGCCGCGCTCGCGCAGCGCGAGCGCACCGGCCGCGGCCAGCAGGTGCAGAGTTCGCTGTTCGAGAACAACGTGTTCCTCGTCGCGCAGCACATGATGCAGTTCGCGGTGACCGGGCAGGCCGCGTCGCCGATGCCGAGCCGGATTTCCGCGTGGGCCGTCTACGACGTGTTCTCCGTCAAGGATGACGAACAGATTTTTCTCGCGGTCGTGTCGGACACGCAGTGGGCGCTGTTCTGCGATGCGTTCGGCCTGGCCGCGCTGAAGGAAGATCCGCGCCTCGCGACCAACAACCTGCGCGTGCAGGCGCGCGACTGGCTGCTGCCCGAGCTGCGTTCGCGGCTTGCGCCGTACTCGGCCGCGGAGATCGGCGCGATCTTCGAATCGACGGGCCTGCCGTACGCGCCGATCACGAAGCCGCAGGACCTGTTCGATGATCCGCATCTGCTCGCCACGGGCGGCCTCGAAGCCGTGACGCTGCCGGCCGACGCGAGCAGCGCCGGGCGGCCGGTCGACACGCGCACCGCGCTGCTGCCGCTGACGCTCGGAGGCGAGCGCCTGCGGCTGCGCTCGGCGCCGCCCGCGCTCGGCCAGGACACGTGCGCGCTGCTCGGCGAGCTCGGCTACACGCCCGACGACGCGCGTGCGCTGATCGAGGCGGGCGTCGTCGCGGGGCCGACCGGCACGGACGTCGCCGCGCACGGCGACGGGCCGGGCGGCGCGCCTTCGGCGAACGAAGTGGCGAGCGCATAGCGCAGCCGCGATTCATCGAACGAACAAAGGCGTCCCGGCCGCGCGCCGCGCGGGGGAGGAGCGCCGCATCCACGGAGACAACCATGACATCCGCTTCCCCGGCGCTGGCCGCCGATCGCGAGGCCGACGCGTCGATCGAGCAACGCGCGGTGCGCAAGGCCGCGTGGCGCTTCATCCCGTTGCTCGCGCTCGCGTATTTCTTCAACTATCTGGACCGCACGAGCGTGGGCTTCGCGGCGCTGACGATGAACCGCGATCTCGGGCTGACCGCGATGCAGTTCGGCTGGGGCGCCGGGATCATGTTTGCCGGCTACTGCGTGTTCGAAGTGCCGAGCAATCTCGCGCTGTACCGCTTCGGTGCGCGCCGCTGGCTCGCCCGGATCATGATCACGTGGGGGCTGATGGCGGCCGCGACCGCGCTCGCGACCGGGCCGACGAGTTTCTACGCGATCCGGCTGCTGCTCGGCATCGGCGAAGCCGGATTCTTTCCCGGCGTGATCTTCTTCCTCGCCGTGTGGTTTCCCGCGAGCTACCGCACGCGCGTGCTCGCGTGGTTCACCGTGTCGACGCCGCTGTCGTCGCTGATCGGCGGCCCGCTGTCGACGTGGCTGTTGCAGCTCGACGGCACGCTCGGACTCGCCGGCTGGAAATGGATGTTCATCGTCGAAGGGCTGCCCGCGTGCGCGCTCGGCTTCCTCGTGCTGAAGCTGCTGTCCGATTCGCCGGCGAATGCCGCGTGGCTGTCGGACGACGAGCGTGCCGCGCTGCAGCGTGCGTTCGAGCGCGACGGCGCGGCGGCCGGCCGCAAGAAGCGCTTCGGCGTCGCGCTGCGCGACGTGCGCGTGTACGTGCTCGCGCTGATTTCGTTCGGCTTCACGATGGGCTCGTACGGAATCGGCATCTGGTTGCCGCAAATGCTGAAGGCGCACGGGATGTCGACGATGCAGACCGGCTGGCTGTCCGCGGTGCCTTACTTCTTCGCAACGGTCGCGCTGCTGTGGTGGGCGAAGCGGGTGGACCGTCGCGGCGGGCCGGTCGCGAACCTGGCGATCGGCTTGCTCATCGGCGCGGTGGCGCTCGGCGTGTCGACGCATTTCCTGACCCTCGGGCCGGCGCTCGTCGGCATCACGCTCGCGCTGATCGGCACGATTGCCGGCCGCACGATCTTCTACACGCTGCCGTCGCGCTTCCTGTCCGGCCAGGCCGCGGCCGGCGGGCTGGCGCTGATCAATTCGATCGGCGCGCTCGGCGGCTTCGCGGGCCCCTATCTCGTCGGCTACCTGAAGGACGGCTTCGGCACGTTCACGGCCGGGATGCTCGGCCTCGCGATCGTCCTGGCGATCACGACACTGCTCACGCTGTCGCTGTACGCGTTCGACCGGAGCGAATGACATGACCTTTTCGATCAAACGGCGCCGGTTGATCGGTGCGACCGCCGCATCGCTCGCGCTGCCCGCGTTCGCCGACACGCCGGCCCACGACGGAGCTCCCCGCATGACGCAAAGCAACTACCTCGCGGTCCGTCCCGACTGGCTCGCGTCGGCGCTCGAACCGGCACTCGAGCCCGACCTGCCGATCGTCGACGCGCATCATCACTTCTACGAACGGCCGGGCTGGATCTACATGCTCGACGACTATCTGCAGGACGCACGCTCGGGCCACAACATCCAGGCGTCCGTCTACATGCAGGCGCAGACGCGCTATCGCGATTCAGGCCCGGCGGAACTGAAGCCGGTAGGCGAGACGGCCTATGTTGCCGGCGTGACCGAGCCGCTGCAGCACGGCCCCGTGGCCGTCGCGAAAGGCATCGTCGGTCACGCGGACCTGCGGCTCGGCGAACGCGTGCGCGACGTGCTGGAAGCGCATGTGGAAGTCGGGCGCGGGCGGTTTCGCGGCGTGCGGCACTTGAGCACGTGGGATGCCGATCCGACGCTCGCCAATCCGTTGTCGGCGGTGCCGCGCGGGCTGCTGCTCGATCCCGCGTACCGGGCCGGCGTCGCGCAGCTCGCGCCGCTCGGGTTGTCGTACGACGCATGGCTGTTTTTCCCTCAGTTGCCCGAATTGTTCGATCTCGCGAAAGCAAACCCGGACACGCGGATCATCGTCAATCATTGCGGCGGTGTCGTGCGGATCGGCAGCTATGCGGACAAGCGGCCCGAGGTGTTCGCGCGCTGGTCGGCGTCGATGCGTATGCTCGCGCAATTGCCGAACGTGTACGTGAAGGTCGGCGGCCTCGGGATGCGCATCAACGGGTTCGATTTCGAGAAAGGCGCGAAGCCGCCGTCGTCGGCGCAGCTCGCCGACGCGTGGAAGCCGTGGATGATGACCTGCATCGACGCATTCGGCCCCGGGCGCTGCATGTTCGAGAGCAATTTCCCGGTCGACAAGGGATCGTATGCGTTCGTGAACGGCTGGAACGCGTTCAAGCGACTGACCGCGCAGGCCGGCGCGGACGAGCGCGACGCGCTGTTCCGCGGTACGGTCACGCGGGTGTACCGGCTCGGCTGATGCGCTTGCGCGGCGTCATCCGGCTTCCACCAGCGCCGCGAGCCGCGCCAGCGCCATCTGCCAGCCGGTCTCGTTGTCGGCGACCGGCACGCCGGGCGGCACGCCGTCGTGCACGGCGTCCACGCGCGTGCCGCCCGCTTCGTCGGACAGCGTGATCGTGATCGTCATCGCACCGCGCAGCATCGGATCGTCGGTTTCGAATACATCGATCTCGACGATCTGCCGGTCGGGCACGAGCGTGACGAAGCGGCCGTGATAGGTGTCGGTGTGCGCGGTGGTCTTGCCGGTGCCGGCCGACGGCGTGTCGTAGCTCAGCGACACGCGCAGCGCGCCGCCTTCGCGCGTGTCGTACGCGTGCACGCGGCAGGTCATGCCGTCGGGCACTTTCCATTGCTCGACCGCGTGCGGGTCGAGCAGCGCGCGGTAGACGCGCCCGCGCGGGGCGTTCAGGTGCCGGCTGACCCGGGTCGAATGCGTGTGCGTGTGCAACATGTCGCCTCCCGCGTAGCGCGCGACGGTGCACGCCGGCGCCCGGCGTGTCGTCGTGCTTCCTTCAGGAATCCTAGGCGCGGGCGCGGCGGCATGCAATGACCGCGCGCGAGGCGGCGTTCAGCGCAACGTGGCGGCGAACGCGTCGAGCTGCGTGATGCAGGTGTTCCAGCCCTCGAAAAAACCGAGCGCTTCGTGGCGCTCGCGCGTCGCGGCGTCGGGATGCATCACGCGCGCCTCGTAGCGGCTGCCCGCGTCGTCGTCGGCCATCGTGACGATCGCCGTGAAGCCCAGCCACGGCGCCTGCGGCCGCCAGCCGCCCGCGAGCATCGACGTGAACGCGATGCGCGATTCCGGCACGATTTCGAGGAAGCAGCCGGGGTTGTCGCTCGTGCCGCCGTCGGGGCCGCGCATGAACGTATGGAAGGCGCCGCCCGGCCGCAGGTCGAACGCGCGTACCTCGGTGGTCCACGGCTTCGGGCACCACCATTCCTTCAGCAGTTCGGGGTCGGTCCATGCGCGCCACAGCGCGTGGCACGGCGCGCGCAACGTACGCGTGATGACGAGATCGTGGGCTTCAACGGGTTCCACGTGGCTTGCTGACATCTTGCTCCTCCTGGTGACGGCGTTCGACGAATTCGACGAGACGATCGGATCGCGCTTCCCACTGCGCGCGCTGCGCGGCGAGCCATGCCTCGGCCTCGGTCAGCCGGCTGCCGACCAGCGCGCAGGTACGCGAGCGGCCGGTTTTCCGGGTCGCCACGAGGCCGCTGCGCTCGAGCACGGCGACATGCTTCATGAACGACGGCAGCGCCATGTCGAACGGCGCGGCCAGCGCGGAGACGGTCCGCTCGCCCTGGCCGAGCGCGCTGACGATCGCGCAGCGCGTCGGATCGGCGAGGGCATGGAACACGTCGCTGATACCGGACTGAATGTTATCCATTTGGCTAAGTGTAGACGATGTCGAAACCGATGCAGCGAAAATTTCCGTCGCGTACGATGATGGGGCGGTAACACGCGCCGATCGGGCGCCACGTTACCGGACGCCTGCCGCCGTCGCGAGAGCCTCGATACCCGGCCGGCGTGCGTTCCGATTCCGGCCCATGCCGCACCGTGCATGCGGCCCATCTGACTACCGGAGAGGGCATGACCGAACCTGTTACCGTCCGCCGCGTCGGCGCGAGCGAAGCGATGGCCTGTGTCGATGCGCTGGCCGACGTGCTGATCGATTGCGTCGAAGGCGGCGCATCCGTCAGCTTCATGCTGCCGATCGAGCGGACGACCGCCGTCGCGTTCTGGACGCGCGTGGCCGAGGGCGTCGCGAACGACGAGCGCATCCTGCTCGTCGCCGAGGATGCGTCGGGCCGCATCGTCGGCACCGTGCAGCTCGTGACCGCGCAGCCCGAGAACCAGCCGCATCGCGCGGACGTCGCGAAGATGCTCGTGTCGCGGCACGCGCGCCGGCAGGGCATCGCCGCGCGGCTGATGGCGGCGGCCGACGCGGCCGCGCGCGACGCCGGCAAGACCGTGCTCGTGCTCGACACGGTGACGGGCGGCGACGCCGAGCGGCTCTACGAGCGGGCCGGCTGGCAACGCGTGGGCGTCGTGCCGAACTACGCGCTGATGCCCGACGGCGCGCTCTGCGCGACGACGTATTTCCACAAGCAGCTCGCGTGATGGCATCCGTCAAACCGCCGCCTCGATGAAACGCGCCCCTATCGCTTTCGCCCTCGCGGGCCTTCTCGTCGCGCTGCCGAGTGCCGCGTACGCGCTCGTCAAACCGCTGCGCGTCGTCGCGCCCGCGCTGGTTCCCGGCGTGTCGTGCCCGAGCGCCGACATCTGCACGGACGATGTCGCGACGCTCGGCGCCGCGCAGCAGCTCTACCGCGACGGCGCCGCGCGCGCGGCGGCGGCCGTCGGCGCGTTCCGCGCCGCACCGCGCATCGTGTTCTGCGCGACGCGTGCGTGCGCCGATGCGTTCGGCCTCGGCACGCGCGCGGCGCTGACGCTCGGCGATTTCGGCATCGTGATCGCGCCGCGCGGCTGGCAGACCTACTTTCTCGCGCACGAGTTGATCCATCATCGCCAGGCCGAAGTGCTCGGCAACCTCGCCGTCTTGACCAAGCCGCGCTGGCTGATCGAAGGGATGGCGTATTCGCTCAGCGACGACCCGCGCCATCCGCTCGCGCAGCCGTTCGAATCGTGGCGCACGCAGTTCGCCGCGTGGAATGCGGCGCGCGGCGCGCAGCCGCTGTGGGATGCCGCGCGGGCAATCGAATAGCGCGACCAGGACGGCGGCGCCGCGACGAAGGGCGCGCCGTTACGCCGATGTGGCGGGATCGCCGCGTCGGCCGGTCAGCGCGTCCCGCCCCGCGTCCAGAATCTCGTCGGCCAACGCGGGATCGCAGCCGGCGATCGCGCGGGACAGCACGAGCGCACCGACCATCTGGCTGAAGGCCGCAAGCGCGTCGCGACGCGTCTGCTCCGGCGTGGCGCCGTCGGTCGCCACCATCCGTTCCAGTCGATCGAGATACGCGGCGAGCCCGTGCGCGTAGCATGCGCGCGCCGTATCGGTCAGCCGCGGTGCATCGCCCGCGAAGCCGGACAGCGGGCACCCGGCCTCGACGTTGTCGCGATGCGCGGGCGACAGATACGCCGCCACCTGCGCGTCGAGACTGCCGGCGCTCGGCGAATCCGCGCGGTCGCGCATCGCCTTTTCCACGACTTCGGCGACCAGCGCGTCTTTCGACTTGAAGTGGTTGTAGAACCCGCCCTGCGTGAAGCCGGCCTCCTTCATCAGCTCCGTCAATCCCACCGCATCGACGCCGCGCACGCGGAACAGCCGCTCGGCGGCCGCGACGATCGCGCTTCGGTTCTCGGCAGCCTGCTGTCTGGATACGCCCATCGATTTCTCCCTGATCGTTGCCGATCGCGTCGATTGAAAAACACAATGGTGATCGCCATTGACATGATCGTCCGGCGCGAACACAATGCATCGCAAAGACGATGGTGACCACCATTGACATCGAGTGTAGCCGACTTGGCAGGCCACGCAAAGCCAAGGCGGGGGCAGGGATGGCAATCGGACGACGTTTGCGACGTCGCGGGTCATGCCGGCAGCGGATGGACGGCTCGTCGTTCGCCACCGGCGGCGCAACGGCTCGGCTCGCGACGGCAGCCTCGTTTTTCACCGGATCTCAAGCGCGTGGCGAGCCGGCGCGCAGGCGATTCATCATGCGAAAGGAACGATCATGAAGATCGAAGGGGCAGTCGTTTTCATCACGGGCGCGAACCGCGGGCTGGGGCTCGAGTTTGCGAAGCAGGCGCTCGCCCGAGGGGCGCGCAAGGTCTATGCGGCGGCGCGCGATCCGGCCAGCGTGACGCTGCCGGGCGTCGTGCCCGTGAAGCTCGACGTGACGGATCCGGCGGCGGTGGCCGCGGCGGCCGATGCCGCGCGCGACGTCACGCTGCTGATCAACAACGCGGGCATCGCGCGGCTCGGCAGCCTGACCGACGACGGCGCGGTCGACGCACTACGCGCGCACCTGGAGACGAACGTGTTCGGGATGCTGGCGATGTCGCGGGCGTTTGCGGGAACTCTCGCGGCGCACGGCGGCGGCGCGATCCTGAACATCCTGTCGGTCGCGAGCTGGGTGAACCGGCCGATCCTGTCGGGCTACGGCGTGTCGAAATCGGCCGCATGGGCGCTGACCAACGGGCTGCGCCATTCGCTGCGCGAGCAGCGTACGCAGGTGGTCGGGCTGCATGCCGGCTTCATCGATACCGACCTGACGGCCGGCCTCGACGTGCCGAAGGCCACGCCGGCCGACGTCGTGCGCCAGGCGTACGACGCCATCGAAGCGGGGGCGGAGGAGGTGTCGACCGACGAATTCACGCGGCAGGTGAAGGCCGCGCTGTCGTCGGGCGTCTATCTGGAAGAGCCGGCGCCGCGTTGACGCCGTCGGCTATGCGAGCCCGCCGCACATGCGGCGGCGGGTCGTGCCGTCAGACCGTCGTGTCGATGATGCCCGGGATCTTCACGTCCGGGTTCACGTCCGCGTCGTAGTCGACCCCGGCGATCTCGAAGCCGAACAGGCGCAGGAACTCGGTCTTGTAGCCGGCGAAGTCGGTCATCTCGTACAGGTTGTCGTTCGTCACCTTGTCCCACATCGCGACGACCTTGTTCTGTACTTGCGGATCGAGTTCCTTGTAGTCCGCGCGCAGGCGGCCTTCCTCGTCGACGTGCGGCGTCGCGCCGTACAGGCTGTCCTTCAGGAGGCCGTACACCTGCTCGATGCAGCCTTCGTGCGTGCCGGTTTCCTTCATCACCTTGAACAGCAGCGACAGGTACAGCGGCATCATCGGGATCGCCGAGCTGGCCTGCGTGACGACGGCCTTCAGCACCGACACGCGGGCATCGCCGCCGTGCGCGGCCAGCTTGCCGCGGATCGACAGCACCTTCTTGTCGAGATCCTTCTTCGCTTCGCCGATCGAGCCGTTCCAGTAGATGTCGTGCGTGATTTTCTCGCCGAGGTACGTGAACGCGGTGGTCTTCGCGCCGTCGGCCAGCACGCCGGCCTCGGCCAGCGCGTCGATCCACATCTGCCAGTCCTCGCCGCCCATCACCGCGACGGTGCCGTCGATCTCTTCCTGCGTCGCCGGTTCGAGCGAGACTTCGCGGATCACTTCCTTGTCGGTGTCGAGGCCGCGGAACGTGACGGCCTTGCCGACCGGCTTGAGCGTCGAGCTGATGGTTTCGCCCGTCTTCGGGTGCGTGCGGCGCGGCGCCGCGAGGCTGTAGACGACCAGGTCGACCTTGCCGAGATCCTGCTTGATGGTGTCGATCGTGACCTGCTTGACCTTGTCGGAGAAGGCGTCGCCGTTGATGCTGCGCGCATACAGCCCCTTTTCCGCGGCGAATTTCTCGAACGCGGCGCTGTTGTACCAGCCTGCCGTGCCCGGCTTCGTTTCGCTGCCGGCGCGCTCGAAGAACACGCCGAGCGTGTCCGCGCCCGAGCCGAAGGCGGCCGAGATCCGGGCGGCGAGGCCGTAGCCGGTCGACGCGCCGATCACAAGCACCTTTTTCGGGCCATTGGCGATCGGGCCGTGCGAAGTCACGTAGTCGATCTGTTCCTTGACGTTGGCTTCGCAGCCGACGGGATGAGTCGTCACGCAGATGAAGCCACGCACGCGCGGTTTGATGATCATGGAAACCTCTGTCTATCAGAAAGGCGGGGACGGCCTGAAATCGGAAAAATCCCGCGCATTGTAAAGGAAGCGGCCGATCGCGGGCGGGCGCGGCCGGAAGGCGTCGGATCGCCCGGTTATTTCTCTCTTGACAGAAATAACTGAAATATCTAAATTCCCCACCATGGAACTCACACCGATTGCCGAACGATTCATTCTTCACTGGGGCGAAATGGGCTCGCGGTGGGGCGTCAACCGTACTGTCTCGCAGATTCACGCGCTGCTCTACCTGGCCGGACGGCCGGTTGCGGCCGACGAAATTGCCGAGACGCTCAACGTCGCACGCTCCAACGTCAGCACGAGCCTGAAGGAGCTGCAGGCGTGGCGGCTCGCGAAGGTCGTGCACGTGCTGGGCGATCGCCGCGACCACTTCGAGACGTCGACCGACATCTGGGAGTTGTTCAAGCTGATCGTCGAAGGGCGGCGGCAACGCGAGATCGAGCCGACGCTCACGGTGCTGCGCGAGTGCCTGACGAATCCGGACATCGCGAACGAGAGCCGCGAGACCGAACAGCGCATTCGCGACACGCTGCAGTTCGTCGAGACGCTCACGACCTGGTCCGACGAAATGCTGCGGCTCAAGCCCGATACGCTGATGAAGGCGCTCGGCATCGGCGCGAAGATCAGCCAGACGGTCAGGCGCAAGCCGTCGAAGTAAGCGGTCACGGCGGAGCGGGCACGCAGCCCGCTTTTTTCGGGGTTTTTATTTCTGTCTGTACAGAAATAACTGTAAATAGAGGATGAACATGAACGCAGCGTTGCCATCGACCTGTTCGCCCGATCGCACCGGCGCACGCGGCATGACCGTGCTCGTGTGCGGCGCGAACGGTTTCATCGGGCAGGCGCTGTGCGCGCGGCTCGAAGGCGGCGGGCATCGCGTGCTGCGCGGCGTGCGCCGCGCGGCCGGCCCGAACGACGTCGCGATCGACTTCGCGCGGGACGTCGATCCTCGAGCGTGGCGCGCGCGGCTGAAGGGCGTCGACGTGGTGATCAACGCGGTCGGCATGCTGGCCGATCGACGCGGCGCGACGCTCGACGCCGTGCATCGCGCCGCGCCGTGCGCGCTCTTTACCGCGTGCTGCCTTGCCGGCGTGGGGCGTGTGATCCAGATCTCGGCGCTCGGGGTCGAGCGCGGCGACACGCGGTACTTCGCGAGCAAGCACGCGGCCGACCGCTTCCTGCAGACACTGCCGATCGACTTCCGCATCGTGCGCCCCGCGCTCGTCTACGGGGCGGCCGGCGCGTCCGCGCGGTTGTTCCGGATGCTCGCGAGCCTGCCCGTGCATGGACTGCCAGAGGGCGGCCATCAGCGGCTGCGCCCGGTGCACGTCGACGATCTCGCCGAAGTCGTGGCGCGGCTCGTCGAGCACACGGGCGATTCGCGGGCGGCGGGCAGCCGCGTGATCGACGTGGTCGGCAGCGACGAGGTCGAATACCGCGAGATGCTGGCTGGCTACCGTGCCGCGCTCGGGTTTCCGCCGGCGGCCCGCGTGACGCTGCCGGGGCCGCTGGTCGGCGCGGCGGCCGCCCTGTTGGGCACGCTGCCGGGGGCGATGCTGACGCGCGATACGTGGACGATGCTGCGCGGCGGCAACACAGGCGATCCGGCGGCCGCCACCGCCGTGCTGGGCCGGCCGCCGCGCGGCCTTGGCAGCTTCATCGGCGCGGACGCTGGCGCATTGCGCCGCGACGCGCTCGCGATGTGGCGGCGCCCGTTGCTGTTGGGCGCGCTCGCGATCGTGTGGATCTGGACGGCGATCGCGAGCGCCTTCATCCATCCGCTGCGCGCGAGCCTCGCGCTGCTGGCGCCTGCGCACCTGACGGGCCTGCCCGCGCTGATCGCGCTTTACGCGGCCAGCGCGCTGGATTTCGCGTTCGGCATCGCGACCGTCGTCGCGCCGTCGCGGCGCCTGTGGGCCGCGCAAGCCGCGCTGATCGTCGCGTACTCGGCGGTCATCGCGGTCACGATGCCGGGCCTGCTGGCCGAACCGTTCGGCCCCGTGCTCAAGAACGTGCCGATTCTCGCCATCCTGTTGATCCTCTATTCAGAAGAAGAACACGCATGAATACCTATCTCGTCATCAAGGCGCTTCATATCCTGTCTTCGGTGCTGCTGGTCGGCACGGGATTCGGCACCGCGTTCTATCTGTTCTTCGCGAACCGCACGCGGTCGGTGCCCGCGATCGCGGCCGTATCGCGGCTTGTGGTGCGCGCGGACTGGTGGTTCACGACACCGGCCGTGATCTTCCAGCCGGCGTCCGGGCTGTGGCTTGCGCACACGGCCGGCTGGCCGTGGCATACGCCGTGGCTGCTCGCGTCGATCATGCTGTATGCGCTCGCCGGCGCGTGCTGGCTGCCGGTCGTGTGGCTGCAGCTCGAACTTGCATCGATGGCGAAGCTCGCGCACGCGAACGGCGACGCCGCGTTGCCCGAGCGCTACTGGCGGTATGCAAAGCGCTGGGAGCTGCTCGGTTATCCGGCGTTCTTCGCGATGCTGACCGTCTATTTCCTGATGGTGGTCAAGCCGATGTGAGCCGGTCGCCGTCGCGCGGGAGCGGCGGCGTTCGAGGGAAAGCAGTCGATCGACCGGTTCGTGATGCCAGCGATAACAAGAAGGAGTGCAAATCATGGATGCAAGTGAATTGGTTCTCTACTTCGACGGGCGATGCCCGTTATGCGTCGCGGAAATCCGGCGTCTTGGCGAGCGCGACGCGCGACATCGGCTGGCGTTCGTCGACATTGCCGAGCCGGGTTTCGATCCGGGGCCGCTGGGCGTCGACCTGCCCGTGCTGAATCGCGAACTGCATGCGCGCCTGCCCGACGGACGCATGCTGACCGGTATCGACGGGATCGCGGCCGCCCATGCGCTGGTTGGGCGTCGCCGGTTCGCCTCGCTGCTTCGCGTGCCGGCGATGCGTGCCGTGTTCGCGCCGCTGTATCGCCGCCTGGCTCGCAACCGGTATGCGGTATCGCACTGGCTCGGGTATCGCGCGGAAGCCTGCCGTGAAGGCGGCGCGTGCAGCCTCGGCCGGAACGCCGAAAGCACGGCAGCGAATCGCCCGCCGCGCGACATCCCGCGCCGCACCGTCGTGCGCTGGATGTACGCAGCCGCGATCGCGCACCTGCTCGTTGGCGCGGCCATTCCGTGGATTGCCGGCGCGTCGTGGCTCGACGCGTATCACCGCGGCATCGAGTGGCATTTCCGGTCGACCGCGGCGCCCGACGCCGCGCGCGCCCAGAAGATCTGGTGGATGTCGCTGCTTGGCGCGACGGTGCAGTGCGCCGCGGTCTGGATGCTCGCGCTCGTCCATCTCGGCAACCGGTTGCAGAAACGGGAAGTGTGGGGCTGGCTGCTGGCCGGCCTGTTGATCTGGGCGCCGCAGGACATGCTGTTGTCGTGGCAGGCGCAGGTGTGGGGGCACGTGGCGATCGACGCGGCCGCACTCGTCGCGATGGTGCCGCCGCTGGTCTGGTTGTGGAGGAGGGATACCGCATGAACACGCTGCCTGCTTTCGACTGGGCGCTCGACCTGCTGATCGTGCAGGGCGCGATGGGCGCATTCGATACGCTTTACCACCACGAACTCACGCAGGATCTGCCGCACAGCCCGCGCGCGCGGCTCGAACTGGCGATTCACGCGGTGCGGTCCGTGCTGTACGGCCTCGTGTTCGCGTCGATCGCGAACGTCGCGTTTCACGGCGCGTGGGTCGCGGCGCTCGCGGCGGTCGTGCTCGTCGAAGTGGTGCTGACGCTGTGGGATTTCGTCGTCGAGGACCAGAGCCGCAAGCTGCCGGCGACCGAGCGCGTGCTGCATACGCTGCTGGCCGTCAACGGCGGCGCGCTGTTCGGCATGATCGCGATGCAGCTCGCCGTGTGGGCGCACGCGCCCACCGCGCTGCACGCGATCGACCTGGGCTGGCGCGGCTGGCTGCTCGGCCTGTTCGCCGTCGGCGTGACGGTGTCGGGCGTGCGCGACGGGATCGCCGCGTGCCGTATCGCGCCACGCGCGCCGGCCGCCAACCCGTTCGCGGGGCAGCGGCCGGGCAACGTGCTCGTCACCGGCGGGACCGGCTTCATCGGCGAAACGCTCGTCAACCGGTTGCTCGAAGCAGGGCATACGGTCACGTTGCTGGCGCGCGATCCGTTGCGCGCGGCTTACCTGTTTCACGGCCGCGTGCGCAGCGTGACGTCCGTCGACCAGTTGCAGCCGCACGAGCGCTTCGACACGGTCGTCAATCTCGCCGGTGCGCCGGTGCTGGGCGCACGCTGGAGCAAGCGCCGGCAGGCAGTGCTGCTCGCCAGCCGCGTCGGCGTCACGCAGGCGCTGATGCGCTGGGTGGAAACCGCCGAGGTCAAGCCGCGTACGTGGATCCAGGCGTCGGCGATCGGCTACTACGGCGTGCGGCCGGGCGACGAACGGCTCGACGAAGGCAGCAGCACCGGCACCGGCTTCATGTCCGAGCTGTGCCGGCAGTGGGAGCAGTCCGTGCAACCGCTCGAGCGCCACCGCGTGCGCGCGGTGGTGCTGCGGCTGGGCATCGTGTTCGGCCGGGGCGGCGCGTTGCGCCCGATGCTGATGCCGCATTACTTCGGGCTGGGCGGCCGATTCGGCGACGGCGCGCAGGTGATGAGCTGGATTCACCGCGACGACGTGTTGCGGATCGTCGCGCGAGCGATGTCCAACGCGGGCATGCGCGGCGTCTACAATGCGGTCGCACCGGCGCCGCTGACCCAGCGCGCGTTCGTGCGGATCGTGACGAAGGTACTGCGCCGCCCGGCGTTCCTGCACGTGCCGGCCGCGCCGTTGCGCGCCGCGATGGGCGAGATGGCCGAGCTGCTGCTGGACGGGCAGCGCGTGGTGCCGGCACGGCTGCATCAGGACGGATTCATGTTCCGCTTCCCGACGGCCGAGCACGCGCTGCGCGACCTGACGAATCGGCAGCACGCCGATTTCGCGCCCGCGGCCTGCCGTTTCCCGCGAGGTCGTGTATAAATTCCGGATGAACGCGTTCGGCGCGTGTCGTTCGCGCCGAACGCGCCGCATCCGACCTCACAAGGAGACTGCATGCTGCACGTCCTCGGCAAGATTCCGTCCATCAACGTCCGCAAGGTGCTGTGGCTGTGCACCGAACTGAACCTGCCGTTCGAACAGGAAGACTGGGGCGCGGGCTTTCGCACGACCCACGATCCGGCCTATCTCGCGCTGAATCCGAACGCGCTCGTCCCCGTCATCAAGGATGACGATTTCGTGCTCTGGGAATCGAACACGATCATCCGCTACCTCGCGAACCGCTACGGCGGCGATGCGCTGTATCCGGCCGAGCCGCACGCGCGTGCGCGGGTCGACCAGTGGATCGACTGGCAGGGCTCGGACCTGAACCGGTCGTGGGTCGGCGCATTCCTCGGCCTCGTGCGCAAATCGCCCGACCATCAGGATCCGGACGGCATCGCACAGTCGATCGCGGGCTGGACGAAGCACATGCAGGTGCTGAATGCGCAGCTCGAAAAGACCGGCGCGTACGTGGCGGGCAATACCTTCACGCTCGCGGATATCCCGATCGGCCTGTCGGTGAATCGCTGGTTCGGCACGCCGTTCGAACATCCGGAATTGCCGGCGGTGTCGCGCTATATCGAACGTCTCGCGACGCGCGAGGGTTTCAAGCAGTACGCGGGTAGCGCGAATCCGTAATGCAGCGTAGATAGCGCGTGAAGCGGCGGCGTCACTGCCGCCGCTTTCTCGCGTCCGGCGGGCAACGGCCGGCCGTCACGCCCCAGGCGCCGGCACCGCGTCGAGCACGCGCGCGAGAAACGCCTCGTGATTCCACGCGGCTTCCGGCCGCGACAGCCCGAGCCGCACGACCACCAACTGACGGCTCGGTACCACGCTCACGAACTGGCCTTCATGGCCGACCGCATGAAATGCGTCGGCCGGCATCGCCCGCGCGTGCGGATCGAGATCGTTGAACGGCTCCGGCACCTTCACCCAAAGCTGCGCGCCGAATTCCTGTCGCGACGACTGCGGCGTCGCGCGCGTCAGGTAGCGCACCCAGCCTTCCGGCAGCAGCCGCTGCCCGTTCCACACGCCGTCCTGCAGCAGAAATTGCCCGAAGCGCGCCCAGTCGCGTGCGCTCGCATACATGTACGACGCGCTGACGAGCGTGCCCGACGCGTCGGGCTCGAATACCGCGCTGTGCATCCCGAGCGGCGCGAACAGCGCACGGCGCGGAAACGCGAGGTAGTCGGCGTCGCTGCCGCCCAGTGCTTCGCGCATCACGCGCGCGACGATCGCGCTCGTGCCGCTCGAGTAGGACCACTGCGCGCCGGGCGTCGCGACAAGCGGCTTCGCCGATGCGAACCGCGCGGTATCGGGCTGCGTGAACAGCATCACCGCGACATCGGACAGCGGGTCGTCGTAGTCCTCGTTGAACTGCAGGCCGCTCGTCATCCGCAGCAGCTCGTCGAGCGTGATGGCCGCGCGCGGATCGCCGCTGCCGCGCCATTCGGGCAGCAACGCCGACGCGTCCGGCGACAGCTTGTGCCGCGCGACCAGCGTGCCGACCAGCGCGGCCGTCACGGTCTTCGTCATCGACCAGCCGGGCAGCGGCGTGTCGGCGGTGAAGCCGGGCGCATAGCGTTCGGCGATCACCTGGCCGCGCCACAGCACGATCACCGCACGCGTGCGCCGCGGCCGCGCCGGATCGGGTTCGTCGAATGCGCGGTCGAGCGCGGTTTGCAGCTTGTGGGCGTCGATGCCGGCGGGCGGCGTGGCCGGCGCGGGCGGCTCGGGTGGCGCGGGTGGCGGATCGGGGAGGGGCGGCAACGCGGCGGGCAAGATGGCCGCCGCCGCACCGGTCGCGGGCACGAGTGCGAGCGTGCAGCCGAGTCCCGGCCGGAAGTCGGCTTCGCGTTCGGCGAAGCCGGCGAAGGTCGCCACCGCGCGATGATGGTCGGGGTCGATTGACGGGCGCACCAGTTTCAGCAGCGGATGGACGCCGGCCATGATGTCGACGTCGATCACGGACGCGGCCGGGCGGCCCGACACGAATACGCCCGAGCACAGCGCCTTGGCCGCATAGCCGGTCGCGATCGGCGCAAGCCGGGACAGCATGTAGCCCGTGTAGCCGAGCGCGGCAACGAGCATGAACGCGACAGCGCGCAGAATCACTTTCTTGAGGGGGATCGTCATGCGCGAGCATCCTCGGTGGCGTGCCGGCCGGCAACGATGCGGCAGTGTCGCAGGTTCGGGCGAGGCGTTGCAATCGCAGCCGCGTGACGCGCGATGACGGCCGCGTGCGTTCGCGCTGCCGCGTGCCCGACAGATCGGCCGGCGTCGCGCGTCGGGGCGAGTTGATATCGGGCCTGCCATCGGCCGATAATCGTCCGGCATTGCTCTCTCCCAGTCCCACTGTCCAACCGAGATCGGAAAACGCCATGTCCTACGACAACAACAACCCGTTCGCCAAGATCCTGCGCGGCGAACTGCCGTGCGTGAAGGTCGCCGAAGACGACGCGACGCTCGCGATCATGGACCTGATGCCGCAGGCCGACGGTCACGTGCTCGTGATCCCGAAGGAGCCGGCCGCGCAGATCTTCGAGCTGTCCGGCGATGCGGCCGCGGCCGGCATCCGCATGACGCAGCGCGTCGCGGCGGCGGTGCGCGCGGCGCTCGATCCGGACGGCGTGTTCATCGGCCAGTTCAACGGCGCGGCAGCCGGCCAGACGGTCCCGCACGTGCATTTCCACGTGATTCCGCGCTGGGAAGGCGCGGAGCTGCGGATGCATGCGCGCGACGTCGCCGACGCGGCGACGCTTGAAGCGCTCGCGCAGCGCATTCGCGCCCGCTTCGTGTAACGGCCCGACGCACTCGGCGCCGCGCCGTTCACCGGCCGCGTGCCGCCCGAGCGTGTTTCAGCGGTCACACCAGGTAACACGTGTAACTGCCCGGGAAACTCGGCCGGCCAGGCCCGGCGCTAGACTCCGCGCATTGTTTCATCGAGCGACAGGAAGGGCGGATCGCCCCTTCGTGCCGGCCGTCGCCCGTCGCGGCGGCCCGGCCTTCGCGCGGTGCCGTTCGTTTTTTGCGCGGGGAACCGAGCCATGTCCAGACTTCTCATCACGCTTGCCTTGATCGCCGGCCTGTCCGGCTGCTACGTCGCACCGCCGTACGGTTACGCGCCCGCGCCGGCTTACTACGGCTACGGCTATGCGCCCGCGTACTACGCGCCGCCCGTCAGCGTCGGAATCGGCGGCAACATCCGCATCCGCTGATTCGCCGCAGTGCGCCGGGCCCGGCCGTACCGGCCCGGTCGGCCGCCTGTGGCTCGACGATGCGCGCGAACGCGCGCGCGCCGCATGACCGCGGCGCACGGCACCGGGTGTGTGCAGTTCCTATACTTCACAGGAAAGCACGCCCCCGCGAGGCCGTCATCATGACCGTTACTCCCAAGGTCGTCGTCCTGTCGAGCGTCTCCACGCTCGTCTATCTCGGGCTCGCCGTCCTCGGCAGCGGCGGGTTCGCCGCGTTCTTCTCGCATCCGCCGTTGATCGTCGTGGTCGTCGCGACGTTGGCGATGGCCGTCGCCGCGCTGTTCACCGAAGGCAACCTGAGCAGCGGCGAGCGCGAGAACCGCGACAACCGCTGGGTGCTCGCGGCGTTCGCGGTGAGCGGCTTCCTGCTCGCGTACGTGCCCGCGCTGACCGACCGGCTCGACGTCTGGACCTTCGGCGGCGACACCGTGCGCTGGATCGGCGTCGTGCTGTACATCGCGGGCGGCGTGCTGCGCATCTGGCCCGTGTTCGTGCTCGGCAAGCGCTTCAGCGGGCTCGTCGCGATCCAGCCGGGCCATACGCTCGTGACGGGCGGCATCTACAGCCGCATCCGCAATCCGAGCTATCTCGGTCTGCTCGTCAATTCGCTCGGCTGGGCGTTGGTGTTCCGTTCGGGCGTCGGCGTGCTGCTGGTCGTGCTGATGCTGGTGCCGCTCGTTGCGAGAATTCGCTCGGAGGAGGCACTGCTGCGTTCGCAATTCGGCGCCGAATACGACGCGTACTGCGCGCGGACATGGCGATTGCTGCCCGGCGTGTACTGACCCCGTCATCTTTTCGCCGCCCGTCGTTCGGAGGCCGCTTACCGCATGTGCAGATGTGTTGCCACGTGTGTCTCGAACGTGCGTTCGCTTGCATGAGCGGTCTATCCCCGAGCGGGGCCGGACCCTCGTACAAGTCAATACCAGCAAGGATTTCGAGCGATTTACGGTACGCGTGCGGTATGCGCGATTCGTAAACAACTTGTTACCAGAATGTCTACGGCAGGAATGCGGGACCGGTGCTATTCTTCGCCGCAAGCTCATTGAAATGAATTGGTCCGCGGTTCGGCACAATGCCTGGCCCGACGTCGATCGATTCAGATCGTCGTACCGAGCGGACCTCGATAACCAGAATTGCGAACAAGGAAGAATACGGGAATGTGGAAGAAAATCGCCCCCGCTCTCGTCGTCGCCGTGCTGACCGGCGCGACCGCACTGCCGGCAGTGGCCGGTGACTTGAACAACGCGCTCGGCGGCGCGCTCGGCGGGGTTGCCGGCGCAGCGGTCGGCGGCGCGGTCGGCGGCAGCACCGGCTCCGTCATCGGCGGCGCGATCGGCGGCGGCGCCGGCGGCGCGGTGACGTCGAACCGTCGCGAGCGCACCGGCGCGATCATCGGCGGCGCCCTTGGCGGCGGCGCAGGTACCGCCGCAGGCAACGCGATGGGCGGCCGTACGGGCGGCCTGCTGGGCGCGGCAGTCGGCGGCGGCGCCGGCGCGGCACTCGGCGGCAACATGTCGCGCAGTTCGTACGATCGCGATCACGGCGACCGCGGCTACCGTCACCGCAAGCATCGTCACCACCGCGACTGGGACTGATCGCCGCTGGCGCGGCACGGTGCGCGAGCCGCGCACCGGCGCGCCGACGGCGTCGGCATCCCGACGCGAACTTCAGCCCGGCGTCCTGCCGGGCCGCTTCGCCGGCCGGACCGGCGATTCTCCTCCGGCTGCATCAGCCGCTGCCGTGTGCCCGATCGACGGGCCGGCCATTCTCCTCCCGCCGTTTTGCCCGTTTCTCGACGACATCGTCTGCCGCGTCCGAACGCATCCGCACAGGATCGGCCGAACGACATCTGCTTTTCCTTCGACACGTCGGCTCGTTCCAACCTGACTTGACCTGATCGTCTCCCGCGATCCTGTCGTAGCGATCCGCTGCCCGCACGTAGCAACCGACTTCGATCCGCGTCGCGAAATGCACCGAGACCGTCGCTTGCGCGCCGCATTGCCGTGTATGGACGCATTCCGCGAACGTCGCGACCGTCAGGATTTCCCCGATAGTCGGCCTGTCCCTCGACGCCTCGCGACCGCACATCGCGGGCGCCGCCAGGTAGTGGCAAATCGAATGGATGTCATCGCAACATTTAATTGGTCGATCGGGATCGACTTCGCTATCGTCGGCGATGCTCGCGTACGGCACCGAACCGTGCCGTCGTCCGCGCCTCGCCGCATGATCGCGAGCGCGGCGGCCCGGCGACTCGGGCCGCCGCGTCCGCCGAACCGGACGGACCCGACGCGAAGCCTGGCCGACCGATCGAAGGCGCATGCGCCTTCAAGCCACCCCGGCAACGATGTCCCGCCGTCGCTTGCGTGCCCCACGCGCATGCGGACCGCCCGATGCCGTTTGCGCCCGGGGCCGGACCAACCCATTGCCTGGATGCAATATGTCTAAGACAACGTATTACGCGCCGCATGGCGGCCACCCGCCGCAAACGGATCTGCTGACCGATCGCGCGATGTTCACCGAGGCGTACGCGGTGATCCCGAAGGGTGTGATGCGCGACATCGTCACGAGCTGGCTGCCGTTCTGGACCCACACGCGCCTGTGGGTGATCGCCCGCCCGCTGTCGGGTTTCGCGGAAACCTTCTCGCAGTACATCGTCGAAGTGAATCCGGGCGGCGGCAGCGACAAGCCCGAGCAGGACAAGAACGCCGAAGCCGTGCTGTTCGTCGTCGAAGGCGAAGCCGAGCTGACGCTGCAAGGCCAGCAGCACACGCTGAAGCCGGGCGGCTACGCGTTCATTCCGCCGGGCGCGGACTGGACGCTGCACAACGTCAGCGATGCGGCGGTGCGTTTCCACTGGATCCGCAAGCATTACCAGGCCGTCGACGGTATTGCGCTGCCCGAAGCGTTCGTGACCAACGAGCAGGACGTCGAGCCGATCCCGATGCCGGGCACCAACGGCGCATGGGTGACGACGCGCTTCGTCGACATGAGCGACATGCGTCACGACATGCACGTGAACATCGTGACGTTCGAGCCGGGCGGCGTGATTCCGTTCGCCGAAACGCACGTGATGGAGCACGGCCTGTACGTGCTGGAAGGCAAGGCCGTTTATCGCCTGAACCAGGACTGGGTCGAGGTGGAAGCCGGCGACTTCATGTGGCTGCGCGCGTTCTGCCCGCAGGCATGCTATTCGGGCGGCCCTGGCCGTTTCCGTTACCTGCTGTACAAGGACGTGAACCGTCACATGAACCTGACGCTGAACCCGGCGCGTTGAAGCGCCGCGCAAAGTCGGACACGAAAGCCCACCGGTGCAAGCCGGTGGGCTTTTTTCATGGGCGGTGCGCGCGGTGTGGGGCTACCGGTCGAGCGCGGCCGCGGCCAGCGCGGCAACCTGCAGCCGCGTATCGGGCGGCAGCTCGTCTTCGATCAACCACACGGCCGACAGCCCCGACCACGCGAGTATCCACTGCAGCAGCCGGCGCCGGTCGAGTCGTGCGGCGTCGGCCACGAGCACGATGCGCCGCTCGAAACGCACCGGATCGATCGCGATGTCGTGCGCGGGATTGCAGAACAGGTTCGCGTAGTCGAACGTGCGCTCGCCGCGCAGCCCTTTCGGGTCGATCGCGCGCCAGCCGCGATCGCCGAAATGAAGGATGTTGTCGTGATGGATGTCGCCGTGCAGCACGACTTCGTCGACGGATGGCTCGGCCAGCAACTGGCGTGCGATCGTTGCCGAGCGGCGCAGCGCGTCGTTGTCGGCGTCGCTCGACAGCAACGCATAGAACCAGTCGTGCAGCGGCACGACCGCAGGCACCTGCGGCGCACGATGCGCGTGCAGCCGCGCGACGACGTCGCAGGCAATGCGCATCGTGTCGTCGTCGTGGCCCGCTGCCGACAACGCGGCCAGCGACGGCGCCGGCTGCGCGCGTTCGAGCAGGATCGCGTCGCCGTCGTGCCGCCACACCTGCGCGGCGCCTTGCCCGTTCCACCACGCCATCAGCGCATTGCCGCGGCGCTCTTCGTCGCATGTGGCGACTTTCAGCATCGCGGGCCGCGCGCGCCAGACGACCGGCAACAGGCCGCCGCTCGCGGTCAGGATCGGGCCGCCGTCGGGGACGAGGCCCCACAGGTCGAGGTATCGATCGAACATCACGCGATGGTACAGGCGAACCGGCTCGCGCGCCGCGCGGTCCGCCGTGGCGGCGTGGCGGCGTGGCGGCGTGGCGGCGTGGCGGCGTGACCGCGTGCCGCAGGCCCGCACGCGCGCCGCGAACCGACCGGCCGTCCTTTCCTAAATAAAATTTAGCCAGCCAAACTTTGGCTAAAGAATGTTCCGGTTTCACGTCATCCCTTCGACAATGCGCGCCTTTCGCGACCGATCGGCGCCGCTCGCGCGCCGGCCGTCGCGGCATTGAAGAAGGAGCCCGACATGACCGACCCCACCGCCAACCTGCCGCCGCCCGCGCCGCCCTCCGCACCGCCGCGCCGCCGCGTAGGGCGCACGCTCGCGGGCGCGTTGCTCGGCCTGACGCTTGCGTGCGCCGGCATCGGCGCCTGGACGATCGACCGCATCTGGACGCAGTTGCCGTCCGTCGAACACCTGGCCGTCTATCGTCCCGCGCTGCCGCTGCGGATCTTCTCGCGCGACGGCGACCTGCTGGCCGAATACGGCGTCGAGCGGCGCGAGTTCGTGCCGCTCGAACGCATCCCGCCGCTGATGCGGCACGCGCTGCTCGCGGCCGAGGACGCGAAGTTCTACGAACACGGCCCGGTCGATGTCGGCGGCCTCGCGCGGGCGACGTTCGCGAACGTCGTCACCGGGCAGCCGGGGCAGGGCGGCAGCACGATCACGATGCAGGTCGCGCGCAACTTCTACCTGACGCGCGACAAGGTGCTGAGCCGCAAGCTCGCCGAGATCCTGATGGCGGCCAAGCTCGAACGCGAATACAGCAAGGACAAGCTGCTCGAGCTGTACATGAACGAGATCTATCTGGGCGAGCGCGCGTACGGCTTCGCGGCTGCCGCGCACGTGTACTTCGGCAAGCCGCTCGACGCGCTGAGCGCGGGCGAGGCGGCCGTGCTCGCCGGGTTGCCGAAGGCGCCGTCCGCGTTCAACCCGGTCGTCAACCCGGCGCGCGCGACCGCGCGGCGCAACTACGTGCTCGGCCGGATGCATGCGCTCGGCCAGCTCGACGAGGCGACGTATCGCGCGGCCGTCGACGCGCCGATCGCGCTGGCGACCACGCCGCCGCCCGGGATCGTCGCGGCGCCGTACGTCGCCGAGCGCGCGCGCCGGATGATGGTCGAGCGGTTTCACGACGACGCGTACACGCTGGGCCTCGACGTGACGACGACGATCTCGATGCGCGACCAGCGCGCGGCCGAAGCCGCGCTCGAGCGCACGCTGAGCCGCCAGCCGCGCGCGAAGCGCGACATGCGCGACGGGCTCGAAGGCGCGCTCGTGTCGCTCGATGCGGCCACCGGCGACATGCTCGCGCTCGTCGGCGGCGCGGACTTCAACCGCAACGTATTCGATCATGCGCTGCAGGCGTATCGGCAGCCGGGGTCGAGCTTCAAGCCGTTCGTCTATTCCGCCGCGCTGGAGAAGGGCTACTTCCCCGGCGTGCTCGTCGACGATACGCAGCGCACGCTCACGCATGCGGAAACCGGCGCGCGGCCGTGGCGTCCGCGCAATTTCGGCAATCGCTACGAAGGCTTCATCCCGGTGCGGCGCGGGCTCGTGCGCTCGAAGAACCTGGTCGCGGTCAGCCTGATGCAGGCCGCCGACGCGCGCTACGTGCAGCAGCACGCGGTGCGTTTCGGCTTCGACGCGCAGCGCAATCCGGCGTCGCTGCCGCTCGCGCTCGGCGCGGGCGCCGTGACGCCGCTCGAACTCGCGAGCGCATACGGCGTGTTCGCGAACGGCGGGACGCGGATGGAGCCGCGCCTGATCCTGTCGGTGAAGCAGCGCCACGGCGGCGCGATGTACGAGGCGACCGTGCCGGCGGGCGAGCGGGTCGTGTCGGCGCGCAATGCGTTCGTGATGGACAGCATGCTGCGCGACGTCGTGCGGGCCGGCACCGCGCGCGGCGCGCTCGCGCTGCGGCGTGACGACGCGGCGGGCAAGACGGGCACGTCGAACGGATCGAAGGACGTATGGTTCGCCGGCTACTCGTCGGGCATCGTCGCGGTCGCGTGGCTCGGCTACGACACGCCGCGCCCGATGGGGCGGGCGACCGGTGCGACGCTGGCGCTGCCGGTCTGGCTCGACTACATGAAGACGGCCGTCGACGGGCGCACGCCGGTCGACGCGACGCCGCCGCAGGACGTCGCGCTCGTCGACGGCGATTTCGTGTACGCCGAATACACGCGCGGCACGTGCACGGCCGACGTGCCGCCGTATATCCGCAGCCGCTTTGCATGCGGCGGCGCGGCAGCCGTCGATGCACCGGATGCGCCGGATGCGTCGGCCGACCATGGCAAGCGCGACGCACCGATGCCCGCCGCCGTCGATGCGGCCGAGCGCGAACGCGTGCTCGACCTGTTCCGGACCGACGACTGACGCGCGCCATGCATACGCTCTATCTGATTGCGATCGTCGCGGAAGCGATGTCGGGGGCGCTGATGGGCATGCGCCGCGGGATGGACCGCTTCGGGCTCGCGCTCGTCGGCGCGGTGACGGCGCTCGGCGGCGGCACCGTGCGCGACGTGCTGCTCGGCCACTATCCGCTCGGCTGGATCGCGCATCCCGAATACCTGGTGATCACGCTCGTCGCGGCGACCGTCGCATCGTGGGCGGCGCGGCACGTCGCGCGGATGAAGACGCTGTTCGTCACCGTCGATGCGATCGGCCTCGCGGCGTTCACGATCATCGGCTGCGACATCGGCGCGTCGACCGGCACGGCGCCGCTCATCGTCGTGCTGGCCGGCGCGATCACGGGCGTGTGCGGCGGGATGCTGCGCGACCTGCTGTGCAACGAGATGCCGCTGATCCTGCGCGAGGAACTGTATGCGAGCGTCGCGTTCGTCACGGGCGCGCTGTATGTCGGGATGCAGCATGTCGGCATCGACGCGGGATGCGCGACGCTCGTCGCGCTGGCGGCCGGCTTCTCGATGCGGATGCTCGCCGTGCGGCTCGGCTGGAAGATGCGAAGCTTCGGCGCGGCGGATGTCGAGCATTGACCAAGGCGGGTCTTCGCGACGGCCGTCAACGAGGACAACGAACGACATCGAGCGACGCAACGATCGCGCGACACACGCCCGCGCTACGCGGGCACCATCACCGGCGGCGTCTCGTCGCCGGTTTCCACCATCTTCACCGCGAAGCCGTAGCAGCGCGCGATATGGGCAGGCGTCATCACGTCGCGCGGTGCGCCATGCGCGACGATCGTGCCGTCGACGAGCATCGCGATCGCATCCGCATGTCGCGCGGCGAGGTTCGGATCGTGGACGATCGCGAGCACGCCGAGCTGCCATTCGCGCGCGACGGCGCGCACGGTATCGAGCAGGCGGTGCTGGTGCGGGAGATCGAGCGCGGCGGTCGGCTCGTCGAGCAGCAGGTAGCGCGGGCCGGATTCCGTCGCGTCGTGGTCCGGCCACAGCTGCGCGAGGACGCGGGCGAACTGCACGCGCGCGAGTTCGCCGCCCGACAGCGTCGTGACGTCGCGGCCGACGAGCGCATCGGCGTCCGCGCGTTCGAGCGCGCGCCACGCGATGTCGCGATCGCGGTGTGCGATCACGTGCCGCGCACCGCCGCGCCGCGTATGCGGATAGCGGCCGAGCAGCACGATTTCGTCGACGCTGAACGGGAAGGCCGGCTGCGCGGCCTGCGGCAGCACCGCGCGCAGGCACGCGAGCCGCCGCGCGTCGATGCGCGCGAGCGATTCGCCGTTCAGCGTGACGTCGCCCGTCACGCGCACGCCGTTCGGCGCGACGCTGCCGGTCAGCTCGCCGGCGAAGGCTTTCAGCAGCGTGCTCTTGCCCGCGCCGTTGCGGCCGAGCAGCGCCGTCACGCGGCCGGGTTCGATCGACAGGGACAGGTCGCGCAGGATCGTGCCGTGCCGGCGGGCGACGTCGAGGTGGTGGGCGGTCAGCATGGTCGTCTCGAAGAAGGGATTACCCGCCGAGCGCACCGCGGTTCTTCCACAGCAGCGCGAGGAAGAACGGCGCGCCGAGCAGCGCGGTCAGCACGCCGAGCGGAATGTCGGCAGGCGCGGCGACGGTGCGCGCGGCGAGATCGGCCGCGAGCGTCAGCAACGCGCCGAGCAACGCGGCGCCGGGCAGCACGATGCGCTGGTCGGGGCCGCACGCGAGGCGCACGCAATGCGGCGCGACGAGCCCGATGAAGCCGATGATGCCCGCGCACGACACGAGCGCGCCGACCGCGAGCGCGACCGCGACGAGCACGCGCCGCTTCAGTTGCTGCACGGGCACGCCGAGATGCAGCGCTTCGGTTTCGCCGAGCTGCAGCGCGTTCAGCGCGTCGCGTTCGCGCACGAGCAGCATGCAGCCTATCGCGACGCACGGCGCGACGGCCGCCAGCGTCGACCATTGCGCGCCGCCGAGGCTGCCGAGGCTCCAGAAGGTCAGCGAACGCAGCTGTGCATCGTCGGCGACGAACGTGAGCAGCCCGATCGCCGCGCCGGCCAGCGCATTGATCGCGATGCCGGCGAGCAGCAGCAGCGGCAGCGCAAGCCGGCCGCGCGATGCGGCCAGCCGGTAGACGAGCGCCGCGACCGCGAGGCCGCCCGCGAACGCGGCGACCGGCAGCGCGGCCGCGCTCGCGTGGGCGGCGAAGAGCGCGGGGCCGAGCACGATCAGCGTGGTCGCGCCGAGCGCGGCGCCGCTCGACACGCCGACGAGCCCCGGATCGGCGAGCGGATTGCGGAACAGCGCCTGCATCGCGGCGCCGGTCGCGCCGAAGCCGCCGCCGACCAGCAGCGCGAGCGCGACGCGCGGCGCGCGGATGTCGAACAGCACGGCGCGCGCCTGTTGCGCGGCCGCGTCGCCGCTCAGTGCGGCCCAGGCCTGCGCCAGCGGAATGCGGTACGCGCCGACGCACAGCGCGACGACGGACATCGCGCCCACCAGAACGGCGAGCGCGGCCAGGACGAACGGCGCGAAGCGGCGCGACGTGCCGGCGCGCGCGGCGCCGGTACGCGAGGCGGACGATGGCGCGTTGAAGGGCGAAACGTGAGCGGGCATCGGGTCGATCCGGAATCAGGCGAGCGCATCCGACAGGCGTCGATGCAGGGTCGTGACGGCGAGCGGCAGGCGCGGGCCGAAGCCGAGCAGGAACAGCGCGTCGAGCGAGACGACGCGCCGCGCGCGGCCGGCCGGCGTCGCGCCGAAGCCGGGTGTCGCGAGCAGCGCGGCGTGACCGCCGACGGCCGCCAACCCTTCGTCGGAGATCAGCACGACGTCGGGTGCGGCCGCCGCGAGCGCCTCGGTCGTCAGCGGCTTGTAGTGATCGAAGCCCTGCATCGCGTTGCGCGCGCCCGCGTAGCGGATCATCGCGTCGGCGGCGGTGCGCTGGCCGGCGACGAGCGCCTGGGTGCCGGTATGGTTCAGCACGAACAGCACGCGCGGCGGCTGCGCGCCGCCGGGCACGCGCGCGGCGACCGCGTCGCGCGCGGCCTGCCAGTCGCGATCGAAACGCCGCAGCAGCGCGGTGCCGGCGTCGCGCACGTCGAGCGCCTGCGCGACGCCGGCGATCTTCGCGCGTACCGATTCGACGTCGTGGCGCTCGTCGAACGTCGTCACCGTGACGCCGGCGCCTTTCACCTGCGCGATCGCCGTCGGCGGGCCGGCTTCCGCCGATGCCAGCACGAGATCGGGCCGCAGCGACAGCAGCCCTTCGGCCGACAGCGCGCGCTGGTAGCCGACCTTCGGCAGGCGCTTCGCGGCGTCGGGATACGTGCAGGTCGTGTCGGCGCCGACGAGCCGGTAACGCGGCGTCTCGGCGCCGCCGAGCGCGAACGCGGTCTCCGCGAGCGCACCGCCGATCACGATCACGCGCGTCGGGGTGGCCGGCGCGGCCTGGGCGAGCACGCCGCCGGGCAGCGCGGCCGCGAGCGCGCCGGCCGCCGCGCCGGCCAGCAGCGACCGGCGGCCCGGATCGAACGGCCGCGCGCTCACCGCGCGGCTCCGCGTGCGGCCGCCGGCAGCGTCGCGACGAGCGCGCGCCAGTCGTCGCGCTCGGCCTTGCCGGGCTTGCGTTCGCCGAACAGCAGCGCGACGTGGTCGCCCTGCCGGTCGAACAGCTCGAGCGACGTGACGATGCCGTCGCTCGTCGGCTTCTTCACGACCCACGCCGCGGCGATCAGGTCTTCGCGCACGTGCAGGTTGAATCCCGGATCGAGCACGTTGATCCACGCGCCGACCTCGCGCACGTTCGCGACGGGGCCCGTATGGATCTGGATCATCCCCGCGTTGCCGACGAACACCATGATCGGCTGGCCGCTCTTCGCCGCCTGTTCGAGCACGTGGCGCAACGCATGAGCGGTTTCGACCGGATACGCGTAGTGCGGATCGGCGAGGCGCAGCGCCTGCATGCGGCTCACGCCGAAGCGCTGCGTGATGCCGAAGAACTGGTGCGTGTCGGTCATCGCGTCCCACGCGGCGCGAAAGCCCGCGACGTCGATCTCGGTGTCCGCGCGCTCGGGCGTTTTCGGCGCGGCGGGCGCGACCTCGAGGCCCGGCTCCTGCGACGGCGCGCGCCAGCGTTCGACGAACGCGTCGTATGCGGCATGATCGCTGTGCGCGCGCAGGTAGACCTTGTGGATCGCATGACCCTGCGCATCGAAGAACTGCAGGCTCTTCAGCGGGCCGTGCGCGGTTTCGTCGCGCACCGCGAACGCCGACACCCAGTGACGGTAGAAGATGCGCAGGTCGATGTCGCCGAGCGCGAGGCCGACGGGGCCGTCGTGGCTCATCTGCGCGTACTCGCCGTCTTTTTCGTGGACGGCCGTGTCGTTGCGCGTGAGCGCCATCACGCGGCCGAGACGCGGCATTTCCTCGAACATCGTCGGAAAGCGCGCGTCGAGCCGCACGACGTGCTCGCCGACGAACGCGGCGAGCGCCTCGGCTTCGCTGACGCCGAGCGCCTGCGCGACGTCGCGGTTGCGCAGCTGGCGCTCGGTCTTGAGCTTGACGAACGCGTCGCGCAGCGCGGCGGCTGCGCGGGCCGGCGTGGCCGATTGACCGGGAAGGGCGGATGGCATCATGTCGGACTCCTTCAAGTAACGGTTGGGGTGGCAGCGCGGGCACCGCGCATCAGAAATCCACTTTCATGCTGACGGCGACCGTGCGGCCGGGCGACGAATACGCGTCGAGCACCTGCGAATCGGCCGCGATGCCGCGCACGTCCGACCAGTTCCAGTACTTGCGGTCGAACAGGTTGCGGATGCCGATCGTCGCGCTCACGTGCTTGTTGAAGCGGTAGCCGCCGCGCAGGTCGACGACGAACGACGACGGCGGCGTGAAGCACGCCTTGTTCGAACAGTCGGACTTGTCGACGTCCTTGTCGCGTTTGGCGGCCTGGAACAGCAGGTCGGTCTGCACGAACCAGCGTTCGCCCGGCTCGTACCGCACGCCGAACACGGCCGAGAACGGGTTCACGGTGTTGAGCGGCTGGCTGGCCGCGCCGTCGTTCTGCGTCGAGCCTTTCGTGAACGCCATCGCCGTCTTCAGCGTGATGCCGTTCGGCATCACCCATTCGGCGCGGCCTTCGAGGCCGTGGATCCGCGCGTCGGCGAAGTTCACGTACTGGAACACGAACGGGTCGACCGGGCGGCCGCTGCCGGCGATCGTCGTGCGCGAGATGAAGTTGCGGTAGCGGCCGGTGAACGCGGCCGCGCTGTAGCGCACGACGCCGTAGCCGGTGCCGGCCTTGCCGCGCAGGCCGGCTTCGAACGTGTCGCTGGTTTCGGGCTTCAGGTTCGGATTGCCGATCGACGTGTAGCCGTACACCGGATTCGAGAAGCTGCTGTTCACCTGGTCGGGCGTCGGCGCGCGGAAGCCGTGCGCGTACTGCACGTACGGAATGACCGCGGGCGTGATCTCGTAGAGCACGGCGACGCGCGGCGACAGTTCGTTCGCGCTCGTCGACACGGCCTTGCCGGTGAACAGCGGATCGTTTTCGGTCGGGCTCAGCCGGTACGTGTCGAAGCGCAGGCCCGGCGTGACGAGCAGGCGGCCGTAGCCGATCTGGTCCTGCACGAACGCGCCGAACAGCGTGTAGTCGGTGTCGGGGAACGCCTTGTTCGGGAACGCTTCGCCGACGCCCGGCGCCGTGCCGTCGCGCATGTTCGTCACGCGCGACAGGCTGCCGTCCACGCCGTACAGCAGCTTGTGCGCGAGCGGGCCGGTCGCGAAGCCGCTTTCGGCGAACGCGGCGCCGCCGAACGTGCGTTCCTTGTACTGGTTGTCGCGCGAGCGCGATTTCAGCGGCGCGCTGCGCGTCTCGAACGCGTACTGGTCCTGCTTCGCGTCCTGGTAGTAGAACTGCACGTGCGCGGTCTGGAACCAGCGGAATGCGTCGTCGCGGAAGTCGTAGTCGACGCTGAAGCGGTTGCGCTCGAGCCGGTCGTGAGTCGTGAGGCCGAGCGTCGCCGGCGCATTGATCGCGGAGAGCACATCCGTGCTCACGCGCCGCTGCACCGTTTCGGCGGTGAGCTTGACCGTGTCGCGCGCGGTCGGCGTCAGCACGAGCTTGCCGAGCAGCGATTCCGAATAGACGTCCTGCGGGTTCGACGTCGTGCGCAGCGTGCTCGCCGAGTTGTTGCCGCCGCGCGTGTCGACCTCGTGGCCGCGCCGGCCGTCGGCGATGATCATCCCCTGGATGCGATCGTTGCCGCCCGCGGCCGACACGGTCGCGCCGATGCTGCGGTCGGCCGAGTCGTAGCTCGGCCGGAATGAGAAGTAATGGGGTTTGCCGTAGATCGACAGCAGGTCGCGCGGATCCTTCGTGATGAAGTTCACCGCGCCGGTCAGGCCGTCGCTGCCGTAGAGCGCCGACGCCGGCCCGCGCAGGATCTCGATGCGCTTGAGCGTGTCGAGATCGGCGTAGTCGCCGCGCCCCGCTTCGAGCGGCCCGAACGAGAACGCGTTCGGCAGGCGGATGCCGTCTTCCATCAGCAGCACGCGATTGCCCTCGAGGCCGCGGATGTTGATGCTCGAGTCGCCGTCGCGGCCGCCGCCGAGCGCGGCGCTGCCGGGCCGGTACGCGGTGCGGCGCACCGTGATGCCAGGCTCGTAGCGCAGCGCGTCCTTGATGTTGGTGGCCTGCTGCGCTTCGAGATCCTCGTCGGTGATTACCGACACGGACGCCGCCGTGCGGCTCGCCGCGGTGGCGGTGCGGGTGGCCGTGACGGTGACGGGGTCGAGCAGCGCCGCATCGCCGCGCGTTGACGCGGCGGCGGTCAGGACGGCGGCAGGCGGGGTGGCGCCTTGCGGCGACGAATCGGCGTGAGCCGTGGCGGCGGACAGGCCGAACGCGCCGAACAGCGCGGCACAGATCGGCCGCCGCGCCAGCGTATAGCAATGCACAGGTGGTCTCCCATTGACGATGACAAGCCCGAAGGCTGGCTGGGTGACGCGTTCACCTGGCTGGCCCGTTTACGCGCGGCATGCGGCAAACGGCGATTTGAAAGGCAACTGACAATTTTGCCAGTGTAAATGAGAAGTATTATCAATACAAGGACGCGAAGCGACCGATGCGAGTGAGTGCTCGCATGCGCGGCTCGCGTGAGCCGGGACGGAAATTCCGGGGAAATGGGGTTTTAAGCGAGCGCTTCGATGCGAATCAGCAGGTTGCGCGCATGCGCGATGAACGCATCGTGTGTCGCGCGATCGCCGTGGCCTTCGATACCGGCCTGCTCGGCGAACGCGATCTGTTCGGTGTAGAGATCGACGAGCGCACGGCGTTCGTCAAGGGGAAGCGCGCGGATCATCGACACGATCAGCAGTTCCTGTGCGCGAAGCATGCCGGACAGCGATTGGGCGTTCATGCTGGCCTCCTCGGACGATGCGGCGGCGGGCCGCTCTTTTCATACTAGGCGGTCGGCAGTCGCCGCGCACGCGCGGCACGCGAGATGATGACGCGGGAAGCCGATTCGACGAAGATGCCTCGGCCCGAAACGACGAGGTGCCGCGCGAGCCGATACGCGCCGCGCACATCCGCGGATCGAACCGAAGCGTGCCGCGACGCGAATGGAATCAGCCGGCCGTCGTCGCGGCCTGTGCATCGCGCACGACCTGCGCGACGCGTTCGACGAACGCGGCGTCGACGCTCGACAGCGCTTCGCGCTTGCCGTCGGGCATTTCGACCATCAGGCGATACGTGATGTCCTGCGTGGCCCACGCAAGATAGCCGACGACGACGAGCATCACGCCGACCACCAGCGCGGCGCTCGACGCGCCGATGCCGCCGGCGACGGCGATGGCCGCGCCGATCAGCGAGATCAGTGACGGCACGAGCCGGTTCTTCGGAATCTTGACGACGTCGACGTGGCGAATGTCACGCAGTGCGAATACCTGCCCGGCGGCCGACAGGCCGTTGCGCGTGACCATGACGCCACGTTCGTTGAATGCGTTTTCCATCGTGTGTTGCGTGGACGAAAACGCGCAGCGTAGCAGGTTTCGTTGTCGCGTCAAACGAGACCGACTGCCGCACGATGCGTGCGGCGCGGCCGCCAGCCGGAAGACGGGTGGCGCGCAGACGCGTTCAGAACTGCAGCCGGCCGTCGCCGTAAAGCCGGCCGGGCACGTGCGACGCGACGACCTCGGCGATCTCTTCGTCGGTCGATTCGGCCGGCACGATCTGGCGCCGCGCGGGCGCGTCGAGATGCATCGTCCACTCGACGAGGCGATACGGACGGCCCCAGGGGCGCTGCATTTCCACCGACACGCGGCAACTCTGGACCGGCAGCGAGTGTTGGCACGTCAGAATCGCGTGCAGATGGCTGAAAACGGTATCTTCGATCATCGTGGCCTCCGATCCTGTCTTGTGGGCAGTTGATGGCGGTGCCGTAGGGGTGTCTCAAAAAAAAAGCCGCCGATGCTCAGGCGGCCAACAGGGGGGTGAGAGCATCCTCTCAGCCCAGAATTAAGCGAAACTTAAAAGCCCATAAAAAAGCGCCCCGCGTGGAGCGGGGCGCTGCTTGCCGTCGTGGTCCGCGTGACGCGGACAGTCGAGCGGATGCTTTTAGAACTTGTGACGGATACCGATACGTGCGGCGATCTGGTTCTTCGAACCCGTGCCCGACGTATTGAAGTAGCTCGTGCTCGAGCCGATCTGCGCTTGCACGCCCTTGCCCGAAGCCTGCTGGTACACGACCAGGCCGTACACGTCCGTACGCTTGCTGAGTGCGTAGTCGGCGATACCGTTGACCTGGTTCCAGTGCCACGAGTTGCCGTTTTGCGTGGCGTTCGTGTACGTGTAGCCGAGGCCGCCCGACAGTGCCGGCGTGAACGCGTACTTCGCGCCCGCTTCATATGCGTTGTAGAACGTGCCGCCCGCGCCCGACACGGTCGAGAACTGCGTACGCGTCCACAGCAGCCATGCCGTCGCCGGGCCCCAGACGTAGCGGCCACCCACGCCGTACGTGCGCAGGTCGCGGACGTTGCCGGTGCTCAGGTTCGCGATCGTCGTCGAGAAGGCCGGCGTCGACTGGCTCGGGAAGCGGATGTCCGTGTAGGCAGCGCCGAGCGAGAACGGGCCGTTCGCGTAGTTCAGGCCGAAGCTGTATGCGCGCGACGAGCCTGCCGTCGTCGTCGTGCCCGTCGTCGTCGCCGGTGCGCCCGCGAAGTCGGTCGAGTTCGAGAAGCCGTACAACGCGCCGAACGTGAAGCCCGAGTAGTTCGCGCTCTGGAACTTCACGGCATTGTTGATGCGGCTCGACGTGAGCTGGTCGATGTCGTTCACGTGGTACGCGTAGTTACCCGCGACCGTGTTGCCGCCCGTCGAGTAGTTCGACCCGAGGATGTCGGTCGAGAACGAGTACTGGCGGCCGAACGTGACCGTGCCGTATTGCGACTGGCTCAGGCCGACGTAAGCCTGGCGACCGAAGATCGCGCCACCCTGGCCGATCGTGCCGTTGCCGCTGTTGAAGCCGTTTTCGAGCACGAAGATCGCCTTCAGGCCGCCACCGAGGTCTTCGGTGCCGCGCAGGCCCCAACGGCTGCCCTGGGCCACGCCGTCGTCGTACTTGAACAGCTTGCCCGTGCCGCCGTTGGCGGTCTTGCTGTGGTTCACGTAGCTGATACCGGCATCGATGACGCCGTACAGGGTCACGCTGCTTTGTGCGTGTGCCGTGCCGGCCGTTGCTGCCAGGGCGGCGAGGGTCAACAGTTTCTTGTTCAAAAGGATTCTCCGAGCGAATGAATGGCGTGTCCAGTTGCGGTTCCGGCGCACTCTATGGGCGCTTTCACGGACCGGCGCAACTTTATCGGCGGGCCACGTAATGAATATGACAGCGACTGTCATATGAAGAATGTGTGGTGCCGATGCGACACTGGATTTTGCCCGGTTGTACAGCAGGGAGTTATACCGATTCCGCCTGAGATTCGATGACGGTCGGGAATATGTACATGAAATAAGCTTGGTTGGTGCCGTTCCGGCCCCGTGCCACGATGCGCGCTTCAACAACGACACGGGACAAGAGGACACCATGCGACGTTCGATCCTGACCGGCCTCGGCGCACTCGCCGCCGCGCTGGCATTCGCCGCGCCCGGCGCGCACGCCGACCCGCAAACGCTGAAAGTCGGCACGATGAGCGGCCCCGATGCGCAGATCTGGACCGAAGTGACGAAGGTCGCCGCGCGCGAAGGGCTCGCGATCAAGGTCATCGAATTCAACGACTACGTGCAGCCGAACGCGGCGCTCGATGCCGGCGATCTCGATGCGAACGGCTTCCAGCACCAGCCGTTCCTCGACAGCCAGATCAAGCAGCGCGGCTACAAGATCGTCAACGTCGGGCTCACCTATACCGCGCCGATGGGCTTCTATTCGAAGAAGCTCAAGTCGCTGAAGGATTTGCCGGTCGGCGCGAAGGTCGGGATCCAGAACGACCCGTCGAACGGCAACCGCGCGCTCTTGCTGCTGCAGAAGTACGGGGTGATCAAGCTGAAGGCCGGCGCCGGCACGAACGGCGTGAACGCGACGCCGCTCGACGTCGCCGAGAACCCGAAGAAGATCAAGATCGTCGAGCTCGACGCCGCGCAACTGCCGCGCGCGCTGCCCGACGTCGATGCCGCGTCGATCAACACCGACTACGCGGTCAAGGCCGGGCTCACGCCGGTGAAGGATGCGATCGCGATCGAGGATCTGCGCGGGCCGTACGCGAACCTGATCGCGGTGCGCGCGCAGGACAAGGACAAGCCGTGGGTGAAGAAGCTCGTCGCGGCCTATGAGTCGGACGACGTGCGCAAGTTCATCGACCAGAAGTTCGGCGGCGCGATCGTGCCGGCGTTCTGAGCGGTCTTCGCGCGCGGGGGGCGGCAGGCGATCGCCGGCCGCCGATGCGCGCTCCGGAAAGCCAATCGCCCGCGCAAGCGGGCGATTGCGTTGGTGCATGCGATTGCATGCGCGGTGCGGGACGGCCCGGCGCGCGGGCCGCGCGCCCGGGCTCAGGCGGACAGCAGCGAGCCGGTGCGGATCGCGGTCGCGCCGGCGATGCGCGCGACTTCCATGCCGGCCGTCGCGAAGCGCACGACCTGGCGCGCGTACAGCACGCCCGACACGCTGCTCTTCAGCGTGACGACGCGATCGGTCAGCGGATCGACGATGTCGGCCACGGCCTGGCCTGCCTCGATCATCGCGCCGACCGGCGTGCGGAACACGATCACGCCCGACACGGGCGCGACGAGCGGATCGGTGCCCGCGAGCGGCGTGGCCGGGTGCGCGAGCGGCGGCAGCGGCGCCGGCGTGCCTTCGACGATGCCGCGCTCGGTCAGGTATTCGACGATCGCCTGCGCATCCTTTTCGGCGAACTCGTACGACACGTCGCGTTCGCTGCGCAGTTCCACCGTGACCGAAATCGCGCCGTTCGGGATCGGGAAGCGGTCGCCGAAGCGGCTGCGCAGGTCCGACCAGCAGAAACTGTGGATTTCGTCGAACGGGTTGCCGACCGAATTCAGCGCGAGCAGCGACGCCTTGGCATCGAGATAGCGCGCCAGCGGCTCGACGTCCGGCCACAGATCGGGATTCGTGTAGAGATGCATCACCGCGTCGCTGTCGCAGTGCAGGTCGAGCACGATATCGGCGTCGAACGACAGCTTCTGCAGCGCGAGGCGCTGCGAGTCGAGTTCGGTGCGCGGCTTCTGCTCGTCGAGCGCTTCGCGCATCGCGGTGCGCACGACGGCCAGATTGCGCTGCGCGTCGTTCGTGAGGCGCTCTTCGACACGCGGCAGCACGAGCGCCGCGAGATCGTAGAAATTGCGGTTGAAGTTCTGCATCGAGCCGAGCTCGAAGCGGCCGAGGTGATCGCCGAACACGTGTTGCGACAGGCCGATCGGATTGGGCACGGGCACGACGACGATTTCGCCGCGCAGCTTGCCGGCTGCTTCGAGCGCGGCGATCTTGCGGCGCAGCAGCGTGGCGACCAGCATGCCGGGCAACTCGTCCGCGTGCAGCGACGACTGGATATAGACCTTCTTGCCGCCGCGCGGGCCGTAATGGAAGCTGGTGATCTGGCGTTCGGTACCGACGGCGGGGGAAATCAGCGGATGGGTCTGCGTTTGCATGATGAGGGGAGTGCGGCGCAGCCGCGAATGATCCGTGTGCGTGGAAGATCGATTGTACGTTGCCTTTCTCGCCGCCATCAAACCGGCGCCAGAACGCGCGGTTTTCCTTTGAGAATCATCGGGTTGACGCGGAAAAAATAACGTCGCCGGCGCCGCGCGCAAAAAAAACGGGCTCCTCGCGGAGCCCGTTCCCATCGCGCCGAATCGCGCGTGCGTCGGCCGGATTACTTGCCGTAGACGTCGAAATCGAAGTACTTCTTCGCGATCTTGTCGTACGTGCCGTCCTTGCGCATGCCGGCGATCGCGCCGTCGATCTTCGCCTTCAGGTCGGTGTCTTCCTTGCGCAGGCCGATACCGGCGCCGTTGCCGAGCGTCTTCGGATCGTCGAGATCCTTGCCGGCGAAGTCGAAGTTCGCGCCGCGCGGCGTCTTCAGGAAGCCGATCTCGGCTTGCACCGCGTCCTGCAGCGCGCCGTCCAGACGGCCGGAGATCAGGTCGGCGTAGACCTGGTCCTGGTTCTGGTAAGGCACGACGTTCACGCCCTTCGACGCCCAGTACGTCTTCGCGTAGGTTTCCTGGATCGTGCCCTGCTCGACGCCGACCGACTTGCCCTTCAGCGATTCGGCCGTCGGCATCAGGCCGGCGCCCTTTTTCGTGACGAGGCGCGTCGGCGTGTTGAACAGCTTCGCCGAGAACGCGATCTGTTCCTGACGCGCCGGCGTCATCGACATCGACGACAGCACGCCGTCGAACTTGCGGGCCTTCAGCGCCGGGATCATCCCGTCGAAGTCGTTTTCGATCCACACGCACTTCGCGTTCATGCGGCGGCAGATTTCGTTGCCCAGATCGACGTCGAAGCCGACCACCTTGCCGTCGGCGCCTTTCGATTCGAAAGGCGGGTAGCTTGCGTCGACGCCGAACCGCACGGTCGTCCAGTCTTTCGCGTACGCGCTGCCGGCCGATACGGCGAGCAGGGCCACGGTCACAGCCGCAAGAATCTTTTTCACTCGGTGACTCCTCGTTTTGTTCGATGGGGTGCGCGGTTGTGCCGCGCCGTAAGCCTTCGGCCCGCCGCGGCTTCGCGTCGGACAGTCCGTTTCGCCCGCCCGATGGGGGCGCGCGACGTGCGCAAGATTATCAAGACAAAATACCGGCAGGGCGCCTAGGACAAGCCCCGATACCGGGCCCGGCGGCGGCGCGTCGGACGCGTCGCCGTTTCACACACAGGAACGATTCAGCCGAGCGTTTCGTTGACCGCGCGCTGCAGGCACGTGACGAAGTGCGAGACGGCCGGCGTGGGCAGCAGGTCGCGCCGCGCGATGATCGACAGGTCGAAGCGCGGCATGCTTTCGTCGAGTTCGGCCGTGCGGATGCCGAGCGGCGCGACCATCGCGGCGAGCGGGCGCGTGAAGCAGCCGATCACGTCCGAGCGCGCGACGAGCCCCAGCGTCACCGCGAACGACATCGGCGAGCGCAGCAAACGTTTCGGCAGCGGCAGCCCGTGCGCCTCGAACATCCCGACCATCACGCTGTGCGGAAACTGCTCGGCGCCGACGGTGACGATCCATTCGGCGTCGAGCAGTTCCTCTAACCGGCGCGCATGCGCGAGCGGGTGACCGTCGCGCATCACGATCGTGAATTCGGTCGACAGCAGCGGCAATTGCGTGAAATCGCGGTCGAGCGCGGGCACATGGTGCATCGCAGCGATGTCGAGCGTGCCGTTGCGCAACTGCGCGAGCGCGTCGGGCACCGTCACTTCCTCCAGATGCAGGCTGACGTTCGGCATCGACTCGCGGAATGCCGTCACCGCGCGCGGCAACGCGGTCAGCGCGATCGACGGCATCGTGCCGACCGCGACGCGGCCCGACATCTCGCCTTTCACCTGCTCGACCGCCTCGACCGTGCGGCGGATGTCGCCGAGCAATTGCTCGGCGCGCGGCAGCAGCGCCTCGCCGCAGGCGGTCAGCTCGACGCCGCGCACGCTGCGAGCGAGCAGCTCCGCGTTGAGCGCGGTTTCGAGCTCGCGGATCGTGTGCGTGATCGCCGGCTGCGTGACGCCGAGCTCGCGGGCGGCGGCGCGCAGGCTCTTGTGGTGCGCGGCGGAGACGAACGCCTGGAGCTGCGCGATGTTCAACGGGTTGCGGATGCGGGTCATGGATCGAGTCCGGTGGGCGCGAAAGGGGCGGCGGCGGGCGACGGATTCATGCTTCGGCGGGGCGATCCCGATGCGCGTCACGCATCGGCGCGCGCGCGGAACGTCTGCCGGTAACGCTGCGGCGAGGTGCCGACGATGCGCGCGAAGCGTTCGCGAAACGCGGTGACCGAACCGAACCCGGCTTCCGTCGCCACATGTTCGATCGACAGCTCGGTCACCTCCAGCAACTGCTGCGCATGCCGGACGCGCGCGGTCTGCAGCCATTGCCCCGGCGACGTGCCCGTCTGCTCCCGGAAGCGCCGCGTCAGCGTGCGCACGCTCGTCGACGCCTTGCGCGCGATCGCGTCGAGCGTCAGCGGCTTGCGCAGGTTGGCCTGCAGCCAGTCCATCAGGTCGTGCAGGCCGTCGCCGCCGGTCGGCCATTCGGGCGCGATGAACTGCGCCTGCCCGCCTTCGCGCACGCGCGGCGCCACCGCGCTGCGGGCGGCATCGACGGCGACCGCCGCGCCATAGTCGGCCTGGATCATGTGCAGGCACAGATCGAGGCCGGCGGCCGCACCGGCCGACGTCAGGATCTGGCCGTTGTCGACGAACAGCACGTTCGGGTCGACGTCGACGGTCGGATAGCGGCGTGCGAGTTCGGCGGCTGCGAGCCAGTGCGTCGTCGCGCGCAGGCCGTCGAGCAGCCCCGCTTCCGCGAGCACGAACGCGCCGCTGCAGATCGACGCGATCCGGCATCCGCGCGCGGCCGCCGCGCGCAGCGCGTCGAGCACGCGGCGCGACGTGGGCGCGAGCGGCGCCGACGTGCCGGGCACCATGATCGTATCGGCGTCGGCCAGCGCGTCGAGACGAAACGGCGGGCGCAGCTCGAACAGGTCGCCGCCGACGCGCGGCTGCTCGCTGCACACGCGCACGCGGTACGCGGGCGCGACGTCGGGCGCCCGCACGCGCGCGAACGTGTCGCATGCAACGCCCAGATCGAACGGGACGACATCGGGCAACGCAAGAACGGCGACCGTGTGCATGGCGTGCGCGGCCCGTGGCCGGAATCCGTTGAAAGATGTCATTCTAGCCAATGGCTCGAACCCGCACCACACGCGACAATCGCGGCGGACCCACCTGGAGCCTGCCGATGAAACAAGACGATCGCAACGCGTTGCGGAACCTGCAATACCTGTCGCTGCTGGAAGCGACCACGCTCGTCGTGCTGGTGTGCGTGGCCGTGCCGCTCAAGCATCTGGCCGGCTATCCGGTCGCGGTATCGATCATGGGCCCGGTTCACGGCATCGCGTTCGTCATGTATGGATGGGCGGTGGTCGGCACCGCGTCGAGCGGGCTGTGGAGCAAGGGCGAAGTCGCGCGGCTCCTGCTGTCGGCCGTCGTGCCGTTCGCGGGGCTGGCGAGTGCCGGCTGGATCGCGCGCAGGCGGCACGCACGATGATCTACCTGGTGCTGAAGGCCGTGCATCTGGTCGCCGTCGTCACGTTCGTCGGCGGGTTGCTGTTGTCGTCCGTCGGGGTCCGGATTGCGAACCTCGCCGTGCATCGCGCGGTGCGCCGCTGGGATCGCACGGTGACGGCGCCCGCGCTCGCGCTCGTCTGGATCGCCGGCATCGCGCTCGCGCTGAGCGGTCACTGGTTCGGCGCCGCGTGGCTGTCGGCGAAGCTTGCGCTCGTCGCCGCGCTGTCGGTGCTGCACGGGATCCTGGCCGGCACGCTGCGGCGCATGGAGCGCGACGATCTCGTCGTCATGCCGGTGCCGTGGCTGGGGCAAGCGGCGGGCGCGGCGATCGTCGCGATCGCGCTCGTCGTCGGGCTGGCCGTGATCAAGCCGTTCTGACGGCGCGACGCCGCGAGCGTGGCGCCGGGCGCGAACGGGTATCGCGCCGTTGTCGCGAAGCGCGTCACGCGGCGTCGCACGGACAAAAAAAGCCTGGAAACTCGCGTTCCCAGGCCTGGAGACCATCGACGACGATGGTGGAGGAGACGATCTCGTCCCGATGCGCGTCGCCCTCGTGCAGGCGACGTCGCGCAGGTGTCGCGCTCAGATCGCCCAGCCGCCGAGATAGAACGTGACGAGCACGGCCGCGATGACCACGGTGCCGACGTTGAGCTTGCGGAATTCGCCGCTGGCGATGCGGCCGATCACGAGCGTCGAGAAGCCGAGCATGATGCCCGTCACGATGTTCGCGGTCAGCACGATGAACACCGCGCACACGAGGCCCGACATCGCGTCGACCATGTCGTCCATGTGCAGCTTGCTCACGCTGCCGAGCATCAACAGGCCGACGTACATCAGCGCCGGCGCGGTGGCGTACGACGGCACGAGACCCGCGAGCGGCGAGAAGAACATCACGACGAGGAACAGCAGGCCGACCACGGCCGCCGCGAGCCCCGTCTTCGCGCCGGCGGCCACGCCGACGCTCGACTCGATGTAGGCCGCCGCCGGCGCGCCGCCGAGCAAGCCGGAGAAGATCGAGCTGATCGAATCGGCGGTCAGCGCGCGGCCGCCGTTGACGATGCGGCCGTTTTCGTCGAGCTGGCCGGCTTGCCCGGCGACCGCGCGGATGGTGCCGGTCGCGTCGAACACGGCGGTCATCACCAGCGCGAGCACGCTCGGCAGTACGGCCATCGACAGCGCGCCCTTGATGTCCATCGCGCCGATCAGCGATGCGTGGCCCGGCGCGCTGAGCGACGGCAGCGCGAAGATGCCGCGGTATTTCACGCCCGGATCGAAGATCAGGCCGAATACCGAGATCGCGATCACGACGAGCAGGATGCCGCCCGGCACGCGACGCTTTTCGAGGCCGAAGATCGCGGCGAGGCCGACGACCGACATGATGACCGGGAACGCGGTGATCTGGCCGAGCGAGACCGGCAGGCCGGCGCCCGGGTTCTTGATCACGAGGCCGACGTCGTTCGATGCGATCAGCAGCAGGAACAGGCCGATGCCGATCCCCGTGCCGTGCGCGACGCCCGCGGGCAGGTTGCGCAGGATCCACGACCGCACGCCGGTGACCGAGATGCCGGTAAACACGAGGCCCATCAGGAACACGGCGCCGAGCGCGACCGTCGGAGGCAGCCCCTTGCCGAGCACGAGGCCGAACGCGGTGAACGCGGTCAGCGAGATCGCGCAGCCGATCGCGATCGGCAGCTTCGCCCACAGGCCCATCAGCAGCGAGCCGAACGCGGTGGTGAGACAGACCGCGACGAACACGGCGCTCGTGTCGAACCCAGCCTTGCCGAACATGCCGGGCACGACGAACACGGAATAGACCATCGCGAGGAAGGTGGTCACGCCGGCAATGATCTCGCGACGCTGCGTGCTGCCGCGCGACGAAATGCCGAAGTACCGGTCGATGACTCCCTGGGCGCCAAAGTCAGTTTCTTCCGCGCCGACGCCGACCGTCGGCTGCACCGGGGTATCGCTCATGAGCTTGCTCCTTTATCAGCATGCTGAAACGGTCCGTGGCGGACCGTCGTCAGGGTGTCTCGTATCTGTTGGGATTGTTCGGCAACGTCGTGGAGACGAATGACGCGCGATGCGCGTCGTGACGGGCGAATCGAAACGATCGCGAGGGTGTCGCGTCGGACGACGCGTGGTGTGGTCGACCCCGTCACGTGTGCTTTGCCGTAGCGAAGGTTAGGCGAGCAACCGATCACGTCCCATCGGGGGACGAGCATGCAGCGCATGTCGCAGCGCTTATATCGGCGTGCAACGGGGCTTCGTCGCGCCGACACGCGTGTATACGCCTAGTTCGAATCCGTTAAGGCGACTATTTGAATGCAGGGTCGGCGGGCGGGGCGGACGCGGGCGATGCATTGAATATTACGAACTGCTTTCTGTGCGGCCGGGAAGGTCGGTGCGAACTGCGGCGGGCGACGGGATTCGCCGCCGCGCGCAACCATGCGTGCCTGAAAGACAGGAACACCGAGTAACTGGGGGATTGCCGCGACGACGCCCGGCGCCGACGGTGCCGCGCGCGTCACTTCAGGAACACGTATCGCGCGAAGTACGGGAATCGGCCGACCGCATGCTCGGTTGCGCACGTTGCGACCGGTGGCATGCCGCCCGACGTATCGAGCCGCTGCACGAAGCGCACGCCGGCGAGCGTGCCCGTCGCGGGCGGCGTCGTCGCGAGCAACAGTTGCGCAATGCTGGCCGGGCTGGCGCTCGGCGCTTCCGCGCGCTTCTTGCCGGTCACGCGGCTACCGTCGAGCGCTTCCCACGACGGTCCCGCGCCGTGCCGCACGACGAGTGTGCCGCCTTCATCGAACAACATCGCCTCCGGCCGCACGAAGGTCCATGCAAGCCGGTGTTCGGCATCGTATTCGCATGCGTAGATCTGCACGCCGGTCGCGGTGGTGGACAGCACCGTCGTCACGGGATCGGGGGGAGTGAGGCCGGCCGGATCGCCGGCGTGCGCCGGTGCGGCGACAGCCGCCAAGGCAAGACCGGCCGTCATGGCCAGCAGCATGTCGCGGGTCGGGGAGCAACTGGGCATGGCGAGGCGTCCTTTCAGGTCGAATGGTCGTACGAAGGCGATTCCGTCAACGTTAGACGCCGATTGCACCGGCCGCAATGAGGAAATGGCAATCGCGGCGATAGTCGCCGCGATTGCCGAGGCAGCGGGGCATCGATCGGTGGATCGCGACCGGGCCGATGTCGGCCGGTGCGGAGCCGGCATACAGCGCCCGGCCGGGCACGCACGACCGAAGCGTTCAGGCCGCGGCTTGCGCTAGCGTCGGGTAGTCGGTCAGCCCGCGGGCGCCACCGCCGAACAGCGTGTTGCGGTCATGCGGCGCGAGCGGCGCGCTGGTGCGCAGGCGCTCGGGCAAGTCGGGGTTCGCGACGAACGGACGGCCGAACGCGACGAGGTCCGCCCAGCCGGCGGCGATCGCTTCGCGTGCGCGCTCGGCGGTGTACGCGCCGGCATAGATCAGCACGCCCGGGAACGCGGCGCGCAATTGCTGCTTGAACGCGACCGGCATCAGCGGCGCGTCGTCCCAGTCGGCTTCCGCGATGTGCAGGTAGCCGACGCCGAGCTCGCCGAGCCGCTTCGCGGCGGCGAGGTAGGTCGTTTCCGGATCGTCGTCGACGCAGCCGTTCAGCGTGGTCAACGGTGCGAGGCGGATGCCGACGCGCGACGCGTCGCCGGCGCCTTCGATCAGCGCCTGCGTCACTTCGCGCAGGAAGCGCAGCCGGTTTTCCAGCGAGCCGCCGTACGCGTCGGTGCGCGTGTTCGCGTTCGAGTCGATGAACTGGTTCACGAGGTAGCCGTTCGCGCCGTGCAGCTCGACGCCGTCGAAGCCGGCTTCGATCGCGTGGTGGGCGGCGGCGCGGTATTGATCGACGATCTCGCGGATCTCGTCGATCGACAGCGCGCGCGGCTCGGACGCCTGCACGAAACCCGGCGTGTTGCCGTCTTCGCCGGCGATGAACACGTTCACGCCCTTCGCCTGGAGCGGCGACGACGACACGGGTTGCGCGCCGCCGAGCAGGCTCGTGTGGCTCAGCCGGCCGACGTGCCACAGCTGCGCGAAGATGCGGCCGTGCGCGGCATGCACGGCGTCCGTCACCTTGCGCCAGCCGGCAACTTGCGATGGCGTATGAATGCCCGGCGTCCATGCGTAACCTTTGCCGAGCGGCGCGATGTAGGTGCCTTCGCTGACGATCAGGCCCGCACTCGCGCGCTGCGCGTAATACGCGGCCATCAGTTCGTTGGCTTCGTCGCCGGGCTGGCTCGCACGCGAGCGCGTCATCGGCGGCATCACGATGCGGTTCGGCAGCGTCAGCGCGCCGAGTCGCAGCGGTTGGAAAAGCGGGTCCTGGGTCATGGTGGTGTCTGTCCTGTCGGGGCCGCGGCCGGCTGGCCGCAGACGGGTGTATCGGATGAAGGCGCGGCGCGCTCAGTCCCACTTCGGCGCGAGGCCGGCCGGGTCGACTTCGCGACCGTTGCGTTCGAGCGCGGCGATCTGCGCCATGTCTTCGTCGGTCAGGCGCAGCGTCTGCGCGAGCAGGTTGCTCGCGAGGTTCTCGCGCTTGGTCGACGACGGAATCACCGAGTAGCCGAGCTGCAGCGCCCATGCAAGTGCGACTTGCGCCGGCGTCGCGTCATGGCGCCGCGCGATCGCGCCGAGCACCGGGTCGCCGAGCACCTTGCCGTACGCGAGCGTCATGTACGACGTCACGTGGATGCCTTCGGCGTTCAGGAACTCGACCAGCTTGCGGTTCTGCAGGTACGGGCTGAGCTCGATCTGGTTCGTCGCGATCGCGTCCTTGCCGACGGCCGCGATCGCTTCCTTCGTCAGTTCGATGTTGAAGTTCGAGATGCCGATTTGGCGCGTGAGGCCCTTCGCCTTCGCGTCGGCCAGCGCGGTCATGAACGCGTCGATCGACACGCCGTTGCCCGGCGCCGGCCAATGGATCAGCGTCAGGTCGACATGGTCGGTGCGCAGCTTGCGCAGGCTTTCGTCGAGGCTGGCCGCCAGCTTGTCCGGTGCGTAGTTGTCGACCCAGATCTTCGTCGTGAGGAACAGGTCTTCGCGGCGCACGCCGGACGCGGCGATCGCTTCGCCGACTTCGGCTTCGTTGCCGTAGATCTGCGCGGTGTCGATCGCGCGGTAGCCGACTTCGAGGCCGTTGCGCACCGAGTCGATGACGACCTGGCCTTGCAGGCGGAACGTACCGAGGCCGAAGGCGGGAATCTTGCTCATCTGTGCTCCTGAAAGAGGGGGAACGATTGCGGTATCGGAATCATTCTGGCGCTTGAAACTGATGAAATAAACGCCTTTAGATAACAAAAATATTTGATTTGAAATCAAATATCGATCGTGCCGCGGGTGCATGCGGGCCGTGGCCGGCCTTATGCGGCCCGCGTCGTCTGCGGATTCGTTTGCGGATGGAAGGCGGGCAGCACGTCCGCGGCGATCTCGGCCATCGTTTCGTCGAGGGGCCGCCGGTTGCGGCGGAAATGCAGGCCGATGTGCTGCACGCCCGCGTCGCGCATCGCCGCGAGTTCCTCCGTCAGCGCGACGCGTCCCGCGCGGGCGCCGAAGCGGTGCCGCTGCAGCGGCTCGTGCGGATCGTCCGCGAGGTCGAGATGGATGAAGCTCACGTACGGCTTGCCGCCGGCTACCGCACGCCAGCTCGCGGCGCGCTGCAGGTGATCGGCCGGCGTGCCCGGATACGCGAGGCAGCCATCCATGTGCTCGCCGATCCACGCGGGCGTCTGCTGCGCGAGGCCCGCGACGAGCAGCGGCACCGGCGAACGGGCCGCGGGAAGCACGTCCAGGGCGGGCGGCAGATGCCCGCGCGCGCCGTCGCGCAGCAGCGCGACGTGGTCGCGGAAGGTCGCGCCGCGCGTGGCGAAGTCGCGGCCGAACAGCGGATACTCGACCGGCCGGTCGCCGCTCGCGACGCCGAGCAGCAGGCGTCCGCCGCTCAATTCCTGGATCGTCGCGGCCGATTTCAGCGTGAGCAGCGGTTCGCGCAGCGGCAGCACGACGGCCGCGGTGCCGAGCAGGATGTCGCGCGTGATCCCGGCGAGGTAGCCGAGATACGAGAACGTCTCGAACACCTGCGCGGCGTCGCCGAACGACGGGTCGTACACCGGCACGTCGCGCACCCAGAGCGCGCGAAAGCCGAGCGTGTCGGCCAGTTGCGCGAGTTCCGCGTGGATTTCCAGGTCGGGCACACCGGGGTGGCGGCCGTCATGCTGGCGTTTCGCGTTGCCGGCCGGGGTCCAGTCGTTGTCGAGCGGCAGTTCGATGCCGATGCTGAAGCCGCCGTCGGCGAGCTTGTCGAGCGACGTGAGCATGATGGACGCCTCCGTTCAGACCGCGCGCAGGCTGCCGTCGAGCCGGTAGAAATCGAGCGACGACGCGGTGAAGAACGAGCGCGACGTGCCGGCGGCGAAATCGTCGATATGCACGACGGTGGCGCGATCGGCTTCCTGCCACGAGATCGCGTAGGTCTCGCCGGCGACGCGCTGCCACGTGTATTCGACTTCGCCCTTCGCACCCGCGTACGGGCCTTCGGTGATCTCGTAGCGCATGTGGCGACCGTCTTCGTCGTATGCGTTGAGCGCGGTGAGGCCGTCGTAACGGACTTCGAAAGTCTTGCCGGCGAACGGCGGGCGTGGGGTCGGTGCGTTCATGCTGGTGGCTCCTGTAAAAAAGTGGCGTTCAATGGGCGAGTTCGACGGGGCCGGCCGTGCGCTCGGGCAGCCCATGGCGGCGGTCGAGACGGCCGCTCAGCGCGGTGAGTGCGAATGCGCCGAGCGTGACGACGGCGGCGATCCACGGCGTGTGGCCGAGGCCGACGCTCGCGACGACCAGGCCGCCGAGCGACGAGCCGCCGGCCACGCCGAGGTTGAAGGCGGCGATGTTGAAGCCCGATGCGACGTCGGTGGCGTCCGGCGCGAAGTGGCGCGCCTGCTTGACGACGTACACCTGCAGCCCCGGCACGTTGCCGAACGCCACGGCGCCCCACGCGAGCATCGTCAGGACCGCGAGCCATTTCACGTGGATCGTGAAGGTCAACGCGAGCAGCACGATCGCGAGCAGCAGGAAGATCCGCTTGAGCGCCTTCACGGGGCCGACGGCGTCCGCGAGCTTGCCGCCCCACACGTTGCCGATCGCGACCGATACGCCGTAGCCGACGAGCACGAGGCTGACCTGCGACGGCGTGAAGCCGGCGATCCGTTCGAGCAGCGGCGCCATATAGGTGAACGCGATCAGCGAACCGCCGTAACCGACGGCCGTCATCGCATAGACGAGCAGCAGGCGCGGCTGGGCCAGCACGCGCAGCTGGCGGGCGAGCGGCGCCGGCGGCGTCTGCGGCAGCCCGCGCGGCACGAATGCGACCGCGCCGACGAACGCGACGAGGCCGAACAGCGCGACGATCAGGAACGTCGCACGCCAGCCGAAGTGCTGGCCGATGAACGTACCGAGCGGAATGCCGGCGACGAACGCGACGGTCATGCCGCTGAACATCGTCGCGATCGCGCTCGCGGCCTTGTCCTTCGGCACGAGCGTGGTCGCGATGATCGAGCCGACCGAGAAGAACACGCCGTGCGCGAGGCCGGTGAGGACGCGCGCGACGACCAGCGATTCGTAGCCCGGCGCCTGCCACGCGACGAGGTTGCCGACGGTGAAGAGCGCCATCAGCCCGGCGAGCAGCGCCTTGCGCGGCACGCGGCCGGTGAGCGCGGTGAGCAGCGGCGCGCCGATCGCGACGCTCAGCGCGTACAGGCTGACGAGCAGGCCGGCGGACGGCAGGCTGACGCCGAGGTCCGCACCGATCGTCGGGATCAGCCCGACGATCACGAATTCGGTGGTGCCGATGGCAAAGGCGCTGATGGTCAGCGCAAGCAACGCGAGGGGCATGACGGGATCCGGGTTTCGGTAGGAATGGATCGCAGTGTGCCGGCTTTACTTTTGCTGAAAAACTGGTCTATAAACCAAATTGTTTTGATTTTAAATCAACAATGAAGACCACCCTCGACGAACTCCAGGCCTTTATCGCCGTGGTCGACACCGGTTCGATCACGGCCGCCGCCCAGCACCTCGACCTCACCGTGTCGGCGACGAGCCGCACGCTCGCGCGGCTCGAGGAGAAGCTGAAGACCACGCTGCTGCGCCGGACCACGCGCCGGCTCGAGCTGACCGAGGAAGGGCGCGCATTCCTGCAGGATGCGCGCGCGATCGTCGAATCGGTCGAGAACGCGGAAGAGCAGATGCTCGCGCGGCGCGAGATGCCGTCCGGGCGCCTGCGCGTCGACGCCGCGACGCCGTTCATGCTGCACGTGATCGTGCCGCTCGTGCGCGGCTACCGCGAACGTTTCCCGAAGGTCGAGCTGGAACTGAACAGCAACGAGGGCATCATCGATCTGCTGGAGCGGCGCACCGACGTCGCGATCCGGATCGGCCGGCTGAAGGATTCGACGCTGCACAGCCGGCGCATCGGCAACAGCCGGGTGCGCATGCTCGCGAGCCCCGCCTACATCGAAGCGCACGGCCAGCCGCGCAAGGTCGAGGATCTCCGGAAGCACACGCTGCTCGGCTTCACGCAGCCCGAATCGCTGAACGTATGGCCGATCCTCGGCACGGACGGCGAGCCTTATCGCATCGAGCCCGACGTGTGGTCGTCGAGCGGCGAGACGCTGCGGCAGCTCGCGCTGGAGGGCACGGGCGTCGTGTGCCTGTCGGATTTCGTGACCGCGCAGGATCGCGAGGCCGGGCGACTCGTGCAGGTGCTCGCGCGGCAGACGCTCGAGGTCGAGCAGCCGATCAACGCGGTGTATTACCGGAACACCGCGATCTCGTCGCGGATCGCGTCGTTCGTCGATTACCTGATCGAGATGCTCGGCGCGGGCAGCGGGCGCGATGCGCCGGCGCGGCGCAAGGCCACGTGGCTGCTGTCGCCGTAGCGACGCGGCGCCGGCGGCGCGGCCGGTCGGGAACGGGCGTGCCGCGCGGCGGCACGCCGTCGGGCTGCGATTACGCCTCTTCGGCCCACGACATCCCGTCGCGCGCGAGCAGCGCCGACGAGGCCGCGGGCCCGAACGTGCCGGCCGTGTACAGGCGCGGCCGGTCGCCGAGCTGCTTCCAGCCGTCGAGGATCGGCTCGACCCACGACCACGCCGCTTCGAGCTCGTCGCGGCGCATGAAGTGCGTGAGGCGGCCGCGGATCACGTCGATCAGCAGCCGTTCGTACGCTTCCGCGCGCCGCTCCGGAATCGCCTGCTGCAGGTCGAGGTTCAGGCTCACCGGCACCATGTTCATCCCGCTGCCCGGCTCCTTCGCGAGCATCTGCAACTGGATCGACTCTTCCGGCTGGAGCTGGATCACGAGGCGGTTGCTGTAGTGGCGCGGGCCGGTCGGGATGATCGAGAACGGCATGTCCGCGAACTCGATCACGATTTCCGACTGGCGGCGCTGCAGCCGCTTGCCGGTGCGCAGGAAGAACGGCACGTTCGCCCAGCGCCAGTTGTTGATGTACGCGCGCAGCGCGACGAAGGTTTCCGCGCGGCTGTCAGCCGGCACGTTGTCTTCCTCGAGATAGCCCTTGACCGGCTGGCCGTCGACCGCGCCGGCCGTGTACTGGCCGCGCACCGTGTCGCGCGCGACGTCCGACAGCGACATCGGCCGCAGCGAGCGCAGCACCTTCAGCTTCTCGTCGCGCACCGCGTCCGGGTCGAGCGACACGGGCGGCTCCATCGCGACGATGCACAGCAGTTGCAGCAGGTGGTTCTGCACCATGTCGCGCAGCGCGCCGGTGTGGTCGTAGAAGCCCGCGCGACTGCCGACGCCGACCGTTTCCGCGACCGTGATCTGCACGCTGCGGATGCTCGGCGCCTGCCACAGCGGCCCGAAGATCGGGTTGCCGAAGCGCAGCACCATCAGGTTCTGCACGGTTTCCTTGCCGAGATAGTGATCGATCCGGTAGATCTGCGATTCCTCGAAGTGCTTGCCGACCGCGTCGTTGATCGCCTTCGCGGACGCGAGATCGTGGCCCAGCGGCTTTTCGAGGACGACGCGCGAGTGCGCGTCGACGAGGTGCGCGGCCGACAGGTTGTCGCAGATCGTCGTGAACAGCTCCGGCGACGTCGACAGGTAGAACACGCGGATCGCGTCGCCGCGCGCCGCTTCGGCGAGCCGCCGGTAGTCGTCCGGCGCGTTCACGTCGATCAGCACGTACTTGAACAGGTCGAGAAAGCGGCTCCACGCGTCGGCGTCGAACGCCTTCTCGTCGATGAACGGGCGCGACTGCTCGTCCATGAACTTGCGGTAGCCGTCGATGCCCCAGTCGCGACGGCCGACGGCGATGATGCGCGTCTCGGGCGGAAGATTGCAGTGCAGGTGCGCCATGTACAGCGCGGGCAACAGCTTGCGGGCGGCGAGGTCGCCGCCGCCGCCGAAGATGATCATGTCGACGGGCCGGTCGGCCGCGGTCTGGGAAGGCTGATTCGTCATGGGAGGTTCGCGGTTTGGAACGGTGAACGTGAAACGAACGTCGAGGGCATCGGGCGCCGGATGGCCGGCGCCGGTACGGCAAAACGCTAATAGTGCACCGTTTTGATGGATTGCGTATGCGTTCCCCCGGATGTAACAGAGCTTGCATTCCGCCTCGCCGTTCAATTATGATTGAGCGCTCACTCATTAAAGGAATCGAACGTGGCCCGACCGCGCAGTCCCGACAAGCACGAAGCCATCCTCGCCGCGGCCGCGCGCGCGCTCGCCGAGGACGGCGCGGCCGCGACGACCGCACGCATCGCGCGGCTCGCCGGCGTGGCGGAAGGCACGGTGTTCACGTACTTCGAGACCAAGGATGCGTTGCTGAACGCGCTGTATCTGAGCCTGAAGGCCGGCTTGCGCGAAGCGATGATGGCCGGGTTTCCGGAGCGGGCGCCGGCCGAGCAGGCCGTGCGGCATGCGTGGAACGGCTATGTGTCGTGGGGTGTCGCGAATCCGGACGGCCGGCGCGCGCTGCAGCAGCTCGGCGTGAGCGGGCGCATCGACGACGCGCATCGCGCGGCCGGCGCGGAAGGCTTCGGCGCGATCGGCACGCTGCTGCGCGAGCAGGTCGCCGCGTCGGGCGCGCTGAACCGCGACGAAGCGCATGCGTTCTGCTCGGCGTTGTTTACGTCGATCGCGGCAACCGCGATGGAGTCGATCGCACGCGACCCGGCGCGGGCCGATGCATACCGGGAAGCGGGGTTTCGCGCGTTGTGGGCCGTATTGCATGCGGTGTGAGTCGGGCGTCGCGGTCGTGGCGGCGCGTGCCGCGACGATCGGCAGGGTTGCAGGTAGAGCGTTGCAGGTTCGCAAAGGCTGCAACGTCGTTCATATTAATGAGTGAGTAATCATTCATTTTCGTCGTCTCATCACGATCAAGGAGCGGAAAATGTCGAAAGTCTGGTTGGTAACGGGGGCCGCACGCGGCCTGGGCCGAGCGATTTCGGAAGCGGTGCTGGCAGCCGGCGATCGGCTGGTGGCCGGCGCGCGCGATCCGGCGCGACTGGCCGATCTGGCCGAGCGTCATGGCGACCGGCTGCTGCCGGTCGAACTCGACGTCACCGACGAAGCGGCGGCCGCGCGGGCCGTCGCGGCGGCACGCGCCGCGTTCGGGCGCATCGACGTGCTGGTGAACAACGCGGGCTACGGCCACACGGCGCCGTTCGAGCAGATGGGCGCCGACGTCTTCCGCGACCAGATCGAAACGAACCTGTTCGGCGTGATCAATCTGACGCGGGCCGTGTTGCCGACGATGCGTGCGCAGCGCGCGGGGCACATCTTCCAGGTGTCGTCGGTGGGCGGGCGGACGTCGACGCCGGGATTGTCCGCGTACCAGGCCGCGAAGTGGGCGGTCGGCGGGTTCAGCGACGTGCTCGCGAAGGAAGTCGCGCCGTTCGGCGTGCGCGTGTGCACGCTGGAGCCGGGCGGGATGCGTACCGAATGGGCCGCACAGGCGAAGCGCGGGATCGACGATCTGCTGCCGGACTATCGGCCGTCGGTCGGAAAGATTCTCGATCTGCTCGGCGCGTATGGCGGGCATGAGGTCGGCGATCCCGCCCGGATCGCGGCGCTGATCGTCGAGCTGTCGCGTCGCGACGACGTGCCGATGCGCTTGCTGCTCGGCGGCGATGCGTTGTTCGTCTGCGAGCAGGCGGAGCGGCAGCGCGCGGAAGAGGCGGCGCGGTGGCGCGATGCCTCGTTGTCCACGCAGTTTCCGGATGCGAAGTTGCCGGACGGGCTGCAAGCGTTGAAGCAGGTCGAGTAGGCGCGAGGGGCGCGGCGTCGGCGGCGCGTGTGCCGCGCCGCCGTTGCGCCGGGGCGCGCGGCGCCCAGTCGAAGATGGGCGTGTGTACGCCCATCGTCCAAGTAGTCGCCGCGGCCGTCGACGCAGCGCCCGCTTCCTGTCACTCGCCGAAGCAAGTCGCGCACGAGAGCGTGAGCTCGACGAGGCCGACGCGTTGCGCGGCTGTCTGGAAGACCTTGCTATTTACACGAATGGCCGGCCTGTTCTTCGATGGTACGGCGCCTGCATCTGAAGCCTGTATCCGCATCTAACCGAAAGTCGCATCCATATCTAATCGAAAGCGACACACCGGACCAACGCCCCGTATTAACCCTGATTAATAAACCTTATCGCGGTGAAAAATTCCGCATCTTATTGCGCGGATATCGGCTCGCTATAGTGGCTCGCTTTCCCGCACGCATCCCCGGCGTGCGCAGACGAACGGCAGGAGCCCCTTGATGACCACCGCTACCCGATTCACCGAAGTCGAGGATCTGATGCCCGCCGCAGGCGGGCTGCGCGAGATCCGTCACCACATCCATCACCATCCCGAACTCGCGTACGAAGAGCACGACACGGCCGCGCTCGTCGCGGACAAGCTCGAGCAATGGGGCTGGCAGGTGACGCGCGGAGTCGGCAAGACCGGCGTCGTCGGCACGCTGCGGGTGGGCGACGGCGCACGCAGCATCGGCATTCGCGCCGACATGGATGCGCTGCCGATCGTCGAGGCGACGGGCCTGCCGTATGCGAGCGGCACGCACGGCAAGATGCACGCGTGCGGCCACGACGGCCACACGACGATGCTGCTCGGCGCCGCGCAGCATCTCGCGAAGACGCGCAACTTCTCGGGCACCGTGCACCTGTATTTCCAGCCGGCGGAGGAGCACGGCGTCGACAGCGGCGCGAAGAAGATGATCGACGACGGCCTGTTCGAGCGTTTCCCGTGCGATGCCGTGTTCGGCATGCACAACCATCCGGGCGCGGCGCCCGGCGTCTTCCTCACGCGGCGCGGCCCGTTCATGTCGGCCGGCGACAAGGCGATCATCTCGATCGAAGGCGTCGGCGGCCACGCGGCGCGCCCGCATCTGACCGTCGATCCGGTGGTGGTCGCGGCAAGCATCGTGATGGCGCTGCAGACGATCGTCGCGCGCAACGTCGACCCGTCGCAGCCGGCGGTGGTCACGGTCGGCTCGATGCACGCGGGCACCGCGAACAACGTGATTCCGAACGGCGCGCGCCTCGAACTCAGCGTGCGTTCGTTCAGCGCCGACGTGCGCGCGCTGCTCAAGCGCCGCATCATCGAGCTGGCAGAAACGCAGGCCGCGAGCTACGGCGCGACCGCGAACGTCGAGTACATCGAAGGCTATCCGGTCGTCGTCAATACGGATGCCGAAACGGATTTCGCCGCGCAGGTCGCGCGCGAACTCGTCGGCGATGCGCACGTGGTCGAGCAGGCCGACCTGCTGATGGGCAGCGAGGATTTCGCGTTCATGCTGCAGCAGCGGCCGGGCTCGTTCGTGCGGCTCGGCAACGGCGAAGGCGAGGACGGTTGCATGGTGCACAACCCGAAATACGACTTCAACGATCGCAACCTGCCGATCGGCGCGGCGTTCTGGACGCGCCTCGTCGAGCGTTACCTCGGGCAGTGATCGCAACGGCGGCGCGCGGTCGGCGCTTCCGGCCGCATTCAGAGGAGAGGAGAGCGATGCAGAAAGACCATCTCGCGCTGCACCCCGCGTCGCCGGGCGCCGCCGAAGCCGGTGCGCCCGACGCGCCTGCCGTCACGCGGCGCGGCGCGATCGCCGCGGCCGTGATCGGCAACTGGCTGGAATTCTTCGATTTCACCGTGTACGGCTTCTTCGCGGTGCTGATCGGCAAGCTGTTCTTCCCGTCGAGCGACGCGACCACGTCGCTGCTGCTGTCGGTCGCGACGTTCGCCGCCGGCTTCTTCACGCGGCCGCTCGGCAGCGTCGTGCTCGGCGTCTACGCGGACCGCAAGGGCCGCAAGGCCGCGCTGAACCTGACGATCATGTTGATGGCGCTCGGCACCGGCCTGATCGCGATCGCGCCGACCTATGCACAGATCGGCGTGGCCGCGCCGCTGCTCGTGGTGTTCGCGCGGTTGCTGCAGGGCTTCTCGCAAGGCGGCGAATTCGGCGCGGCGACGTCGACGCTGCTCGAACAGGGCGGCACGTCGCGTCGCGGGTTCCGCGCGAGCTGGCAACTCGCGACGCAGGGCGGCGCCGCGTTGATGGGCTCGGGCTTCGCGGCGCTGCTGTCGAACACGATGACGAAGGACGCACTGGAAGGCTGGGGCTGGCGGCTGCCGTTCCTCGTCGGCGTGCTGATCGCGCCGGTCGGGATGTTTTTGCGTCGCCGGCTCGCGGACGACGCGCCCGGCGACCGCCATCACGGCATCGAGCGCGGCGTGCTGCACGAGCTGTTCTCGAAGCACGCGCGCACGGTGCTGCTGCTGATGCTCACGGTGATGGGCGGCACGGTGTCGACCTACATCCTGACGTTCTACATGCCGACCTACGCGATCCACACGCTCGGGCTGCCGATGAAGCTGTCGATGTTCGTCGGGGTCGCGTCGGGCTGCGTGATGCTGGTCACGTGCCCGCTGTTCGGCTGGCTGTCGGACAAGCTCGGCAGCCGGCGCCTGCCGATCTTCGTCGGCCGCGGCGTGCTGGTCGCGCTGCTGTTTCCGGCATTCTGGCTGATGAACCATCATCCGACGCTGTCGGTGATCCTGCCGCTGACCGCGCTGATGCTGCTGTTCTATTCGCTCGGCTCCGCATCGGAAATGGCGCTGATGTGCGAGTCGCTGCCGCGCCACGTGCGGGCGACGGGCATCTCGATCGCGTATGCGCTCGCGGTGACGATCTTCGGCGGCACCGCGCAACTGATCGCGACCTGGCTCGTGAAGACGACCGGCAGCAAGCTCGCACCGGCAGGCTACGTGGCCGCATGCGTGGTGCTGTCGCTGATCGCGGTCGCGATGCTGCGCGAGACCGCGCGCGAATCGCTGGACTGACGCGCGACGCGCGACGCGCGATGCGTGATGCGCGATGCGGGCGGCGGCGCGGCCGTATGCGCTTACCGCCCGCGCACCACCCTCAGATACGACGCGAGCATCGTCGCGAGTTCCTGCGCGGCCGGCGTCAGCGGTACGGCCGCGCGCTGCAGCAGGCAGACGTCCTGCGCTTCGGCCCGTTCGCGCACCGGTACCTTCACGAGCGCGCCGGCGAACGGCCCGTGCCGCGTGATCGCTTCGGTTTCGAGCGCGAGGGAGTCGGTCTGCGTGACGATCTGCAGCGTCTCGAACATCCCTTCGACGGTCGCGAGGATCTTCGGCGGCGGCTGGCCGTGCGCGTCGAAGTACGCGAGCAGCCGGTTGACGACCGGGTCGGCGCTCAGGTTCGGCGAGCGCGTGGACACCCATGCATGGTCGGCCAGCTCGGCGAGCGATCGCGCATGCATCGCCGGGTGCCCGTTGCGGCAGACGACCACCGGTGCCGACGTGCGCAACGGCGTGACCGCGAGGTCGGTCGTGTCGGTCTGCTTCGCGACCAGCGCGATCGCGAAATCGACCGCGCTTTCGCGCAGCCAGCCGATCATCATCCGCGACGTGCCGGTACGCAGGTGCACGTCCACCTTGTCGAAGCGCGCGCGGAACGCGGTCAGCACGGGCGCGAACGCGTCGATCAGCGGCTCGGTCACGAGGCCGAGCGTGACGGTGCCTTCGTAGGCGCCGCTCAACTGACGGATTTCCCGCTCGACCTGGTCGCATTCGCCGAGGATCGAACCGGAGCGCGCGAGCAGCCGCTGGCCGACGGCCGTCGGCACGATCCCGCGATTGGTGCGCGTGAACAGCGTCGCGCCGAGCGTCGCCTCGAGGCCCTGCAATTGCTGCGAGACGCCGCTTTGCGCGAGATCGAGCGCGCGTGCGGCCGCGCGCAGGCTGCCGTGCTCGACGACGGCCTGGAAGATGCGGAGCTGGGACAGCGTGAACGCCATGGGAAGCGGCGAGGCCGGTGATCGGAAATACCGATCATGATAAGTCAGCCGATGGTTCCAGCGGCAGCCGGCGGCCCCTACGATCGCAGGCAGTCCGGCGCATGCCGTTCGTCCCGCTACCTGCTCATCGTCGACCATGAAACGTTTCCTCGTCCCGCTCGTTTCCCTGTGCATTGGCCTGGCGGCCACCTCCGCGTGTGCGCTCGACGCGCACGTGGTGCGGCTCGGCATCGACCCGACCTATCCGCCGATGGATGCGAAAGCGCCCGATGGCAGCCTGAAAGGCTTCGACGTCGATCTCGGCAACGAGATCTGCCGCCGCGCGCAGTTGCGCTGCCAGTGGGTCGAGCTCGAATTCTCCGGGATGATCCCCGCGTTGCAGGCGCGCAAGATCGACGCGATCCTGTCGTCGATGGCGATCACCGCGAAGCGCGAGAAACAGATCCTGTTCTCGTCGAAGCTGTTCCGCTTCAAGTCGCGGCTCGTCGCGCGCCCCGGCAGCGGGCTCGACGGCACGGCGGCGTCGCTGGCCGGCAAGCGCGTCGGCGTGCAGTCGGGCACGCAGTTCGAATCGTGGGCGCTCGCGCACTGGGCGCCGGCCGGTGTCGGCGTGGTGCCGTACAAGAGCCAGGACGACGTGTTCGCCGATCTCGTGAACGGCCGCCTCGACGCGGCGCTGCTCGGCACCGTGGAAGCCGACTACGGGTTCCTGCGCCAGCCGCGCGGCAAGGGCTTCGCGTTCGTCGGCGCGCCGCTCGACATGGGCGATCGCGGCGTCGGCATCGGCATGCGGCAGTCGGATACCGCGCTCAAGGCGTCGATCGACGGCGCGATCGCGTCGATGCTGAAGGACGGTACGTACGACCGGATCGCGAAGCAGTACTTCGATTTCAATCCGTACGGCGACTGAGCGCCGTGCAGGCCCGTCGTTCCGATTCCCCGTTTTCATCCGTTCGAGACCACCGATGCAGATTCGCACCACGCCGCTCCTGTCGCCGTCGATCGGCACGCAGCGCACGCTGACGAGCTTTCATTTCGGGCCGGCCGACAGCGGCCGCAAGATCTACCTGCAGGCCGCGCTGCACGCGGACGAGACGCCCGCGATGCTCGCGGCGGTCATGCTGAAGCAGCGTCTCGCGCAGCTCGACGCCGCAGGCCGGCTCGCGGCCGACATCGTGCTGGTGCCGGTGTCGAACCCGGTCGGCCTCAATCATCATCTGCTCGGGCAGTTCATCGGCCGTTTCGACCTCGCGAGCGGCCGCAACTTCAATCGCGGCTTTCTGCCGCTCGCTGAAATCGCCGCGCGCGCGCGCGACCGGCTGGGCGACGACGGCGCGCGCAATCGCGCGATCGTGCGCGAATGCGTCGGCGCGGCGCTCGACGACATCGCGCCGCGCACCGAATTCGACGCGCTGCAGCTTGCGCTGCTGAAGCTGTCGCACGACGCCGACGTCGTGATCGACCTGCACTGCTCGCTCGAAGCGGTGATGCACGTGTACACGAGCGAGACCGCGTGGCCGGACGTCGAGCCGCTCGCGCGTTATCTCGGTGCGGAGGTGTCGCTGCTCGCAGAGGATTCGGGCGGCCATGCGTTCGACGATGCGCATCACCTGCTGTGGTCGCGGTTGCGCGCGCATTTGCCGGACGGCACGCCGATGGCGGCCGGCACCGTGGCCGTGACCGTCGAGTGCCGCGGCCAGCGCGACGTGACGTACGACTATGCGCAACGCGACGCCGACGCGCTCGTCGACTATCTCGTGTGGTGCGGCGCGGTGCGCGGCGAACGCGCACCGCTGCCGCCGCTGGCCGCGCCGGCCACGCCGCTTGCGGGCAGCGAGCAGTTCTACGCGCCGGTGAGCGGGATCCTCGTGCACCGTGCGGCGATCGGCGCGACGATCCGTGCGGGCGATCCGCTGTTCGACATCGTCGATCCGCTGACGGATGCGGTCACGACGATCTCGAGCGCGACCGATGGCGTGTTCTACATGCGGCGCGCGATCCGTTTCGTGACGGCCGGCGCGCCGCTCGGCCGCGTGACCGGCACGGTGCCGGTGCGAACGGGGATGCTGCTGGGCGCGTGAGCGTCGCCGGGCCTGCGCGGCGTCCGAGAGGCGCCGTGCAATTTCGTTCTCGTCAAATTGACCGGGCGTTGCCGCGCCCCTAAATTGGGCGATGCGGAGCGCGCTCCGTGTTCCGTGAGAAGGACGTTGCAAACAGAGTCAGAGAGTTGAGCGGGCGGCGCATGCCGCCCGTCTTTTTATCCGCGGTATCCGCGGTATCCGCGCTATCGGCTCGATCCGCGTGCTTCACGCCATGCGCGAATGGCCATGTTGCCGATCCGGCGCGCGAAGTGACCGCTCACCCGCGCCGTGCGACCAGCTCCGACACCGTCTGCGCGGCCTGCTGCAGCGGCCCGAGAAACTCCTTCACCATCTGCTTCGCGGTATGCCGCTGCGCGTTGCCGCTGATGTTCATCGCGGCGATCACCTGCCCGCGCCGGTTGCGGATCGGCGCGGAGATCGACATCAAGCCCACCTCGAGTTCCTGGTCGACCACGGCCCAGCCTTGCTGGCGCACCTGCGCGATCGTCGCCTTGAGTTCGCCGATGTCGGTGATCGTGCGCGGCGTATGCGCGCGGATCCCGCTTTGCGCGAGCGTTTCGTCGAGCGCCGCGTCGTCGAGCGCGGACAACAGCACGCGGCCCATCGACGTACAGTACGCAGGCAGCCGGCTGCCGATCGACAGGTTGATCGTCATGATCTTGCGGGTCGGCACGCGCAGCACGTAGACGATCTCGGTGCGGTCGAGCACCGCGGCCGAGCAGCTTTCGTGGATTTGCGCGGACAACTGCTCCATCACCGGATCGGCGAGATTCCAGAACGGCATCGACGTCAGGTACGCGAAGCCGAGCTCGAGGATCTTCGGCGTGAGCCGGAACAGCCGGCCGTCGGCTTCGACGTAGCCGAGCGTCTGCAGCGTGAGCAGGATCCGGCGCGCGCCCGCGCGCGTGAGGCCGGTGGCCGACGCGACCTCGGTGAGCGTCTGCTCCGGGCGTGCCGCGTCGAATGCGCGGATCACCGCGAGGCCGCGCGCGAACGACTGCACATAGGAGTCGCCGGGTTTCGTTTGAATATCGTCGGTTGTCATGAGCGCCTGGAATGTCGTGCAGCCGAGAAGATAGCGCATGGGGCCCGACACGCCAACCGCACGGCGGACCGCGCCCTTGACAGGTCGTCCCTGCACTCCCTATGATGCGTTGAACGTTCGATACACGATCTTATGTTCGTATATAGAACATTTAAGCGCATCCCGGCGGGCAATGCAAGGGGGCGCCCCGTTCATTTCCCAGCCTTTCACGGGACCGGAGACACTGATGACCGAAGCTTTTCTGTGTGATGCGATCCGTACGCCGATCGGGCGTTACGGCGGTGCACTGTCCGGCGTGCGCGCCGACGATCTGGGCGCGGTGCCGCTCAAGGCGCTCGTCGAGCGCAACCGCGACGTCGACTGGACGGCGATCGACGACGTGATCTACGGCTGCGCGAACCAGGCCGGCGAGGACAATCGCAACGTCGCGCGCATGTCGGCGCTGCTGGCGGGCCTGCCGGAGGGCGTGCCCGGTTCGACGATCAACCGCCTGTGCGGCTCCGGAATGGATGCAGTCGGCGTGGCCGCGCGCGCGATCAAGTCGGGCGAAGCCGCGCTGATGGTGGCGGGCGGCGTCGAGAGCATGACGCGCGCGCCGTTCGTGATGGGCAAGGCCGCGAGCGCGTTCGCGCGCCAGGCCGACATCTTCGATACGACGATCGGCTGGCGCTTCGTCAATCCGCTGATGAAGCAGTTGTATGGCGTCGATTCGATGCCGGAGACAGCCGAGAACGTCGCGGTCGACTACAACATCAGCCGCGCGGATCAGGACCTGTTCGCGCTGCGCAGCCAGCAGAAGGCCGCGCGGGCGCAGCAGGACGGCACGCTCGCCGAGGAAATCGTGCCAGTCACGATTGCGCAGAAGAAAGGCGACGCCATCGTCGTGTCGCGCGACGAGCATCCGCGCGAAACGTCGCTCGAAGCGCTCGCGAAGCTGAAGGGCGTCGTGCGCCCGGACGGCTCGGTCACGGCCGGCAACGCGTCGGGCGTCAACGACGGCGCGGCCGCGCTGCTGCTGGCGAACGAGGCCACCGCGAAGCGCTTCGGCCTGACGCCGCGCGCCCGCGTGCTGGGGATCGCGACGGCCGGCGTCGCGCCGCGCGTGATGGGCATCGGCCCCGCGCCGGCCACGCAGAAGCTGCTCGCGCGGCTCGGGATGACGATCGACCAGTTCGACGTGATCGAGCTGAACGAAGCGTTCGCGTCGCAAGGTCTCGCGGTACTGCGCATGCTCGGCGTCGCCGACGACGATCCGCGCGTGAACCCGAACGGCGGTGCGATCGCGCTCGGTCACCCGCTCGGCGCATCGGGTGCGCGCCTCGTGACGACCGCGATGTACCAGTTGCATCGCACGAACGGCCGCTTTGCGCTGTGCACGATGTGCATCGGCGTCGGCCAGGGCATCGCGATCGCGATCGAACGCGTCTGACCCGCGCGATGGGGTGAAGCGGCCGGATACGCGCCGCTTGACCGCCGCGCCGTTTCCGCCACGATGGGCGGCACGAGGTGTCTCGTGCCGCCCATCGTCGTTAACCGGCCGGCGACAGTCGCCTGAGCCGCGCGTCGAGCGCGTCGATCTCGGTGTCCGCGAACACCTCGATGCCATGCGCGCGCAGCAGCGCCGCCGTGACGCCGGCGCCCGCGTGCCGCCGGCTCTCGAAACTTCCGTCGTAAATGAACGTGCTGCCGCACGAGGGACTGCCGTCGGCGAGGATCGCGAAGCGGCAGCCGTGTGCCTGCGCGAGGGCCAGCGCGGTCTGCGCGCCGGCCACGAACGGCGCCGTCACGTCGGTGCCGCCCACGTCGACGATGCGTGCGAGACCCGACAGCACCTGCTGCCCCGATGCGCCGCCGGCGATCTCGGCGGGCGGACGCGGCACGCCGAGGCCGCCCGCCAGTTCCGGGCAGACGGCCACGAGACGCCCTTCGCGTTGCCACCGTTCGAGCGTCTCGTGCGCGGCGGTCTTCGCCGAGCCGTTGTAACGGACCGGATGGCCGACCACGCACATGCTGACGAGGATCTTCGGCGTGGCGGGCGGTGGCGGGTCGTCGTTCAATGTCGCGCTCCGTGACGTGCTGACGGTAACTGATGACGGCTGTGGCGGAGCGCAAAATTCCACGCTTCATCCGCATGCCGGGCGGTCACGCCGTCGGCCCTTCCAGGTGAATGTCTTCGGGTTCGAGTGTGTATAGCTCGGGATCGGGCGCCGCGCTGACCGTGAAGCCGAGCCGCAGGTAGAAGTCGATCGTGCGCTGCGACGGCGTGGCCGACACGTACAGACGCTCGGCGCCCATCGTGCGTGCCCGCACCTGCGCCGCGCGATAGAGCTGTTCGCCGAGCCCGCAACCGCGCCAATCGCGGCTCACGTGCAGGAACTTCAACTGCAGCATGTCGCGCCGCGGGCCGAGCGGCCGGCTGTCGACGACGACGGCCGCGACGAGCCGCGTGCCGTCGAACCGCCCGAGAAACCAGCCGCCGCGGTCGTGACAGTCGAGCAGGATCGGCGTGTAGTGATCGGCTTCGCCGTCGGGCCAGCCGGCCACGTCGTAGAACTCGGGCACGAGATGCAGCGCGCCGTCGCGCAGCACGTACAGGTGTTCGATGATTTCACGCCGGTCGATGGTCCACACGAGCGGCACGTCGTCGCGGGCCAGCAGGCGGGCCGACAGCGCGTCGCGCGCGGCGGCGGTGCGGCCGGTCATGCGGCCACCCGGTGCGCGGCGAGCGCGTACATCAACGGCAGGCGCGGCATGCCTTCGGGCGGCACCATCCGGCGGCCGTCCAACTCGCGCATGCCGTCGAAGCCCTTCCAGCCGTTCGCGTACGGATATTCGGTCAAGCGATCGATCGCGAGCCCGGCCGATACCAGTGCATTCATGACTTCGCCGATGCCCCACATGAACTCGTAGCTCGGATGCGGGTTCGCGAAATCGACGATGCCCGGGTGGTCGTGCTGCGCGCCGAGCCCCGTGCCGGACGCCGCGACGTAATCGCCGACGCCTGCGGGTTCCTCGGTCGCGTCGTCCTTGAAGTAGTCGTAGTGCGGCTGCCAGTGTTCGTCGAAATACAGCGAGAACGGATGGAACTCGACCATCACGAAGCGGCCGCCCGGTGCGAGCAGCGAGGCGATCCCGTGCGCCCATGCGGTCAGGTCCGACAGCCAGTAGATCGCGCCGTACGACGTGAACACGCGATCGAAGCGCTCGCCGCGCGCGGCGGCTGCGGGCATCCAGTCGAGTACGTCGGCGCGCTCGAACCGCGCGGGCAGGCCCGCGTCGGCCGACAGTCGCCGCGCGAAGTCGATCGCCTCGTCGGAGATGTCGACGCCGGTTGCGTCCGCGCCTGCGCGCACGAGGCTCAGCGTGTCCTGCCCCGCGTTGCATTGCAGGTGCAAGAGCCGCAGACCCGCGAGATCGCCGAGCAGTTCGCGTTCTTCCGGAAACAGCGTCGAGCCGCCATTGCGGAAAAATGCAGCCTGATCGCCTTTATGGCTGTTATGCGCAACCGTCGCCTTATTCCAGGACAACCGATTCAGTTCGTGCCATGCCTTTTTCATCGAATTCGAATTCCGGTGGAATGGAGCAGGATAATTCAAATCGTTTCGCCGCGCGCAACGGATGCCGACATCGGCACGTCGGGCGGCGCGGTGTGACCAGTCGATAAACACGTGCCGCGATTATCGCCGGAATATTTGATCGAAATCATGGTAATGGCCGAATTGCATGCAATATGCGCGACAGGATTAAGGTTTCCCGGTGCATTGCCGACAAAGGACGAGAGTGTCGTAAAGCGATCAACCGTTTTTCGGCTACTGAGCGCGATTTCAGCGCGGCGCGGACGACAGGTCCGCCTTTCGGAGCCTTGCATGCGCAACAACCTGCCCATTACTCAACAGGAATTCGATTTTCCCGACGACGTCACACTGATGTCGACGACCGATGCCGACAGCGTCATCACCTACGCGAACACGACGTTCGCGCAGGTGAGCGGGTTCTCGAACGAGGAACTCGTCGGCCAGCCGCACAATGTGGTGCGGCATCCGGACATGCCGAAGGAGGCGTTCGCCGACATGTGGGCGACGCTCAAGGGCGGCGAGCCGTGGACCGCGCTCGTGAAAAACCGCCGCAAGAACGGCGACCATTACTGGGTGCGTGCGAACGCGATTCCGGTGATGCGCAACGGCGCGCCGCAAGGCTACATGTCGGTGCGCACGAAGGCGCCGCACGACGAGACCCAGGCCGCGGACGCGCTGTATCGCGCGTTTCGCGAAGGCAAGAACGGTCAGCGCCGGTTCCACAAGGGGCTCGTCATCCGCACCGGGCTGCTGCGGATCGCATCGCTGCCGCAGACGATGTCGGTGCGTGCGCGCGTTCATTCGGCATGGTGCGTGCTGGCGCCGGCGGTCGTCGGCGCGGGCTGGGCCTGCGGGCTGACCGGCAATGGGCTCGCGGCGTTTGCCGGTGTGACGGTCGGCGTGGCGGCCGCCGCCGGCTGGTGGCTCGATGCGCAGATCGTACAACCGCTGAAGCGGCTGCACGAGCAGGCGCTGAACGTCGCGACCGGCGAGAGCCGGCGCGGCGTGCGAATGAATCGCGTCGACGAGATCGGTATGACGCTGCGCACGATCAACCAGCTCGGGTTGATGTTCCGCTGGCTCGTCGACGACGTCAGCGAGCAGGTACACAACGTGCAGCGCGCGAGCAACGAGATCGCGCAAGGCAACAACGACCTCAGCGCGCGCACCGAGCAGGCCGCGTCCAGCGTGCAGCAGACCGCCGCGTCGATGGCCGAAATGACGGCCACCGTGTCGAGCAACGCGGAGACGGCGCTGCAGGCGAACCAGTTGTCCGTTTCCGCGAGCGAGGCGGCCGAGCGCGGCGGGCAGGCGGTGAGCGAGGTCGTCACGACGATGAGCGAGATCACCGAGAGCTCGCGCAAGATTGCCGACATCATCGGCGTGATCGACGGCATCGCGTTCCAGACCAACATCCTCGCGCTGAATGCGGCGGTCGAGGCCGCACGCGCGGGCGAACAGGGTCGTGGTTTCGCGGTGGTCGCCGGCGAGGTGCGCGCGCTCGCGCAGCGCAGCGCGAACGCGGCGAAGGAGATCAAGACGCTGATCGGCGCGAGCGTCGAGCGCGTCGAGTCGGGCGCGCGGATCGTCGATGGCGCGGGCAAGACGATGGAGGACATCGTCACGCAGGTGAAGCGCGTGTCCGATCTGATTGCGGAGATCAGCTCGTCGACGGCCGAGCAGAGCACGGGTGTCGCGCAGGTCGACCAGGCGGTCGTGCATCTGGACAACATCACGCAGCAGAACGCGGCGCTCGTCGAACAGAGCACGGCGGCGTCGGAAAGCCTGAAGCAGCAGGCGACGCGCCTCGTGGATGCGGTGAACGTGTTCAGATGATCGCGCGAAAGGGTGTGCGGCGTGCGGAATCGATCGACGATGCCGGATGTCGCGCACCGTGTTTGTTCGGCTTTGCGAATTCAACAGGATGACGTCGAACGGGAAATATTCGTCTCTCCGATTTTAGGAGGCGCGAATGAATCAAGCCGAAATCGCGGCATTCATTGACCGCGCGAATCGCGTCCAGGCCGTTGCCCGGCAACGCACTTCGTTTTATCCATAAACAAATCATTCGGTAAAAACAAGATGATGCATATCTAATGCATATTTACCCGAATACGGCATAATGTTTTCGCCGCATGTGCCGAAAGTGCAGGAGCCCGACTCACACGCATGCGAATCGATCGCGATGCGCGGGGTCTCGAATCAATCGACGAACGGACGCAAGATCCGCCACCCGGAGCTCCACACCATGCGCAACAACCAGCCCGTCACGCAACGCGAATTCGAATTTGCCGATGATGCGACGCTGATGTCGACGACCGATGTCGACAGCCACATCACTTACGCGAACGCGGCATTCATCCAGGTCAGTGGCTTTTCTCCCGAGGAGATCGAAGGCCAGCCGCACAACGTGGTGCGGCATCCGGACATGCCGAAGGAGGCGTTCGCCGACATGTGGGCGACGCTCAAGGGCGGCGAGCCGTGGACCGCGCTCGTGAAGAACCGCCGCAAGAACGGCGACCATTACTGGGTGCGCGCGAACGCGATTCCGGTGATGCGCAACGGGCAGCCGAAGGGCTACATGTCGGTGCGCACGAAGGCGACGCGCGACGAGATCGCCGCCGCCGAGGCGCTGTATCGCGATTTCCGCGAAGGTAAGGCCGGCAGCCGCCGGTTCCACAAGGGACTGATCTTGCGCACCGGCGCGCTGCGCGTCGCGTCGGTGTTCCAGACGATGTCGGTGCGGGCGCGGCTGGTGTCGACGCTGTGTGTGCTGGCGCCTGCGGTCGTCGGCACCGGCTGGGCGGCCGGGTTGAGCGGCGGCGCGCTCGCGGCGTTCGCCGGTGCGGCGATCGGCGTGACGGCGGCGGCCGGGCTGTGGCTCGACGCGCAGATCGTGCGGCCGCTTCGGCAGTTGCGCGACGAGGCGTTGCGCGTGGCGACCGGCGAGAGCCGCAGCGGCGTGCGGATGAATCGCGTCGACGAGATCGGCATGACGCTGCGCACGATCAACCAGCTCGGGCTGATGTTCCGCTGGCTCGTCGACGACGTCAGCGAACAGGTGCTGAACGTGCAGCGCGCGAGCAACGAGATCGCGCAAGGCAACAACGACCTCAGCGCGCGCACCGAGCAGGCTTCGACGAGCGTGCAGCAGACCGCCGCATCGATGGCCGAGATGACGACCACCGTGTCGAGCAACGCGGAGACGGCGCTGCAGGCGAATCAGCTGTCCGTTTCCGCGAGCGAGGCAGCGGGGCGGGGCGGACAGGCGGTGAACGAAGTCGTCGCGACGATGAACGACATCACCGAGAGCTCGCGCAAGATTGCCGACATCATCGGCGTGATCGACGGCATCGCGTTCCAGACCAACATCCTCGCGCTGAATGCGGCGGTCGAGGCCGCGCGTGCGGGCGATCAGGGGCGCGGCTTCGCGGTGGTCGCGGGCGAGGTGCGCGCGCTCGCGCAGCGCAGCGCGAACGCGGCGAAGGAGATCAAGACGCTGATCGGCGCGAGCGTCGAGCGCGTCGAGTCGGGCGCGCGGATCGTCGATGGCGCGGGCAAGACGATGGAGGACATCGTCACGCAGGTGAAGCGCGTGTCCGATCTGATCGCGGAGATCAGCTCGTCGACGGCCGAGCAGAGCACGGGCGTCGCACAGGTCGACCAGGCGGTCGTGCATCTGGACAACATCACGCAGCAGAACGCGGCGCTCGTCGAGCAGAGCACGGCGGCGTCGGAAAGCCTGAAGCAGCAGGCGACGCGGCTGGTGGAGGCGGTGAACGTGTTCCGCTGATCGCGGAGAGGGCAGGTGACGCGGGCACGGCGGAGAGGGATACCGGCCCGCGTCGCGACCGCCCGGTTCCGGCCGGGCGGCCAGGGCCTGCCGCTCGCGCGCCAGGCCCCGAACCGTCAGACGGCCAGGCAGAGGTACTTGATCACGACGTAGTCGTCGATGCCGTAGTGCGAGCCTTCGCGGCCGAGGCCCGACTGCTTCACGCCGCCGAACGGCGCGACCTCGTTCGAGATCAGGCCCGTGTTCACGCCGACCATCCCGTATTCGAGCGCTTCGGCGACCTTCCACACGCGGCCGATGTCGCGGCTGTAGAAGTACGCGGCGAGGCCGAACTCGGTGTCGTTCGCGAGGCGGATCACTTCGTCGTCGCTGCCGAACTTGAACAGCGGCGCGAGCGGCCCGAACGTCTCTTCCTTCGCGACCTTCATCGCCGGCGTGACGCCGGTCAGCACGGTCGGCTCGAAGAAGCCGTGGCCGAGCGCGTGGCGCTTGCCACCCGTCACGACGGTCGCGCCCTTCGCGAGCGCGTCCTCGATATGCGCCTCGACCTTCAGCACGGCTGCTTCGTTGATCAGCGGACCTTGCGTGACGCCCGGCTCCGTGCCGCGGCCGACCTTCAACTGGCCGACGGCCGCCGCGAGCTTCTGCGCGAACTGGTCGTACACGGCTTCATGCACGTAGAAGCGGTTCGTGCACACGCAGGTCTGGCCGCTGTTGCGGTACTTCGACGCGATCGCGCCCTGCACGGCCGCATCCAGATCGGCGTCGTCGAACACGATGAACGGCGCGTTGCCGCCGAGCTCCAGCGACACCTTCTTGACCGTCGCCGCGCACTGCGCCATCAGCAGGCGGCCGACCGGCGTCGAGCCCGTGAACGACAGCTTGCGCACGATCGGGTTCGACGTCAGTTCGCCGCCGATCGCCTTCGGGTCGCCCGTGACGACGCTGAACACGCCGGCCGGCACGCCCGCGCGCTCGGCCAGCACGGCCATCGCAAGCGCGGAGAACGGCGTCGCCTCGGCCGGCTTCACGACGATCGGGCAGCCTGCCGCGAGCGCCGGGCCGACCTTGCGGGTGATCATCGCCGCCGGGAAGTTCCACGGCGTGATCGCCGCGCACACGCCGATCGCTTCCTTCGTCACGACGATGCGCTTGTCGCTCGCCGGCGTCGGGATCGTGTCGCCGTACACGCGCTTGCCTTCTTCCGCGAACCACTCGAGGAACGACGCCGCGTAGCCGATCTCGCCCTTCGCTTCGGCCAGCGACTTGCCCTGCTCGGTGGTGAGGATCAGCGCGAGGTCGTCGGCGTTCTCCATCATCAGGTCGTGCCACTTGCGCAGGATGACCGCGCGTTCCTTCGCGGTCTTCTTGCGCCACGCCGGCCATGCGGCATTCGCGGCGTCGATCGCGTGACGCGTTTCCGCCGCGCCCATCGCCGGCACGGTGCCGAGCAGGCCGCCCGTCGCCGGGTTGCGGACCTCGAACGTCTCGCCGTTCGTGGCGGGTTGCCATTCGCCGTTGACGTACGCCTGCTGGCGGAACAGCGACGGATCTTTCAGTGCCAGGGTTTCCTGAACAGTGCTCATATGAATCACCTGCTTCGAAAAGGACGGATGCAAACGGCCGCCGCCGTCTTCACGACGGCGGCGGCGCATTCAGTCGGGGACGGGCACTCAGGCCGGCACGCCGACCGTTTCCTTCAGCACTTCCTCGAGGATCGCGAGCGCTTCGTCGAACACGGCTTGCGGGATCGTCAGCGGGAACAGGAAGCGCACGACGTTCGAGTACACGCCGCACACGAGCAGCAGCAGCCCGCGTTCGAGCGCACGCGCCTGCACGCGCTTCGTGAACTCGGCATCCGGCTCGCCCGAACCCGGCTTCAGGAATTCGACCGCGATCATCGCGCCCGGGCCGCGCACGTCGGCGATCTGCGGCACGTCCGCCTGCAGCGCGTTCAGCTTCGCCTTCAGCACGTCGCCGAGCTGCGTCGCGCGCTCGCACAGCTTCTCTTCGTCGATGATCTCCAGCACCGCGTGCGCCGACGCGACGGCCAGCGGGTTGCCGGCGTAGGTGCCGCCGAGCCCGCCGGGCGCGGCCGCGTCCATCACGTCCGCACGGCCGACGACGCCCGACAGCGGCATGCCGCCGGCAAGGCTCTTCGCCATCGTGATCAGGTCGGCCAGCACGTCGTAGTGCTGCATCGCGAACAGCTTGCCGGTGCGCGCGAAGCCGGTCTGCACTTCGTCGGCGATCAGCAGGATGCCGTGCTCGTTACAGATCTTGCGCAGCGCGCGCACGAATTCGGCCGGCGCCGGGTTGAAGCCGCCTTCGCCCTGGACCGGTTCGAAGATGATCGCGGCGACGCGCTTTGGATCGATGTCGGCCTTGAACAGCATCTCGATCGCCTTGATCGAGTCGGCCGTCGTCACGCCGTGCACGGCGTTCGGGTACGGCGCGTGGAACACGTCGCCCGGGAACGGGCCGAAGTTCAGCTTGTACGGCGCGACCTTGCCGGTCAGCGCCATGCCCATCATCGTGCGACCGTGGAAGCCGCCCGAGAATGCGATGACGCCCGGGCGGCCGGTCGCCGCGCGCGCGATCTTGATCGCGTTTTCGACGGCTTCGGCGCCGGTCGTGAAGAACGCCGTCTTCTTCGGGAAGTCGCCCGGCGCGCGTGCGTTGATCTTTTCCGCCAGCTCGACGTACGACGCGTACGGGACGATCTGGTAAGCGGTGTGCGTGAAGCTGTTCAACTGATCCGCGATCGCCTTGACGATCTTCGGGTGGCGGTGGCCCGTGTTCAGCACCGCGATGCCGGCGGCGAAATCGATGAAGCGGCGGCCTTCGACATCCCACAGCTCCGCGTTCTCGGCGCGGGCTGCGTAGAAATCGCACATCACGCCGACGCCGCGCGGGGTGGCGGCGTTCTTGCGGGCCTGCAGGTCGGCATTCTTCACGGTCATCTCCTTGATGTTCGGTCCGATAGGTAGAAAATCGGGCGCCTCGGCAGCCCATGGACGCGACTATAATCACATTTGGCTCCGGCAATCAGAGCCATTTCAATAAATATTCAGGAGCCAATCATGCGCGCGAGCGTGTTGTCGGACTGGCTGGCGCAGCGCCTCGTGCGCGGCGGCGAACAGCCGATCTACCGGCAGCTTCACCGGCTGCTGCAACAGGCGATCCTGTCGCGCGAACTGCCGGCCGGCACGCGCGTGCCGTCGTCGCGGCTGCTGGCCGCCGAGCTCGGGATCGCGCGCAACACGGTCACGCAGGTCTACGAACAGCTTGCGCTCGAAGGCTATGTGCACTCGGCCACGGGCCGCGGCACGTTCGTCGCCGATAGCGCGCCGGACGAGATCGTCGGCGCGCCGCCCGACGCGGCGGCCGGGCCGGCCGTCGCGACGCCGTCCGTGCGGCGCCTGTCCGCGCGCGGCACGCGGCTCGTCGAAGGCGCCGGCGTGTCGAAGCGTCAGGGCGGCGCGTTCATGCCGGGCGTGCCCGATGTGTCGCGATTTCCGGCGCGCGTATGGACGCGGCTGCACAACAAGTACTGGCGGCGCTTGCGCCCGGACCTGCTGACCTATGCGCCCGGCGGCGGCCTCGCGTTGCTGCGCGAGGCGCTGGCCGACTACCTGCGCACGTCACGCTCGGTGCGCTGCACGCCCGAGCAGATCGTGATCACGACCGGCATCCATCAGTCGATCGACCTCGCGGTGCGGCTGCTGACCGATCCGGGCGACGCGATCTGGACCGAGGATCCGTGCTACTGGGGCGTGCGCAGCGTGCTGAACGTGTCGGGGCTGACCACGCGGCCGATTCCGGTCGACGACGAAGGCATCGCGCCGTCGGCCGCCGATCTCGCCGCGCCGCCGAAGCTGATGCTCGTCACGCCGTCGCACCAGTATCCGCTCGGGATGGTGATGAGCCTCGCGCGCCGTCGGATGTTGCTCGAATACGCGCGCCAGCACGGCTGCTGGATCATCGAGGACGACTACGACAGCGAATTCCGCTACGGCAGCCGGCCGCTCGCGTCGCTGCAGGGGCTCGACACGGCCGGGCAGGTGATCTACGTCGGGAGTTTCGGCAAGACGCTGTTCCCGGGGCTGCGGGTCGGCTATCTGGTCGCGCCGGAGCCGCTCGCGGAGAGTTTCGCGACCGCGAGCGCCGAGCTGTATCGCGAAGGCCAGTTGCTGCAGCAGGCCGTGCTCGCCGAATTCATCGCGGAAGGGCACTTCGTGTCGCATATCCGCAAGATGCGCACGCTGTACGGACAACGCCGCGAGGTGCTGCTCGACGCGGTCGCGCACCGCTACGGCGATACGCTGCACGCGCTCGGCAGCGACGCGGGGCTGCATCTCGTCACGCGGTTGCCGGACGGTGTCGACGATCGAGCCGTCGCGCAGGCCGCGCTCGAACGCAACATCGTCGTGCGGCCGTTGTCCGGGTATTACGCGGACCGCTCGCGGGCGGCATCGGGCTTGCTGCTCGGCTACGCGTGCGTGCCGGAGGACGAGATCGCGACGGCGTTCGCGACGCTGGCCGAGGCGATCGACGAGCGGGCGTTCGGCGGGGCGGTTGCGGTGGCCTGAACCGCGCACCCCGGCGACGGCATCGCGTTGCGGCGCCCGTCGCCGGCTCGCGCGTCCGGCCGTATCGCGAAGCTCAATACCCGATCCACACCGCGAACGTCAGCACGGCGCACGACAGCACGAACAGCGTCAGGAACAGCGGCAGCACGAAGCGGATCCACGCGCCGAAATCGACGCGCGCGGTCGCGAGATACGCGAGCAGCATCCCGGACGTCGGCGTGACGAGGTTCGTCAGCCCGCCGCCGAGCACGAACGCGAGCACCGAGGTCTGGCCGCTCACGCCGGAGAGCTGCGCGATCGGCCCGATGATCGGCATGCTGACCGCGGCCTTGCCCGATACCGATGGAATGAACACGTCGAGCACCATCTGCACGCCCATCAGCCCGTTCGCGACCCACACCGGCGACTGCCCGTCCGCGAGCCGCGTGAAGAAATGGATCAGCGTGTCGAGTACGAGACTGTTCTGCAGCAGCAGTTCGACGGAAGCGGCAAGCCCCATCAGCAGCGCGGCCAGCATCATGTTCTTCATCCCGTCGACGAATGCATCGGCCGCGCTGCGCGAATCGAGCCGGCCGATGACGGTCGTCGCGATGCTCACGGCCGCGTAGAACGCCGCGAGTTCGACGTTGCCCCATTTCAGTTCGCGCGTGCCGTAGATCAGCATCGCGACGGCCGCGGCGAACACGGCCAGCGTGGCCTTGTGCCGCAGCGACAGTTTCGCGGTCGCGCGCGCGGCGTCGCCCGACGCGGTTTGGCCGGCCCGGTAACCGGTGTTCCGCACGTAGCGCAGCAGGTACAGGATGCCGATCGTCAGGAATACGATGAAGACGGCCGCGCGCAGCGCGACGCCGCTGAACAGCGGCACGCCGACGAGCGGCTGCGCGACGGCCAGCGCGAGCGGGTTCGTGACCGACGCGATATAGCCGATCTTCGCGGCGATCGCGACGAGCGCGACCGCGAACAGGTCGGACAGCCCGAGGCGCCGCGCGATCACGACGACCATCGGAATGATCACGAGGTATTCGGAGATGAAGCCGAGCAGCGTGCTGCCGAGCCCGATCAGGATCATTAGCATCGGCGTCAGCAGGTACGCGTTGTTGCCGGTGAGCTGCAGCAGCCGGTCGATGCCGGCATCGACGACGCCCGTGCGGCGCATCACGCCGAACATTCCGCCGACGAACATCACCATCACGATCAGCGGCGCATTTTTCAACAGGCCTTCCGGCACCGCGACGAACGCGGACACGAGACTCGCCGGCAGCGCATGCGCGGAAGTGCTGTGGCTGACGGCCGGCGCGACGAGCGTCGCGAGCGCGGTCGTCTTTGGCACCACCTGGTAGGTGCCCGGCACCACGAGCCGGCCGTTGCGCGCGAAGTGGCCGGAGTCGACGATCCACGTGAGCGCGATCGCGGCGGCCAGCACCCACAGCATCATCACGACGGGGTGCAGCATCTTGCCGTGCGGATGATGTGGCGCATGAGCGGCGGGCGCGACCGGATCGTCGGCCGCGAGTGCGTCGGTGGCGGCGCCGTGCGCGCCGGCCGGGTTCGGGGAGGAGGCGGACATCGGATTCTCGTCGGTGAGGAAGCGGGCTGTCAGGCCGGTTGCAGCGCGGCGCGCGCCGGGACGTAGCCGAGCTCGGCGGAAATGGCGTGGCTGCATGCCTGCAGACGCTCGAGATAGTCTGGAATGTCGGCGTGGCTCACGCGCACCTCCGGCCCCGTCACGCTGACCGATGCGACCGTCGCGCCCGTCAGGTCGCGCACCGGTACCGCGATCCCGACCGCGCCGGGCGTCACCTCGCCGCTGCTCACCGCGTAGCCCTTGCGCGCGACCGCATCGAGTTCGCCGGCGAGCCGCGGCAGATCGTCGGCGTGCCCGTTCCTGCGCTGTTGCGCGAGATATTCGTCGCGTACCGCGTCGGGCGCGAACGCGAGCAGCACCTTGCCCGATGCGCCGAAATTGATCGGCCGGCGGTTGCCGACCGCGCCGACGGTGCGCACCGCATGCGTCGTTTCGCAACGCGCGACGCACACCGATTCGAGCCCTTCGCGCACGCGCAGCACGACGGTTTCGTTGATCGCCTGATTGAGCGCCAGCATGTGCCGGTGCGCGGCGCGCACCAGTGCGTTCTGCTGCGACGCGGCCACGCCGATCACGAACGCCTGCGGGCCGAGCGCATAGGTGGACGTGCGCGGGTCCTGCACGACGAAGCGGTGCAGCTCGAGCGTGCACAGCATCCGGTACGTGCGCGACTTGTTGATGCCGAGTTGCGATGCCAGCTCGGTCACGCCGAGGTTCGGATGCTCGGCTACGTAGGTCAGCAGCTTCAGCGCGCTGTCGACGGCGTCGACGATGTAGGTCGTCATGCGGAGACTCCCGGCGATGCAAGACGCGCGCGAACGTAGCCGGCGAGCGCGTCGAGGTACGCGTCGACCGAGCGCTTCAGCGCGGCGAAGCCCGCATGTTTCGCGAACGCCGCTTCGTCCATGTACAGCGCGCGGTTGAATTCGATCTGGATGCTGTGGCGCTGCCGCGCCGGATCGGCGAGCGCGGTCAGCAGGTCGCCGCCCTGGTATGGGTCGTTCACCTGAACGCGGTAGCCGGCCCCGGCGAACCACTGCGCCGTCCACGCGGTGAAGGCCGGGGCGGCGGTCGTGCCGCGCCGGTCGCTGATCACGACGTCCGGCCGCAACGCGCCTGCGTCGACGTTCATCGCGTTGCCGCGCGATTTCATCGAGTGGCAATCGATGTGCCACAGCGCGCGATGCGCGGCGTGCAGCGGCTCGCCGATGCACGCGAGCGCGCGGCGGTACGGCCGGTAGTACGCATCGATCCGGTGCCGCACTTCCGCGAGCGACAGCTTGCGGTCATACAGCGGTACGCCGGGCAGCGCGTCGCGCCGGATCAGCCCCATCCCGCGCTGCGTATACGGCTGCGGCGCAAGCGGCTCGGGCCAGGATTCGGCGAGCAGCGTCGCGTCGATGTCGGCTTCGGCGCGGTTCGGATCGATGTATGCACGCGGAAACGTCGCCCGCAGCAGCGTAGCGCCGCGTGCAGGGGCGCCGGACCACAGCTCGTCGACGTACGCGTCCCATGTCGTGCGGATCGCGTCGTCCGACGCGACGGTGGAGAAGTCGGGCGGATACGCGATGCCGCTGTGCGGCGAATCGACGACGACCGGCAGCGCGGGCGCCGTCGGCGGCGCGACGCAATACGCGGGGGACTCGCCCGCCGCCGCGGTGTTGCAATTGAACGTCAGCATGGGGATCAGGTTCTTTACCTATTTTTCACAAGCGTTTTGCATGGATGTTTTATTTAATAAAACAGCGTATCAATATTTCACAACGGCCGAAAACTGCGGTCAAGCGCTTTTTTCGGCGTCGCGATTACGCGTCATAATCGGGCTGTAATGCCCGTGGTTATTGGAGATGTTTCGTTGATCGAAACGCAGGGCGTACGGCGCCATACCGATGCCAGTAGATGATTTTTGGCGTGGCTTGACGCTTCAAATTCCGAAATTCGACAATTAACAAGACGATGTTTTATTCAATAAAACAAGTCGCGAGCATGATGAATCATGCTCGATATTCAATCGATAAAGGGGTCGGAGATGAAGCGGAAAGAGATGACGATCGCGCTGGCGGGCGTTGCAATGGCGGCAGGCGCTACGTTCGCGCATGCGCAGTCGAGCGTGACGCTGTATGGCGTCGTCGATGCGGGGATCACGTACACGAACAACCAGAACGGGCATGCCGCGTGGCAGGCGACCGGCGGCAACGAGCAGGGCACGCGCTGGGGGCTGCTCGGCAAGGAGGATCTCGGCGGCGGCACGCGCGCGGTGTTCCGGCTGGAGAACGGCTTCAATCTCGAGACCGGCGCCGCGAGCCAGGGCGGGCGGCTGTTCGGGCGCCGCGCGTACGTGGGGCTGGAAAACGATCGCTGGGGCACGTTGACGATGGGGCGCCAGTACAACGCGGCGCAGGAAGTCCTGGAACCGCTGCAGATCGGCGCGACCACCGCGCTCACGCAGTACGCGCTGCATCCGTTCGACACCGACGACCTGAACAACACGTTCCGCACCAACAACGCGGTGCAATATCAGACGCCCACCTGGTACGGCCTGCGCGCGGTGGGCCTGTACGGCTTCTCGAATTCGACGTCGTTCGCGCAAAACCGCGTATGGAGCCTCGGCGCGAGCTACGAAAACGGGCCGCTGCAACTCGGCGCGGCATATGTGCGCGTCGATCATCCGGCGCTCGACACGAGCGGTGCGGCGGCATCCGACAACTACTACACGTTCATCAAGGGCGTGACGCGCCAGCAAATCTGGGGCGCGGGCGGCGCGTATGCGTGGGGCGCCGCGACGTTCGGGCTGCTGTACACGAGTTCGCTGTTCAACCTGCAGACGGGTGGAGCGATGCGTTTCAACAACTACGAGGGCAGCGTGCGCTATTTGATGACGCCCGCGCTGCAGTTCGCGCTGGGCGAAACCTACACGCAGGTGCTCGCGTCGCAGGGGCCGAAGCCGAGCTCGCACTATCTGCAGACGAGCGTCGGTGCGCAGTACTTCCTGTCGAAGCGCACCGACGTCTACGTGAATGCGTTCTACCAGCGCGCGTCGTCGAACGCGGTGGCCGCGATCGAAGGGATCGCGAATCCGTCGAGCACGCGCACGCAGATCGTGGCGGTGACGGGCATTCGTCACAAGTTCTGACGCTGGCGCGCGACGCCGCGGGCGCGCCGGTTCTGCTCAAAGGCGAATCAGTGCCGCGCCCGCCACGACCAGCGCACACGCGGCGAGCCGCTGCGCGCCGGGCCGCTCGCGCATCGCGAACCAGCCGATCGCGACCGCGAAGATCGAGCTCGTTTCGCGCAGCGCCGACACGGTCGCGACCGGCAGGTGCCGGTACGCGAGGATCACGATCCCGTACGCGGCGAGCGAGATCGTGCCGGCGATCGCGCCCTGCACGAGCGCGGTGCGCGAGCCCAGCACCGCGCGCGGGCCGCCGCGCCACGCGCAGACCAGCACGAGCTGCGGCACGCTCCACAGCAGGTACACCCATGCGATGTAGCCGAGCGCGCTGCCGGACACGCGCGAGCCGATGCCGTCGCAGAGCGAATACGCGGCGATGAACACGCCCGTGAGCAGCGCGTACGGCACGCCTTCCCCGGCGAACCTGAAGCCGCGCCGCAGCGCGAGCGACATGATCCCGAGCGACACGAGCGCGATGCCCGCGAAGCCGAGCGGCGTCGGTCGTTCGTGCAGCACGGCGAACGCGAGCACCGACACCAGCAGCGGCGACATCCCGCGCGCGATCGGATAGATCTGCCCGAATTCGCCGTTGCGGTAGGCGCGCGCGAGCGTGAAGCAGTACGCGACCTCGAGCACCGCGGACGCGGCGACGTACGGCCATGCGGCGGGCGCCGGCGCGGGCAGCAGCACGGCGCCGGCGGCGCCGAACGCGAGATACGGCAGCGACATCGTGCCGAGTTGCGCCAGCCGGTCTTCGCTGACGTGGAGGAACGCGTTCCAGATCGCGTGCAGCAGAGCCGAGCACAGCACGAGGGCGACGAAGACGTGATCCATCGATCAATGAGGAAGCGAGCGAGGGCGGGAGCCGGCAAGGGCCGTCCATTATGTGGGTATCGGGCGCGCTCGCGCGGAATTGTCGATAATGGAGCGTTGTTATTCACCGTATTCACCGGATGCCGACGATGACCGAAGCCACTCAAGCCCAGCCTGCCGTTCCGCGCCTCACGAGCCTGTCGCACGGGGGCGGCTGCGGCTGCAAGATCGCGCCGGGCGTGCTGTCCGAGCTGCTCAAGCGCGCGACGCCGCCCGCGCTGTTCCCTGACCTGCTGGTCGGCACCGAAACCTCCGACGACGCGGCCGTCTACCGGCTCAACGACGAACAGGCGATCGTCGCGACCACCGATTTCTTCATGCCGATCGTCGACGATCCGTTCGACTTCGGCCGCATCGCGGCGACCAATGCGCTGTCCGACGTCTACGCGATGGGCGGCAAGCCGATCCTCGCCCTTGCGCTGGTCGGCATGCCGATCAACGTGCTGCCGCACGAGACGATCGCCGCCGTGCTGCGCGGCGGCGAATCGGTGTGCGCGGATGCCGGCATTCCGGTCGCGGGCGGCCATTCGATCGATTCGGTCGAGCCGATCTACGGGCTCGCGGCGATCGGCGTCGTGCATCCGTCGCGCGTGAAGCGCAACGCGGCCGCGCGCGCGGGCGACGTGCTCGTGCTCGGCAAGCCGCTCGGCGTCGGCGTGTTGTCGGCCGCGTTGAAGAAGAACCAGCTCGATGCCGACGGTTACGCGCAAATGGTCGCGACGACCACCAAGCTGAACCGGCCGGGTGCGGAGCTTGCCGCGCTGCCGGGCGTGCATGCGCTGACCGACGTCACGGGCTTCGGGCTGCTCGGCCATACGCTCGAACTGGCGCGCGGCGCGCAGCTCACCGCGCGCGTGCACTATGCGTCGCTGCCGTGGCTCGCGGGCGTCGAGACGTTCGTTGCCGACGGCGTGTTCACCGGCGCGTCGGGCCGCAACTGGGCCGCGTACGGCGCCGATGTGCGGCTCGCCGACGGGTTGCCGCCGGTCGCGCAGGCGCTGCTGACCGATCCGCAGACGTCGGGTGGGCTGCTGGTCGCATGCGCGCCGGAAGCGGTCGACGACGTGCTCGCGTGCTTCCGTGCCGACGGTTTCGACCGCGCGGCGGTGATCGGCGAGATGGCGGACGGGCCCGCACGCGTCGACGTCGCGTGACGCGGCTTTTTCCGCTGGCATGCCGTCGGTCGATAGAATCGATGCCTTCCGTTGAAAGCGTCGACGACCGATGAGCGACTTCCTGTTCGGGCTGACGATCGCGCTGTCGGTCGGGCCCGTCGCGCTGATGATCGCGAACTACGGCATGCGCGCCGGCACGGCGACCGGCGTGCGCGCGGCGATCGGGGTAGCCGCCGCCGATGGCTGCTATGCGGTCGTCGCGTTCACCATCGGTGCGATGCTCACGGGCACGCTTGCGTCGCATCTGGCGCTGTTCCGTATGGTCGGTGCGCTCGTGTTGCTCGCGATGGGCGCGCGGATGCTGTGGGAGGCGCTGCGCGACCGGCGCCGCTCGCTCGACGGCGACGGAGCGCCGCCGCCGGGCGATCGCCCGTTCATGTCGATGTTCTTCGTCACGCTCGCGAACCCGCTGACCATCCTGTTGTTCTACGGCTATGCGACGGCTGCCGCCGGTGCGCATCGGCACGGGTTGTTCGGCGCCGCGTGCGTGTTTGCGGGCAGCCTCGCCGGGCAGCTCGTGTTCGCGTTCGGCGGCAGCGCGATCGGGCGCTTCGTGAAATCGCCGGCGTGGCTCGCCGCGAGCCATGTGGTCGCCGCACTCGTCGTGCTCGGTTATGGCGTCGCGGGGTTGATACGCGTGTAGCGCGGCGAAATGCGGCCGGCGTCGCACGCGGCGACGACCCGATAGCATTCCTGATGTTTTTCGACGCCGCGACGAACGCGCGATTTTCCGTCACGCAACACGCATCCTTTCGCACGAAACATTGCCGGCCGTTTCGTAGTCGGGTTCCGCATCGCGTACGCCCGTTCTATACTCGTCGCGCAGTCTCCGACAGCCGTTCTCACCCAACGTCACCGAAACAAGGAACGCCGATGCTGACTCGCTCCATTCTTTCCGCCGCCGCATTCTCGCTTGCCGCCTGTGCGACCGCGCCGTCGATCGCGCAGGACAACCAGGGCAACGATGCCGGCAACGCGGCATTCGCCGAGACCGGCTCGCATGGCCGCCCGGTCAAGGTCATGATCATCACGATGTTCGGGCCGGAGGGCCAGGCGTGGCTCGACCGGCTCGGCCCGTGGCGCGACATCGCCGTGCCCGGCCTGTCGCCCGACTATCCGGCCGTCCACTGCAACAAGCAGGACGTGTGCGTGGTCACGACCGGCATGGGCTATGCGAACGCGTCGGCCACGATCATGGCGCTCACGTTCTCGCAACGCTTCGATTTGCGCCGCACGTATTTCCTGGTCTCGGGCATCGCGGGCGTCGACCCCGCGCAAGGCACGGTCGGATCGGCCGCGTGGTCGAAATACCTCGTCGATTTCAGCCTGCAGTGGGAGCTCGATGCGCGTGAGATCCCGGCCGGCTGGAACACCGGCTATCTCGGCATCAATACGAAGAGCCCGAACGACAAGCCGCCGCTCGACTATCGCACCGAAGTGTTCCAGCTCAACCCGCAACTGACCGACGCCGCCTACGCGCTGTCGCGCAACGTCGTGCTGGCAGACAGCGCGCAGGCGCAGGCCGCGCGTGCGAAGTTCACGTATGCGCCGGCGAACCGGCCGCCGACTGTGATCCAGTGCGACACGTCATCGGGCAACACGTGGTTCTCGGGCACGCTGATCGGCGAGCGCGCACGCCAGTGGACCAAGATCCTCACGGACGGCAAGGGCACCTACTGCATGACCGCGCAGGAAGACAACGCGACGTACGAAGCGCTCAAGCGCGCGGCGAGCGTGAAGCGGGTCGACCTGTCGCGCGTGGCCGTGCTGCGCACCGGGTCCGATTTCGATCGGCCGTACGCGGGGCAGACGAGCGCCGACAACCTGCTGAACTACGCGGACCAGGGCGGTTTCGCCCCGGCGACCGAAAACCTGTACCGCGCGGGCAATCCGCTCGTGCAGGACATCGTCACGCACTGGGGCGAATGGCGCGACGGGGTGCCGCGCCGTTGACGGCCGGACGACGATTCAGCCGGCGGTCAATGCGATTGCGGGGCCGAACGGAACGGCGTCCACACCGGCGTGGTGTCGTCCCAGTGATCGAGCGGCGAAGGAAGTGGGTCGTTCATCATGTACTCCTGCAACTAACTGACTGACTCGACGAGTCGTCGACAACGTCGTTCGAGACGCCGCGCACCGGGCAACCCGCTGCGCGGCGTCACGCGTTTACCGGCCCGCGCCGGCGAGCTGGTTGCCTTCCGGTGTCGGGCGATACGGGCCTTGCGCGAGTTCGAGCCCTTGCGGATACGACGTCGCCTTGCGCAGGTACGCGAGCGTGCCGTCCTTGCGTGCCTGCTCGACTTCCGCGCTCACTTCGGCGCGCGTACGCGGGCCGTTGTGCTGCGCGGACCACGACGTGTTGCCGGAGTCGCCGGCGTGCGAGGTGTCCGAATCGGCGAAGGCCGGTGCGGACACGGCAAGCGTGAGCGCAAGGGCCGAGAGAAGATGGCGGCGGTTCATGGCGTAACTCCTGGAGATGTCGGAGCGCGCGCCTGAGCGCTGACTCCGGTCCCGCGGGCGGGATCTGTTCGATGCGCAACGAGGTGCGCGACAGGGTTTACTCTAGGTTGCCGTTCCGTCGCGATAAATGCAGCAGACGCGAATTGAATTGTCGTGTCAGTGGAACAATCGCCATCCGCACCGCCGGCAGGGTTATGCGGAAATGGCCGGGAGTCCCGCGGCACGGGCTTCGCAGGGAGGTGCGGCGGCGACGCGCAACGACGCACGCGGCCGATTGCCGCGCGCCGCGCAAAGGCTTACTGCGGATTCGGGAAGGATCGCGGCGCCGCGCTTGAAAGGCGTGCCCGGGCCGCGCTCGGGCAGGATGGCGCGCGGGCGCCGCGGCCCGCGCGTGGAGGTCGGACGATTACGCGACCCACTCGTTGATGACCGGCGTATCGAGCGCCGGCGCGCGCTCGGCTTCCTCGAACGTGCGCTTGCTGCACGTCGCGTCGAGGCTGCCCTTGCCGCTCAGCAGCGGGCACCGGTCGAACACTTCGGCAATCCAGTCGACGAACACGCGCACCTTCGGCGACAGATGGCGGCTGTGCGGATACACGACCGAGATCGGCATCGGCAGCGGCTTGACGCCGGGCAGGACTTCCTTGAGCCGGCCTTCGCGCAGGTGCGGCAGCACCATGAACAGCGGCGGCTGAATCAGGCCGAAGCCCTCGACGCCGCACGTCACGTACGCATCCGCGTCGTTCACCGACACGATGCCCTCCATCTTCATCTCGACTTCCTTGCCTTCGATCAGGAACGTCCAGTCGATCGTGCGGCCGGTGCGGCTCGAGAAGTAGTTGACGGCCTTGTGCTGGCTCAGGTCGTCGATCGTCTGCGGTTCGCCGTGGCGCTCGAGATAGTCGGGCGAGCCGACCGTCACGCACTCGAACAGGCCGACGCGGCGTGCGACGAGCGACGAATCCTGCAGCGCACCGACGCGGATCACGCAGTCGACGCCTTCCTGCAGCAGGTCGACCGGCCGATCGGACAGGCCGAGTTGCAGGTCGATGTCCGGATAGCGCGTATGAAACTCGCACAGCGACGGAATCACGAGCAGCCGCCCGATCGAGCCCGGCATGTCGATACGCAACTTTCCGTGCGGCTTCCGGTTGTTGGCCTGGAAGCTTGCTTCGGTTTCCTCGACATCCGCGAGGATCCGCACGCAGCGTTCGTAGTAGGCGGCGCCGTCGGGCGTGAGCGAGAGCCGGCGCGTGGTCCGGTGCATCAGCCGCACGCCGAGGAATGCTTCGAGATTCTGGATGATCGTCGTGACGGACGCCCGCGGCAAGCCGAGCGTTTCTGCTGCCTTGGTGAAGCTGCTTGTATCGACGACGCGAGTAAACACCTGCATGGCCTGAAGCCGGTCCATCACAACCTCCGCAATCTAATGAGCCCGCGAACGACAAGGCTGCGCTACCTCGTGGGTAAACGCAGCCTCGGATTGTTCGGGGGCGTTGAATTGTGTTGCCGGATTATAGGCATTTATCCCAATGTCTGCCGGACCCAGAATTCGTTCCATCTCGAAATGGATGCTGCATCGTCATGGACGCTTCTGAATTCAGCAAATTCCTGAAAGCCGCATTGCCCGCGCAAGCCATGGCGGGCGCGGCGCTGACGGTGGCCGAAGTGGAAATTCCCGGCTACGCACAGGACATCGTGCTGCGCCTCTACCGCCGCCCGGACAAGACCGGGTTGCCAGTAGTGCTTTATTTCCACGGCGGCGGCTTCGTCCGCGGTTCGCTCGAAGATGCGGACTTCGCCGCGCGTTTTTTAGCAGAACGCTTACCAGCTCTCGTAGTGTCGGTCGATTATTCGCTCGCGCCGGCCTTTCCTTTTCCGGCCGCGCCGGAGGATGCGTATCGCGCGGCCGTCTGGGCCGCGACGCGCGCCCGCGCGTTCGGCGGCAACCCGAAGAAGATCGGGGTCGCGGGGCACGACGCGGGCGGCCAGCTCGCGAACTGCCTGGCCTTCATCGCACGCGACCGCGGCGAAGTGTCGATCGTCGCGCAGGCGCTGTTCGGGCCGATGCTCGACCCGAGCATGACGCGCATCGGCGACGCCGAGCGCCTCGCGTCCGACATCACCGCGCGCGAATGCGCGGCCTGCTATCGCGCGTACCTGCCGCAGGCGGCGCAACGCATGCACCCGTACGCGGCGCCGATCGAATCGGTGCGCCTCGCGGGGCTGCCGCCGACGCTCGTCGTCACCGCGCAGAACGACGTGCTGCACGTCGAAGCGGAGAAATATGCGGGCTGCCTGATTTCGTCGGGCGTGCTCACGCAGGTGATCCGCTATCCGGACATCACGCACGCCGCGCTCGCCACGCACGAAGCCGCGTTCGAGGAAGCCGTGCGCTTCTTCCAGTGCCGCTTCCAGGCGCGCCAGCCGAACCGTTCCGAATAACCAGACCAATCCACGCTTACCGGAGATCCACATGGCCATCCTACGCACCACCCGTTCCCGAATCGCGACCGCGGCGATCGTCACGCTCGCCGTCGTCGGCCTCGGCACGTTCGGCGCGATGCGCGTCAACGCGAACGCACCCGAAAAAGCGGCGGCACCGCTGCCCGAAGTCGACGTCGCGACCGTTGTGCCGCAGACCGTGACCGACTGGCAAAGCTACTCCGGCCGTCTCGAAGCGGTCGAGAAAGTCGACGTGCGCCCGCAGGTGTCGGGCACGATCGTCGCGGTGAACTTCAAGGACGGCGCGCTCGTGAAGAAGGGCGACGTACTGTTCGTGATCGACCCGCGCCCGTATCAGGCGGAAGTCGACCGCGCGGCCGCGCAGCTCGCGGCCGCGCAGGCACGCAACGGCTACGCGCAGACGGACTGGCAGCGCGCGCAGCGGCTGATCGGCGACAACGCGATCGCGAAGCGCGACTACGACGAAAAGCAGAACGCGGCACGCGAAGCGAGCGCGAACCTGAAGGCCGCCGAAGCCGCGCTGGAAACGGCACGCATCAACCTCGGCTATACGCGCATCACCGCGCCGGTATCGGGCCGCGTGTCGCGCGCGGAAATCACGCTCGGCAACGTCGTGTCGGCCGGCGCATCGGCCGCGCCGCTGACGACGCTGGTGTCGGTATCGCCGATCTACGCATCGTTCGACGCGGACGAACAGACCTACCTGCAATACATCAACGGCGCGCGCAGCGGCCGCAAGGTGCCGGTCGAGCTCGGCCTCGCCAACGAAACCGGCTACTCGCGCAGCGGCGAGATCGATTCGGTCGACAACCGGCTCGACACGTCGTCCGGCACGATCCGCGTGCGCGCACGCTTCGACAACGCGGACGGCACGCTCGTCCCCGGCCTCTATGCGCGCGTGAAGGTGGGCGGCAGCGCGCCGCACGAGGCGCTGCTCGTCGACGACGCGGCGATCAACACCGACCAGGACAAGAAGTTCGTGTTCGTCGTCGACCAGCAGGGCCGCGTGTCGTATCGCGAAGTGCAGCCGGGGATGCAGCACGGCAACCGGCGCGTGATCGTCAGCGGTCTCGCCGCCGGCGATCGCGTGATCGTGAACGGCACGCAGCGCGTGCGCCCGGGCGAGCAGGTGAAGCCGCACATGGTGCCGATGACGGGCGGCGACGATCCGGCCGCGCCGCTCGCGAGCACCGCGAAGCCGGCCGCACCGGCGAAGGCGGATTCGTAAGCGGCGCGCCCGCTTCGCATCCGCGTTCAACCAGACAGAGCCACACATGAACATTTCCAAATTCTTTATCGACCGGCCGATCTTTGCAGGAGTCCTATCGGTGGTCATCCTGCTGGGCGGGGTGATCGCGATGTTCCTGCTGCCGATTTCGGAATATCCGGAAGTCGTGCCGCCTTCCGTGATCGTGAAGGCGCAGTACCCTGGCGCGAACCCGAAAGTGATCGCCGAGACGGTCGCGTCGCCGCTGGAAGAACAGATCAACGGCGTCGAGGACATGCTCTACATGCAGTCGCAGGCGAACAGCGACGGCAACATGACGATCACCGTCACGTTCAAGCTCGGCACCGATCCGGACAAGGCCACGCAGCTCGTGCAGAACCGCGTGAACCAGGCGCTGCCGCGCCTGCCGGAAGACGTGCAGCGGCTCGGCATCACCACGGTGAAGAGCTCGCCGACGCTGACGATGGTGGTCCACCTGATCTCGCCGGACAACCGCTACGACATGACCTACCTGCGCAACTACGCGCTGATCAACGTGAAGGATCGCCTGTCGCGGATCCAGGGCGTCGGCCAGGTGCAGCTGTGGGGTTCGGGCGACTACGCGATGCGCGTGTGGCTCGATCCGCAGAAGGTCGCGCAGCGCGGGCTGTCGGCCGAGGACGTCGTGCAGGCGATCCGCGAGCAGAACGTGCAGGTCGCGGCCGGCGTGATCGGCGCATCGCCGTCGCTGCCCGGCACGCCGCTGCAGCTGTCGGTGAACGCGCGCGGCCGTCTGCAGACGGAAGAGGAATTCGGCGACATCGTCGTGAAGACGACGCCGGACGGCGGCGTCACGCACTTGCGCGACATCGCGCGCATCGAGCTCGATGCGTCCGAGTACGGGCTGCGCTCGCTGCTCGACAACAAGCCGGCCGTCGCGATGGCGATCAACCAGTCGCCGGGCGCGAACTCGCTGCAGATCTCCGACGAAGTGCGCAAGACGATGGCCGAGCTGAAGCAGGACATGCCGGCGGGCGTCGACTACAAGATCGTCTACGACCCGACGCAGTTCGTGCGTTCGTCGATCAAGGCCGTCGTGCACACGCTGCTCGAAGCGATCGCGCTGGTCGTGATCGTCGTGATCGTGTTCCTGCAGACGTGGCGCGCGTCGATCATTCCGCTGATCGCAGTGCCGGTGTCGATCGTCGGCACGTTCTCGCTGCTGCTGGCGTTCGGGTATTCGATCAACGCGCTGTCGCTGTTCGGGATGGTGCTCGCGATCGGGATCGTGGTCGACGATGCGATCGTCGTCGTCGAGAACGTCGAGCGCAACATCGAAAACGGGATGACCGCGCGGCAGGCGACCTACAAGGCGATGCAGGAAGTGAGCGGGCCGATCATCGCGATCGCGCTGACGCTCGTCGCCGTGTTCGTGCCGCTCGCGTTCATGTCGGGCCTGACCGGCCAGTTCTACAAGCAGTTCGCGATGACCATCGCGATCTCGACGGTGATCTCGGCGTTCAACTCGCTGACGCTGTCGCCGGCGCTGTCCGCGATTCTGCTCAAGGGCCATGGCGACAAGGAAGACTGGCTCACGCGCGTGATGAACCGCGTGCTCGGCGGCTTCTTCCGCCGTTTCAACAAGGTGTTCCATCGCGGCGCGGAGAACTACGGCCGCGGCGTGCGCGGCGTGCTGTCGCGCAAGACGCTGATGCTCGGCGTGTACCTCGTACTGGTCGGTGCGACCGTGCTCGTGTCGAAGGTCGTGCCGGGCGGCTTCGTGCCCGCGCAGGACAAGGAATACCTGATCGCGTTCGCGCAACTGCCGAACGGCGCGTCGCTCGACCGCACCGAGAAGGTGATCCGCGACATGGGCTCGATCGCGCTGAAGCAGCCGGGCGTCGAGAGCGCGGTCGCGTTCCCGGGGCTGTCGGTGAACGGCTTCACCAACAGCTCGAGCGCGGGCATCGTGTTCGTCACGCTGAAGCCGTTCTCGGAGCGGCACGGCAAGGCGCTGTCGGCCGGCGCGATCGCCGGTGCGCTGAACCAGAAATACGGCGCGATCAAGGATTCGTTCGTCGCGGTGTTCCCGCCGCCGCCGGTGCTCGGCCTCGGTACGCTCGGCGGGTTCAAGATGCAGATCGAGGATCGCGGCGCGGTCGGCTACGCGAAGCTGTCGGATGCGACCAACGACTTCATCAAGCGCGCGCAGCAGGCGCCGGAACTCGGTCCGTTGTTCACGAGCTACCAGATCAACGTGCCGCAGCTCAACGTCGATCTCGATCGCGTGAAGGCGAAGCAGCTCGGCGTGCCGGTGACCGACGTGTTCAACACGATGCAGGTGTATCTGGGTTCGCTGTACGTGAACGACTTCAACCGCTTCGGGCGCGTGTACCAGGTGCGCGTGCAGGCCGATGCGCCGTTCCGTCAGCGCGCGGACGACATCCTGCAACTGAAGACACGCAACGATAAGGGCGAGATGGTGCCGCTGTCGTCGCTCGTCACGGTGACGCCGACGTTCGGCCCGGAAATGGTCGTGCGCTACAACGGCTACACGGCGGCCGACATCAACGGCGGCCCGGCGCCCGGCTTCTCGTCGGGGCAGGCGCAGGCCGCGGTCGAGCGCATCGCGCACGAAACGCTGCCGCGCGGCGTGCGCTTCGAGTGGACCGACCTCACGTACCAGCAGATCCTCGCGGGCGATTCGGCGATGTACGTGTTCCCGATCAGCGTGCTGCTCGTGTTCCTCGTGCTCGCCGCGCTGTATGAAAGCCTGACGCTGCCGCTCGCGGTGATCCTGATCGTGCCGATGAGCATTCTGTCGGCGCTGACGGGCGTGTGGCTCACGCAGGGCGACAACAACATCTTCACGCAGATCGGCCTGATGGTGCTGGTGGGGCTGTCGGCGAAGAACGCGATCCTGATCGTCGAATTCGCGCGCGAGCTCGAGCACGACGGCAGGACGCCGCTCGAGGCCGCGATCGAGGCGAGCCGGCTGCGGCTGCGCCCGATCCTGATGACGTCGATCGCCTTCATCATGGGCGTGGTGCCGCTCGTCACGTCGACGGGCGCCGGTTCGGAAATGCGCCATGCGATGGGTGTCGCGGTGTTCTTCGGGATGCTCGGCGTGACGCTGTTCGGGCTGATGCTGACGCCGGTGTTCTATGTCGTGCTGCGTACGCTCGCGGGCGGCAAGATCCACGTCGCCGGCAAGGATTCGACGGGGTACGGTGTGCCGGCGCCCGATGCTTGAGGACCAGAAAATGAACAACATGCACGATACGAACGGCCTGATGCGCTTCGCGAAGGTGGCGGCCGCGAGCACCCTGCTCGCGACGCTGCTCGCCGCGTGCGCGGTCGGCCCAGACTACAAGCGTCCGGACGCGGCGGCGCCCGCCGCGTTCAAGGAAGCGCCGACCCTCGCCGCCGGCGAGCAGGCCGGCACGTGGAAGACGGCCGAGCCGTCGGACGGCGAACATCGCGGCGAATGGTGGAGGGTGTTCGGCGACCCGGTGCTCGATTCGCTCGAGACGCAGGCGCTCGCCGCGAACCAGAATCTCAAGGCCGCGGCCGCGCGGGTCGAGGAAGCGCGTGCGGCGACCCGTTCGGCGCGCTCGCAATGGTTCCCGCAGATCGGCGCCGGATTCGGGCCGACGCGCGAGGGGCTGTCGTCGGCGTCGCAGTTCCAGCCGCAGGGCACGGGCCCGACCAACGCGACGCTGTGGCGCGCGCAGGGCACGGTGTCGTACGAAGCCGACCTGTTCGGCCGCGTCGGCCGCAACGTCGAGGCGTCGCGTGCCGACCAGGCGCAGAGCGAAGCGCTGTTCCGCTCGGTGCAGCTCGCGCTGCAGGCCGACGTCGCGCAGAACTACTTCGAGCTGCGTCAGCTCGACTCGGACCAGGATCTGTACCGCCGCACCGTCGAGTTGCGCGAACAGGCATTGAAGCTCGTGCAGCGCCGCTTCAACGAAGGCGACATCAGCGAGCTCGACGTGTCGCGCGCGAAGAACGAACTGGCCAGCGCGCAGGCCGATGCGGTCGGCGTCGCGCGCCGGCGCGCGGCGTCGGAGCATGCGCTCGCGATCCTGCTCGGCAAGGCGCCCGCGGATTTCGCGTTCAAGGAAACGCCGATCGTGCCGGTCGCGGTGAAGATTCCGCCGGGCCTGCCGTCCGCGCTGCTGGAACGCCGTCCGGACGTGGCGGCGGCCGAACGCGCGATGGCGGCCGCGAACGCGCGGATCGGGCTCGCGAAGTCGGCGTACTTCCCGAAGCTCGATATCACCGGATCGTTCGGCTATGAGGCGTCGACGCTCGGCAACCTGTTCCTGTGGTCGAGCCGCACGTTCCTGCTCGGGCCGTTCGCCGGCACCGCGCTGACGTTGCCGCTATTCGACGGCGGGCGGCGGGCGGCCGGCGTGCAGCAGGCGCGCGCGCAGTACGACGAGCAGGTCGCGAACTACCGGCAGCAGGTGCTCGTCGCGTTCCGCGAGGTCGAGGACAATCTCGCCGATCTGCGCCTGCTCGACGACCAGATCCGCGCGCAGGATGCGGCCGTCAACGCGTCGCGCCGGGCGGCGAAGCTGTCGCGTACGCAGTATCAGGAAGGCGAGGTCGCGTATCTCGACGTGATCGACAGCGAGCGCTCGGTGTTGCAGTCGCAGTTGCAGGCGAATCAGCTTACCGGTGCGCAGGCCGTGTCGACCGTCAACCTCATCCGCGCGCTCGGCGGCGGGTGGGGCGCGGCGCCGACGGCGGTCGGCGGCGCGGCGACCGGCAAGGAGGATGTGGCTGCGCGGTGAGTGTGAACGGCGGGCGGTGCGTCGCTCGCCGGCCGGGACGCGAAACCCCCCGGCATGCAGGCTCAGGTCTGCGTGTCGGGGTTTTTTTACGAGTCTAATCGTGGAGTAGTATTTCCCGATGCCGGGATCATGCCCGGCCGTCACGGCGCACGGCCGCCCCCTCTGTGACGACGACGGCAAGCTCGTTAAAGCGCGTTCGGAAGCCGCTTCAACGACACGTGCGGCGGCGCCGACCGCGGCGACGGCATCGATGGGAACGCATCATGTCAACCGAGTGGAAGCACCGCGTCAGACTGTTTGTCCAGCGTTTCTGGCAGCCGACCAGTGCGTGCATGACCTGCATGCCGGGGAGCTGGGGAAATATCACGAGCCTTCCTCACTGGACCATCGCATTTCATACGGGGCTGCTGACCGGACTCCTGGCTGTGCTTCTGACTTTCACGCCGGTGGGGAAACTCTATGCACATCGATACGGCAATGCGCTGGTGGTTGGCGTCCTGACGACGTTGGGCGACGCGTACTCGCACACGAGTCGTTACCGTATCCCCTATGTCGAGCACATCGTGACGGGGGCAATGTCAGGTCTCCTGGCGCTTGCGGCCTCCTATCTCTTCGAGGATCGCGCGCGACGCCTTCGGGCGGTGTGGGCGCGCGTCTCCGGACAGCTTATCCGCTGACTTTTCGAGCAACGTATCGATAAGTGACCGTTCCGGGCCGGAAGGCGACGTCTACGGAAGTCCACGAAGAACCTTTTTTGCACCGCATTTAGCAACTAACGGTCAGTTTCGCCCGATACCTTTCGACGGTGCGGCGGCGTCCCGCCACGCGCACCGCTAGTGCATGACGATCAGCCTGCGGCAGGGCAGCAATGTCACGTTCGTCTGCCGCGCGGCGGCGCCCCGAGTGCCGCTGACAGGCCGCCGGCTGCCTTCCGCGCCGAGATTTCCCGGCCGGCCGCCGTGCCGGGGTGCCGCTCCTGTCCCTGCACCGGCCGAAGCAACATCGGCGCCGCGCTTCATTCGTCGCAGCGACTCGGGTTACTCGGTACGCAATTTTTCGACAGTCCGCAATAAGCCGATATCTCGTCGCGGCACCGCTCACTACCATCCATCGATATCGAATCCACCCGATGGGCGGGCGGTTTGACGGAGCCACCTCGCGTGGCGTGAGTACCGATGGAACGAAGCACGAGCATCGAGGCAGGCCGCCGGCCGTCACGCGGCCGGGTGCCGGCATGGATCGCCCTCGCGGCGACGCTGCTGCTGGCGTATGGCGTTGCGAGGCATGCGTCGCGGGCATCGCCGGCGCCGCCTGAGCAACGGCATTTCTCCGTCGACGTTGACCGCGACAGGGCGCCGTGGGCGCGGCCCGTGATCGCGATGCGCGAAGGCGTGCCGGTGCACATCGACGTGCATGCGCGGGAAACCGGCGTCCTGATGGCGCACGAAATACCGGGGGCGTTGGCGGCATGCGCGTCCGGCAGCGCGCAGTCGCTGGACATTCTCCCGGTCGGCATCACCGGGCGTTTCTCGCTGCATTTCCACAGCCGGACAGGCGACACGATCGAGGTCGCCGTGATCGAAATCTATCCGGGGCCGTGACCGCAGCGCATTTTCACCACGACAAACGAGACGGAAGGAGACAACGATGCAATCACCGATTCGCGCAGCGTTCGCGCTGTCGCTCTGCATGTTCGTGCTGGCCGGCTGCGGCGGAGAGGCCGACGACACGCCGGCGGCCACGCCCGGCGTGTCCGTGGCCGACTATGTCGTGCCGCGCGTGCCGAGCTGCAGCCCGGGCGATACGCCCGAGACCGCGCTGCAGGGGCAGGTGCCGGCCGCGCTTCGACAGGCCGGATTCGGCGGCTTCAACTGCAACCTGAAACGCGTCAGCCAGGTTCAGGGCGAAGGCGCGTCGTGGTCGGCCGCCACGTATACCGACAGGAAAGGCCAGACCTGCTTTTATCACGCGACGATGGGCGCGAGCGCGCTGTTCAACAATCCCGATGCGCCGCCGCGCGTGAACCCGGGCGTGCCGGTGATCGACATCACCAACCCGGCGCAGCCGGTGCGGGTGAGCTCGCTGACGTCCACGTCGATGATCGATCCGTGGGAGTCGCTGCGCGTGAACGTCGCGCGCGGGATCCTCGCCGCCGACAACGGCCTGGGCGGCGGCGGCGGCCCGGAGATCGACCTGTACGACATTGCTTCGGATTGCACACGGCCGCAGTTGCTGGCGAGCGTGCCTGTCGGCACGGGCGAGGACGGCGGCATCGTCCCGGCCACCCGGTCGCTCGGTCACGAAGGCGGATTTTCGCCCGACGGGCTGACCTATTACGTCGGCGGCGCCTTCACGAAAAGCTACTACGCGGTCGACCTGACCGTGCCGACCCGGCCGAAGATGATTGCCGCGATCAGCCTGTCGGATCTGGGCATGGGCAGCTTCTCGCACGGCCTGTCGGTGAGCCAGGACGGAACGCGGGCGTACTTCGTCGCGTCGGGGAACGGCGGCGCGGCCGTCGGCATGAGCGCGCCGCCGCTGAACGACGCAAACGCGACCGGCGACAACGGCTTTTTCGTCGTCGATACCAGCGAAGTGCAGAGCCGGCGTCCCAATGCGCAGATGCACCGGATCGCGACCGTGCCGGTGCGGAACGGCAGCATCGCGCAACATACGATCTCGTTCGCCGTGGCGGGCAAGCCGTATCTGATCGAAGTCGACGAGGGCGGGGGCGGCGGGATCCAGGATCCGGGCGCAACGGCCGTCAAGGCCGCGTGCAATGCCGGCGTGGCGCCGTTCCCGATGGGGCACATCTACGACATGTCCAACGAAGCCGTGCCGCGACTGGTGTCGGAGCTCCGGCTCGAAACGCACGCGATCGCGAACTGCAGCAAGGTCATGCCCGATATCGCCGGCCTGACCACATTCACGTACGGCGCGCACTACTGCAGCGTCGACAATCGGCAGAATGCGACCGCGCTCGCGTGCAGTTACTTCAACTCCGGCATTCGCGTTTTCGACATTCGCGATCCGTCGAAGCCGAAGGAGATCGCGTATTACAACCCGGCTTCCGTGAAGTCGCCCGGCGCGGGCTCGGCGCATCTGATGTTCGGCCAGCACCGCGCGGGCGGGCCGGACTGGTGCGCGTCGCGTCTGGATTTCGATTTCGACCGCCATCTCCTGACCACCGCATGCCAGGACAACGGCATGCTCGTGCTGTCGTTCGAGAACGGCAGTTGGCCGTTCCCTGAAAGCACGAAGGCAACGGAGATCGGCAATTGATGCGCTGTCGCCGTGGCTTGCTGGTTTGCGCGATTGCATGCGCGATGCCGCTGACGTGTGCCGGTTTCGAGGCCGACGTGCACTTCGGCCTCACGCTGTGGCTCGCCCGGCAGGCCGGCTTCGCGCCGCGCGACGCCGAGGCCGTTGCGCTCGCGGATCAACGCATCGACGCAGGATCGATCGAATACATGACGTCGCCGCTGCAGTACGCGTGCTTGTCGCGCTTTGTCCCCGATGCCGTCGATGCGCAGGCTCGGCACTATCCGGGCGCGCGCAGCGTGCCGGCCGATGCGCGGGCAAGAGTGGTCGCGCCCGGCGGGACGGCCGCGCTGGCGCCTGTCGACGCGGTGCTCGGCAAGGCCGGCGGCGGCAAGGCCGCGTTCATGCTCGGCGAATTCGGTCGCGCGCTCCATGGCTGGCAGGATTCGTGGGCGCATCGCGGGGTGCCGTCCGTTCCGGACTGGAGCCGCGACGGCATTGCATGCGATGCCGGCCTGGCGATGGCGCCGCCGCTCGATCAACGCACACCGTCGAGCCACGCGGTGGATCTGACCTGGCGTCGGCCCGCCGATGCGGAGGCGATGGCGCAGGCGACGTATCTCCAGATGATCAGGTATCCGAATATAGATGGAGCGGCGCGGAAGGCGGCGCCCTGGGATCAGGTCCGGCAACGGCTTCCCGGCTTCGTCGCCGCGCGAACGAAGCGCGCGAAGTCGGACTGGTTCGTCGCGAACGGTATCGCGGATACGTCGTTTCTCGACGGTATCAGCCTGCCCGACGGGCCGGCGTGGAAGGCCGTCCGATGGCACGGGCGGCGCGACCTGCCCGTGCCGCTGCCGTCGGTGACGCAGGCCGGCGTTGACAAGGACGTCGTCGATTTCTACACGCGCTTTTTCATCGACTGGGTCACGACGTCGCCGGTCGACAAGCGCTGGCTGCCCGCGATTTCGGCCGAGCGCGGGCAGAAGCCCGACGATGCACTGGTCGACGCGCTCGTCGAATGGAGACTGAGGGATCACGGCGCTTATCTGGCTGTCGAAGGGCTGCCGCATTCGACGACGCATTCGCGCGCACCTGCGCACGATCGCGCCTCGTTCGAGGTGTTCAGGTCACTGAACGACGCCGTACTGCCGTTGATCGTCGAAGGCGAGAAACCGTCCCCCGTCCTGCCTTTCCTCGTGTTCGCGCTACCGCGCTCGAGCGCCGGCAACCCGCGCGCCGTTGCACTCGTCAAATTGCTCGACGCGCCGTACGACACCGTGGGGATCGTGTCGGAGAAGCGCAATGGGGCCGGCTGGAAGGTGACGGGTTGGATCTCGTCCGTTGACTACTGATCGGGAAGAGGTCGAAATGCGTGACGATATCGTGCATCGATCGGCGCGTGCGAGCGACCACGTCGAAGGCTCGGCATTGCGCAAGAATGGATGGCTGCTCTCCGGGCTCGCATGGATTGGGCTGTGCATGCCAACCGGCGCGAGCGCTCACGCGTGGAATATCCCGTACTACCTTCCGGTGCCGTTGTGGCTGTATGCCTATGCCGCAACGGGCACGCTGTTGGCGTCCTTCATGATCCTGGCGTTTGCGTCGGGCACGCGCGTGCCCGAGCCGGGAAGGCGATCCGGACCGTGGACGAAGGCGCTGCGAATTCCGATTTTTCTCGTGAACGCAGGGCAACTCGCGAGTGCGGCATTCGTCGCATTCCTGATCGTTGCCGGCCTCGCGGGAACCGCGAATCCGTTCCTGAACCTGGCGATGTCGGGATTCTGGATCTGGTTCTATCTGGGCGCTTTGTATGTCAGCGCAATACTGGGCGACGTTTATGCGTTCACCAATCCGCTTGCGCTGCTGTTGCGAATCGCCGCACGCTGTTTCCCGATCCTGGAACGCGGGCGCTATCGTTATCCGCCACATCTTGCCTCGTGGCCCGCGTTGGGCGGCTACATCGCGCTCATCGCGCTGGAACTGTTCGGTGCGGGGCGCCCCCGAGACGTCGGTCTGTTCCTCGTCGCGTATGTCGCCTATGCGCTGATCGGCGCGTTCTGCTTCGGGCGCGAGCGCTGGCTCGCCCACGGCGATACGTTCGGCGTGCTGTGCCGGCTATGCGCGAAGTTGTCGCCGCTGAAATGGCGTTGGACAGCGCGCCGTCACGTGATCGTGGAATCGAGAAACCCGATTGCGGACATGTCGCGCGGCGGGCCGGCGGATATCAGCGTCGTCGCCTTGCTGTCATTCATGCTGTCGTCGACGGCCTACGACGGCTTGCGCGATACGGCTACATGGCACGCGTTCTTCTGGCGCAGCATCTATCCGCACGTCGTCGATCTGTTTCCGTCGCTGGGCCGTGACTACGCTTTTTCAGCGGAAATCCTGCTGACATGGCAATGGCTGGCGTTCGCGATCGTCGGCATCGCGTACTACCTGGTATTCCGCGGCTGCTGCACGCTGGGCGCGATTAGTTCGCGGTCGTCGTCGGGCGGGGCGTCGTTCTCGCGGCAGTTCTGTCTGCTACTGCTGCCGATCGCGTTCTTCTACAACGTCTGCCATTACTTCACGCTGTTCTGGGATCAGGGGCGGCAGATCGTCCGGCTGGCGTCCGATCCGCTCGGACTCGGGTGGAATCTGTGGCCGGTGGCGGCCGTGGCCGATCAGGTGTCGGCGGCCCAGGCGCTCATCGACGTCGGATACGTCTGGCATGCGCAGGTGCTCCTGATTCTCGCCGGGCACATCGTGAGCGTGATGCTCACGCATGCGATTGCCGTCCGGCGCGGCAATCCGGCCGGAAGGGCGACCCTCGGCCAGTTGCCGCTGCTGGTGCTGACGATCGCATTGACGATCAGCGGCCTGTGGATTCTCTCGCTTCCGCTGGCGTAGCGGTCGCGGCACGCGGCTTGAGCGCGGATGGCGACACGCCCCACCGCTTGCGGAATGTCGCCGAAAAGTGGCTGGCCGACGAGAAGCCGCAGTCGAGCGCGGCTTCCGTCACGTCGCATGCGCCGCGCTCGATCAGGCGGCGGGCGGCTTGAAGGCGGTTCTCGATGATGTACTGGTGCGGCGTCAGTCCGTGGGCTTTTCTGAAACTCCGGATGAACGAATAGAGATCGCCCGGGTAGCCGACGGCCTCGGCCACCATCATCAGCGTCAGCGGGCCGCGGAAATGATCCCTGATGTACTCGCCGGCCTTGCGCATCATGCCCGCATGCGCATATTGCTTCGCCTGCGGCCGCGACTCCAGGTGCAACATGCGATGCAGCGCGGCGGACCCGAGCGCTTCCGCATAGGTCGGACCTTGCGGCATCCCCGCGACGGCGTCTTCATGGAGGCTGCGGACGATCTGCGCGAGGAGGTCGTCGATCACGTCCATCCGGAGCGCGCCCGACGCAAACCAGCCGTCGCTTTGCAGCCCCGTTCGCGACAGCCACGAGGGTTCGAAGTGGACGCTGATCCACTCGATTTCATCGAACCATCGGCCGGAAAACGAGAAGCCGGGCGGAACATAGGCCAGCGGCCCGCGGACGCGGGCGGGCGCCCACCGGCCGGTGTTCGTGCGCAGCTCGAGCGTCGTCGGCGCCTGCAGGTACATGCCCAGGATCGGGCCGGTCGTCTCCAGATCGACGATTTCCGTGGCGCTGGCGATGTAGTGCTCGATCGAGACCGCGGCGAACGACGGCGCGACGGGCTGCCTTCTCCACTTGTGCGGCGGATGCCAACTGACGCGGCTTCCGTTCGGCCCAATCGCGCAGACGTCCCTCATGGCTGGCCGGCTGATCACGCGTTCTCCTTTCGTCTGATCTGGCGAGCGGGTCCCGAAATGCGATTCGATGCCGCGACGGCATCGCGCAAGCGAACCCACTGTAGGCCGCGATGCTTACTCGATTCTTACCTGGCCGCGTAAGTGCGCCGGGGCGGCATCGGTGGCATGACGCCGAGGGGTGCGAAACGATTCGATGCGGGCGGCGCACGTCGTTTCGGTTCGGTCGCAGGCAGTGCGGCGACATTGGGAAAAACGGGCGGTGCGCCTGCCGCCCGCGACGTTACGCGGCGACGAACTCGTGCACGTAACGGTTGAACACGGCGGGGCTTGCCGCGTTCATTCCGTGCGATGCGCCGGCGACGGTCTGCCGTTGTGCATTGCCGATCCACTGCGACAGCGTGTCGACGTTGTGGCGGAACATCTTCGGGCTGCGCTGGCCGTCGATCAGCAGCGTGCGGCAGGCGATATCGCCTGCGGTTTCGGCCGAATACGCGGGCAGCGGATCGCGCAGTTGCTTCGGCAGCGTGCTCGCGTTGTCGATCGCCATCGTGCGAAAGCGCGACGTGCTCTTCTTCCATGCACCGGGCAGGCTCACGGAATCGACGAACATCTCGAGGCCGGCTTCGACGTCGCCTTGCTCGATCAGGTTCACGGCTTTCGTGCGCAGCGCGATCGCGGCGGCGGGCAATGCGGCTTCGCGCACGCCCGGCTGTTGCAGCGGGCCGCCCGGATCGGCGAGCGTCAGCGACTCGACGAGGTGCGGATGCTGGCGCGCGACGTTGAACGCGACGCTGCCGCCGCGCGAATGACCGACCAGGTGCACGGGGCCGAGATCGAGCGCGTCGATGAATTCGGCGAGCTCGTCGACGTGGTTCTGCCAGCTGAACTCGTCCTGGATGCCCGCTTCGACGGCCGGCCAGTAGTGGCTCAGGCTCGGCGCGATGCAGCGGTAGTGTGCCGACAGCGACGCGAGCTGCGGATCCCAGTAACGGTAGTCGCACAGCGAGCCGTGCACGAACACCATCGGCGCGCCGCTGCCCCGCTCGACATACGGCAGGCTGATGCCTGACGACAGCGTCGCAAATTGCAGGTCGGGGTTCGCGAGCACGGACGGCTCGATTCGCATGTTCATGACTGAAAGACTCAAAGGTGCGTCAACACGACGCAACTATGCATCACGGCGAGCTGCAAGGAAAACGCATAATTTTCATCGTGACGATCAATTTTATTGATGACTCGGGCGGGGAGCCTTGTCGGAGTGAGAGGGCAGAACGATCTGCTTGCGGTATTGGGGTCCGATGTTCAGACTCTATATGCGAAGGCATCCGGTTGGATGCCTATCGGTAACGGTGTCAGTGTGGCAGTGACGCTTGGTCGGGCGAGGCTCGTGGCGCGCTAGATCTGCACAAGCACCGAACGTTGATGAAGGAGAAGATGGCTTCTCGCAGGAAAATTGATTTGCGTTCGCTTAATTGAGATATCCGAACAATATCGAGATATACAGTGGCGTCGCGGCACTACGATTACGGCTTTCCGAGGAGGCCGGTCAATGAATAGAAGAATTGCGGTTGTTGGCGATAGTCTTTCAAGTGGCGGAACAATCAGCTTATTTAACGGACCACGATTCCTGGTCCACGAGCATCAGGCAGCCTTGATCGGCGGTCGTGCATTCTGCACTGCGTGCCAAAGCACCGGCATCATCGCAAAAGCTGGCGGCCCCTATCGACTCAAGTTTCGGGGCGAGGTTGCACTCGACCGCGATATTGTTCTTTGCGGCTGTTCGACTCCACCGAGCATCGTCGCCGAACTTGCGGGTGAAGTATGGTGCGACGATCGACTTCAGGGGCTCGGTGAAGTTGTTTCGAGCCGCACAGCAACGGGCGGAGTCATGTCGCTCAAGAAAGGCACATTTGATGAACAGATAGAGGCGGTGACCCTTGGCTGTGCTGCCACCGTCCAGGAGGGCTATCCCTATTTCATCGAGACGGCAGACGGCCGCATTCATTCCGGCGTACTCGATGCAAGCGGCGAGCTACCGCGCGTCAATACCGGCGACGGATCAGGAAATTACACCGTCTTTTGGGGTGACGAAGCCATCGCAAAAAAGCGCGACGGGGTAAGCCATGCCTAATCCCCCCGCGAAGGTTCGCACGAACGACACCCCAAATTCGAAGAAATCCGTGCAACTACGAGCATTGTCCTTTCAAGCGCTTTGGAACGCGTACCCGAAGAATGACCCCTACGACGACCCCACCGGCGAATATGAGAATCAATGCGCCATTTGCATGAGCGTCGCGTTTCACGCCATCGGAAGCGACATGAAGTCGTTTTCTCAAAACGTGCTGAAGCCGATGCCCGGCAAGAAGACGCTGGGTCGCCTGATACTCGGCGGGAAAGCGACGGCGACACGCGCTTACGAGCTCGCTGAGTGGTTGAAGCTTCGCCCGTTCCTGGGGCTTGGCAAACCCGAAAACATCACCGGTCCGAATTGGCAGGACAAGATAAAAAACCGAACCGGTATCATCTACTTCTTCGGATATTGGCGTCAGGATGGCGACTCAGCCGATTCACTGAGCGGCGGTCATATCGACCTATGGAACAAAGACACGCTTACGCCGTCCTTTGCATCGTTCTGGCGGTTTCGCCTGGGTCGACGGACGATGCCGGACCTACGGTCCTGGTTTCGTCCCGGCAGGAACGAGAACTGGATATCCGACCTGGCGGAATCCAAAGAGATTTTATTTTGGGAAGTGAAATGAAGCGTATAGCTGTCGCTGTTCTAGGCTTCGTGTGGGGACTTCTGGTGACGGGGGCATCATTCTATGTATTCAACCGCACGGATTGGGCCAAGCCGTCACTCCCGGCAGTCGGTTGCGGAGAGTCCTGCGCATCTCACGTTGGCTCGGTCGCGACGATGCTCTTCATTCTTCTATGGCCATCGATCGCTTGTGCAGTGCTCAATGCTGTTGCATATAGACGTTGGGCATTACGTAAATGGTGTATCGCGTTCGTCATCGTGACCTTGATGGAGATTCTGTTTCATCTCGCTACCTACGTGGTCTGATCGATGGGGCGCACGGGTAACAGATGAAATGACTCGCGATCGTTATTCGAGATTTCGCGCGCATCAGCGCACCGTCAACACCGGCGCGCTCCGAACCTCGACCGGCAAATCATTGTCCGCCGCAAACGGCATCGCGAAGTCGAACGCATCGGCGCACACGTCGCGCAACTCGTCGGACACGAACAGGCATTTGACGCCGCCGTCGACGACCGGCATCGCGAGCCGCGACAGCGCGCACGGATAGCCGGGCCGCCGTTCGCCGACGAACAGCGTGATGACGCCTGCGAGCCGCTCGGGCCAGTCGCTCGGGCGAAAGGTTTTCCGCGCGTGCGTGACGCCGCGAATCAGATGACCGTGGAGACGGCCGCGTTCGTTGATGTCGATGCGATCCATGCTGTCGTGCGTGTCCTCGATTCGCGTCATTCGCCGCCGTCGGCCGCGGCGTCGCCGCGCGCGGGAATCCGCAGGTTGCGCAGCTTGTGATAGAGCGTTTTCTTCGGCATGCCGAGCGCCTCGCTCGCGTCCGCGACATTGCCGCCGTGACGCCGCAGCATGTCCTCGATCAGCATCCGCTCGAAATACGCGAGCTGCTCGGCGAGCGTGCCGCCGGCCGTCGGCGCGCCGCCGGACGACAGCAGGCTGTCGCCGGTCAGCCCGAGCACGAAGCGGTCGGCCACGTTCTGCAGCTCGCGGACGTTGCCGGGCCACGCGTGCGTCATCAGTTCGGACACCTGCGCGGCGGTGACGACCGGCGCCGGCTGCCCGAAGCGCCGCGCGGCCGCGAGCACGAAATGCTCGAACAGCAGCGGCACGTCCTCGCGCCGCTCGCGCAGCGGCGGCAATTCGATCTGCGCGACGTTCAGGCGATACAGCAGATCCGCGCGAAAGCGCCCGTCGGCCGCGAGTTCGGCCAGATCGGCCTTCGACGCGGCGATGACACGGCAGTCGACCGGAATCAGTTCGTTCGCGCCGAGCCGCTCGATCACGCGCTCCTGCAGCACGCGCAGCATCTTGATCTGCAGCGCAATCGGCATCGTCTCGATCTCGTCGAGGAACAGCGTGCCGCCATCCGCCCATTCGATCTTGCCGATGCGTTTCTTGATCGCGCCGGTGAACGCGCCGGCCTCATGACCGAACAGCTCGCTCTCGAACACCTGCTCGGGCAGGCCGCCGCAGTTCAGCGCGACGAAATGCGCATCGCGCCGGCCGCCGAAGTCGTGCAGGCTGCGCGCGATCAACTCCTTGCCGGTGCCCGTCTCGCCGGTGATCAGCACCGACACCGACGTATCCGCGAGGCGCAGGATCTTCTTGCGCACATCGGCCATCGCGGGCGACTTGCCGAGCACGAACGCCTCGATGCCCTGCCAGTTGTTCAGCGCGGCGCGCAGCCCCTGTACCTCGAGCGTGAGCCGGCGTTTCTCGACCGCGCGCGCGACGCGGCCGGCGATCACGTCCGACGAGAACGGCTTCTCGATGAAGTCGTACGCGCCGACCTGCATCGCGCCGACGGCCGTGGAGATGTCCGCGTGGCCGCTGATCAGCACGACCGGGATCTGCGCATCGACGGCCATCACGCGGTCGAGCAACTGCAGCCCGTCGATACCGGGCATCCGCACGTCCGACACGATCACCACCGGCGCGCCGGGCGCGACGTGCGCGAGCGCGTCGGCGGCGGACGCGAACGCATCGACCGGGAACCCGGCGAGCGCGACGGCCTGCTCGACGCCGATCCGGACGTTTTCATCGTCCTCGACGACCAGCACCCGAATCTCATCTTCCATGCTCTGTCCTTTGTTGCGGCGTCGCCGCCGCGAATTCGATGGTGAACTGCGCGCCGCCTTCGTCGCGGTTCGTCGCGGCGATCCTCGCGCCGAACGCCTCGACGATGCGCGACGTGATCGCGAGGCCGAGCCCGAGGCCCTGGCCGCGCGGCTTGGTCGTGACGAACGGCTCGAACAGGTGCGGCAGCACGTCGGGCGCGATGCCGGCGCCGCTGTCGGCCACCGTGAAACGCACGCGGCCGGTATCGTCCGCTTCGGCCGCCTCGATGACGATGCGGCGCACCGGCGCGTCGTGCACCGCGTCGAGCGCATTGCCGAGCAGGTTCACGATCACCTGCTGCAACTGGCTCGATTCGGCCGAGACCGTCGTGCCGGGCGCGATGTTCACGTCGAGCCGCACGCCTTCGTCGCGAATGCGCGCGTCGTAGATGAGCCGCGCATGCGCGACGGCCTCGTTCAGCGACACCGCGACGCGCTCGACGTCGGGCTTGCGCGCGAAGGTCTTCAGCTCGCCGGTGAGCACGGCCATGCCGTCGACCAGCTTGCCGATCCGTTCGAGATTCGCGAGCGCCGGCGCCGGCTGGCCGCGCTCGAAGAACGTGCGCGCGTTGTCGCACAGCGTGCGGATCGCGACGAGCGGCTGGTTCAGCTCGTGCGTGAGGCCGGCGGCCATCTGCCCGAGCACCGCGAGCTTGCCCGCGTGCACGACTTCCTGCTGCGACGCGCGCAGGCGCTGCTCGGTGCGTTCGCGCTCGTCGATCTCGCGCTGCATCCGCTCGTTCGCGGCCGTCAGCGCGGCCGTGCGCTGCGCGACCGTCAGTTCGAGCCGGTCGTTCGCGCGGCGCAGCGCGTCCTGCGCGCTCAGCCGCGCGATGATCGCCCGGCGGCGCTGGATTGCATAGCCGACCAGCAGCGCGACGATCAGGAACGCGCCGGTGACGAACGCGAACGCGGTCTGCTGCTGGCGCCGCGCGCCGGCGATGTCGAGCAGCACCATCAGCGAATCGCCGGCCTGCGGCGCGGGGCGCGACATCACGAGATAGCGCGCGGTGCGGCCGGCGTGGTGCGGATCGGGGAAGGTGCCGAACCAGGCGGCCGAGCTGCGGTCGCCGATGCGGCGATAGGGCAGCGCGTCGACGGTGCGGCCCGCGTACTGGCGCGACGCCTGGATGTCGCGCTGCTGCTGCGCGGTGATCGGACGCAGCGCGGTGAATTTCCACGAGGGCTCGGTCGAGATCACGACCACGCCGTTGCCGTCGACCACCAGCGCGGCGACGCCCGGCGCGCGCCACGCCGATTCGAGCGGGTCGACGCTGATCTTCACGGCGGCGACGCCGATCGGCACGCCGTCGCTGCGCACCGCGCTCGCGAAGTAGACGCCCGGCACGCCGGTGTTGGTGCCGATGCCGAAGAAGCGGCCGCTGCCGCGCGCGAGCGCGTCCTTGAAGTACGGCCGGTACGACACGTTGGTGCCGACGAAACTGATCGTCTCGTTCCAGTTGCTGGCGGCGATCACGTCGCCTTGCAGATCGATCACGTCGACCGCGCCGCTGCCCGCGTCGCGATTCACGGCTTCGAGGTAGGTGTTCACCGCATGCACGAGTTCGGGCGCATCGTTCGGCGCGGCCTTCAGCATCGCCCGCACGCCGTCCTGCCGCGCGACCAGGCCGGGCAGGATCTCGAAGCGGCCGAGCTCGCTTTTCAGGCTCGACGCGTACAGATCGAGCCGGTGCGCGCCGGCCTCCTCGAGCGCGTCGATCGCACGTTCCCACGCGAAATCGACGGCCGCGCCGGCCACGCCGACATACAGCACCGCGGCCGATGCCCAGCCCCACCACGGGATTCCCTTGAAGCTCTTCTGCACGTTCGCCCTCATCGAAGCCCGCTATCGGCGTGAACCGGCCCTGGCCGCGCTGAACGACGCGCGCCGCGCGCCGGCAGGGCCGGCGGCGGCGCGTGCGAGGCAGCCGGCGCGACGATGCGCGCGGCCGCGCATTATCCGAAGTGCGCGACCAGGATCAGCGTCACCGTGACGACGATCGCGCCGCCGATGCGGGTGGCGATCTGCGCGAACGGCATCAGCTGCATCCGGTTCGCGGCGGTCAGGATCGCGACGTCGCCGGTGCCGCCTTGCCCGCTGTGGCAGGCGTTCACGATTGCGGTGTCGATAGGGTACATCTTCAACAGGCGGCCGACCACGAAACCGGTGCCCATCAGCGTCGCGACGGTCGACACGATCGTGACCACGTTGACGATCGTGAAGGCGGCGGTCAGCTTGTCCCACGGCGTCATCGCGACGCCGATCGCGAACAGCAGCGGATACGTGACGGCGGTCGAGAAGAACTTGTAGACGACGAACGCGCCTTCCTGCAGCGGCGGCGACACCGCACGCGCGAGCTTCACCAGCACCGCGAGGAACAGCATCGCGACCGGTGCGGGCAGGCCGAACAGCTTGTGCGCCATCAGGCCGACCAGGTACAGCGTGATCGCCGTGATGCCGGCGCCGGCGATGTGCGTGACGTCGACGTGGCCGCGAATCTCCTCGCTTTCCGGCGTCATGTCGCCGCTTTCGCCGACTTGCAGGCGACCGTTGCCGGTCAGGTGCGGCAGGCGCTTGCCGACCATGTCGAGCGCGCCCGACAGGATGATCGCGGTCAGGCTGCCGAGCATCACCGACGGCAGCACCATCGCGAACATCTCGCCTTGCGGCAGGTGCATCAGCTCCGAATAGCCGATCGACAGCGGAATCGCGCCTTCGCCGACGCCGCCCGCCATGATCGGCACGACGATGTACAGCAGCGTGTGGCGCGCGCCGAGGCCGAGCGCGGTGCCGACCGCCGTGCCGACGATCGCGGCCGCGATGGAGCCGACCGCGAGCGGGACGAAGATCTTCACGAAGCCCTGGATCAGCACGCGCCGGTCCATGCTCAAGATGCTGCCGACGATGATCGACGCGATGAACAGGTACAGGAAGTTGGTCGACTTCGTGAATTCGACCGTCAGGTTCAGCACCGGCTTCGGCAGCACGTGGTAATAGGTGAGCGCCGACGGCACGAAGGTCGCGAAGATCGCGGCCGCGCCGATGTTGCGCAGCAGCGGCAGGCGCTTGCCGAGTTCCGCGCAGGTGAAGCCGAAGAACGCGAGGACGGCGATCGCCATCGAGATTTCGCCGGGCACCTTGCCCGTCACCGCGAAGCCGACGATCAGCCCGAACAGGATCACGTAGACCGGCAGCGGGATGATGCCGATGCGGATTTCCATCAGCTTCCACCAGCCTTCCGGCCAGAAACGTGCGCGCGTGGCGGGACCGGCGGCGGCAATCGGCTCCGGCTGGGACGGGGTTTGGATAGAGGTCTGCAAGACGTGTCTCCTGATGTTTGGAATGCCTGCATTCGCTTCGCGGCATCGTGTGCCGTCTGTTATGCAACCCCCGTGCCAGCATCGCGGCTTGCCGGAATATTTTTAATGCATTGATTCATAAGGGATTTGTTTCGTCTGAGGAAAGGGTTTCCACGCCGGCTGGCCGAGATTTCGGAATCGGCGCGGCGGGCAGGCCGAGATTTCGGCCTGGCAGCGGCCCCGGCAGCCGGCCGTTGCTCCGCTGCGGCGCGCGCGGGCGATCGGCGCGGCATGGGCGGCATTCGGTCTGCCGGGCGGCGCAGCGCGCCCGACGGCCGCCATATCGCCGCGCGCGATTTTCTTCGCACAATCGCTTCGTAGACCGCCCCCGCGCCGCTCTCTATCATCGGCTGATCCTTTTCCGATGCAACGACGACTGTCCGGAGAGCGCCCGTGCGTTCGCCGCGGCGTCGCTCATCCGTCGATACCGTCCTTGGACAGGAGAGTGGTTTCCATGCTGCATCCCGTTTTTTCCGCCCGCTTTTCGGCCGGCCGCCTGGCCCGCCTGCTGACGGCCGCGCTGCTCGCGGCGTGGCTCGGCCTCGTGCTGCCCAACGGCGCGCGCGCCGACACCGCGCCGCTGAAGGTCGGCATCTCGACCAGCCCGCAGATCGAGGCGCTGAAGATCGCCGCGAAGGAGGCGAAGGCGCAGGGCCTCGACGTGAAGATCGTCGAATTCACCGACTGGAATACGCCGAACGCGGCGCTCGCGAACAAGGACATCGACGTCAACTACTTCCAGCACATCCCGTTTCTCGAGAACGCGAAGAAGCAGGGCGGCTACGATTTCATCGCGATCGCGCCCGGCACGATCATGAAGATCGGCCTCTATTCGAAGAAGGTGAAAAGCTTCGCCGAGCTGAAGGACGGCGCGCGCGTCGCGATCGCGAACGACCCGGTCAACGGCGGGCGCGGACTGTTGCTGCTGCAGCGCGCGGGGCTGATCACGCTGAAGCCGGGCGCCGACTACCGTGCGACGACGCACGACATCGTCGCCAATCCGAAGCACCTGAAGATCATTCCGCTCGAAGCGTCGCAGCTCGCGCGCTCGCTCGACGACGTCGACCTCGCGCAGGGCTACCCGAGCTTCATCAAGCTCGCGGGCACGGCCGACCCGAACAGCGCGCTGCTGTTCGACGGCACCGAGAACAAGAACTTCGCGATCCAGTGGGTCGTGCGGCCCGAGAGCGCGAACGATCCGCGCATCCGCAAGTTCATCGCGATCTACCAGCACTCGCCGGCCGTGCGCCGCGCACTCGACAACGCGTTCGGCTCGCTGTACGCGATCGCGTGGTGACGGAGCCAGACATGACGACGGCGAACCGCAAGAAGATCCTGCTCAACGCGTTCAACATGAACTGCGTCGGGCACATCAACCACGGGCTGTGGACGCATCCGCGCGACCGCTCCGCGCACTACACCGATCTCGACTACTGGGCCGATCTCGCGAAGACGCTCGAACGCGGCAAGTTCGACGGGATCTTTCTCGCGGACATCGTCGGCGTGTACGACGTGTTCGGCGGCGGGCCCGACGCCGCGCTGCGCGAATCGGTGCAGGTGCCCGTCAACGATCCGCTGCTGCTCGTGCCGGCGATGGCGCAGGTCACGCGGCATCTCGGCTTCGGCGTGACCGCGAACCTGACCTACGAGCCGCCGTACCTGTTCGCGCGCCGCATGTCGACGCTCGATCATCTGACGAAAGGGCGCGTGGGCTGGAACATCGTCACCGGCTACCTCGACAGCGCCGCGCGCGGGATGGGCCTCGCGCAGCAGATCGGCCACGACGACCGCTACGAGCGCGCCGACGATTACATGGACGTCGTCTACAAGCTGTGGGAGCAGAGCTGGGACGACGACGCGGTGATCCGCGACGCGCAGGCGCGTGTGTTCGCGCAGCCGGGCAAGGTGCGGCGCGTGAAGCACGACGGCCCGTTCTATTCGATCGATGCGATTCATCTGAGCGAACCGTCGCTGCAGCGCACGCCGGTGCTGTACCAGGCCGGCTCGTCCGCGCGCGGCGTCGAGTTCGCGGGCCGCCATGCGGAATGCGTGTTCGTGAACGGACAGAGCAAGGCCGCGGCGCGCGCGGCGGCGCTCGACATCCGCGCGGCCGCCGCGCGGCAGGGGCGCGACCCGGCGTCGATCAAGATCTTTGCCGGGGTGAGCGTCGTCACGGCCGAGACCGAATTGCTGGCCCGCGAGAAGTTCGATGAATACCGGCGCTACGCGAGCCCGGAAGCGGGCCTCGCGCACTTCGCGAGCTCGACCGGCATCGATTTCGCGAAGTACGGCCTGGATGAGCCGATCTCGTACGTGAAGACCGATTCGATCCAGTCGGCGGTCGACGCGATCTCGCGCAAGAGCACGACCGGCACGTGGACGGTGCGCCGGATGCTCGAGCAAATGTCGCTCGGCGGCCGCTATGCGCCGATCGTCGGTTCGCCGTCGCAGGTCGTGGACGAACTGCAGTCGTGGATCGACGAGACGGGCATCGACGGCTTCAACCTGACGCGCACCGTGATGCCGGAATCGTTCGAGGATTTCGTCGATTGGGTCGTGCCCGAGCTGCAGAACCGCGGCGTCTACAAGGAAGACTACGATCCCGCGCCGACGCTGCGCGAGAAGCTGTTCGGCGCAGGCCCGCGGCTGCCCGCGTGGCACACCGGCGCGCAGCACCGCCTGACGGCCGTATCCGAACCCGCGCATCCCGCGCATGCCTGAACGTGACGGAGCGAAGCGATGACGCAAATGTTCGATACGCTGGGTTTCATCGAGGCATCGGCCGTGCGCGCCGGCGCCGCTGCGACGGCGCATGAGGAAACGGCCGCGCCGGCCGATGGCGCGGCCGTGTCGCTGGAGCAGGTCGGCAAGGTGTTCGCGACGCCGCGCGGCCACGCCGCCGCGCTGCGCGACGTGACGCTCGACGTGCGGCGCGGCGAGGTGTTCGGGATCATCGGCCGCAGCGGGGCCGGCAAGTCGACGCTGCTGCGGCTCGTGAACGGCCTCGAACGGCCGAGCTCGGGCCGCGTGCGCGTGCAGGGCGTCGACGTCGGCGCGCTCGACGAGGACGGCCTCGTCGCGTTGCGGCGCCGCACCGGCATGGTGTTCCAGCATTTCAACCTGCTGTCCGCGAAGACGGTGTTCGAGAACGTCGCGCTGCCGCTGAAGATCGCCGGCGTGCCGAAGGCCGAACGCGTGCGCAAGGTCGAGGCGCTGCTCGATCTCGTCGGGCTCGCCGCGAAGCGCGATGCGTATCCGGCGAGCCTGTCGGGCGGACAGAAGCAGCGCGTCGGCATTGCGCGGGCGCTCGTGCACGATCCCGAGGTGCTGCTGTGCGACGAGGCGACGTCGGCGCTCGATCCGGAAACCACGCAATCGATCCTCGCGCTGCTCGCGGACATCAATCGCCGCCTCGGGCTGACGATCGTGCTGATCACGCACGAGATGGAAGTGATCCGCGCGGTGTGCGACACCGTGGCGGTGATCGAACAGGGCGAGGTCGTCGAAACGGGGCCGGTGTGGCGCGTGTTCGGCGATCCGCGCCACGGCGCGACGCGTGCGTTGCTGAGCACGCTCGGGTACGACCTGCCGGCTGAGCTGGCCGCGCGCGTGCGGCCGCTGCCGGAGCCGGCCGCGCTGCCCGACGGCGCGCAGATCGTGCTCGACGTCCGCTATACGGGCGAGAGCGGCGGCGAGCCGGACGTCGGCGCGCTCGCGGCGGCGCTCGGCGGCTCCGTGCGGTTCCTGCACGGCGGCATCGAAAGCATCCGCGGACATGCGCAGGGGCGGCTCGTGATCGCCGCGACGCCGCGTGCGGACGACGCCGGCCCGTCGGCGGCGCGCGGCGGTGCGGTCGCCGCGCTGCTCGAACGCGCGCGCCGCCATGCGAATCGCGCGGAGGTGCTCGGCTATGTTTGAGCTCTGGTGGCCCGAACTGCTCGATGCGATCCGCGACACGCTGTCGATGGTCGCCGCGTCGGCCGCGATCGCCGCGCTGATCGGCATCCCGCTCGCGGTGATTCTCGTGACCACCGCGCCCGGCGGCATCTACGCGCGGCGCGGCGTGAACGCGGTGCTCGGCGCGCTCGTCAACGTGTTCCGCTCGACGCCGTTCATCATCCTGCTGGTCGCGCTGCTGCCGTTCACGCGCGTGCTGATCGGCACGACGATCGGTGTCTGGGCGGCCGTCGTGCCGCTGTCGATCGCCGCGATCCCGTTCTTCGCGCGGATCGCCGAAGTGAGCCTGCGCGAAGTCGATCGCGGGCTGATCGAGGCCGCGCTCGCGATGGGCGCGAAGCGCCGCCACATCGTGTGGCACGTGCTGCTGCCCGAAGCGCTGCCCGGCATGCTCGGCGGCTTCACGATCACCGTCGTCGCGCTGATCGGCTCGACCGCGATGGCGGGCGCCGTCGGCGCGGGCGGCCTCGGCGATCTCGCGATCCGCTACGGCTATCAACGTTTCGACACCACCGTCATGGCGACCGTGATCGTGATCCTGATCGCGCTCGTCTCGGCCGTGCAAATCACGGGCGACCGCCTGGTCCGACGCGTGACCCGGCGTACCTGAGCGACGCCACGAGCGTCCGCTCGCTTCCTTCATGATCCTGAGAGAGAAAAACGATGACCTTGCCCCTCGGCGCGCCGCGCGAATGGAACGGACAATTCGAGGAAGCGCTGTTTCTCGACGTGGCGCGACGCCATCGTCCGGACTTCCCCGACAAATTGGCGACACCGCCGCGCGAGCCGCGCAACGACGACGAGCTGGCCGCCGTCGCCGACTACTACACGAAGATGGCGTCGCACGACCTGTTCATCGTGCAGGTCGTCGCGAAGGCGATCGACACGCTGTTCCGCGACGATCCGCATTTCCAGCTGATCCTGTCGCGCCAGCTCGGCGACGACGGCGCGCATGCGGCGATCGGCCGCGAGCGCGTGACCGCACTCACCGGGCGCGATCCGCTGCCGGAAGTCGACCGGCTCGTCGCCGCGCACTGGGCGCGCATCGGCGACATCGCGGTGCGCGACGTCGCGGGGTTTCTCGCGTTCGAATGGCATTACGAGCTGCACATCCTCGCGAAGCTGTGGATTCAGCGCAAGACCGGCCGCATCGGCGACAGCGCGATGCGCGAGCACGGTGAGAACCGGATTCGCCCGGACGAGGAGTGGCATCGCGTGCAGATCGTCCAGTGGTGGTTCGACACGTTACAGGCGCTGCCGGCCGCCGAGCGCGACGCGCTGATCGATCGCGTGATCGCGGCCGACGAGGAAACCCAGGCGCGGCTCGACGGCTACCTGCACGACGAGTACGCGCACACCGCGCTGGTGTTCGGCGCGGATATCGCGGAATATCGTGCGATCTACGACGACTGGCGGCGCGAGATCCTGTCGCGGCTGACCGGCCGCCGGCTCGGCGCGCTCGTCCCGCTGTCGGGCGAAACCGCTGAACAGGAAGCCGTCGCATGAACGATCCACGCCGCCCGGCGACCCTCGCGCCGGATACCGATACGCCGGCCGTCGACCGCGCTGCGCTGGCGCGCGCGATCGACGCACTGCGCGCGAGCGCCGCCGAGCGCGACCGCGCGGGCGGTCATGCGGCACCGGAGAAGCAGTGGCTCGCCGATGCGGGCCTGCTGACGCTCGCGGTGCCGCGCGCATTCGGCGGTCAGGAAGCGGCGTGGCCCGAAATCTACGACGTCATCCGGCAGGTCGCGCGGGTCGACAGCGCGCTCGCGCATCTCGTCGGGTTCCAGTGCCTGCAAGTGGTGAGCGTCGACGTGTGGGGCAACGCCGCGCAGCGCGAGCGCTACCTGCGCGGCACGGTCGACGAGCGCTGGTGGTGGGGCAACGCGGTCAATCCGCTCGACACGCGGCTCGTGGCCACGGCGACGCCCGACGGCGGCTACCGGCTCGACGGCGTGAAGGGCTTCTGCTCCGGCACGCGCGGCTCGCAGCGGATGACGGTGTCCGCGCACGATCCTGCCACGGGCCGGACCGTGTTCGGCGTGGTGCCGACCGATCGGGTGGGGATCGCGGTCAACGAGGATTGGGACCCGATCGGCCAGCGCCAGACCGACAGCGGCAGCGTGCGCTTCGCCGGCGTGGCGCTCGCGGCGGACGAGGTGCTGCATCGTTCCGAGACCCCGCCGACGCCGCGCGCGACGCTGCGCACGCTCGTGTCGCAGCTCGTGCTGACGAACCTGTTCGTCGGCCTGGCGGAAGGCGCGCTGGACGAGGCGGGCGACTACGTGCGGCAGCATGGCCGCCCGTGGATTCACTCGAACGTCGAGCGGGCCGAAGACGATCCGTACACGCTCCAGCGCTTCGGCGACATGCGCGTGCGCGCGATTGCCGCGGCCGCGCTGGCCGATCGCGCGGCCGGCGCGTTGCAGCACGCGTGGGCGCGGCAGGATGCGCTGACGGCCGACGAACGCGCCGAAGTCGCGCTCGCGGTATCGGAAGCGAAGATCGTCGCGCAGCGCGCGGCGCTCGACAACGGCGAGGCGCTGTTCGATGCGTGCGGCGCGCGCGCGACGGCCGCATCGCTCGGCCTCGACCGCTTCTGGCGGAATGCGCGCACGCATACGCTGCACGATCCGCTCGACTACCGGCTGCGCGACGTGGGCCGGTTCGCGCTCACCGCGGAATTGCCGCCCGCGTCGCTCTATACGTGATACGCAGCGCGGCGGCACCGGCACGGCGCCGTGTGCTGCTGCTTTCGCTGTTGCCGCATCGACGAGCCGGCCTGCTGGACGTCTGGAATGATATGTTATATCGTAGCGATACAATATATCATTTCATCCCCAACGTCCCGTTCCGGAATTGCCCGATGAGTCCCGCCCTTCACCCGTCCACGCGGCTTCCCGTGACCGTCCTGTCCGGCTTTCTCGGCGCCGGCAAGACGACGCTGCTCAACCACATCCTCAACAATCGCGAGGGCCGTCGCGTCGCGGTGATCGTCAACGACATGTCCGAGGTCAACATCGACGCCGCGCTCGTGCGCGACGGCGGCGCGGGGCTGTCGCGCACCGACGAGAAGCTGGTCGAGATGAGCAACGGCTGCATCTGCTGCACGCTGCGCGAGGATCTGCTGATCGAGGTCGACCGGCTCGCGCGCGAAGGGCGCTTCGATCAGCTCGTGATCGAATCGACCGGCATCTCGGAGCCGCTGCCGGTGGCCGAGACGTTCACGTTCGAAGGCGAGGACGGCCGCAGTCTCGGCGAAGTCGCGCGGCTCGACACGATGGTGACGGTGGTCGACGCGTTCAATTTCCTGCGCGATTACGCGTCGCGCGACAGCCTGCAATCGCGCGGCGAGTCGATGGGCGACGAGGACGCACGCACGGTCGTCGATCTGCTGATCGACCAGATCGAGTTCTGCGACGTGCTCGTGATCAACAAGATCGACCTGATCGACGACAGCGCACGCGAGCGGCTGGTCGCACTGCTGCGCGGGCTGAACCCGCGAGCGCGGATCGAGATCGCCGAATTCGGCAAGGTGCCGCTCGAACGGGTGCTCGACACCGGCCTGTTCGACTTCGACGCGGCGTCGCGCGCGCCGGGCTGGCTGCAGGAGCTGCGCGGCACGCACACGCCGGAGACCGACGAATACGGCATTCGCAGCTTCGTCTATCGCGCGCGGCGGCCGTTCCATCCGCAGCGCTTCCTCGATCTCGTCGAAAGCGAATGGCCGGGCGTCGTCCGCTCGAAGGGGTTCTTCTGGTTGGCCACGCATCCGACCGTCGCCGGTTCGTGGTCGCAGGCGGGCGCGGTTGCGCGGCACGGGCCCGCCGGCCACTGGTGGGCGGCGGTGCCGCCCGAGCGCTGGCCGCAGGATCCGGAAGCCGTCGCGCAGATCCGCGCGCGCTGGGACGAGCACGTCGGCGACGCACGGCAGGAACTCGTGCTGATCGGCATGGACATGGACGAGCCGGCGCTGCGCGCGCGCTTCGACGCGTGTCTGCTGACCGACGCCGAGATGGCGACCGGCCCCGAACACTGGACCACGTGGGACAACCCGTTTCGCGACTGGCCCTGACCTGAACCCGCGCTGCCTGCATCGATCCGGATGGAGAAGGCGCTCCACCGGATTCCAGACATGAATGCAGCGCTTCCCGATATTTCCCTGACCGATGCCGCGCCGGGCCCTGGCCCGCTCGAATGGGTCGGCATGCAGGGCATCGATCTGCCCGTCGTCGTGGCGGAGCCCGGCTGCCGGCGCGACGTGCATGCGCGTGCCGACGTCCAGGTCGATCTGCCTGCGCCGCAGGTGAAAGGCATCCACATGTCGCGGCTGTACGGGCTGCTCGACGGGCTGGCCGACGGCGAAGCGCTGTCGCCGGCGGGCTTGCAGCACATGCTGCGCGCGATGATCGACAGCCACCGCGACTGCGATACGCGCAGCGCGCGCGTGCGGCTGCGCTTCGACCTGCTGACCCGTCGCGCCGCGCTCGTGACCGACGGGCTGGCCGGCTGGAAGGCTTATCCGGTGCAGATCGACGCGACGCTGGCCGGGGAGGCGTTCGCGCTGCGTGCGCAGGCGACGATCGTCTATTCGTCGACGTGCCCGTGCTCGGCCGCGTTGTCGCGGCACTGGGTCGAACAGGCGTTTCTGACGGCGTTCGGCGGCGACGATCGCGTGGAGCCGGCGGCGGTCGCCGCGTGGCTGAAACGGCATGCGACGGCCGCCACGCCGCACAGCCAGCGCAGCGAAGCCGTCGTCGGCGTGGCGCTGCCGGCCGATGGCGCGACACTGGGGCTGATCGACCTCGTCGATCGCGTCGAGCGTGCGCTGGGCACGCCGGTGCAGACGGCCGTCAAGCGTGCGGACGAGCAGGCGTTCGCGGTGCTGAACGGCGAGAACCTGATGTTCGTCGAGGATGCCGCGCGCCGCGTGCAGGCCGCGCTGGCGGATCGCCATGCGAGCCCGCGCGTGCGCGTGCGCCATCTCGAAAGCCTGCATCCGCACGATGCCGTGGCGTGGGCCGCACCGGTACGCGAAGGGGGCGACGCATGCTGATCCGCAAGCTGTTCCGGTTCGAGAACGCACACGTCGTACGCGGCTGCAGCACGCGGCGCTGCTCGCATTCGATCCATGGCCACTCGTACCGTGTCGAGTTGCTGCTCGAAGCGCATGCGCTGGATCACGGGCAGATGGTCTACGACTTCGGGCTGCTCAAGGGCGACGTGCGCGACCTGATCGACGCGTTCGACCATGCGGTGACGCTGTGGTCGGACGACGATCCGCGCTACGTCGAAAGCATGTGCCGGCATTCGGAGCGCTGGGTGCGGCTGCCGGTGTCGCCGAGCGCCGAGCAGTTCTCGCGCGTGCTGTTCCGGCTCGTCGATGCCGCGCTGTCGGGCACGCCGATGTCGAACGGCGAAGCCGACGTGCGACTGTATTCGGTGATCGTTCACGAAACCGAGACCGGCTACGCACAGTGCTTCCGCGACGATGCATTCAACCCACGCATGGGCCGCATCGACCTCGACGCGATCGCGTTCGCGCCCGCGATCGTCGCGCAGTGGCGCGATCCGGGCCTGTTCGAGCGGCTCAAGCGCGGCCAGGTCCTTTCCCGGCAGGAATCCTCATGATCCGAAAAAACCCGCGCGGCGACCTGCCGCAGATTCATCCGGACGCGTTCGTCGACCCGACCGCCATTCTGTGCGGGCGCGTGATCGTCGAGGAGAACGTGTTCATCGGCCCGTACGCGGTGATCCGCGCCGACGAGACGGATGCGGACGGCCAGATCGCGCCGATCGTGATCGGCGCGCATTCGAACATCCAGGACGGCGTCGTGATCCATTCGAAATCGGGCGCGAGCGTGACGATCGGCCGGCACACGTCGATCGCGCATCGCGCGATCGTCCACGGGCCGTGCACGGTCGGCGACGGCGTGTTCGTCGGATTCAACAGCGTGCTGTTCAATTGCACGATCGACGACGGCTGCGTGGTGCGCTACAACGCGGTCGTCGACGGTTGCCGCCTGCCGCCGGGCTTCTACGTGCGCTCGACCGAACGCATCGGGCCGGAAACCGACCTCGCCGCGTTGCCGCCGGTGACGCCCGACGCGAGCGATTTCTCCGAGGACGTCGCGCGGACGAACAATGCGCTGGTGCGCGGTTACAAGCACATCCAGAACGAGTTCTGATTGCCGGTGCGCGCGCGGCATCGTCGGGACGCGCTGTGGCAGGCCGTCCGCGACGAATGGATCGCGAGCGTGAGCGGCTGGACGCCGTACGACGGATGCGCGGTCACGGGCTGGCCCGTGCATACGGTCGTGCGCGGGCAGGTCGTCGTGCGTGACGGCGAGTTGCACGGGCGGCCGGCCGGGAAGGCCGTGACGTTCCTCGACACCTAGATCGGCAGCCGCACCGTCTGCTTGATGCGCCTCAGCGGGATCTCGGTTTCGATGTTGCGTACGCCTTCGATCTGCGTGAGCGTTTCCATCTGAAAGCGCTGATAGTCGTCGAGATCCTTCGCGATCACGCGCAGCAGATAGTCGTAGCTGCCGGCCATCAGATGGCATTCGAGCACTTCGGGCGCCCGTTCCATCTCGCGCGCGAAGCGTTCGACCGTCGTCTTGTCCTGGCGCTCCAGCGTCACGCGCACGAATGCCGTGAAACGCAGCTCGACGGCCGCCGGGTTCAGCAACGCGACATAGGCGTCGATCACGCCCTGTTCCTCGAGCAGGTGAACGCGGCGCAGGCACGGCGTGGGCGACAGGCCGGCCTGCTGCGCGATGTCGGCGTTCGTCTGGTTCGAATTCTGCTGCAGTGCACGCAAAATGCGTCGATCGATCGCGTCCAGTTTGATTGGCATTTTTGGCTACCCGCAATATGAGTATTGGAGAATAACTCCAAATTCATGGCCAGAAATAGCTGACTTTGCATCCAATCACCAACGGAAGTTGCCGATAATCCGACGACTGTCCGGCCCCGGGCGCGCGATCCCCGCCCGCCGCGGCGCCACTTTCAGGAGCTTCCCGATGCCGCACGTCGCCTGGTTGCCGTTCATGGCCACCTCTCTTCTAATCATTCTGACGCCGGGCCAGGACATGGTGCTCGTGATGTCGCGCACGCTGTCCGGCGGCACGCGCGCGGGCCTCGTGACCGCCGCGGGCGTCAGCGTCGGGCTGCTCGTCCATACGATGCTCGCGACGCTCGGGCTGGGTGCGCTGCTTCAGGCATCCGAATGGCTGTTCACCGCGCTGAAGGTGATCGGCGCGCTGTACCTGTTGTACCTCGGCATCGCGCTGCTGCGTTCGTCGGGCGAATTGACGCTCGCGGGCAACGGCAATGCGCCGGCATCGCGGCTCCGGACGTTCGCGCAAGGCGCGCTGTCCAACGTGTCGAATCCGAAGGTCGCGCTTTTCTATCTGGCGTTCCTGCCGCAATTCGTTCCGGCGGGCGCCCCGCATCCGATGCTGTCGCTGTTCGTGCTCGGCGCGACGTTCGCCGGGCTGACGTTTCTCGTCAAGGGGCCGGTCGCGTTGTTCGCCGGCCTGCTGTCGGCGTCGATCCGCCGCAACCCGCGCATCCTGACGCGCATGCATCGCGTCAGCGGCGTCGTCTTGCTGGCGCTGGGCGTGAAGCTGGCGCTCGAGCGCCGCTGATCGGGGCGCGATGCCGGCCCGCCGGCCGGCGTTACGCCGCCGGCAACGCGTCCGCCAGCACCCGCATCGCCTCCACCGTGTCCGGATTCGCCGGAAAGAACGCCTCGATCGCCAGTTCCGACAGCGTCACGTCGACCGGCGTGCCGAACACCGTCGTCGTACTGAAGAACGTCAGCTCGCCGCTTGCCGTGCGTAGCCGCAGCGGCACGGCGATCTCCGCGAAATCGGTGCGCGCGGGCGCGTCGTCGGGCTGGCCGGCCGGCGCCGGATACGCGGCGAGTTCGTCGCGCAGCGTATGCAGCGTGCGGTCGCCGCTCGCATCGATCTGCCGCTGCAGCCGATGCAGGATGTGCGCGCGCCATTCGTGCCAGTTGACGATCTGCGACGCGAGACCGTCCGGATGCAGGCTCAACCGCAGCACGTTGACGGGCGGCTGCAGCAGCGCCGGATTGGCCTGCGCGACCAGCGCGCCGAGCATCCGGTTCGCCGCGAGCAGCGTCCAGTGGCGGTCCACCGCAAGCGCCGGGTACGGCTCGTGCCCACGCAGCACGGCCTCGACCGCATGACGCGCCGCATCCAGTTCCGGGTCCGAAAACGGCCGTTCGCGAAACAGCGGCGCGAAGCCGGCCGCGACGAGCAGCGCATTGCGCTCGCGCAGCGGCACGTCGAGGCGTTCGGCGAGATGCAGCACCATCTCGCGGCTCGGCTGCGCGCGGCCCGATTCGACGAAGCTCAGGTGGCGCGCGGACACGTCCGCGTCGAGCGCGAGCGCCATCTGGCTCAGGCGACGGCGTTGCCGCCACGTGCGCAGTAGCGGACCGATGCCGGACGCGCGGCCGGCGGACGGGGAGCGCGAATGGAGGGCGGCGGTCGGGTTCATGGCGCAGATGATAGGCAATCCCGCGCCGCTTTGGCATTACCTGCGAGGTAAGCGCCGCGCCACGCCCACCCCGGCGCGCACGGCCGCTGCGTTACCATAGCCCCCGTGCCACCTGAGAGGCGGCGCCGGACCCGCGACGACAACGCATGGGCCGGCCGCCGCGCACATCGACAACACGGCATTCCAGGGGAATCCAACAATGAAAAAACTCGCCGTCCGGCTCGCCTGCGTGGCGACGCTCGCACTCGCCGCGACCAGCGGCCACGCGCAGACCGAAGCTGCGCAGGTGGAAATGAGGGCCGCCGCCGCGGCCGCCAACGAAGCGGTCGTGAAGGGACCGACCGACATCGACGTGAAACACGAAGCCGTGCTGAAGCTGAAGGCCGGCGAATCGTTCGTGCCGGCCGCCGAGGCCGGCCGCTATCTGCGTTCGATGGGCAACGCGATCGACGAATCGAAGCTGGTCGGCCTCGTGCTGCCCGACGATCCCGATGCCGACTGGATCTCGGTCGTGTCGTTCGAGCCGAGCGGCTACATCCGCGACGACGACGCGAAGGACTGGAAGCCCGACGAACTGCTGAAAAGCCTGCAGGCCGGCACCGAGGCGAACAACCCGGCGCGCAAGGAGCGCGGCCTGCCCGAAACCGAGGTGGTCGGCTGGGCGAAGGCGCCCGCATACGACGCGGCCACGCACCGGCTCGTGTGGTCGGCGATCATCCGCGACAAGGGCGCGGCGCCGAATGCCGGGAACGACGGCGTGAACTATCGGACGCTCGTGCTCGGCCGCGACGGCTACCTGTCGCTGACGATGGCGTCGACGCTCGCCGACCTGCCGAAGTACAAGGCATCGGCCGACGCGCTGCTGGCGAACATCAGCTTCAACGACGGCAAGCGCTATGCCGATTTCAACCAGTCGACGGACCACGTCGCCGAGTACGGGCTCGCGGCGCTGATCGTCGGCGTCGGCGCGAAAAAGCTCGGGCTGCTCGCGCTGATCGGCGCGTTCGCGGCGAAGTTCTTCAAGATCGGCGCGGTCGCGCTGCTGGCCGGCGGCGCGGCGCTCAAGCGCTTCTTCGGGCGCAAGCCGAAGGCGGTCGCGGTGCCGGCCGTCGCCGACGCATCCGACGCAGCCGCCACGGAGCGCAAGGAATGACGAAGCTGTTGCTGCTGATCTTCGGCGGCCTGAAGCTCGGCAAGGTGCTCGTATCGGCCGGCACGATGCTCGCGTCGATCGCGGTCTATGCGCTGTTCTACGGCTGGCGCTTCGCGGCCGGTTTCGTCGCATTGCTGCTGGTGCACGAAGCCGGTCATTACGTCGCCGCGCAGCGGCGCGGGCTCGACGTCGGGCTGCCGACCTTCATCCCGTTCGTCGGCGCGTGGATCCAGTTGAAGGAAATGCCGCACGACGCGGAAACGGAGGCATACGTCGGCCTCGCCGGGCCGTTCGTCGGCACGCTCGGCGCGCTGGCCTGCTATGCGGCCGCGCGCCACTACGACAGCAACCTGCTGCTCGCGCTGTCGTACACGGGTTTCTTCCTGAATCTCTTCAACATGATTCCGCTGTCGCCGTTCGACGGCGGTCGGATCACCGCGGTGCTGTCGCCGCGCATCTGGTTCGCGGGCGTGCCGGTGCTGATCGCGCTGTTCGTGTATCGGCCGAGCCCGCTGCTGATCGTGATGGCGATCCTCGCGCTGCCGCAACTGAAGCGCGCGTGGCGCTACGATCCCGATGCGCCGGAGAACCGTATGTACTACGCGACGTCGATCGAGACGAAGACGACCTACGCACTCTGCTACGTCGGCCTGCTCGCGTTCCTCGCGCTGATGACGTCCGGCGTGCACGACATGCTGCGCGTCGTGCATGCGTCGACCTGACGTCGATTCGATGCAAAAAAACGGCGGCCGCTGCTACGCGGCCGCCGTTTCTCGAAGGTCGAACCTCACGCGTCGCGATGACGCAGTTCGACGCGCTTGATGTCCTTCACGATCACGAGATAGCTGAACACGGTGACGAGCGCGTTCAGCCCGACGAACACGAGCGCGCCGTTGAACGAGCCGCTCGCGCCGACGAGGTAGCCGATCGCGATCGGCGCGACGATGCCCGCCGTATTGCCGAACATGTTGAACAGGCTGCCCGACAGGCCGATCGCCTCTTTCGGCGCGGTGTCCGCGACGACGGCCCAGCCGAGCGAGCCGATCCCCTTGCCGAAGAACGACAGGGCCATCAGCGTGATGACCAGCGCTTCGCTGTCGACGTAGTTGCAGCCGATGATCGCCATCGACAGCGCCATCCCGCCGACGATCGGAATCTTGCGTGCGAGCGTCAGCGACACGCCGCGGCGGATCAGCGCGTCCGACAGCATCCCGCCGAGCACGCCGCCGAGGAACCCGCAGATCGCCGGCAGCGACGTCATGAAGCCGGCCTTCAGCAGCGACATCCCGCGTGCCTGCACGAGGTAGATCGGGAACCACGTGAGGAAGAAGTACGTCAGCACGTTCACGCAGTACTGGCCGAGATAGACGCCGAGCAGCATCCGGTTCGACAGCAGCTGGCGCACGTAGTACCAACCCGCCACGCGGCTGCCTTCGGAAGCGCCGCCGCTGCCGCGCGCGCCGGCCGGCCGGCCCGTCGAGCGCACCAGCCCGCCGCCCTGTTCGATATGCTCGAGTTCCGCGCGGTTCACGCCCGGATGATCGACCGGATCCTTCATCACGCGCAGCCACAGGAATGCCAGTGCGATGCCGGCGAGACCGAGCCACAGGTACACGTGGTGCCAGCCGTACGCATGCGTGAGCCACGCCATCAGCGGCGAGAACACGACGGCCGCGAAATACTGCGCGGCGTTGAAGATCGCCGATGCCGTGCCGCGCTCGGCGGTCGGGAACCAGCTCGCGACGACCTTCGCGTTCGCCGGAAACGCGGGCGCTTCCGCGATGCCGACCGCGAAGCGCATCGCGAACAGCGCGGCGACCGCGAACGCGGCGCTGCCGCCGAGGCCGATCGTGCTCTGCAGCAGCGTGAACGCCGACCACAGGAAGATGCTCGCCGCATACACGCGCCGCGCGCCGAAGCGGTCGAGCAGCCAGCCGCTCGGCAGTTGCGCGAGCACGTACGCCCAGCTGAATGCCGAGAAGATGTAGCCCATCGTCACCGGATCGATGCCGAACGCCTTGCGGATCGGCGTGCCGGTGATCGACAGCGTCGCGCGGTCCGCATAGTTGAGCGTCGTGACGACGAACAGCATCGCCAGGATCCAGTAGCGCACGGCGGTTCGACGCGCGGTGCGCGCGAGGTCGAGCGGAAGATCGCGAGGGGAGGTCTGATTGCTCACTTTAAATGTACGTCGTCGTATGACATGAGCGAAAGTTTATTGAGAATGTGCGAATCCGGACACCTCGGGTTTTCCCTCGAGGATCCTCGTCACAATATGGGAAGACCGGGATTCGCTGGCCCCGCGAGGCGGGCGGGTGTATCGTCGGCGCCTTCGCGGGCGGCGCGATACCGTCGGCAGACATCGTATCTGTTGAGCTACAATGAGCAATCCATTCCCGAACCACGGAGCACACCCCATGCAACTGACAGGAGAGATGCTGATCGGCGCCGAAGCGGTGGCCGGCTCGGCCGGAACCTTGCACGCGTTCGACCCGACGAAGGGCGTGCCGATCGACGTCCCGGCGTTCGGCGTCGCGACGCAGGCCGACGTCGACCGCGCGTGCGAACTCGCACGCGACGCGTTCGACGCGTACCGCACGCAGCCGCTCGCGGCCCGTGCGGCGTTTCTCGACGCGATCGCCGATGAAATCGTCGCGCTCGGCGACGCGCTGATCGAGCGCGCGCATGCCGAAACGGGCCTGCCGGTCGCGAGGCTGCAGGGCGAGCGCGGCCGCACCGTCGGCCAGCTTCGGCTGTTCGCGCGCGTCGTGCGCGACGGGCGCTTCCTCGCCGCGTCGATCGATCCCGCGCAGCCGGCCCGCACGCCGCTGCCGCGTGCGGACCTGCGGCTGCAGAAAATCGCGCTCGGGCCCGTCGCCGTGTTCGGCGCGAGCAATTTCCCGCTCGCGTTCTCGGTGGCCGGCGGCGATACCGCGTCGGCGCTCGCGGCCGGCTGCCCGGTGATCGTGAAGGCGCACGAAGCGCACCTCGGCACGTCCGAGCTGGTCGGCCGTGCGATCCGCGCCGCGGTCGCGAAAACCGGCATGCCGGCCGGCGTATTCTCGCTGCTGGTCGGCCCCGGCCGCGTGACCGGCGCGGCGCTCGTCAGCCATCCGGCGATCCAGGCCGTCGGTTTCACCGGTTCCCGGCAGGGCGGGATGGCGCTCGTACAGCTCGCGAACGCGCGCCCGCAACCGATTCCCGTCTATGCGGAAATGAGCAGCATCAACCCCGTCGTGCTGTTCCCGGCCGCGCTGGCCGCGCGCGGCGATGCGATCGCGACGGGCTTCGTCGATTCGCTGACGCTCGGCGTCGGCCAGTTCTGTACCAATCCGGGCCTCGTGCTCGCGATCGACGGCCCCGATCTCGACCGTTTCGAGACGGTTGCCGCGCAGGCGCTCGCGAAGAAGCCGGCCGGCGTGATGCTCACGCGCGGCATCGCCGATGCGTACCGCAACGGTCGCGGCAAGCTCGCCGAATTGCCCGGCGTGCGCGAAATCGGCGCGGGCGAGGCTGCGCAGACCGACTGCCAGGCGGGCGGCGCGCTGTACGAAGTCGGCGCGCAGGCGTTCCTGGCCGAGCCGGCGTTCAGCCACGAGGTGTTCGGGCCGGCGTCGCTGATCGTGCGCTGCCGCGATCTCGACGAAGTCGCGCGCGTGCTCGACGCGCTCGAAGGTCAGTTGACGGCCACGCTGCAGATCGACGCCGACGACAAGCCGCTCGCGCGCCGGCTGCTGCCGATCCTCGAACGCAAGGCCGGGCGCCTGCTCGTCAACGGCTACCCGACCGGCGTCGAAGTGTGCGATGCGATGGTGCACGGCGGCCCGTTCCCCGCCACGTCGAACCCGTCCGTCACGTCGGTCGGGGCGACCGCGATCGAGCGTTTCCTGCGGCCGGTGTGCTATCAGGACTTCCCGGACGACCTGCTGCCCGAAGGGCTGCAGGAAAGCAATCCGCTGGCGATTCCGCGGCTGCGCGACGGGAAGGCGGAGTGACGTGGCGTAACCGCTGAACGCGGCGTCCCGGGAGGGACGCGTTCCGGCACGTCGAAACGCGGCGGCGGGGCCCACGGGCCCCGCCGCCTTTTTTATTCAACGCGGGCTTTCGTGCCGGTTTCGCTCGGTCAGCGAGCGGGGCGGGCGACGAGTTCCAGGCGCTCCGCTGCAGCCAGCAGGCGCCGGTCGCGCGTCCATAGCTTGCTGCCGCCGGTATCAATCGCGACATCAAATGGCGCTCCGGGTGATGCGCGGACGGGGTGGCGAGAGGTCGGCTTTCCTGTTGCCCGCGTTTCTCCTACAGTAGCGAAGCTGCGAGCCGTCCGGTTCGCAGGCGAGCCTGAGAGATCACAAGACCAACAAGGAACCATCCGATGAATATCAGCAAGCGTGGCGACCACCTGTTCGCGGCCGGGTTGTGGAAAGCGATCGGCGACGTCGCGAAATCGGTTCGCACCCAGATCGGCGAATACAGCGAAGGGCGCGTGCTGGCCGACGCGCTGTTCGCGCTGCAGCGCGAGCTGGGCGGCAGCGAATTCGACGTGACGATCAACCAGGGGCGGCCCGTCGCGGGCGCCGATCCGCATTCGTTGATCTTCGGCAGAGCCGTCGAGCGCTTCAAGTACGACATGCAGGCGGTGGTGTTCGCGCTGAAGCATCGCCGCAGTATCGACGGGCCGAACGGTGCGCAGCGCGCCGACGCGCTCACGCAGGCCAACACGCATCTCGCGACCGCGAAGCAGTACGCGATGTTTACCGTCGGGCGGTTCTTCGATGCGGTCGTCGACCGCGACGTGCTGGAACAGATCGTGAGCGCCGAGTCGCCGGCGCGCGGCCGGCCGCTTGCGGCGCGCAAAGGGATCGACGAGACGCAGCGTACGCTCGCGAGCGTGCGGCAGCGGATCATCGGCGCGATCGCGCAGATGTAATGAAGTGGGCCGCGCCGGCTCGTCGAGCCGCGCGGCCATCGCGCGATACGGATACGGACGCGTGCGGGAGCCGGCGCGCCGTGCCGATGAAGGCCCCGCGCCGCCGGCGAATCCCGCTTACTGCGGGCCCATCTTCTTGATCAGCACGTCGAGCTCGGCCGCTTCGGCGTCGGTCAGGTCGACGAGCGGCGCGCGCACCGGGCCCGCGTCGTGGCCGACGAGCTTCGCGCCCGCCTTCACGATGCTGACCGCGTAGCCTGCGCGGCGATTGCGGATCTTCAGGTACGGCAGGAAGAATTCGTCGATCAGGCGGCCGACCGTCGCGTGGTCGTCCTTCGCGATCGCTTCGTAGAATTGCATCGCCGTCTTCGGGATGAAGTTGAACACCGCCGACGAGTACACCGGCACGCCGAGCGCCTTGTACGCGGCCGCATAGACTTCGGCCGTGGGCAGGCCGCCGAGGTACGCGAAACGGTCGCCGAGGCGGCGGCGGATCGTGACCATGCTTTCGATTTCGCCGACGCCGTCCTTGAAGCCGATCAGGTTCGGGCAACGGTCGGCGAGGCGCTCCAGCATGTCCGCATTCAGCTTCGAATTCGCGCGGTTGTACACCACGACGCCGATCTTCAGCGCGCGGCAGACCTGCTCGACGTGCTCGGCGATCCCTTCCTGGCTCGCTTCGGTCAGGTAGTGCGGCATCAGCAGCACGCCGCTCGCGCCGAGGCGCTCGGCTTCCTGCGCATATTCGATCGCGACGCGCGTCGCGCCGCCCGCGCCGGCGAGGATCGGCACCTTGCCCTTGCAGGTTTCCGTCGCGACGCGGATCACGTCCGAATACTCGCGCTGCGTGAGCGAGAAGAATTCGCCGGTGCCGCCGGCCGCGAACAGTGCGCTCGCGCCATACGGCGCCAGCCATTCCAGGCGCTCGGCATAGGTGGACGGGCGGAAGCTGCCGTCGGCGTCGAAATCCGTCAGCGGAAACGACAGCAGGCCGTGGGAGATGATCTGTTTGAGTTCTTGCGGTGAAGTCATGGTTGGGTCGTCCGTCTAGCGCGAGTGCGGGGTTCGTCGGTACGGCATCCGAGCCATATTGGCGATGTCGTTGTATGTCATCGTACAACGCAAGCATGAGCGGCGCAAGCGGTTTGCTGGCCGGTCAAGGGTAGGGTCTTTCCGGATAAGGGTTTACGCAGCATCGTCGATTGAGGTTGAATGTCGTATGATGACTAACGATATCGCAGATAGCTTCCAGGAATTCCGATGACTGCTTCCCCTCTCTACATCCGCGTGCATCCGGACGACAACGTCGCGATCGTCGTCAACGACGGCGGTTTGCCCGCAGGCGCGACGTTCGCCGACGGGCTGACGCTGTGCGAAGGCGTGCCGCAGGGGCACAAGGTCGCGCTCGTCGACCTCGCGGCCGGCGATCCGGTCGTGCGCTACAACGTGGTGATCGGCTACGCGCTGACCGACCTGCGGCGCGGCAGTTGGGTCAACGAGCGCACGATGCGCATGCCGGAGCCGCCGGGCCTCGACGACCTGCCGCTCGCCACGCGTGCCGCGCCGCCGCTCGAGCCGCTCGAAGGCTATACGTTCGAGGGCTTTCGCAATGCCGACGGCTCGGTCGGCACGCGCAACATCCTCGCGATCACGACGACCGTGCAGTGCGTGTCGGGCGTCGTCGAGCATGCGGTGAAGCGGATCAAGGACGAACTGCTGCCGCGCTACCCGAACGTCGACGACGTGGTCGGGCTCGAACACACGTATGGCTGCGGCGTCGCGATCGACGCGCCCGACGCCGACATCCCGATCCGCACGCTGCGCAACATCAGCCTGAATCCGAACTTCGGCGGCGAAGTGATGACCGTGAGCCTCGGCTGCGAGAAGCTGCAGCCCGAGCGCCTGCTGCCGCCGGGCGCGATTCCGGTGGCGGCCGACGGCGCGACGGACAACGGCGGCGTGGTGTGCCTGCAGGACGCCGCGCACGTCGGCTTCAATTCGATGATCGATTCGATCATGAAGATGGCCGAATCGCATCTCGAGCGGCTGAACCGCCGCCGTCGCGAAACCTGCCCGGCGTCCGATCTCGTCGTCGGCGTGCAGTGCGGCGGCAGCGACGCGTTCTCGGGGCTCACCGCGAATCCGGCGGTCGGCTTCGCGGCCGACCTGCTCGTGCGCGCGGGCGCGACGATCATGTTCTCGGAGGTGACCGAAGTGCGCGACGGCGTCGCGCAGCTCACGTCGCGCGCGGCGAACGAGGACGTCGCGCGCGAGATCATCCGCGAGATGGACTGGTACGACCGTTACCTGCAGCGCGGCCGCGTCGACCGCAGCGCGAACACGACGCCGGGCAACAAGAAGGGCGGCCTGTCGAACATCGTCGAGAAGGCGATGGGGTCGATCGTGAAGTCGGGCAGCGCGCCGATCGCCGGCGTCGTGCGTCCCGGCGATCGCGCGCGGCAAAAGGGGCTGCTGTACGCGGCGACGCCCGCGAGCGATTTCATCTGCGGCACGCTGCAGCTCGCGGCGGGGATGAACCTGCACATTTTCACGACCGGCCGCGGCACGCCGTACGGCCTCGCGCAGGTGCCGGTGATCAAGGTCGCGACGCGCAGCGATCTCGCACGCCGCTGGCACGACCTGATGGATCTCGACGCGGGGCAGATCGCGACCGGTGCGGCGACGATCGAGGACACGGGCTGGGCACTCTTCCGGCTGATGCTCGACGTCGCCAGCGGCAAGCGTCGCACGTGGGCCGAGCAATGGAAGCTCGCGAATGCGCTGACGCTGTTCAATCCGGCGCCGGTGACCTGACGGGCGCGTGGGTGGCGGCAAGACGATGCGGGCGCCTTCGGGCGCCCGTTTTCGTTGCGGTGCGCAGGGCGATCGGGCGCGGGCATGCGGCGCGCGGCCGGCGCGATTTCCTTACCTCCCGCGTAATCGACCGTCCCCGCCGGCCGGGCGACGATAGCGGCACGCGGACACGAAACGTCCGCGACAACGTCAGTCACCGACACAAGGAGCCTCGCCATGAACACCGCTCAATCCGCCTCGTCCGTTCACGCCGATCTGATCGACCGCTACTTCGATGCCTGGAACGAACCCGACGTCGTGCGCCGCCGCGCGCTGATCGATGCGACGTACGCGAGCGACGCGGCCTATCGCGATCCGCTGATGGCCGGCGACGGCCACGCGGGCATCGACACGATGATCGCCGCCGTGCAGCAACGTTTCCCCGCATACCGCTTCCGGCGCACGACCGACGTCGACGCATTCGGCCAGCACCTGCGATTCTCGTGGGCGCTCGTGTCGCCCGACGGCGCGGCGATCGTGAAGGGCTCGGACTTCGGCACCGTCGACGCGTCGGGCCGCCTCGCATCGGTCACGGGTTTCATCGACGAAATGCCGGCCGCGGCGTCGTGACCTGAACGATGTACGCACCGCGGTCGCCGGGATCGGGTAACGTTATGCGATTCGTTCCTGAACCCGGAGACTAGCCCACATGTTGAAGAATCTCGATCCGCTGCTGCACGCCGACATCCTGCACACGCTGCGCGCGATGGGCCACGGCGACGAAATCGCGATCTGCGATGCGAATTTCCCCGCGGAATCCGTCGCGGAGCACACGGTGGTCGGCCGTGCGCTGCGGATCGACGGCGCCGATTCGGCGCGCGTCGTGCGCGCGGTGCTGTCCGTGCTGCCGCTCGACACGTTCGTCGACACGCCCGCGTGGCGGATGGAAGTCGTCGGCGATGCCGCCGCGGTGCCGCCCGTGCAGCGCGAAGTGCAGGCCGAGATCGACCGCGCGGAGGGGTGTTCAGTGCCGCTCACCGGCGTCGAGCGTTTCGCGTTCTACGAGCGCGCGCAGCAGGCGTATGCGGTGATCGTCACCGGCGAACAGCGCGGCTACGGCTGCTTCATCTTCAAGAAGGGCGTGCTGTTGAGCGACGCGGGCTAAACGCGTTTTTTCGGCGCGCCGGGCTGCCGGCGCCGCCGCCGCGGTGTAAAGATTTGCTACAACCTTTTTCTTGGACACCGCGAAAAGACCCTCTATGCTGGCCCATTTGCCGCGCGCCCTTCCGGGGCCGCGGCGCCGAACCGCACGGGCGCGCCCGACGCGGGCGGCCGAATTGCATACGAGGAGAGAGGCATGACGCGTACCGTCGATTCCGGCGTCATTTTTTTCGCACGCCTGGCGCTGGCGGCGTTGTTCTTGTGGGGCGGCATCATGAAGCTGCTCGGCTACGGCGATTTCGTCGCGTACCTGCACACGATGAACGTGCCCTATCAACAGGTCGTCGCGCCGATCGTCGTCGCGATCGAGGGGCTGGGCGGCCTGCTGTTGATCGTCGGCTATAAGGTCCGACCGCTCGCGTTGCTGATGGCGGTCTACACGATCGCGACCGCGATGGTCGGGCACAATTTCTGGGACGCGACCAACGCGGCCGTCCAGCACGACATGGTGATTCACTTCTGGAAGAACGTCGCGATTTCCGGCGGGTTCCTGCTGCTGTTCGTCACCGGCGCCGGCGGCGCGAGCATCGACGCGTTGCGCCGGCCGAGCTCGTCGTACGGCGTGCTGCGTTGAGCTGACCGCACTCGCGCCGCCACGCCGACGCAAGACGAAAGGGCCGAATCCCGCACGCCGCGGGATTCGGCCCTTCGTTCATCCAGCGGGCGCGAGCGCCGGCGTTCAGTGCGTGCCCTGCACGTCCTTCGCATCCTTCGAGAACTGCACGGCGATCGCGCCGAGCACGCAGATCGCCGCGACGTACACGACCGGTGCGAGCGGATTCGACTTCATCATCAGCGACACGATCACCGGCGTGAGGCCGCCGAAGATCGCATACGCGACGTTGTACGAGAACGAGATGCCCGAGAAGCGCACGACGGCCGGGAAGCTTTTCACCATCACGAACGGCACCGCGCCGATCGTGCCGACCATGAAGCCCGCGATCCCGTAGTAGAGCGGCAGCGTCGACGCATCGGCCGCGACCTGCGCGAACAGCAGGTAGTAGCACGCGGCCAGCCCGATGCCGCCGATGCCGAGCACGCGCTTCGCGCCGATCCAGCCCGCGAGCGAACCCGCGGTGATGCAGCCGGCCGTCAGGCACAGCGTCGCGACGCTGTTCGCGAACAGCGTCGTCGCCGGCGTCAGGTGGAACTGCTTCTGCAGCAGCGCGGGCGTCATCAGGATCACGACGACGATCGCGGCCGACAGCATCCACGTGAGCAGCATCGACACGATCACCGCGCGGCCGTGATCGCGCAATACCGCCTTCAGCGGAATCTCGGCCGCGAGCGCCTTCTTCGCCTTCATCTCGGCGAACACCGGCGTTTCATGCAGCCAGCGGCGCAGGTACACGGAGAACAGCCCGAACACGCCGCCGAGCAGGAACGGGATGCGCCACGCGAACGCGGCGACTTCGGCCGTCGAGTAGCGGCTGTTGATGCCGGCCGCGACGAGCGAGCCGAGCAGGATGCCGGCCGTCAGGCCTGCGGTCAGCGTGCCGCATGCGTAGCCGATATGGCGCGACGGCACGTGCTCGGACACGAACACCCACGCGCCCGGCACTTCGCCGCCGACCGCCGCGCCCTGCAGCACGCGGAACAGCAGCAGCAACACCGGCGCGAGGATGCCGATCGTGTCGTAGGTCGGCAGCATGCCCATCAGCAGCGTCGGCACCGACATCATCAGCACGCTCAGCGTGAACATCCGCTTGCGGCCGAACAGGTCGCCGAAGTGCGCCATGATCACGCCGCCGAGCGGGCGCGCGAGATAGCCGGCCGCGAAGATGCCGAACGTCTGCAACTGGCGCAGCCAGTCGGGAATGTCGTGCGGGAAGAAGAGTTGTCCTATCGCCGGCGCGAAGAACACGAAGATGATGAAGTCGTAGAACTCGAGGGCGCCGCCGAGTGCGGCAAGGCCAAGGGTCTTGTAGTCGCTGCGCGTGAGCGCGCGTTCGGCGGCGCGAGGCACGCCGCTCAATTCGGAAGCTTGCATGGTCAGGACGATCGGTTTTCGAATGTTGTTGTCGGTGCTGCGTCTCCAGGGCCCGCTATCGGCATGGACTGACAAGGCGCGGCTTGCGTCGTCGAAGCATGCCGCGCGCCGGGTGAGGCACGCGACACGCGCCGCCGCACCGGGATGGGGCACGGCGGAGACGAGGCGTCAAAGCGGGTGGGGGGATTCTACAGGAGCGCGAAATGCCTGCACGCGGGCGTGCGCCGAGAACGGCTTCGGACCATGCAGCCGGAGCGCGCGCGGCGCGGGCGGCCGGTGGGCCGCCGACGCGCCGCGCGGGGCAGGGCCCGCGTAATCAGTTGCCGGCGATCGTATCGACCGGCTTGAACGCGCCGCGCTCGACCTTGTAGATCGTCACCGGCGCATCCTTCAGGTCGCCCTTCGAGTCGTACGCGATGCTCGCGGCCGACACGCCCTTGATCGACACCTTGCCGAGGTATGGCGTGTACACCTTCGGATCGGTCGAATTCGCTTCCTTCATCGCGGTGAGCAGCGCGATCGTGCCGTCGTACGAGTACGGCGAGTACGTGATCACGTCTTCGTTGAAGCGCGCCTTGTAGCGTGCGGCGTAGCCGGAGAAGCCCGGCATCTTTTCCTTCGGCAGCCCGCCCATGTAGACGATCGCGCCTTCGGCCGCGTCGCCGCCGACCTTCAGGAACGTCGGCGAGCGCGACATCTCGCCCGTCACGAACGCCGACTTCATCCCGAGCTGGCGCATCTTGCGGATCATCGGCGACGATTGCGCGTCGCCGCCGCCGTAGAAGACCGCGTCCGGATTCACGCCCTTCAGGTTGGTCAGGATCGCCGAGAAATCGAGCACCTTGTCGTTCGTGAAGTCGCGTTTGACGATCGTGCCGCCGGCCGCTTCCACGGCCTTCGCGAATTCGTCGGCGATGCCCTGGCCGTAGGCCGTGCGGTCGTCGATGATCGCGATGCGCTTGAAGCGCAGCGTCTTCACCGCGTACGTGCCGACGATGCGGCCGGCCTGCGCGTCGCTGGTCAGCAGCCGGTAGGTCGTCTTGTAGCCGCGCGCCGTGTATTGCGGCGACGTCGCCATCGAGATCTGCGGCAGCCCCGCGCGATCGTACAGGTCGGACGCGGGGATGCTGGTGCCCGAGTTGAAGTGGCCGATGATCCCGCGGACGTTGTCGTCGATCAGCCGCTGCGCGACGGTCGTGCCGGTGCGCGGGTCGGCCTGGTCGTCCTGCGAGTCGAGCTGGAACGTGACCGGCTTGCCGCCGATCGTCGGATGCGTCGCGTTGAAATCGGCGATCGCGAGCTGCACGCCCTTCTGCATGTCCGTGCCGTAATTCGACTGCGGGCCGGTCAGCGGTGCGGCGAAACCGATCTTGACGACGTCGGCGGCGACGGCGTGCGCGCCCGACAGTGCGCAGGCGGCGGCCAGCGCGACGTGCGATACCTTCAGCTTCACTTTCACTTCCCCTTGATGGCGTGGTTGGGCCGCCGCCGGCATGCGGGCCGGCGCCGGTAAACCGGGCGAGACGTATCGGTCCGCAGGCCGACGTGCAGGCCGTGCGTGCTTGTCGCGTGCTGCGCGCGCTGTGCCGGAATCGGCGTGCGCGGCGGCGGATGCGGTGGGCCGCGCGTGCCGATTGCGGCAGCGGCGGGATGTCGTCTCGTGACCGTGAAGCGAAGTCTAGGTAACGAAAATGCGTGCGTCTTGCGCGTTCGATGCGTGGCTGGCGACGATATCGGCATATCGTCGATAACCCTGATATATGCCGAAATCGTCATGACGAATGCGCAAACCCGCCAAGACGCGGGCCGTCGGCATTTTTAGGATGACGGAATCGGGAGCGTGGCGCCGGCGTGTCGATGCGCTGTTGCGGCGGCAGCGGCGGAAGCGGAACGGCTGCCGGCCGCACACGTGTCGCGTAATGGCGTAGTGGTTGCGTACGCAACCTGTCCCGCCGACCGATGCAACCGGCCGGGACACACGATGCAACCGGCCGCCGTCTTGCCTGCCCCGCGTTCGGCGCGACGCGATCGAAGGGGCGCTCCTATAATCGACGCCATCTGCCACTCGCTTCGCGGTTGCCGGGATGACGACCTTGCTTGCCGTACCGCCCATGAGCCTGTCCGATACGTTGCGCCACCAGCCCGACAACGCCGATCTTGGTGCGATGCTCGCGCATTTCCGCCTGCTCGAACCGGTATTCGATGCGCTGCCGGATGTCGCGTTCTTCGTGAAGGATGCGAGCGGCCGCTACGCGCTCGTCAATCGCACGCTGGCGATGCGCTGCGGCTACAAGGACAAGCGCGACCTGCTCGGCAAGACGGCCGACGAGGTATTTCCGCGCCGCTTCGGCCGGAGTTACTTCGAACAGGACATGGCGACGATCAATGCCGGCCAGCAGTTGATGGACCAGCTCGAGCTGCACCTGTATCCGGGCCGCCAGCCGGGCTGGTGCCTGACCTGCAAGGAGCCGCTGCGCGACGCCGCGGGCCGGGTGGTCGGCCTCGCGGGCATCTCGCGCGACCTGAAGGCGCACGAGGGATCGCATCCGGCGTACAGCCGGCTCGCCGACGTGGTCCAGCACATCCAGGATCACTACGTGCAGCCGCTGAACCTGAAGCAGCTCGCGCAGATGGCCGGGATGTCGGTCGCGCAGCTCGAACGCTACTTCCACAAGGTGTTCCACCTGACGCCGCGTCAGGTGCTGCTGAAGACGCGGCTCGACGCGGCCACCGCGCTGCTGGTCACCCACGACAAGGTGACCGACGTGGCCGCGCTATGCGGCTACACGGATCACAGCGCGTTCACGCGCCAGTTCAAGGCGACGGTCGGCGTGACGCCGACGGAATACCGGCTGATGCTGCAGGAACGCGCGGGGTGACGCCACTCGCCGGCGTGGCCGGCGGGTCGCGGGGATCGGGGTCGGGCGGGGAAGCGGGAAGGGGTGAAAGCGGGTGAAAGCGGCGGCTCAGCGGTAGCCGAGCCCTTTCAGGACGGCCGTGCCGTCTTCGGTCAGCCGGAAGCTCGGGGCCGTATCGGGGTCGAGCTTGACCATTTCGACGAGGCCGGCTTCCTGCAGCGCGGGCAATTCGGGTTTGGCGTTCGCGCCGATCGGTGCATGCAGCAGCACGAGCAACGTCGCGATTTCATGATGACTGAGCAGGCGGCGCAGCATCGTCTTCTTTGCAGGGGGCGCGGCCGGGCGGCCCGCGGGTGCTTCTACGGCGCTCATCGCTTTCCTCCTTTTCAAGATAACCATCGGGTACTGGTTGCGGATGGTGCCGTCGAAGACTTAAGCGATTCTTAAAACCGGGGCGGGCGACGCAATGCTGCACTGCGGCATGGGTTACCGGATGTAACGTCGGACGACGCGCGGCTTCCGGCATGCGCGCGGGCCGGCCGCGGGGCCGGCCCCTTGGCCGCGCTTTGCCGCGATGGCGCGGGCGAGCGGCGCCCGTCCGCTCGACTGCCGAAGTGCGAGCGCGATCCGGCCCCCAAACGCCGGTTCGCGTCCGTTCCTTATTTCCTGCGCTGCGCCTGCGCGGCGAGCCGCACGGCCGCATTCGCGGCGCCGTAGCCGTCGTACCCGCCGCGCCGCTCGACGATCTCGAGCGAGAAGCGGTTGTCGACCAGTTCCGTATACGCATGCAGGAATTCGCCGCCGTGCTCGTCGCGGTCGTAGAGCAGGTGGTGCGAGCTCAGCGTGTCGATCAGTTCGTCCGGCAGCGCGTAACGCGCGGCGAGATCGTCGTAGTAGTTGGCCGGAATGCGCAGGAACGGCACGCCGTCGGCCGCGAACGCGGCGACCGTCTTCACGATGTCGTCCGTGCGGAACGCGACGTGGTTCAGCCCGGTGCCGTGGTAGCGGTCGAGCGATTCGGCGACGGCCGTGTGACGGTCGACCGATGCGTTCAGCGCGATCCGGACCGAGCCGTCGGCGCTGCGCACCGCGCGGCTGCGCATCAGCCCGTACGGGTCGGGCACGAGCCAGCTGCGCTCGGCCTCGAAGCCGAACGCCGTCTTGAAGAACAGGATCCACGTGTCGAGCGCGTCGGCCGGCAGCGCGAGGCACACGTGATCGATGCCCGTCAGCGGGCCGACTTCGCTCGGGCCGTCGATGTCGGTCAGCACGAAGTCCGATTCATACAGCGTCGGCGCATCCGGCGCTTCGTCGACGAAATATTCGAGGCTGCCATCCGGCGCCTTCACGCTCGGCAGCACGCGTTCGTTCGGCCCGACCCGGCCCGAGAACGGCGCGTAGCCGAAGCCGGCTGCGCGTTCGAACGCCACTTTGGCGTCGTCGACGCGGAACGCCGACGCGCACAGCGACAGTCCGTGCTGCTGGAAGAACGCATCGGCGAACGAGTCGCGCTCGGCATTCAGCACGATCGATGCGGCGCCGTGCTGGAACAGCGTCACGTCCTTCGAGCGATGCCGGCCGGCGAGCCGGAAGCGCATCCGGCCGAGCCATTCGCCGACGGTCGCCGCCGCCTGCGCGTCGACCGCGAATTCGATGAACTGGAACCCGACGTGCGCGGGCGGCGCGGGCGGTGCGAACAGCGGCTGGCCGGCGGCCGGCGCGCGACCCTCCCGTGCGAGCCGCGCGCGCGTCAGGTCTTCCAGGTAGAGCAACGAGCGATGGCCGTCCGCGGCCGTGAGCGCGGTCGGCGCCGCGCGGAACCCGTCGTTGAAGATCTCGAGCGACAGCGGCCCCGTATAACCCGACTCGATCACGCGCGCGGTGAAGCGCGCCAGGTCGAAGTCGCCCTGGCCCGGGAACGAGCGGTAGTGGCGGCTCCATTCGAGTACGTCCATCGCGAGCTTCGGCGCGTCGGCGATCTGCACGAACGCGATCCGGTCGCCGGGGATGTCGGCGATCGCGTCCGGCGAATCGTCGAGCGACAGCGTGTGGAAGCTGTCGAGCGCAAGGCCGAGGTGCGGGCTGTTCACCGCATTTACGAGCTGCCACGCGTGGCCATACCGCTTCACGACGCGGCCCCACGCGAGCGCTTCGTACGCGGCCACCACACCGGCCTGCCGCGCGGCCTCGGCGAGCGCGCCGAGCTGGTCGACGAGCAATCCGTCGTCGGCGATCGTATCGGCCGACACACTGCTGCAGACGAGGATGCGGTCGGTGCCGAGCGCATGCATCACGTCGAACTTGCGCTTGATCCGGTCGAGATTGCGCGCGAGCTGGGCCGCGCTCACGCCCTCGAAGTCGCGAAACGGCTGGAACAGCACGATGTCGAGGCCGAGGTCGGCGGCCATGCGCCGGACGTCGGCCGGCGATCCGTCGAAGTAGACGAGGTCGTTTTCGAAGATTTCGACGCCATCGAAGCCCGCGGCCTGGATGGCGGCGAGCTTCTCGGCGAGCGTGCCGGACAGGGACACGGTGGCGATCGAGCGCTGCATGGGCGATTCCTGCGGATGAGCGGGGCATGACGCCGGTCGAACCGACCCTGAATGAACCAGTCGTTGAGTTCGGCGCGGGCGCCATATCCCGAATTTACTGGGCTAGTGATGCATATTGTACAAACTAACTAGATGGTACAAATTAGCGAAAACCCGAAAAGACATTGCGCTTGCGCAAGCGCACACTAGCGCCAAATCTCGACGTCAGGGGGCGGAGTCGGCTCACGATTCGCCCCCGTTTCTGGAGCAAAATCACATGAGCAAGCACAAGGTGCTGGTGCTGAACGGCCCGAATCTGAATCTGCTGGGCACGCGCGAGCCCCACATCTACGGCGCGGAAACGCTCGCCGATCTCGAGCAGCGCTGCCGCACGGCGGCGGAAGGGCTCGGATTGGAAATCGAGTTCCGCCAGTCGAACGCCGAGCATCAACTGATCGACTGGCTGCATGCCGCGCGCCACGACACGCACGGCATCGTGATCAACCCGGCCGCCTATACGCATACGTCGGTGGCGCTGGCCGACGCGCTGTCCGCGATCGCGAAGCCGGTGATCGAGGTGCATATCTCGAACGTCCATCGCCGCGAGGCGTTTCGCCACCACTCGTATGTGTCGGCGATCGCCGAAGCCGTGATCTGCGGCTGCGGCACCGAAGGCTACGTGTTCGCGCTGCAGCGCCTCGCGACGCTGTTCGCGCAGGGAGCCGCCCGATGAGCCGCCCGTCGTTTCTGATCGGCCTGATCGGCCAGGGCATCGGCGGTTCGCTGTCGCCCGCGATGCACGAGGAAGAGGGATTCCGCCAGGGCTTTGGCTACGTGTACCGGCGCATCGATCTCGACGTGCTGGGCGTGAACGTCGACGCGCTGCCGCAGCTGCTCGAGGCCGCGCAGCGGATGGGCTACAACGGGCTGAACATCACGCACCCGTGCAAGCAGCGCGTGATCGAGCATCTCGACGCGCTGTCGGACGACGCGCGTGCGCTCGGCGCGGTGAACACCGTGCTGTTCAAGGACGGCAAGCGGATCGGCCACAACACCGACTGGTCGGGTTTCGCGAAATCGTTCCGCCGCGGGCTGCCCGGCGCGTCGCTCGAACGCGTCGTCCAGCTCGGCGCGGGCGGCGCGGGCGCGGCTGTCGCGCACGCGGCGCTGCAGATGGGCGCGGCCGAACTGACGATTTTCGACGTCGACGGCGCGCGGGCCACCGCGCTGGCGGGCGAATTGCAGCAGCGCTTCCCCGTGGCCCGGGTCGCGCCCGGTAGCGATCTCGCGGCCGCGATGCGCGCCGCGACCGGCCTGATCCACGCAACGCCGACCGGCATGGTCAAGCATCCGGGCCTGCCGCTGCCGGCCGAACTGCTCCACGCGGGCATGTGGGTGGCCGACATCGTGTATTTCCCGCTCGAAACCGAGCTGATCCATGCCGCGCGCGCGGCCGGCTGCGCGACGCTGCCGGGCGGCGGGATGGCCGTGTACCAGGCCGTCGACGCGTTCGAGATCTTCACCGGGCGCACGCCCGACGCCGAGCGGATGTTCGATCACTTTCAGTCGCTCGTCGCGCGCTGACCCCTTACAGACACAGAAAGAGACCAGGAGACGACCATGCAGCACACCACCCACACGAGCGCCGCGCCGGCGCAGGCGGCCGGCACGGTCCGGCGCACGTCGGCGCGCTACAAGATCCTCGCGCTGCTCGCGATCGGCACGATGATCAACTATCTCGACCGCACCGTGCTGGGCGTGGCTGCGCCGCAGCTCACCAAGGAGCTCGGCATCAACGCGGCCGTGATGGGCATCATGTTCTCCGCGTTTTCGTGGACGTACGTGGCGATGCAGGTTCCCGGCGGCCTGTTCCTCGACCGCTTCGGCAGCAAGATCACCTACTACTGGTCGATGACGCTGTGGTCGCTGTGCACGTTCCTGCAAGGCTTCGTGCCGGGCGTCGCGACGCTGCTCGCGTGTCGCCTCGGCCTCGGCATCACCGAGGCGCCGTGCTTCCCGACCAACAGCCGCGTCGTCGCGACTTGGTTCCCGCAGAACGAGCGCGCGATGGCGACGGGCACCTATACCGTCGGCGAATACATCGGCCTCGCGTTCTTCAGCCCCGTGCTGTTCGCGCTGATGGGCGCATTCGGCTGGCGCTCGCTGTTCTGGGTCGTGGGCGCGGTCGGCATTGCGTTCGGCCTCGTCTGGTGGAAGCTCTACCACGAGCCGCGCAACCATCCGGGCGCGAACGCGGCGGAGCTGGCCTATATCGAGGCGGGCGGCGGCCTCGTGCACGGCGCGCGCAAGACCGACGACAAGAGCGGCAAGGCCGCACAGCCGAAGTTCAGCTGGGCAATGGCCGGCAAACTGCTGAAGAAGCGCCAGCTCGCGGGCATCTGCCTCGGCCAGTTCGCCGGCAACTCGACGCTCGTGTTCTTCCTGACCTGGTTCCCGACCTATCTGGCAACGGAGCGCCACATGGGCTGGCTGAAGATCGGCTTCTTCGCGGTGATGCCGTTCATCGCTGCGTCGGTCGGCGTGATGTTCGGCGGCGTCTTCTCCGACTGGCTGCTGCGCCGCGGCAAGTCCGCGAACCTCGCGCGCAAGCTGCCGATCATCGCGGGCCTGCTGCTCGCGTCGACGATCATTCTCGCGAACTACGTGCAGAGCAACGAAGCCGTGATCGCGATCATGTCGGTCGCGTTCTTCGCGCAGGGGATGGCTGCACTCGGCTGGACGCTCGTGTCGGACATCGCGCCGGACGGCCTGCTCGGCGTGACGGGCGGTATCTTCAACTTCGCGGCGAACCTCGCCGGCATCATCACGCCGCTCGTCGTCGGCTTCATCGTCGCGTCGACCGGCTCGTTCGTCGGCGCGCTCGTGTTCATCGGCGTGATCGCGCTGGTCGGCGCGCTGTCGTACATCTTCGTCGTCGGCGACATCAAGCGGATCGAGTTGTAAGGACCGATTCCCCGCACATTCGGTGCATTCGCCCGGCGGCCGATCGGCCGTCGGGCGTTTTTATTTGCGCGTGCCGGCGGGCGGCCGGCACGCACGCACTTTCATGCGTGCTGCATCGCGATGCCGAGCGATTCGACCGCGGCCGCGATGGCGGCGACCGCACGCCGGATATCGTTCGCGTCGATCGCGCCGATGCAGCCGACGCGGAACGTCTCGAGGCGCGTGAGCTTGCCCGGATACAGGATGAAGCCCGCGTCGCGCACCGCGTCGTAGAAGCGGCGGAAATCGTAGGCCGGATGGTCGGGCGCGTGGAACGTGACGATCACCGGCGCCTGCACGCTGGCGTCGAGGAACGGCACGAAGCCGAGCGCGCGCATCGATTCGACCAGCGTCCGGCAGTTGTCCGCATAGCGTGCGCCGCGCGCCGGCTGGCCGCCTTCGGCGAGGTACTGGTCGAGCGCGGCGCGCAACGCGGCGATCACGTGCGTCGGCGGCGTGAAGCGCCATTGCCCGGTCTTGCGCAGATACGCGTACTGATCGTGGAGATCGAGCGCGAGCGACGGCGAGTTGCCTTCGCTCGCGTCGAGCGCATCGCGCCGCACGATCGCGAACCCCATTCCCGGCACGCCTTCGAGGCATTTGCCGCTGGCCGAGATCAGCGCGTCGATGCCGCTGTCCGCCAGCGCGATCGGCAGCGCGCCGAACGAACTCATCGCATCGACGATCAGCCGCTTGCCGTGCCGCCGGGACGCAGCCGCGATCGCATCGAGCGGATTCAGGATCCCGGCGCTCGTTTCCAGGTGCACGAGCGCGACGTGCGTGATGCGCGGCTCGCGGGCGAACGCGGCTTCGACGGCCGCCGCGTCGACGGCCGCGTCTTCGCCGAACGGCAACGGGATCGCGTCGATACCGAGCCGGCCGAGAATCTTCAGGATGCGCGCGCAATACGCGCCGTTGTCGGGAACCAGCACGACGCCGTCGCGCGGCACAAGCGTGCCGAGCGCGGCTTCGACCGAGAACGTGCCGCTGCCCTGCATCGGCACGCACACGTACGCATCGCCGCCGCCCGCGATGGCGACGAGGTCGGCACAGACGCTGGCCGTCAGTCGATTGAAAGCGGCGTCCCACGACCCCCAGTCATGTTGCATTGCGTGGCGTGTTGTGGCGGACGTGGTGAGCGGGCCGGGCGTGAGCAGGATCGGGTCGGGCATGGTTTTTATCTCCGGCAAAGGGCGAATGAAACGCGGGACGGCATTTCTGAATGACTTGCATGATAGTGGCAAAATGTGTCATTTTTTGGAAATTGTGGCATTCGTCACGGGTTTGTCATCGAACGCTGTGATCCTTCGGTTGCCGCGCCGCACCCAGCCTGAGCGCGGTAGCGAGGCGGGCCGCCAGGCGGCCTGCCCGGAGACGACAGGAGAGCCGGATCGTGCCCCGGCCGTTTGGTGTTCCGCCTACGGAGAAGTGAGATGACACTGCAGAAACCCTCGCGCGCCGCTGCCGGCGCGTTCCGCAAGCTCGCGCTGGCCGCCTGCGCCGCCGGTCTGCTGCAAGGCGCCGCGATGCCGGCGCATGCGGCAAACGCGGTCGTGCTGTACACGGCGGACGGCCTCGAGAACCTCTATCGCGATGTGCTGCCGGCCTTCGAGAAGAAGGAAGGCGTGAAGGTCAACGTCGTGACGGCAGGCAGCGGCGAGGTGGTGAACCGCGCGAACATCGAGAAGAATTCCCCGAAGGCCGACGTGATCGTCACGCTGCCGCCGTTCATCCAGCAAGCCGGCCAGATGGGCCTGCTGCAGCCGTACCAGAGCGTGAACTACAAGAACGTGCCGGCCATCGCGAAGGCCGAGGACGGCACGTGGGCGACCTTCGTGAACAACTACTTCTCGTTCGCGATCAACCCGGACGTCGTGAAGAACCAGCCGAAGACGTTCGCCGACCTGCTCGCGCCGGCCTACGCCGGCAAGGTCGCGTACTCGAACCCGGCCACCGCCGGCGACGGGATGGCCGTGCTGATCCTGACGACGTCGCTGATGGGCGAGGACAAGGCGTTCGACTACCTCGCGAAGCTGTCGCAGAGCGTGAAGTTCCACACGAAGGGCACGGGCTACCTGAACGTGCTGCTGTCGCGTAACGAGATCAGCGTCGCGAACGGCGACCTGCAGATGGACCTCGACGACGCCGAGCACGGCGCGCTGTCCGTCAAGCCGATCTTCCTGGCCGCGAAGGAAGGCGACCAGCCGACCACGTTCCAGCTCCCGTACGGCATCGGCCTGATCAAGAGCGGCCCGAACCAGGACGCCGGCCGGAAGCTGATCGACTACCTGATGTCGACGGAAGTGCAGTCGAAGGTGCCGGACATGTACGGCATCCCGGGCCGCACCGACGTGCCGCTGGCCGGCAAGAACGGCGAAGCGGTCAAGAAGGCGATCGCGGGCGTGAAGCTGATTCCGGTCGACTGGACCCAGGTGATGGCGAAGAAGCCGGTGTGGATCGAGCGCTGGAAGAAGGACGTGATCGGCAGCTCGGGCAAGCAGCTCGACGTCGTCAAGCCGAAGTGATCGGCGTACGCCGCCTGTATCAGCGAGCAAGAGGATGAACCCGGTGGAAACCACCCTGACCCATCCCGGCGCATTCGGCGCCGCCGAACCGCACGCGACGTTGCGGTCCGGCGCGCCGGGCGGCGTGCAGATCGAACACCTGAGCGTGCGCTACGGCGCACGCACGGTGCTCGACGATCTGTCGCTGTCGATCGGCGCCGGTGAATTTCTGACCGTGCTCGGCAAGAGCGGCTGCGGCAAGACGACGCTGCTGCGCTTCATCGCCGGGTTTGTGAAGGCCGACGGCCTGACCGGCACGCTGACCGTGGCCGGACGCGACCTGACCTATGCGCCGCCGCACAAGCGCAACCTCGGTCTGCTGTTCCAGAATTACGCGCTGTTCCCGCACCTGTCGGTGTTCGAGAACGTCGCATTCGGGCTGCGCGCACGCGGCATGGCGTCGTCGGAAGTGACGCGCCGCGTTGCCGACGCGCTCAAGCTCGTGCAACTCGGCGATGCCGGCCACCATCTGCCCGCGCAACTGTCGGGCGGGATGCAGCAGCGCGTCGCGCTGGCCCGCGCGCTCGTGATCGAGCCGGACGTGCTGCTGCTCGACGAGCCGCTGTCGGCGCTCGACGCCAACCTGCGCGCGTCGGTGCGTAGCGAACTGAAGGCGTTGCACGAGCGTCTGCCGAACCTGACCGTCGTCTGCGTGACGCACGATCGCGACGACGCGCTCGTGCTGTCCGACCGCGCGCTGCTGATGCGCGACGGCCACATCGCGCAGCTCGGCACGCCGCAGCAGTTGTACGACGCGCCGCGCGACGGTTACGTCGCGCGCTATCTCGGCCCGGCGAACCTGCTGCCGCCGCACGTGATCTTCCCGCTCGGCGATCCGCGCCACGAAGTGCGTGGCAAGGTCGCATGCGTGCGTCCCGAGCGGCTGACCGTGATGCCGCCCGCGGCGGGCGGCCTGCACGGCACCGTGTCGTCGGTCGAATGGCAGGGCGCGGACCTGTCGATCGCGGTCGTGATCGACGCGGCGCCCGACGAGCCCGTGCGCGTCACGATGCAACGCGGTCGCGGCGCGGCCCCCGAGCGCGGTGCGCGCGTGTCCCTGCATTGCGAGGCAGACGATGTCGTCCTTATCGAGCCCTGAAACCGGCCTGCCGCCGCACGTGCTCGCGTCGGCCGCCGCCCATGCCGCCGCCGCGCGGCGTCGCAGGCGCATGGGCGATCTGCACCTGGCCGCGCTCGCGATCGTCGTGCTCGGCCCGCTCGTCGTCTATCCGCTGGTGAAGCTCGTGCTGCTGAGCGTCTCGGGCGATCACGGGTTGAGTTTCGCCGCGTACCGGACCTTCTTCGGCAATCCCGACACGCGCAACGTGCTGCTGACCACGCTCGGCGTCCTGTTCGCGAGCGCCGGCACCGCGTCGGTGCTCGGCGTGCTGCTGGCTGCGCTGCTGTTCTTCAGGCCGTTTCCGGGCGCATCGCTCGTCACGCGCTTCCTGGAGCTGTACGTCGCGTTTCCGTCGTTCCTCGTCGCGTTCACGCTGATCTTCCTGTACGGCTCGCAAGGCTCGATCAGCATCGCGCTGCAGCACCTGTTCCATCTCGAGAACCCGCCGCTCGACTTCCTGTTCGGGATCGGCGGCGTGATCCTTGCTCAGACCGTGTTCTACACGCCGTTCGTCGTGCGGCCGACGCTCGCGTCGTTCGCGACGCTCGACCTGCGGTTGATCGAAGCCGCGCGCAGCCTCGGCGCGCCGGGCTGGATGCTCGCGCGCCGCGTCGTGCTGCCGATCGCGTGGCCGGGTATCGCCGCCGGCACCGTGTTGTGCTTCCTGCTGACGCTGAACGAATTCGGGATTCTGCTCGTGCTCGGCAGTGCGCGGCTCGTTACGTTGCCGGTTGCCATCTACAGCAGCGCGACCGTCGATCTCGATCTGCCGACCGCATCGGCCGGCGCGGTCGTGATGTTGTCGCTGTCGCTGGCGCTGTATACGGTTTATCGCCGGGTGAACCGGCGTGCGACGGGAGGAAACGATGTCCGCTGAATTCCGTATCGGGCAAGCCGTGCCGCGCCACCCGATCGGCTGGACCGACGCGCTGCTCAAGCATGCGTCGCGCGTCGCGCTCGCGCTGGCCGCCTTCGCGTGCTTCTGGCTGTTCGTGCTGCCGGTAATCGTCGTCGCGCTGTCGAGCGTGTCGACGCAGTGGTCGGGCACGATCCTGCCGGCCGGCTACAGCCTGCGCTGGTTCGAGCGGCTCGGCTCGCAGGAATACGACGCGCTGCTGACGAGCCTCGAAATCGGCTTCGGCGTATCGGCGCTCGGCACGATCCTCGGGCTGTGGCTGGCGCTCGCGCTCGAAGGGCGCGACCGGCGCGGCCTCGGCGCGGTCGTCGACGCGCTCGTGATGGTGCCGAACGGCGTACCGAGCGTCGTGCTCGGGCTCGCGGTGCTGATCGCGTATCACCAGAAGCCGCTCGACCTGTCGAGCTCGGCGGCGATCGTCGTGTTGGTGCAACTGGCGCTGATTCTGCCGTTCTGCTATCGCTGCGCCGCCGCCGCGTTGCGTCCGGAGCTGACCGTCTTGCGCGAAGCCGCCGCGAGCCTCGGTGCGCCGCCCGCGATGGTGCTGCGCCGCGTGCTGCTGCCGCAACTCGTGCCGGCGCTGCGCGCGAGCCTCGCGCTCGGTTTTGCGCTGTCGCTCGGCGAGCTCGGCGCGACGCTCACGGTTTATCCGCCCGGCTTCGCGACCGTGCCGATCGTCGTGATCGGCCAGGTGGAGCGCGGCTATTACCTGCCGGCGTCGGCGCTGTCGCTGATGATGCTCGGCGCGTCGCTCGCGGCGCTGCTGCTGATCGCCGCGCGCGTGCCGCGCGGTTCGCGGGCGGCATCGTGAACGCCGCGTTCGCGTTGCGCCATCCCGGCGATGCGTCGCCCGCCGGCGCGTCGACCGGTCTCGCCGGACGCTCGATCGACGTCAATGGCCGGTGCTACCGGCTGCCGATCGAGCCGACCGTCGTCGTCTGCGTCGACGGCTGCGAGTACGACTATCTCGAACGCGCGGTGGAAGCGGGCGTCGCGCCGTTCATCGGCCGGATGATCGCGGAGGGCACGGCCTGGCGCGCCGATTGCGTCGTGCCGACCTTCACCAACCCGAACAACCTGTCGATCGTCTGCGGCGTGCCGCCGTCGATCCACGGCATCTGCGGCAACTATTTCTGGGACCCCACCGCCGACGGCGGGCGCGGCGCCGAAGTCATGATGAACGATCCGGCCTATCTGCGAGCCGGCACGCTGCTCGCGGCGGCGGCCGACGTCGGCGCGCGGGTGGCCGTCGTGACCGCGAAGGACAAGCTGCGCAGGTTGCTCGGCTGGCGGCTGAACGGCATCTGCTTTTCGGCCGAGAAGGCCGCACAGGCCAATCTCGCGGAAAACGGGATCGTCGACGTGCTCGACTGGGTCGGCCTGCCGTCGCCGGACGTGTACAGCGCGGCATTGTCCGAATTCGTGTTCGCGGCCGGCGTACGGCTCGCGCAGACGCGCCAGGTCGACCTGATGTATCTGTCGACCACCGACTACGTGCAGCACAAGTGCGCGCCGGGCAGTCCCGGCGCGAACGCGTTCTACGCGATGATGGACGGCTACCTCGCCCAGCTCGACGCGCTCGGCTGGGCGATCGGCCTCACGGCCGACCACGGGATGAACGCGAAGCACGATCCGGCGACGGGCCGGCCGAACGTGATCTATCTGCAGGATGCCTTCGACGGCTGGTACGGCGCGCAGGCTGCGCGCGTGATCCTGCCGATCACCGATCCGTACGTCGTGCACCACGGTGCGCTCGGTTCGTTCGCGACGATCTACCTGGCGCCGGGTGTCGACCGGGCCGAGGCGATGTGGCGCGTCGGCAGCCTCGACGGCGTCGAGCTCGTGCTCGACAACGCGGAAGCCGCCGCGCGCTTCGAACTGCCGGCCGACCGGATCGGCGATCTCGTCGTGATCGGCCGCCGCGACATGACGCTCGGCACGCGCGAGCGCGAACACGACCTGTCGGGCCTCACGGTGCCGCTGCGTTCGCATGGCGGCGTGTCCGAGCAGGAAGTGCCGCTGCTGTTCAATCGCCGTATCGAGCGGGACGATCCCGCACGTCGCCCGCGCAACTTCGACGTGTTCGATTTCGTGTTGAACCGGATCGCGACATGATGGCTCATCCGCGGCAGGATCATCCGTCGTTTCGTGCGGAAGCACTGCGCTGGCGCGGCACGCGTGCGATGCGCGAGCGCACGCTCGACGTCACGGATCCGTACACCGGAACACGCGTCGGCACCGCGCCGCTCGCCAGCGTCGACGACGTGCGCGCGGCGTTCGATTACGCGATGGCCTACCGGCCGACGCTCACGCGCTACGAGCGTTCGCAGATTCTCGAACGTGCGGCCGCGCTGCTGCGCGAGCGCACCGAGGAAGCGTCCGACCTGATCACGCTCGAGTCGGGGCTGTCGAAACGGGATTCGCGCTACGAGATCGGCCGTGTGGCCGATGTGCTGAAGTTCGCGGCGGTCGAGGCGCTGCGCGACGATGCGCAGAGTTTCTCGTGCGACCTGACGCCCCACGGCAAGGCGCGGCGCGTGTTCTCGCAGCGGCAGCCGCTCGACGGCGTGATCGTCGCGATCACGCCGTTCAATCATCCGATGAACCAGGTGGCGCACAAGATCGCGCCGGCGATCGCGACCAACAATCGCGTGATCGTGAAGCCGTCGGAGAAGGTGCCGCTGTCGGCGTTCTATCTGGCCGACCTGTTATATGAAGCGGGGCTGCCGGAGCCGATGCTGCAGGTGCTGACCGGCGACCCGGCCGAGCTCGCGGACGAACTCGTCACGCATCCGCATGCGTCGCTGATCACGTTCACCGGCGGCGTCGCGATCGGCAAGGCGATTGCCGCACGGGCCGGTTACCGGCGCATCGTGCTGGAACTGGGCGGCAACGATCCGCTGATCGTCCTCGCCGATGCCGATCTCGACCGCGCGGCGTCGCTCGCGGTGCTCGGTTCGTACCGGAATTCGGGCCAGCGCTGTACGGCCGTCAAGCGGATGCTGGTGCAGCGCTCGATCGCGCCCGCGTTCACCGACTTGCTCGTCGAGAAGACGCGCGCATGGAAATACGGCGATCCATTCGATCCCGCGAACGAAATGGGCACGGTGATCGACGAAGCGGCGGCACGGCTGTTCGAGGCGCGCGTGAACGAGGCGGTCGCGCAGGGCGCGCGCCTGCTGACCGGCAATGTGCGGCGCGGCGCGCTGTATGCGCCGACCGTGCTCGACAACGTCGATCCGTCGATGACGATCGTGCGCGAGGAGACCTTCGGCCCCGTCTCGCCCGTCGTCGCGTTCGACACGATCGACGACGCGATCCGGATCAGCAACGGCACCGCGTTCGGGCTGTCGTCGGGTGTCTGTACGGACAGCACGGCGGCCGTCGTGCGGTTCGTGAACGAACTGAACGTCGGCACGGTGAACGTGTGGGAAGTGCCGGGATACCGGATCGAACTGTCGCCGTTCGGCGGCGTCAAGGATTCGGGGCTCGGCTACAAGGAAGGCGTCCAGGAGGCGATGAAGAGTTTCACGAACCTGAAGACGTTTTCGCTGCCTTGGGAGTAAACGGATGGCGCTGACGGTGGAAGAGATCCACGGGCTGTATCGCGAGCATGGCCATGTGGCCTATAGCGGCGAACCGGTCACGCAGCTCGAGCATGCATTGCAGAGCGGATGGCTGGCGGAGGCGTCCGGGGCGGACGAAGCGCTGGTCGCGGCGGCGTTCCTGCACGACCTCGGCCATTTGCTGAATCGCCAGGGCGAGACACCGAGCGCGCGCGGGATCGACGATCTGCATCAGTATTATGTGCTGCCGTTCCTGCGGCCGCTGTTCAACGATGCGGTGCTCGAGCCGATCCGGCTGCACGTCGACGCGAAGCGGTGCCTGTGCCGCACGGATGCCGGCTACTTCGAGAGCCTGTCGCCGGACTCGGTGCGCAGCCTGGCGTTACAGGGTGGCATCTTCAATGAAGAGGAGGCGGCAGCGTTCCTGCAGCGCCCGTTCGCGGAGGACGCGCTGCGCCTGCGTCGCTGGGACGACGCGGCGAAGGAAGAAGGCAGGGTGACACCGGATCTCGACCACTATATGGAGATCGTCGCGCGCCAGGTGCGCGCGGCCTCCTGACGGTTCGGCTGCTTCTATATAAGGCGCCGCACGCGATAGCGTGCGGCGCCTTATATTTTTTGCGAAACCCCTTGCGCGATTGCCGGCGGATGCATAGAATCACGCCTCTTTCGCGCTAACAGAAACACGGCGCGGGAGGAAGGGAAGCGGTGCTGTTGAGGTTCGGAAGTAACGAGCCCGACGGCGCAGGAAGATGGCCCCGCAGTCGCAACGATGTAGTGCAGAAAGTTGTTGACGAGCTGCGAAACACGGTTCATAATCTCGCTTCTCTGCTGCTGAAAACGCAGCGCTGCCGGGAAACTTCAGGTTCCCTCGCAGAATGCTCTTTAAAAATTAACAGCCGATAAGTGTGGGCGCTTGATGGAAGCGAGCTGATCCTCGGATCAGATAGCAAAAGTATCAAGAGTCTCACACTAAAGTAAGTCAGGTTTATGAAGTGATTCATATTCCTGTCAGCTTTGAGTGAGCGACCGGTTCTTAACTGAACCGAAAACAGTAACAGGTTTGAACTGAAGAGTTTGATCCTGGCTCAGATTGAACGCTGGCGGCATGCCTTACACATGCAAGTCGAACGGCAGCACGGGTGCTTGCACCTGGTGGCGAGTGGCGAACGGGTGAGTAATACATCGGAACATGTCCTGTAGTGGGGGATAGCCCGGCGAAAGCCGGATTAATACCGCATACGATCTACGGATGAAAGCGGGGGACCTTCGGGCCTCGCGCTATAGGGTTGGCCGATGGCTGATTAGCTAGTTGGTGGGGTAAAGGCCTACCAAGGCGACGATCAGTAGCTGGTCTGAGAGGACGACCAGCCACACTGGGACTGAGACACGGCCCAGACTCCTACGGGAGGCAGCAGTGGGGAATTTTGGACAATGGGCGAAAGCCTGATCCAGCAATGCCGCGTGTGTGAAGAAGGCCTTCGGGTTGTAAAGCACTTTTGTCCGGAAAGAAATCCTTGGCTCTAATACAGTCGGGGGATGACGGTACCGGAAGAATAAGCACCGGCTAACTACGTGCCAGCAGCCGCGGTAATACGTAGGGTGCAAGCGTTAATCGGAATTACTGGGCGTAAAGCGTGCGCAGGCGGTTTGCTAAGACCGATGTGAAATCCCCGGGCTCAACCTGGGAACTGCATTGGTGACTGGCAGGCTAGAGTATGGCAGAGGGGGGTAGAATTCCACGTGTAGCAGTGAAATGCGTAGAGATGTGGAGGAATACCGATGGCGAAGGCAGCCCCCTGGGCCAATACTGACGCTCATGCACGAAAGCGTGGGGAGCAAACAGGATTAGATACCCTGGTAGTCCACGCCCTAAACGATGTCAACTAGTTGTTGGGGATTCATTTCCTTAGTAACGTAGCTAACGCGTGAAGTTGACCGCCTGGGGAGTACGGTCGCAAGATTAAAACTCAAAGGAATTGACGGGGACCCGCACAAGCGGTGGATGATGTGGATTAATTCGATGCAACGCGAAAAACCTTACCTACCCTTGACATGGTCGGAATCCTGCTGAGAGGTGGGAGTGCTCGAAAGAGAACCGGCGCACAGGTGCTGCATGGCTGTCGTCAGCTCGTGTCGTGAGATGTTGGGTTAAGTCCCGCAACGAGCGCAACCCTTGTCCTTAGTTGCTACGCAAGAGCACTCTAAGGAGACTGCCGGTGACAAACCGGAGGAAGGTGGGGATGACGTCAAGTCCTCATGGCCCTTATGGGTAGGGCTTCACACGTCATACAATGGTCGGAACAGAGGGTTGCCAACCCGCGAGGGGGAGCTAATCCCAGAAAACCGATCGTAGTCCGGATTGCACTCTGCAACTCGAGTGCATGAAGCTGGAATCGCTAGTAATCGCGGATCAGCATGCCGCGGTGAATACGTTCCCGGGTCTTGTACACACCGCCCGTCACACCATGGGAGTGGGTTTTACCAGAAGTGGCTAGTCTAACCGCAAGGAGGACGGTCACCACGGTAGGATTCATGACTGGGGTGAAGTCGTAACAAGGTAGCCGTATCGGAAGGTGCGGCTGGATCACCTCCTTTCCAGAGCTATCTCGCACAAGTTGAGCGCTCACGCTTATCGGCTGT